>WGMK01000015.1:0-425000 GCA_016125095.1 Candidatus Hydrogenedens sp. | reverse complement strand
TAACTCCGATCCCGTGAATCCGGGCGGAGGACAGTGGCTGGTGGGTAGTTTGACTGGGGCGGTCGCCTCCCAAAAAGTAACGGAGGCGCCCAAAGGTTCCCTCAGCACGTTTGGAAATCGTGCGTAGAGTGTAAAGGCAGAAGGGAGCTTAACTGCGAGACCAACAAGTCGAGCAGGTGCGAAAGCAGGGCTTAGTGATCCAGCGGTTCCGTATGGAAGGGCCGTTGCTCATCGGATAAAAGGTACGCCGGGGATAACAGGCTTATAACCCCCAAGAGTCCATATCGACGGGGTTGTTTGGCACCTCGATGTCGGCTCGTCACATCCTGGGGCTGAAGCAGGTCCCAAGGGTTCGTCTGTTCGCCGATTCAAGTGGCACGCGAGCTGGGTTTAAAACGTCGTGAGACAGTTTGGTCCCTATCCTCTGCGGGCGTAGGAGATTTGAGAGAAGCTGCCCCTAGTACGAGAGGACCGGGGTGGACAGACCTATGGTGATCCAGTTGTCACGCCAGTGGCACCGCTGGGTAGCTACGTCTGGAAGGGATAAGCGCTGAAAGCATCTAAGCACGAAGCCCCTCCCGAGATAAGATCTCCCTGGTTTAGGCCCTAAAGAGTCCAGGAAGACTACCTGGTTGATAGGCCGGAGGTGTAAGCATGGCGACATGTTCAGCTGACCGGTACTAATTACTCGTGAGGCTTGATTTGACTGCACTTATAAGGATCCGCAAGTAGTATCGCGGTATCCCCTCGGCTCACCTTGCCGATTAAGTGCGCGAGACACGATTACCCTGCATTCACTGTCAAAAGTTTTTGCCGGTGGCTATGGCGGTGGGGCCACACCCGTTCCCATTCCGAACACGGAAGTTAAGCCCACCTGCGCCTATGGTACTGCTGGGGCGACCCGGTGGGAGAGTCGGACGCTGCCGGCGCTTTATTGACTGCGCCCCGCATCTCGAAAGAGACGCAGGGCGCAGTTGTTTTTTGGGGCATGTGCGCCCCGGGAGGGCCTAGCGCGATGTCCGTACCAGCGCCGCCGCTGCAGGAGTGCTTCCGCACCTTTGGCTATATCGGCCTGAACAGCTTTGGCGGGCCGGCCGGCCAGATCGCGGTCATGCACCGCGTGCTGGTCGAAGAGAAGCGGTGGCTGAGCGAGGCGCGCTTTCTGCATGCGCTGAATTTCTGCATGCTGTTGCCCGGCCCCGAGGCGATGCAGTTGGCCACGTACAGCGGCTGGCTCTTGCATGGCACGCGCGGCGGTATTCTCGCGGGGCTGCTTTTCGTGCTGCCGGGTGCTGCGGCCGTGCTGTTACTCAGCATGCTCTACGCGGCTTTTCATGATACCGTTGCCCTGGCCTCCGTGTTCCTGGGGCTTCGGGCCGCGGTCATCGTTATTATTGCGGAGGCGGTCGTCCGGATAGGCCGCAAGACCCTCAAGACGACATTCTCGTTCGCGGTCGCCGCCGCTGCGTTTGCCGGGCTGCTGTTTTTGCACCTGCCCTATCCGGTGGTAATTGCCGGTGCAGCGTGCGTGGGATACCTGCGCAGTCGAAGCCATAGCGCTCCCCCCGAAAAAGACACGCCGGGGGCCGGTACCGCCGGCCGCATCCGCAGTAGCGCAATCACGGTGGCCGTCTGGGGCGGACTCTGGATATGCCCGATCGCATTACTGCTTTTTGCGGCGGGCCCCGGAAGCGTGTGGTTCCAGATCGCGTGGTTGTTCAGCAAGGCGGCCGTGCTCACCTTCGGCGGGGCCTATGCCGTGCTGGCGTATCTGGCGCAGCAGGCGGTGACCCAATACGGTTGGCTCACCCCGGGCGGCATGGCCGATGCCCTGGCGCTGGCCGAGACCACGCCCGGACCGCTCATTCTGGTCACCGAGTTCGTCGGATTCTTCGCCGCCCACCAGAATTCCGGCATCCTACCCGGGTGGATGGCGGGAATCCTCGGGGCGCTGCTCACCCTCTGGGTCACCTTCGTGCCCTGCTTCCTCTGGATATTTCTCGGCGCGCCCTACATGGAACAACTGCGCCGGAACCAGGCCCTGGCCGGGGCGCTCGCCGCCATCACCGCCGCGGTTGTCGGGGTCATCCTGCAGCTCGGGGTGTGGTTCGCGCTGCATGCGCTATTCGAGCACGTGGACGGGCAGCAGTTCGGAGCGATTCACTGGCTGTCGCCGCAATGGGTTTCGTTTCGCTGGCCTGTAGCAGTTCTTACAGCGGCGGCCGCCATCGCGGCGTTCCGTTTCCACGCGGGTATGCTCTCGCTCATCGCCGGCTGCGGCGCGCTTGGAGGACTCTGGTACGCCGTCGCCGGGTAGCGGCTACGGCCTCAGCCTTCCTTGGCGAACAGGTCCAGCACGAGATAATCGTCGCCGCCGCCCTGGTCGTCCTGCTCGTTCAGGCCGATGCTGCGCAGGCGGTATCCGTTTTCGTCCGCCTCGTAGCGGAAGGCCAGGTCGTTCGTGGCGTCCTTGGGAATCGGATCCAGATAGTCCGGCACGAGCCGGTCGAGTTTATCCGGATAGTTTCCTTCCGCCTGGCGATAGCGCTCGAGGGCCATCGCCAGCAGGGTGCGCGCGTAGGACACATCGTAGAGCGCGGCTTGTTTCAGCAGCACCAGATTCCACTGCAACTGGCGTTCGCGGCGGCCTTGCTGAGCAAGCCGCGGAAAGTTCTTTATCACCGTGTCGAACTTCGAGGGCGGCAGTTTCGACAGCAGGTCGAAGGCCTCACGGTGCTGCGCCACCCCGTCGGCCCACGACTCGACCTCCATGTGGAAAAACATCAACTCGACCTTGTCGCCGAAGTCGCGGTCGTCCATTTCGGGGGACTTGTAGAGAATGGTGTTGTCGAAGCGCCGCCAGAAGATACGCAGCATTTCGATGCGCGGCGTGCCCGGCGCGCCGAGCGCCTTCCATTGCTCAAGCAGCCAGGGCAGCTGTTCGTCCATGCCCGGCTTGCTCAGAGATTGGCACAATACGCCCGAGGCCACGTCCTCGAGTCCACGAGAAAAAAAGTATTGGCCCGATTCTTCCGGCCACATCATCCGGCTCATGCGGACCACGTCGAGTATGGTCTCCAGCCCCTGCCGCAGCGTGGCGGGGTCGTTGGTCAGCACGGCGCCATAGCCGAGCACCCGAACGCCCATTTGCGGAAAGTCCCAGTAATCCTTCCGCCCGCGTACCGACAATTGCGGCGGCTCGGGCAAGAGGTAGTAGGGCTTCGCCACGGCTTCGCGCACCTTTGCGGCGGCGTCTGCGCACAAAAGCAGGTAGTCCGTCATCGCGCCGGGGGCCGGACCCGCCGCCACGCCGAGGAAATCCGCCAACGGGGCCTTGAACTCGACGTCGAAGGCGTAGCGGTCGCGGTTCAGCGCGCCGTCGAATGCGCCCTGCAGCTCGCCCGGCGTTTCGGGCAGCAGCTGGTTTGCCGCGTCAAACACCGGATAGGCGTTCTCGGGCGCCTGGCGCTTCGCCATCTGGAATTCGGGGTCGAAACCATCGGGCACCAGCGGCTGATACCCGCTGCCCATCATGGGCAGCACGACGGCCAATGCCGTACCCGCCGCGAACACCAATCCGATCTTGATCAGGTTGCCGCGTATGGTTGTGCGCTTCTTCTTGCGCGCCATGGCCTAGTTCCCGATAGCCCGGCTCGACGCGAATTCGCGCTGCCGCACGCAGTAGATCGAATAGGCCAGGAATAGCGCGGTCGCCACGAAGAGCGTCGCCAACGCCGAAATGCCATCCACCAGAAACACTTGCTTCTGGAAAGTGCCGAGTTCGGTCTCCATCGAAAAGTTCTGCCGCTGGGTCGCCAGCACGGGAAGTAGCGCGTCGGTGTATTTTTTTATGGTGAGGAAATCGACCACGCCGGGTACCGCGGAGGCCAGCCCTTGCCAACCGTATAGCAGCAGCACGCCGTAGACGATGGGGCGCCTGGTGGCCGCGCCCAGCAGCAGCGCCAGCGCGCCATACGCCATCACCGCCAGCAGCGCCACGCCGCAATAATGCGCCAGCAGCATCACGTCGGAGGGGTTGATGCCGATGCCGGGCAGCGAGGTGCTCGCGATGAAGGTAAGCACAATCGACACGACCAGCAGCAGCGAGGTGACCACCAAGTACGCGAGATAGCGCCCGAGCACCCAGGCCGAGCGGGGGGTAGGCCGGGTCTGCATGTATACCAGCGTATTGCTTTCCACGTCTTCGCCCACCTGCATCGTGGCGAAGAACAGCGCCAGGAGCGGCGCGAGCACGTTGATGTGGAGTTGCTCCACCAAGTGCACGAATATCTGGCTGCCGTAGTCCGCGAATTCCGATTCGGAGAGATAGGCCGTGGCCGCAGGAATGGTGACAGGCAGCAGCGCGATGATGGCCGCCATCAGAAGCCGCTGCCGGCGCAGCAGAATGATCAGCGCCAGGCTCATCGACACGCCCACATAGCCCAGATAGCTGATACGCTTGGGCCGGTTTTCGTGCCGCCGCAGCAGGGCTTCGTCGAAGGCGGATTTGGTCGTGGTCGTCATGGTCTTCCTTAGCCCACCAGGTAATCGAAGACCGACTGGAGGTCGTCGTCACTACAGGTAATGCCTGTGATGCGCGGCGCGTCCGCGTCCAGCGCCAAGCGGTTCAGCCGATCAAATGCGGCCGAGGCATCGCGCGTGCGCAGCGTCAGCTTCTCCTCGCCGCATTCCAGCGAAAGCACATGGTCGTCTCCCGCGAAGAGCGCCGCGAGGGCGCGCACTTCCGGTGTATCGATGCGGATAGTCCGGGGGTGATCGTCCAAGAGATCGCGTATCTCCGCCACACGCCCGCTCGCCAGCACCGCGCCGCCGTAAATCAGCACCACGTTGTCGGTCACGCGCTCCACTTCATACAGAATGTGGCTCGAGATAATGACCGAATAGCCCTCGTCGCCCAGGGTCCGCACGAGGTGGAACATCTCCTCGCGGCCCTGCGGGTCGAGGCCCGTCATCGGTTCATCCAGCAGCAGCAGGTCCGCCTCGCAGGCCAGCGCCTGGGCGATCTTGATGCGCTGCCGCATGCCCTTGCTGTATTCATCGATGGGGTCATCCATGCGCTCGCGCAACTGCACGCGCTCGATGGCGCGCTCGGCTGCGGCCGTGGCGTCTTTCCGGCCCATGCCCCAGTGCCGGTTCATGTGATACACGAACTCGAAGCCGGTCATGTTTTCGTAGAAGTGGTCGATCTCCGGGCAGTAGCCGATGCGCTCGAGGATGCGCGGATTGTTGCGCGGCGATTCGCCCAGCACGCGCACATAGCCGCGGCTCGGCTGATACAGCCCCAGCGCCAGCTTCATAAAGGTACTCTTGCCCGCGCCGTTGGGACCGAGCAGGCCCGTCACGCCGGGCGCGATTTCCAGTTCCACGTTGTTCAGCGCGACGATTTCGCCGAACCATTTCGAGAGGCCCTTCGCCTCGAGGATGGCGCCGCTCATGCCGCTATCTCCGCGCGGCGCACCGTGCGCACGATGGCGGCCAGGCTGACCACGCAGACCACCGCCACGAAGGCCATGCTCCAGCGCCAGTCGGACTGAAACCGGTAGCCGGGCACATCGAAGAGTTCCTGGCCGAGGCGGTATAGCGTGGCCGGGAAACTAACCAGCAGGTAGTCGCGGTTGTAGAGCAGCCGCGCGAGAATCACGCCCATCGAAGAGTTGATGGAGAGCACCATGAACACGCTCACGGCGGCGAAGCCCTGGCTGCGAAGCAGCGCGCTGCTCGCCAGCGTGGCCAACGCGCAGGGCACCACCAGCAGCAGCGAAAACGCCAACAGCGAGAGCGGCCACCACCACGAGGCCTGCAGCAGTTCCCAGCTGGGCAGCAGGATATTGTGCAGCACGACGAGGATGACGGCGGGCAGCGCGGTGATGCTCAGCCCCAGCAGAATGAGCGCGAGCAGTTTACCGGCCACATAGTCGCGCCAGCGGATCGGCTTCGAGAAATAGACTTCCATCAGGTTGTTGCGGAAGTCGTTGCATATCATCCCGCTGCCGGCATAAAGCATGAACACCAGCAGCAGCGGCGCCTGCAATTGCACGTATTCGTAGAACATCCGCTGGTTCACCACGATGAAATCCACCTGCGACAGCAGCGGCGTGAGGATGTTGTTCGGGTCCTGCATGATGACGTCGTAGGCGAGAATCTGCAGGAATCGCACGAGCGTGTGCAGCTGCGCCACCAGCATCAGCGCGAGGAAGATGCGGTACTTGCCCAGCACCCGGAATTCCTGCTTCACCACCAGCCACCAGCGGAAGCGGGGCACGTAGGCGCCGTCGTAATTGCGGTAGGTGCGCTTGTATACGGGCACGGACTACACCCCCATCTTCGCGCCGAGCGCGTCGAGAAACACTTCCTCGAGCGAATGCTTCGCCCGGGCGAAATGGCGTATCTGGTGCCCGCTGCCCAGCGCGGACTCGAACAACAGGCGCTCGTCGGCGCCCTCGGGCACGGTCACCACCAGCTTGCCGTCGTGGCGCACGCGCACCGCGCAGCCCTTGCCGCGCAGCACTTCCTGAAACGTGTCCACGCCCTCGCGCAGGCCGAGCTCGTATTGCGCCTCGAGGCTGGCGGTCAGGTCGCTTACCTTGCCGTCGCGCACCACCATGCCGCCCTTCATCATGATGACGCGCTCGCACACATGCTGCACATCCGGCAGCAGGTGCGACGAGAGGATGACGGTCACGCCGCGGCGCGCCGCCACTTCCTTAATCACATCCAGCATCTCGATACGGCCGTCGGGGTCGAGGCCGTTGGTGGGCTCGTCGAGCAGCAGCAGTTCGGGGTCGTGCACCAGCGCCTGCGCCAGCTTCACGCGCTGCAGCATGCCGGTGGAATACGTTTCCATCTTGCGGTAGCGGCTTTCGCCGAGGCCCACGTAGTTGAGCACTTCGTGGGTGCGCTCGAGCGCGTCGATGCGGTTCATCCCGAAGAGCTCGCCGCAGTAGCACAGGAACGACACGGCCGATACGGTCGTGCTGACGACTTCGCGCTCGGGCATGTAGCCCAGGCGCTGCCGCACTTCGAGCGCCTGCCGGGGCATGGACATGCCGAACATGGTCAGCGTGCCGCGCGAGGCCCGGTTGAAGCCGAGCAGCGTCTTCATCAGCGTGCTTTTGCCCGCGCCATTGGGGCCGAGCAGCCCCACGGTGCCGCCGCCGATTTCCAGGGTCACGCCTTTCAGCGCGTGGAAATCGGCATAGTGCACCTCGACCTGATCCAGGGTGATGACGGCCAACGCTACCCTTCCGCAATGCCCCTTCCGCCGGGGGCCTCTATCTTATTTCATGACTGCCGCAGTAAAACAATCCGGCCGCTGCCGGGTCAATAATTCGCGGGGATATCCAGCTGCACATAGTCCTGATCGCCGGTCAGCTCGATCGTCGTCAGGAACACCGTCTGCAGGCCCGCGCCATCGCCGCCGCCTCCGGGCGTAAACGTGAAGTACACCACTTCCACCTGATACGCGCCCGGCGCGAGTCCCGGTATCTCGTAGCTGCCGGTGAGCGAGTTAATCGAGTTGCCGCCGCTGAAAGCGCCGGTTAGGAACTCGGCCTCGCGGCCGGCGAAGCGCTGCTCGATGGTGGGGGAGCCGGGGGCCGACAAGATGATCTGGCCTCCGCCGAGCACGGGGGGATTCGGCGAACAATTGCCCGCGAGCGTGATGCCCGCCGAGCAGAAATTCACCTCTGCAGTCAGGCCATCCTCCACATACACCGATTTGATGAGCCGGTCCGAGTTCAGCACGCCCAGCCCGGTCAGCGAGGTCGCCGTCACGGTGTAGTCGCCCGTCGGCAATCCGTCCAGCTGGAATCGCCCGTCCGGTCCCGTCGTGGCGTCGCGCACGGTTTCGGTCTCTGCATTCGCCACGAGCACGGTCGCGCCTTCCCACACCTCGCCGTTGCCCTTGCACACCAACCCGTAGAGCACGCCGCCGCGCCCGAGCGTCAGGCGCAGGTCATTGCGGCTTTCGCCTTCCTCCAGGTAGATGGGCTCGGTCGCGGCTTTGGCATAGTTGGGATGCTCGACGTTGACGATGTAGGTGCCGGCGGGGAGCTGCTCGAAGGTGAACGCGCCATCCGCGCCGATAACGTACTCGGTGTTGATGGGGCTGCCGCCGCCCGCCGCAGCCAGCAGCGCGCCGCCGGAGACATCGACCAGGTGCGCCACCGCGCCCTGCGGGGTTTCGCCGTCCATCGTGGTCACCGTGCCCGAGATCGTGCCGCCGTCGCGCGTGACGTAGATCACCACGTCCTCCGTCGCGACGCCGTTCTCGGCTATCGCCGAGGCACGGCCCGGCGCGAAGCCTTCGGCGCGGCCGGTCAACTGGTATTCGCCCGGCGGCACATAAAGCTCGTAGGAGCCATCGGGATTCGTGAAGGCCTGCCCCACGGGTTCCGTGTTCTGCTGCTGGAAGGTAATCGCGCCGTTCTCGGTCGAGGCGGTCAGCTGCGCCGCGACGTAATAGGTGGTCTCCGGCGGCGAATTGGTTTCACGCACCAGCACGCGGCCGCGCAGGATGCCCATCTTCGCGAGGATGACGCGGTTCGGTTCGTCGAATTTCACGCGCGAAATGCGCGCGGGGGCGTAGTCCGGGTGCGTCACGCTCAGCGAGTACCGGCCGGTCTGCACGCTGGAGAAGCGGAAGCTGCCGTCGCCCGACGTGCTGCCGGACATGTCGAGCCGCTCCAGCGTCTCCGTGCTGATGCCGCTCATCTGCAATTGAGCGCCGCTGACGCCGTTGCCCGCGCTGTCGATGACCACGCCGAAGACGTCGTGCTCGCCCGCACCCACCGCCTGTAGCACCACGCGCACGTTGTTCAGCGGGCGGTAGCCATCCGGATACACCGGCATGCCCTGCGTGTTGAACTTGAAGCCCTTCTTCTGGGCGTAGAGGTTGTACGAGCCGCCCGGCACCTGCTCGATCATGAAGTAGCCGTCCACGTCGGAGATCGCATCGCGGAAGGCCTGCGCCTGATCGAGCGGCCGAACGAGGCTGCTGAGTTCGGGGATGCACCGCACGCGCGCCTCGGGAACCGCCCGGCCGCGCTCGTCCACCACCACGCCGGAGATATCGGTGCCCGGGAACATGTAGACATCCACGCGCAGGCTCGGCGCGCGCGCCGACACCACAAAGGGATTCGCCAGCTGCGGCGCCTTGTCGTCCGAGGTTGCGAACAACTGCCACTCCTGATCGAAGGGCACGCCGAGCAGTTCGTAGTAGCCTTCCTCGTCGGAGCGATCGGCCAGGGGGGGAGCGCGCCGTAGGGCCGCAGTCACGAACTGCGACAGCACGCTTTCGGACGTGGCAAGTATGACTTCGGTATTGGCTACGGGCTTGCCGTCGGGCGTGGTGACATAGCCCCACACGACACCCGCCGGGTCGACCTCGAAGTTAATGTTCTCAATGCGTTCGTCAGGACGCGACACGCGCACCTTCTGGAAAGGCACCACGCGGTTCATCTTGTAGGGGGCGTTCTTTAAATCGACGCGCACGCCGAAAGCACCCGTCCTCGGGGTGGATAACCGATAGCGGCCGTCGTCGCCGGTCTCGGCCTTCGCCAGCGTCTCGCGGCCCGCATCGTCCAGCAGCAGGATCGTAAGCCCCGGCGCGCCCTGCGGAGAACCCGTCTCGGTCACCCGGCCCGAAATCGTCGCGCCGAATTGCAGCGTGAAATCATGCCGCAGTTCGTGCTCCGTCTCGGTGAGCGGGCCCAGCGCCGTGGTGTACGGGCTGAGTGGACTCACCTGCTGGTTCGGATAGGTGTCGCTTTGCGGCACGCTCAAGCTATAGCGACCGCCGGCCGGCAACGGAAAACGGTAATTGCCGGCGCCATCGGTTACCGCCGTGTAGAGCGGGGCGTTCGGCTCGTTCTCGAGACGCAGCAGGACCTGTACGCCGGCCGCAGCCGTTTCAGAATCCTGCACCGTGATGGTTCCGAAGATGGCGTAGGGCGCGGACTCGTCCGGGGTTACCTCCGGCGTGACGGCGGCCTCCGGCGCGGATTGTGCGGCGGTCAGCACGGGCTCGGGCTCATCGACGGCAGCCGTCGGCTCCGGCTTTTCGGGCAGGCGCTCGGCCGGACGTTCGGCATAAGTCGCGCTCGATACCGGCGGCGCGGGCGGCTTGTCCGGCGCGAACATCGCGGCGATGATGGCCGCCACGCACCCCAAGGCCAGCAGCAGCACGAGAAGCTGCGGCGTGCTGAGCGGAAATCCAGATCGTCTGCGTCGTGCCATAGTCGAGCTATCAGTCCCTTATCGCCCCGTCAGAACTATAACGCCGCGTCCGGAGAATATCACAGCCAAGAAAAATCGCGGCCTTCCCTATGGAGACCGCGACACGAGCATTCAGGTTACATGGCGCTGCATTAGTGCGTGCGCAGATACTTCCGCAGCGGCCACAGCGCTGCGCAAATGGTGCCCACGGCCAGCAGCATGATCGTCGGCATCAGGTAGGCGCCGCTGTAGCTGCTCCACGATTGCCACATGTACACCGCATACCGATCGTAGATACCAAACGCGCCCGGCAGGCCGTTGGCCAGCAGCAGGTCGAAGTTCGTAAACATGATCACCATCGCGGCCGCGAAGTGCGCGCCCATGAGCGCCAGCAGCAGCGAGGTCATCGAATAGCGGAAACGCACGACTTCCCGTTCCCGGAGGTCGGCAATCTGCAGCCGGTCCGTCACCTTGCGGTGCAGGTCCAGCGGCGCGGGCCGCATGGGCTCGCTGCGCAGGGCCGACTCGATCAGGGCGTCGAATTCATCCCCGTCGATCATCGCGTCCCAGTCGTTATTCCGCATGAGGCTGTAACTCCTCTTCCACCACGCGCCGCAACTGCTTGCGCGCGCGGAACATCCACGTCTTCAAAGTACCCATCGGCACCTCCATCACCTGCGCGATCTCTTCGTAGCTGATGCCCTTCAGGTAATACAGCGTGATCACCTGGGCGTAGCGATCGGGCAGCTTGCCCACGCAGCGCCGGATGCGCTCGGGCATATCCACGTTCTGCGGCGGCTCGACGGCCTGCAACGCATCGTGGCTGGGTTGCAGTTCCACTTCGCCGCGGCGCTTGCGGCGGTTCAGTTCCGTCAGGCACACGCTGCACGTCACGCGGTACATCCACGTGGAAAAGCTGCAATCGCCGCGGAACCCCTTGAGCAGGCGGTAGGCCTTGAGGAACGCTTCCTGCGCCATGTCTTCCGCCAGGTTGCCGTCGCGCATGAAGCGGTAGGCCACGTTGTAAATCACGTGCTGGTGACGGCGCACGAGTTCGGAGAACGCTTCGGGATCGCCCGATTGGCTCTGGTTGACCAGTTCCAGATCGTCCAGGACGCCATAACTGTCCTGCAGCAGGTCCGGGTGCGTGGCTACCGCCTTCGTGCTCATGTCGCATTCCTCGTGATTAGGATGTCGCCATTCAGGGAATTCATGGTCAACCGGGTGCGCCCGTCGCCAATCTTGGCGTGTAGCGCATGCATCCGCTGCACGCCTTGCATCTCATCCAAGAGCAAGTCGGAGCGGACCAGCCCGCCACCCGTGGTGGCATTGACCTCGGCGGAACATCCTTCCGCCATCCCCAGTGTAATCCCCCCGTTCATGGCAGTCAAATCGCATGCATCCACCGATTCGCTCATCAGGTGGGCGATGATATTGCCATTCGCGGTCGAGGCCTGCAGCGAGCCGCCATGCAGGTATGCGTAAATGCTGCCGTTCACGGTCTCCAGGGTCGTGCTGCCCATGGCTTCTTCTACCCGGATGCGCCCGTTCGCCGCCCGGGCATGCACGCCGCCCATCGGTTGAATCACCTCGATGTCGGTGTTGTTGCCCTCGATAGCGATATCGCCGCAACCCGCTGCGACGTATACATTTCCGTTGGAGCCTTCCACCTTGAGATTGGTGCCTTTGGGCAAGGTAATCACATAATTCACCAAAAGCTCAACACCATCCGGACGATGGCCGGGCTCGGTGACGATTTGGAGGGTATCGGCCTCGTCTTCCACCACCATCAACGATTTAAAGTATTCTGCGGCGACCGCGGCCGTGTCGGAATCGGGGGTATACGCCCGCATATCGGCCTCGACTATGACCTCGGTGCCGGAGTGGGTGCGCACCTGCACCGCACCATCACGGTTAATAAGGTGAAAAAGCGGCGCAGCAGCAAAGCGCTCGACGCGGGTTTCGCGCAGGCCGGGGCGGCACACCTCAAGCGATAGCCGCGGCGACAGGTAGCCGACGGTGAAACTTTGTACCGCGGCCGCAATGCATAGGGCAACGGCCGCGCTTTTCAGAAAGGTATTCATACGTCACTCAGACCGATCCGCCGGGGGCAGGGTTTCATTCCGTTCGAAGGGTCTACCTTTTTTCCCTGCGATCCGTTACGCTGTCAGCTTATGGAATCGCTTTACACGTTTTTGATCACCGTGCCGTTGGCGCTGGTATTGCTCGGGCTGGGCTACACCATCCTCAGCAATGTGCTGCACCTGTGGCTCGACCACCACGTCAAGCTCAAGCTGCTCGAAAAGCTCGAGTCGCGCCCGGAACTGCTGCGTTCTTTCGACGAACTCCGCGACCTGCTGGATGACAGCCCCAAGGCCGAGGAAGAGCGCGCGCAGATCGACTACCTTATCACCGGCGTTGTGCTCGGCCTGATGGGCGTTGTCTTTGCCATCTCCTCGCAGACCATGGGCGTGGGCCGCATGGCCGTCGGATTCTACTTCGGCGGCGTGGCCTGCGTGGCGCTCGGGTTTATCCTCTCGCTCGTGGGGCTGCTCACGCGCTTCCTCAGCCGCACCCCCGTCACCCGCGAGGGCGTGCGCCCGCCGTGGTACCGCCGCTGGCTCCGCTCGAAGCCTACGGAGTAGCCGCCGGAGTGTGCTATCGTCTCCGCGCCGCAACGCCCGGAGACACGCATGGAATCCCCGCATCGACACACGGCCCTGATCATTTCGCCCCACGCGGATGACGCCGCCGCATTCATGGGCGGCACCGCCGCGCGTTTCGCCGCCGAAGGCTGGAAGGTCGTGCTGGTGCGCGTCACCGACGACCGCAAGGACAGCGTCGGCCTGACGGTCGAAGAGACCATCGCGGCAAACACCCGCGAGCTGCACAAAGCCGCCGCGCTGCTGGGCATTGCCGAGGTGGTGGAACTCGGCTTCGAGACCGACCAGCTGGCTGATGTCCGCGAGACCGCGCTGCGCGAGCGCTTCGTCTACCTCTTCCGCAAGTACCGGCCCTATGCCGTGTTCAGCTTCGATCCCTTCGGTCTCTACGAGGGCAACATGGATCATATCGCCACGGCGCAGGCGGTGGAGGAGGCGTTCTGGGTCGCCTGTTTCGACCTCCACCACCCGGAGCATCTCGCCGAGGGCCTGGCGCCCTTCTCCGTATGCGAGCGCTGGTACTTCGGCCGCCACCTGCCCGGCGCGAATCACGCGGTGGATGTGACCGACTACCTCGACCAATCCGCGGCGGCCCTCTGCGCGCACCGCACCATGATGCGCAACGTCATCCAGCAATACCGGCTTCAGGCGCAGACCTGGGGCAAGACGATTCCGCTGCTCGAGCATGCCTTTCACGACGACCCGGAGCCGCTGTTCCGCGAATACCTCCACGGCCGGGGTGAGGCAGTCGCCCATCAATTCGGATTGCCCGAGGGCCGGCTGGCCGAGGTCTTCCGGCTGGTGCGTTTCGGCGATTTGGAGCCATTGTTCCAGGCCACGGGCGAACCGATTCCCGGCGCGCCGGAACCGCCGCGCCGCGAGGGAATCGACGCGTGACACCGTCGGGACAACTCACGACGCGCGAATGCGCCGCGTTCCTTATCTCCATGCTGGGCGTGCAGCTTGCCAGCGAACTCTTCGCGCAGTGGGGCACCTATTTCTATTCGCCCACCGAGGGCACGGGCCGCCTGGTGTATGTGCCCATTGCCCTGGTCGCCGTCATCTTTGTGTCCGGCCGCGTGTTCGACATCATCACCGACCCGCTGATTGGCGCCTGGTCCGATCGCGCCTCCGGCCAGCGCCGATGGCGCTTCGTGCCCGGCGGCCGGCGCCTGCCCTTTATCTTCTGGGGTAGTGTGCTCATGACCTTTACCGGCATCGCCTTCTGGTATCCGCCCGTGGCCGGCACCTCGTCGGCAAACCTGATCTATGGCACGCTCGTCATGTCCGCGCATTGGGGCTTCTATACGCTGGCCTACATCCCGCTGCTCGCGCTCGCACCCGAAATCGCGCGCACCGAGGCCGAGCGCGTGCGGCTCGGCACGTGGATTGGCGTCGGCATGATCCTCGGGCTCGTCATCGCGGCCATCGCGCCGGGCGAACTCATCTCCCTGCTCGACCCCGCGCGCGCCGCCGGGGAACCCGGCACCTTCTCCGCCGCCGGCTATCAGCGCGTGGCCATCCTGTTCGCGTTCGTTTCGCTCCTGTCGTTTCAATGGCTCGTCTGGAACGTGCGTGAACGACCGCGTGAGGTCGACGACACGCCAGCGGTGCCCATCGCCAAGGACCTCTATTTCTCGCTGCGGTCCCGGCCGTTCCGGCTCTATCTCGTCATGTTCTTCTGCTTCTACGCGGGCATGCTCGCCAATCAACGGGCGCTGCCCTACTGGGCCGAACTCGCGCTCGGGGGAGACGAGGGCACGGTCTCCATGCTGGGGATCCCCTTCGCGCTCACCAGCCTGATCGCCGCATTTGCCACGTCGAGGGTCATCCGATGGCTGTCGCTTCAGGGCGCCATGGCCCTGGCGATCGGCCTGATGACCCTCGCCCTGCCGCTCAGCTATCCCGTGGCCATCGCGCCGCTCTCGCCCGATCTGAAGTTCGCGGCGGCGGCCTTGCTCTATGCCTGCACCGGCGCGGGACTCGGCATCATGTACGTCGTCACCACGCCCGTTATCGGCGCCATCATCGACCATGCCGCCGCGGAATTCGGCCAGCGTAAGGAAGCCGCCTTCAACGCCATGAGCGCCGTGGTCATCAAGGCCGCGCAGGTCCTCGGCATCGGCATCGCCGTGCAGACCATGGCGATCTTCGGCAACTCCGCCGCCCAGCCCCTCGGCGTCTTCCTCGTCGGGCCGGTCAGCGGCGTCATGGCCTGCATCGGACTCGTCATCGCCATCGCCCTGTTCCGCGTGCCCCGGGCCCCCGAAGATAGGTAAACTATTGTCAACGTTGCAGTTTTTAGCCTTTTGTTGTATGATGCCTCGTTGAAGCGGGAGAAGTTGCGGATGCTGCCTCACGAAACAAAAGACGCACTGCTTTCCAATGTGCCGGATCTGCCGCCGCTGGCGGCCGGTATCCTGTGCCATGGCACCGATCTGGCCGACCGTCTACCGGCGCTGGCGGCACTTGCCGAGCGCGATACCCGCACCTCCGTGGGCATCATGGTCGAGGCGGCGCGCCTGTTTCCGCGCCAGCCTCCGAAAAGCTTCGAATCCGCCGCCACCTGCCTGGGCGCGCGCGGCCTCAAGCGCGCCGTACTCAAGAGCTGCTTCCCCGGCATGTTCGACGATAAGGAACCCGAGGGCGGCATCGATCAGGAAATGATCTGGTGGCAGGCCAACGTCCGCGCGGCGTGCGCCGAGCACTTGGCGGAGGAGGCGGGCGCGTCCTGCCTGTCCGATACCTACTCGGCCGCGTTCCTTGCGGACATCGGCCGCCTTGGTCTCGAGGCCTGCGGCGCGCCCGGGGCGGATGACGGTCTGTATCTGCACCGCGCCACCGGACTGCGCGCGCTCGAGAATGAGCAGCGGCTCTACGGCGCGGACCACGCGATTGCGGGCAAGTGGATGCTCGAGCACTGGGGCCTGCCGGTCTCCATCGCCGAGGCGGTGTGGCTGCAGTATCACCCGGCCGGTTCGCTCGACAACACGAGCTATCCCGTGGCGCTGATCGACCTGATCGCTGCCGCGCGCAAACTGACCGCCGCCCAGATGACGGGCCGTATCGACGAGTTCATCGAAGAGACCGTGGAACTCCGCGAGCGGCTGGGCATCCGCGAGGATGTCTGGCGCCGCTGCGCGCACACGGACTACGACCAGCGCACGCCATCGCTGGAACCGCTCGAGGCGCCGCTGGAGATTCTGCCCTCGGGGCATCTCGATCCGGAAGAGCTGCGCCGCGAGGCCGCGCTCTACAAGGCGATTGCCGAACTCTATGCGGATTGCTTCGGCGAGCAGAGCGAGCGCTCGGTGCTCGCACACATCGAAACGCACCTGCGTGAATTCTTCCCTGCGCCCGCGGGCCTGTGTTTCCTGTCGGATTCGCACGGCGCCCTGCGCGCGGGCCGCATCTGGCGCGGCATGCACGAGCCGGGACAGACCCTCGAAATCGCACGCGAACGTTCCGAGCGCGATCCCGCCCAGGCGGTCCAGCGGCTGCTCGGCGGCATCGGGCCGGCGGCTCTGGAAGGCGCCGAGGTGCGTAACCTGCACGGGCTGCTGGCCGCGCCCATCGCCGCGGGTGGCGCGGTGTACGGCCAGATCATCGCCGACACCGGCGAGCACGCGGCCACGCCGGAACAGATGACGACGCTCGCCCAGTTCGCGCGTGCCTGCGCGGTGGTGGTGGGCGAAGTGCGCCGCCGCGAAAGCGCCGCGCTGCGCCAGGAAGAACTGGCCACGGCGCTCTGGAAGCAGGAGTCGCAGCACCGCGCGTCGATGCGCAAGCTCCGGCTGGAGAGCATCGGCCGCATGGCTGCGGGCGCCGCGCATGAAATCAACAACCCGCTCGCCATCATTTCGGGCCGCGCCCAGATGCTGCTCGGACGCGCCAGCGACGGCGACCAGGGGGCCTCGCTTGAGACCATCGTGCAGCAGAGCCGCCGGGCCAGCAAGATCATCACCGACCTGATGCAGTTCGCGCGTCCGGAAGACCCGAAGCTGCGGCCGCTCGCGCTGAGCCAAGTGGTGCACCAGACCTGCGCCATGCTGGCCGACCGCCTCCGCGAATACGGCGTGCGGGTGGTCGAGGACTACGCCTCCGACGCCCCGCTGATCGACGGCGACCGTCATCAGCTGGAGCAGGTCTTCACACACCTTATTTCCAACGCCGCCCACGCCATGAAGGGCATGGGGGGGATGCTCAACCTGCGCGTGAAGATGGGCAGCGACGGCCGCTCGGTGGTGGCGCAGGTGTCGGACAGCGGTCCGGGCATTGCGCCGGAGCACCTCGAGCATGTCTTCGAGCCTTTCTTCACCACGAAACGTCAGGACGAACCCGGCACGGGACTGGGCCTGTCGGTCAGCCACAGCATTGTTGAGCGCCACCTGGGCTCGCTTACGCTGCACAGCGCGCTGGGCGAAGGCTGCACCTGCACGCTGCGCTTCCCGGCGTCGGCGCGGCAGGAGGCGCCCGCTCCGGAACCTTCGATCGCGCTGGGTGCCGAGGCGCCCGAGCGTCCCATGCCCGAGACCATCTTGGCGAAGCAGGCGCGCGCCGCCGCCGTGCGGGTGCTGGTGTGCGAATCGGGTGACGACGCCCGCGAGGTGCTTGTGCAGACCCTGACCAGCCGCGGCTATGAAGTGGCCGCTTTCGGCGATGGCATCGAGGCGCTGGCCGAGGCCCTGACCCGAGAACCCGACGCCGTAATCTGCGACCTGCAGGAACTGGTGCTGGACGATGTGCCGCTGGTGCGTCAGCTGCGCCAACGCTTCACGCGCTTGCCGATTCTGGCGTTTAGCAACCGCACCCCGGCGGAACTGAAGGACGAGCCGCTGCGCTCGCTCGTGACCGCGGTGGTGCAGAAGCCCTTCCATCTCGACACGCTATTTGGCGAACTGAGCCGCGCGCTCGGCGAGGAATCACGGCTCGCGCTTTAGTTCCGGGGTTCCGCTACGGCGGGCGGGGACGAAGCGTTCGTTTCGACGGGCTGTTCCAGCCGCCGCTTCACTACCGATTCCAGCATCGCAGCCAGGCTCTCCGCCTTCCGCTCGATTCCTTCCAGGTGCATGTGGCCGACGGCATCCGTGAAGACATCGAGTCCCCCGGTAACCGACCCTGCCACATCCAGAAAGTACGCGTGCTCGCGCTCGGTGAACTCGCGCAGCATCGTGTTGTAGATGTCGATGACGTGGTTCTGCGTCGCCAGCGAGAGGTTCCAATTCGACAACTGTACGCTGTGCTGCGCGTAGTAGTTCTGCTCGGCGAGTGGAAGCCGCGCCATGTCGTGGTGGGCGTAGGTGGCATAGGCCATCTCGACCCCGGCTGCGCGCGCCTTCGCCAGCATCTTTTCGTGGTTGGCAAACACGCGCTCGCCGATGATGTCGCGCAGTCCGGCGTCCGACGGCATCAGCAGCCCGTTCGCGAAGTGCTGCAGCGGGTAGAACCAGTTGGTGAAATCGACGACGGCGGCGGTGCGCTCGTCTCTCGCGCGCTGACGAAAAGTCTCGAGCGCTCCGTTGAAGTCGTTGATGAAGTTGTAGTGCAGGATCAGGTCGGGCTCGAGCGCGAGATAGTCGTCGAACTTGGCCAGTTCGCGCACGGAGTCGTAGCCGTAGATGCCGCAGTTCACCACTTCGATTTTGTCGGTGCTCAGCGCCTCGCGGAGGTTCGCCTCCAGCATGCGCGGATAGGTCATATCGTTGTTCGGACCCTCGACCGTCGTCGAGCCGCCGATGCAGACGATCCGGTAGATGCCCTCGGGCTTCGGCACCGCCACCTCCGGACTGCGCCAGCCGCGGCGATTCGTCCAGAAGCTCATGTCGGTAAAGAGATCGTTGTTGCGCTCGAGGTAGTAGTCCGGCCGGAACGATTCCCACAGCACGCGCCACATCGAAAGCTGCACGAATACCGGCACCTCGTCGATAGGCTCGAAGGTGTTGGTGGAAAGGAAGGCCACGTCGAAGCAGTCCTCGCTGCCGTCGGGGAACGTGAACGGATACTCGCGCGCCTGAAACAGGCCGTGGCCGCCCTGCGCCGAGCGCTTGACGGTCGCCTCGATATCGCCCGCCACGTAGGGCGCGAAGCCCTGCCACATGGGCATGCCCGGCATGAAGGCCTCGCCGAGGCGCGCCAGCTCGGGCTCGCGGCTCGGCAGGTACTTTTCTTTCACATGTCCCTCGGCATCGCAGACGAGGATCAATTCGTTGCGGTCCTGCGCCAGCTGCGCGCGTTCTTCCGGCGTGGCGTCGCGGGCGTCCTCGCGCGGGGGGCGCGGACCCGGCAGGAGCCGTCGCGGGGGCTTCGATAGCGAGTCCGCCGCGCGCGTCCGCTTTACCCAGTCGTGCTCGTAGGCATCTTTGGCGCGGCTCGCCACCAGCAGGTAGGACTTCATGTCCTTCATGCGCCACGCGCCCGCCACCTGCAGCGCCAGCAACAGCGGGAGCGCCCAGAGCAGCACCAGAAATACCCGGCCCGTGAGGCCGGCGATTTTCTTCGAGCCGCTGCTCATGGTTCCCTCCACACGTCGATGTCCTGCCAATAGCGGAAGCCCGCATTGTCGCTGCTGGAAACGAAATTGTAAAACAGCGGAAAGGGGGCGGTGTTCTCGACGCGGTACAGGCCCCGGAATCCGTCATCCGCATCGGCGGCGAGGGCGATGCCCGCGAAGCGCGACAGCCCCCAGCGCCCATCGAAGCCCGGCGTGGGGTTCGGCTCGCCCGCGACCGAATGGTGCAGGCTCTGGTACACCGGGAAGAAATAGCGCACGGTGCCGCCGGGGTTCAGCGGTGGAATGACCACCTCGTGCGAAAAGTCGTTGAAGGGCGTCTCGGAATCGTAGCTTATGCGCGCCACGCGCGGTTGCTCCGATCCCACCAGTTCGACCGCGAGGTAGTCGCCCTGCACTTCCCACACCTGGTCGCCCTCGAAGAGCGGCGGCGCGTCGAGCGGCTGTTCGAGCCGGTGCAGCACGCGGTCTCCCTCCGGTACAGCGATGGTGGCCAGGGGTTGCAGCGCTGCGGATTCGGCCGCGTTCAAGGTCGCGCCGACGTGCATCGCCTGTACGGCACGTCCGAGCCAGAGCGGCGCCGCGACGAGTAGAGCCGCCGTCACCGTGAACAGAGCGAATCGCTGCGCGTAGGGCAGGGGAGCGGGCAGCGCTTGTCCGGCGCGAAGCCGTCGCGAGGCGTCGATGCCGGATTGCAGCAGCAGCGCCGCCGGCCAGAGCGTGAACAGCGTGAGGTGGAAGTAATGCCGCAGATGGAATTGCAGGCAGGCATAGCCGGTGAAATACAGGCCCAGCAACAGTGCGGCGAAACCCGCCCGCGGAGAGCGCGCCGCCAGTAGCCCAAGCGCCAGCACCATCAGCGCGATCTTGAATTGCTCCAGCGGGAAGGCAAGCATCCGGTAGAGGGGCGCGATGCCGTCGATAAACGCATTGTCGGGATAGCCGTAGGGCGTTCGTTCGGCGCGGAACTCCTCGACCCGCGCAAAGCCGCCGCCCAAAATGCGCAGCCCCGATGCGTAGGCCCGCGCCACGATATCACCGGGGAAGTGACAGAAGGTCTGCAACACGTAGGCCTCCTGTGCGTCGCCCGAGGCCGGCGAGTTGTAGGGCACGGGGCCCTGTACACCCAGCACGCGGTGCGCGTAGCTGTTGGCGATGGCATGGGCGAAGCCGTCCCAGAAATAGTAGACGCGCTCGTAGGAGGCAGGCTCAACGCCGAGGAAGGTATCGGATTCCGTGGACAGCCCGCAGATGATGTCGTGCGCTGCGCTCGCCGTGTCGTTGGGTGCCGAATTGAACAGAATGGGCGCGCCGAAAGCGGCCAGCACGAAGCAGCACAGCGCAACCGCTATGCCGCGTGAACGTCCCCAGGCCCGCCAGCTGCCGGTTCCGCCGGTCGAACAGGCGAGGGCAATCAGGGCCGGGGGCACGCACACCAGCACGTCGGAGCGGAAACCGACTCCAAGACCAATGAGCAGGCCCATCGCCACGGCCATTCCGGCGCGTGCGCGATTGCCAAGCGGGCGCACGGCGAGCACGTAGCACAGGCCGCACGCTGCAAGGATGAACGGGGCCTTCGCGAAGTCGCGGATGTTGGGCATCACGGTCAGCGCCGCAGGCGACACCATGAACACCAGGGCGAAGACCGCGCTCACCCCGCGCCCCGCAGCAAGGCGAAGCACACCAAAGGCCGTCACGGCCAGGCATCCGGCCAGGAGGGCAATGACAAGCCGGAACACGGTCCACGACACGCCGAACACGCGCCACGCGAGGGCGACAGCGTGCATCAGGTAGGCGTGGTCGTGGTGGAACCAGCTCAGCGGCAGCCTTGCGTTTTCCGGCACCGGCCCGGACAGCGTAAAGGTATTCGTGCGCTCGTTGAGGAAGTCGTCCAGCCCCGGCACCTGCGCGCGATCCGGGTTGAAGTAGCCCGCGCCCGACCCATACATCGCGGCCGCAGCGAAATGCTCGGTGCTCAGCCGATACGCGTAGCCGACGCTCGGCACCTGCGTAATCAGGTACCACGCGGCAAAGGCCGTAACCACCACGAAAAGACACACCGCCGCAGTCGCGTCGCCGCGCCACCCGTTCCCGCCTTCTCGTGTATCCGTGTTCAATACGAAGTCCCTGAGTATTCCGGAAGAGCGGGCATGATAGACGAGAAACCGGATGCGGCGAAAGCAGACCCCGCGCAATATCCGTCCGGCGTCCATTGCTGGAACAGACCGCGGTTCATCTGCTATCCTCTCGACCTTACGCGCCCGTAGTTCAACGGATAGAATGGCGGCCTCCGGAGCCACAGATAGAGGTTCGATTCCTCTCGGGCGCGCCATTTCACCTGCTCCGGCACAGGGCACGACGCGGGGAAGGGGCCATGAGCGGACGCGACGCGCTTATCCAGCAGCACAGGCTGCCCGAGCCCCTCTATGTCACGCGCCCCGCATTGCCCAGCCTCGAGGCCTACACTGAACGCCTCCGCCCCGTGTGGGAGAAGCGCTGGCTGGCCAACGCCGGCGACGCCCACCAGGAACTCGAACAGCGGATTGCCGCGTTCCACGGTGTCGAGCACGCCAGCCTCTTCTGCAATGGCACCATCGCCATGCTCGTGGGCATCCAGTCGCTGGGCATCGCCTCGGGCGAAGTGGTCACCACGCCGTTCACCTTTCCCGCCACCACGCATACGCTGTTCTGGAACCGGCTGACGCCCGTGTTCTGCGACATCAAGCCGGACGACTACACGATGGACCCGGCGAAGCTCGAGCGGAGCATCACGCGCGAAACGCGGGCCATCCTGCCGGTGCATGTGTATGGCGGCCTGTGCGACATGGACGGCATCGAGGCGATCGCGAAACGCCATGGATTGCCCGTGCTCTACGATGCCGCCCACATCTTCGGCGTGCGCGATGTAAACGGACCGCCGCTCGCGCGCGGCGATGTGTCGGTGCTGAGCTTCCACGCCACCAAGGTATTCACCACGGCTGAGGGCGGCGCGGTCATCGCGCGCGATGCAGCGCTCAAGCGTCGCATCGACCTGCTCAAGAACTTTGGCATCGCCGGCGAAGAGCAGGTGCTCAGTCCGGGCATCAACGGTAAGATGAGCGAGTTGAATGCGACTCTGGGCCTGCTCAATCTCGATGGGGTGGAGGCCGAGTTGGAGGGCCGCCGCGCCGTGCTGCGCCGCTACCGCGAACGCCTGACCGGAGAGCGGGGCCTGACGCTATTGTCGGAGCATCGGGGCATCACGCCGAACGGCGCCTACATGCCCGTGCGTATCGATGCCGCCGCGTTCGGCCGTAGCCGCGACGAGGTGCATGAAACCATGCGCGCCTGCAATGTGATTACGCGGAAATACTTTTTCCCGCTGTGCAGCCACTTCGATTTCTACCGCGACTTGCCGTCGGCGCGTCCGGAGAACCTGCCCGAAGCCGAACGCGCCGCGCGCGAAGTGCTCTGTCTGCCGATATACGGCGCGTTGGAGTTGCCGCTCGTCGACCGCGTGTGCGACCTGCTACTCGCCCTTCGCGGGTAGATAGCGCCCGCCCGCCCCTTTCGGGTCCGTCAGCCGCTCGACCAGCATCGTCTCGAACTTGTCCCGATCCTGCCAGTCCATCGCACAGGCCACGGGCCGCCCGTGTTCCTCGTCCTCGACCGTCATGCCCTCGTCGTCGATGGACAACTTGACGGTTTCCATCACGAAGGGCGATTCGTCGAAGCAGAGCTGCACGGCCGCGGTGTCGAACAGAATGCTGCTCTGGTCTTCGCCGTAGTGCTTGCGGTTTTTCCAGCCGGTGTAATTCTCGATCACCATCTTGGCCAGCGGCGCGTCCGAATCGGCGACCGTCTGATAGCGCTCGCCCTCGAGCCGGAGCGTGCCGCAGGAATCCAGCGGCGCGAAGGTGATCGGCCACGGGGCCGCGAACACCTTGCGGATGGCAGGGATATCGCCTTTCACGTTCCACTCCACGCTCGGCTTTTCCGAGCCGTTGTAGCCCACGCGCACGCTGCCAGCCATCGACACGATGCGCGCGTGCTCGGCGATAGAGGGATCGCGATCAAGCGCCGCGCCGATGTTGGTCTGCGGCCCGATAACGCAGATCACCGCGCCTTCGCCGATGGCGTGCACGGTATCGATGAGTGCCTGAACGCCGTCCTCCAGCACTTCGCCGCGGTAGGCCGCCACGTCGAAATCCGCGCGCCAGGCCGGGTCGTGGTTCAGCGGCTGGTCGCCCGTCTTCGGGCCGATGCCCAGCGGAATGCCTTCGCATTCCATGGCCGCCAGCATCTTGCTTACCAGCTCCGCCTTGGCCGGCGTATTGCGGAAGGCCGTCACCACGAGCTTCACCTCCACCTCCGGGGCTGCCACCAGCTGCGCCAGCGCCCAGGTGTCGTCGATATCGTCGCCCAGGTCGGTATCCAGAATCACCTGCACGGGCGCGGCGAGCGATGCCGCCGAAATCAGGCACGAGGCCAGCACTCCAATCATGACGGAACCTCCGGGTTTTCGTAGCGCGGTCAGCGCAGTATAATGGGCAAAGACTTGAGTTGCGAACGTGCGCCGCGGGAAAGGCCCCAACCATGAGCTTGCAGCGGAAACGCGCCACGCTCCGCCTCGGATTCGCCGAGGCGCTGGCGCTCCCGCTGTTGCTGGCGGCCGCCTATTTCGCGCTCCAGTCCGTACCCGGGTCGGCATCGGTCCGCGGCTATCGCACCGTTCAGGCAGATGTCTATGGATTGCGCTGGGCCGGCGGCGCGGCTTCGGGCGCGCGCGCGCTCCTGGTGGACTATGCCTACACCGTGGACGGCGTCAGCTACACGGGCCGCAATCAGGATGCGTGGCTGCAGCGCGCGCTCTATGCCGCGCTGCCCAAGAGCGCCATCGAACGGCTGGCCGCCCAGGGTTATCTCCGGTTCGAAGACCTGCCGCCCGAGGTCGTCTCCGTGCTGCGCAAGAAGGGCGTCGAGAGTTTCCACCAGATCCCGGCCCATCTGTTTCAAGTGGTGTACGACCAGGGATACCGGACGCTCTACGACTTGCCGCGCCATTGGCTGGCGGCGGCGCGCGGCGGGGACTACGCTTTCGTGGCGCACAAGCTCGATACGATCCTGCCCGATGCCGGGGCATCCGTGCCGCTGGGCTTTGGCAGCGGGCGCGTGGGCAGCGCATTACCGGGCGGTGCAGGGTTCGATGTCAGGCGCGGCGCTGCGGGTACAGGCTTTCTCACCGTCTATTTCGATCCGGCGAATCCTGCCCGGCACGTGCTGGTAGGCCTTCCGGGGGCCGCGCGGGTGTTTAGCCTGCTGGCCGCGCTGCTGTTTGCGGCCGCCGCCGTGGCCTATGCGGTAATCGCCTATCCCCGCGTGCGCCGCTACGTGCCGCAGTCGGCGCCGTCTTGGGTGCTGCGCTGGAATTGAGGCAAAAAAGACCCCGCGGCACATCGGCACCGCGGGGTCGAATCGGTCGGGGTTCAGGTTACTCCGCCTTGGCAGCCTGCTGCTTCTGCAGTTCGTAGGTGCGCGTGCCCTCGGCCGGGATGGTGTCGGGCACCACGGTCATCTTTGAGCACACGCCGAAGGGCGCCATCGGGCCCGTAAACCGCACCTCGGCGTAGTAGGCAAGGTAGCCTTCCTCGGGCGTGTCCACGGTAACCTCCGCCGTCTTGTCGGAATTTACGATCTTGCTGCTCCATTCCGACTGGCGGAAGTCGCGGTTGGGCGAGGTCGCCGTCCAGAGCATCAGCGTGCCGCCGTCGCGTTCCCAGTTCAGCACCAGCCGATTCAGGTTGTCCGGGTTCTGCTGCCAGTGCAGGGCCGGGAAGGCATCGCCCGTGAGCGCGCAACGATAGAACTCGGTAATCGTCGTCGCGCCCGTCAGGTTGATGTCGTGCCCGGTGTTCGCCTGGTAGTACAGGCGCTTCTCGCCGGTCAGGTCGTCGAAGTAGAGGTTCGATGCGTCCACCGTCCAGTACGGATCGTTCGTGCCGTTCACAATCAGCTTCGGTTGGGTAATCTCGGCGCGGTGCGAATAGGGGTCCACCTGGCCCAGCAGCTCGCGGCCCTTGGGCGAATCCATCCGCGACTGCAGGTCGCGCTCGGTGTAGTCCGCCACTTCCTCACTGTAGCCGCCATAAATTTCCATCTGCCGCTTCATCTGCGGCTCCATGTTTAGCACGTCGATGACTATCGGCGCGAGCGCTGCGACGCGCTTGTCGACCGCCGAGGTGAGCCAGGTCGTCCAGCCGCGCTTCGACGCACCGGTCAGCACGAAGCGATCCACCGTCTTGTCGTTCTTCTCCTTTGCGATGGCCGCAATCGTGTCCATCGCGCGCACCGCGCTCTTCACCATCGGGAACAGCAGCGACCAGTCGTCGCCCTTGCCGTCCACGTACTGCTCGTGCGTATAGGCGATGATCTCGTCTTCGTGCATGTCGCCGAACAGCGGCTGGTTCGGCACCTGCGCCAGCACCGCCACGATGGACTGTGTGCCCGCGGCCGCGTTCTGCAGCGACGCGAACTCGCTCGAGCCGTACTTCGGTCCCGTCGAGTCATTGTCGCCGCCGCTGATGAGCAGCAGCGCGCCGTCCTTATCGCTCAGGTTCTTGGGCACAATCACGGCCAGCCAGTGCTGCCACACGATGTCGTGCCAGGTCTGCGACGTCAGCCGCACGGAATACGCCGTCGAGGCGCCCAGATCGCGGGTTTCGGTAATTTCGTATTTGTAGGAGTCGTCCGGAGCGGCGACGTATTCCGAAAGCCCCGCCGAGGCGGTCAAAGAACCCAGGACCAGGAACACAGTCAACAACGGCAAGGCATAGCGTCTCATGATGCGGAATCTCCACAGGGGGTTGGTGTGTCTCAGAAGGACCATGCAGATCACATCCAGGTTTCTTCGGTCAGCAAGCGCGCCGTGCTAAGCATTGCTCAAGTGCAAATGAAGCCGCTTACCCAGCGCGGCCGCGGCGCGTTGCAGGGTGTGAAGCGTGACCGAAGTGTTTTTCGGATCGAGCAGCCGTTCCAAGGCGGGGCGGCTTGTCGACATGCGGCGGGCCATCGCGGACTTCGACAATCCCTCAGCATCCATCGCCGCCTTGATGTCCATGGCGAGTAGTTCCTTGACCGCCTGTAATTCACACTCGGCCAGAAGCCCTTCATCGTCCAGAAATTCGTCGAATCGGCTGCCTACATGCGGGTTCGGTTTTGTGCGCGCAGAGCGACCAGCGTGCTTACTTGTCATGTTTCAACACCTCATTCAGGCGCTCACGCCCGAGTTCCAAATCGCTTCGTGGCGTCTTCTGCGATTTCTTGATAAATGCATGCACCAACACCATTCTTCCTGAGACAATCCCGAAGAGCACCCGTGCGATTCGATTCGAGGTCAGGTCCACTCGGACTTCCCAAAGTCCAGCCCCGAGCGGACGACAAAGCGGTAAGCCTTGGGGCCATCGGTATTCAAGCTTCGAAATCGCGATCCCGATGCTTTTCTTGTCGTCTCTATTCAATTCCAGGAGAAACTCGCGAACGGGTTCTCGTCCGCTCGCGGTCCGATAAAATTCAGCGAAAATCCTCTTAGGTTCCATGGGCACGTTGCCTTCTTGGACCGTTCGAGATGCTACGCCATGGTGGCGACGCCATTAGGTCTCCAATGTATTCAGATGGAAACAGTGTTTACTCTTGGCAACAAACTGCACCATATTTGGTGCGGATTTCAAGTGTGCATAGTTCTACACGGGGGATTCTCTTGTACTGAAAGCCTTTACTCTTCTGCGCCCTTCACGCCGGCCTGCCAGTTGGAGGCCATACGGCCGGGGGTGGTGCCAGTGTCGGATTCGAGGCTGGCGCGGATGCGGAGGTAGGAGTCGTAGCGGCCTCGATGCAGGGTGCCGGCCTCGACGGCGGCGCGTACGGCGCATTCGGGCTCGTGGGTGTGGGTGCAATCCCGGAAGCGGCACGCGGCACTGACTTCGGCGATGTCGGGGAAGTAGTAGGCGACTTCTTCGGGCGATACCTGCCACAGGCCCAGCGCCCGGATGCCCGGGGTATCGATGATGCGGATGCCGTCGCGGAGTTCGTAAAGCCGGCTGAGCGTGGTGGTGTGCTGGCCGCGGCGGCTGTGGTCGCTGATGGGTTGCGTATGGAGCCTTAGGTCCGGGTCGAGCGCGTTCAGCAGCGAGGATTTGCCGACGCCGCTATGGCCCGAGAGTACGGCCGTCTTGCCGCGCAGGGCCGCCAGCAGCGCATCGAGTCCGGCGCGGGTTTCGCAGCTGGTCAGGAATACCTGCACGCCGAGGTCTTTGTACAGTGCCACTTCGGCCGGCGGCTCCTCGACGAGGTCCATCTTGTTGATGCAGAGCAGCGGCTCGATGCCGCCGGTCTGCGCGGCGATGAGATAGCGATCGACCAGCCCCGCGCGGAAGGGGGGCTCGGCCGCCGCGGCCACCACAATCAAGTGGTCCACGTTCGCGGCAATAACTTGTTCCGACACGTCGTGATGGCGCGTGGAGGGTCGGCTGAGTCGCGAGCGGCGCGGCGCGATGGCCCGGATGATGGCCTCGTCTTCCTCGATTTCGACCAGCACTTCGTCGCCCGGGGCAATGAGCGTCGCGCCGTGCTCCTTCAGCCGCTCGTCGATGATGCACAGCTGCTCGCTGCCGTCCATCTGTACGAAGCCCCATTTCTTCGAATGGGAAATCACCGTTGCATTGGGCTCGAAGTCCTCCGGCGGCGCCGCCTGCTCCACCGACGATTCCGACAGCTTCACCTGCGCGCGGCGGTGCCGCACCAAGTCATGTGTAAACGACGACTCGCCGTGCGTCAGCCAGTCCCGTTCGCGCACCGTGCGCCGCTTCTTTTTCTCGAGCTTCTTTTTCTTCGCCATCGGGGGCTAGTGTAGCACGGCGGTGTCGGAACGTAAGCGGTCTACGCTACGTCCTGCCATTGCGCCACTTCGACGAGTGTATGCTTATTCCGCGCATCGTTCACGATAGCCTCGAGCTTTGCGGCAACCGCGTCTTGAATCCATGCTTCGCCGCATTGTTCGCACACAAGCGCGGGCACTTCGCGTACTACAACTACGGATGCGTTCATATCGGCGGTGAAGGTCGTATTGCCGGCCGATTTCACTCCGCCGCATAGCGGACATTTTCCGGCGTGCTCAGGCATCAGGCTTTCTCCTGGTTGTCCAATCGGGCTCGAAACGAGAGGTGTCCGGTCGGTATACGGTAATGATATGCGCGATTCCAGTTTCAGGATCCAGAGCGGCGACCACGTGCAGCGGCAACTTCTCTACCAAGAGTATAAGGCAGCTGGGAAACGGATGGTCGTCGGGATATCGTTCAATGATTTTTCCGTGCGCCAGAGCGTGAAGCACCTCGCTTCTCGATATTTCCCGCTCGAAACAGCGACTGAGCGCATGCTTTCGCCAGTAAATCCGGCCACTTGAAGCAGCCCTACCTAGGCCTGCGGATTCGCCTTCATCCTCCAAGGTAATCCCTCCGGTACAGGCTCAGTGTAGCGAACTTCAGCTTTCCAGGCCACCCCTTTCGAACACCTACCGTGCCTATATTCCTTGAAGAGCATGAGGCCCAGCGCCTTAGCCCCGGGGCTTGAAACCCCACACCACCGCCGCCTCGCGCTCGAAGGGCTCGGGTAGTTGGCCGAGGCGCTGGACGTCGGCTCGGAGGCGTTCGACGCCGCGCTCGAATTCGTCGCGAGGCAGCAAGGCGTAGGTGGAGATGTATTGGTTGGCCACCTTTTCCACGAAGTCCGCATCGATGGGGCGGGGCCGGGAAACGGTGATGACGCTTTCCACGCGACGGAATCCGGCGGCGCGCATCGCATCCTCCACCTCGTCGATGGGCTGGAAACGGCGCAGGTCCACCTCGGCAAAGCTCGGGAAGTAGGCGTTCATCGGATGCTCGAGGATGAAGGTCTCCGGCACGGTGATGCAGGCGCAGCAGCCGCCGGGCTTCAGCACGCGCAGACATTCATGGTATAGCTGCCCGATATCCGCGATGTGGTGCAGCACATAGGTCGAGAAGATGTATGCGAAAGTGCTGTCGCGGAAAGGCATGTGCGTGGCGCAGCCGCGGGTCCAGCGCACGCCGGGCACCTTGGCCGCGCCCTGGGCCAGCATGCCGGCCGAACGCTCGAGCGCCACAAAGGGCCGCGGATGCGCCTGCAGGAATTCGCGCGTGTTGTTGCCGGTGCCCGCGCCGAATTCCAGCACTGGCCCCGCGGGCGACTCCGCCGCCAGCGTCAGCAGTTGCTCGAAATACGGACCGCTACCCGTGCGGTAATTGTCGTAGCCGGGCGCGGCCGCGTCGTAATCGAAGCCCATAAAGGACAGCCCTTACGGACGCTCGAAGGTCACCCGATCGCCGATATAGCCCGCCAGTTCGTCCATGGGAATCCGCACCTGCTCCATCGTGTCGCGGTCGCGCACGGTCACGGTGCCGTTTTCCTTGGTGTCGAAATCCACGCACACGCAATACGGCGTGCCGATTTCGTCCTGGCGGCGGTAGCGTCGGCCGATGGCCCCCGCCTGGTCGTAGTAGGTGGGAAACTTCTTGCGCAGCTTCCGCTCGAGTTCCTCGGCGATCTCGGCCAGGCCTTCCTTCTTCACCAGCGGCAGCACGGCACACTTGATGGGCGCCAGCTTCGGTGCGAAGCGCATCACCGTGCGCGTCTCGGTCTCGCCTTCCTTCGCGGTCGGCACCTCTTCCTCGCAATAGGCGCTGCACAGCACCGCCAGCGTCGTGCGGTCCACGCCCGCCGACGGCTCGATAACCGTGGGGAAGAAACGCTCATTCTTCTCCGGGTCGAAGTATTGCAGGTCCTTGCCGCTGTGCTTGGTGTGCGCATTCAGGTCGAAGGTGCCACGGTTGGCCAGACCCTGCAATTCGCCCCAGCCGAAGGGGAATTCGTATTCCACGTCCACGGTGCGTTTGCTGTAGTGCGCGAGGCTTTCCGCCGGGTGTTCGTACCAGCGCATCTTCGCCTCGATCAGCCCGAGGTCCAGGTACCACTGCCAGATATCCTTCTGCCACTGGGCGAAAAGCTCCACCCAGTCTTCCTCGCGGCAGAAGTATTCGATTTCCATCTGTTCGAATTCGCGGCTGCGGAAAATGAAGTTGCGCGGGTTCACTTCATTGCGGAAGCTCTTGCCCACCTGCGCGATGCCGAAGGGAATCTTCGTGCGCACGCTGCTGTACACTTCCTTAAAGTCCACAAAGATGGACTGGCAGGTCTCCGGGCGCAGGTAGGTGTTTACCGCCGTGTCTTCGCTCACGCCCAGCTGCGTGCGCAGCATGCTGTTGAAGGCCTTCGGCTCCGTCAGCTCGCCGCCGCATTCCGGGCACACGGTGCCTTCCAGGTGGTCGGCGCGGAAACGCTTGCGACAGTCCTTGCAGTCCACCAGCATGTCGTGGAAGGCCTCCACGTGGCCGCTCGCCACCCACACTTCCGGATGCGCGATGATACTCGTGTCCAGGCCCACCATGTCGTCGCGGGTCTGCACGAAGTTGTACCACCAGTCTTCCTTGATGTTGCGCTTGAGTTCGACGCCCAGCGGGCCGAAATCCCAGCAGCCGTTCACGCCGCCATAGATGGCGCTCGACTGATAGATGAACCCCTTGCGCTTGCACAGGCTGACTAGCTTATCCACGATTCGCTCTCCGGTAGGCTGGCGGAATTTCCCCGAAAAAGGGCCCGCATGCGAAGCGAGGATTGTAGACGCCGGTGGCCCGGAAAAGCAATGGCTGCACGGGGTTGAACAGCGCCGCCGGGTCTGCCACCCTATGCACTCGACCCTGGGAGAGCCGCCGCGTGATTCGTGCCGAAAGCCTGACCAAGCGCTTCGTCCGTCCGGGCGGCGTGCCCTTCGATGCCGTCCACGAGGTCTCGTTCGAGGTGCCTGCCGGCGAGGTCTTTGGCCTGCTCGGGCCCAATGGCGCCGGTAAAACCACCCTGCTCCGTATGCTCGCCGCCATGATCCGCCCCACCAGCGGCGCGGTCTATATCGATGGGCAACCGGCGCTCGAGGGCGGCGATGCCGTGCGCAGCCGCATCGGGTTTCTCTCCGGCAATACGCGGCTCTATGGCCGCCTTACGCCGCGCGAGCTGCTCTATTATTTCGGCCGGCTCTTCAGCCTCAGCGACGCGCATATCGCCGACCGTATCGAACTGCTCGCAGGCGCGCTCGATATGCGGGACTTTCTCGATCAGCGCAGCGCCACGCTCTCCACCGGCCAGACGCAGCGCGTATCCATCGCCCGCGTCATGCTGCACGATCCACCCGTGCTCATCCTCGACGAGCCCACGCTCGGGCTCGATATTCTTTCCAGCGCAGCCATCGTAGGCTTCATCCACGACGCCAAGGCGCGCGGCCATGCCATCATCTTTTCCACGCACTACATGACCGAGGCCGAGGAACTGTGCGACCGTGTCGGCCTCATTCACCAGGGCCGCATCGCCGCCATCGGCACCAAGGCCGAGCTGTTCGAGTCCAGTGGCACCCATAACCTGCGCGAGGCCTTTCTGGCCACCATCGGCGCGGCGGATGCCCGCGTATGAACTTGCGCATCGCACAGGTCATTTTCCGCAAGGAATTGCTCGACACGCTGCGCGATCGCCGCACGCTCTTTATGATGATCGGCCTGCCGGTCATCCTCTATCCGTTGCTCATCATCGCCGGGCTCCAGTTCGCGCTGGTGCAGCAGGCCCAGCGCGATACCGCCGTGGCGCGGGTTGCCATCACGCCGCCGTGGCCCGAGGTGCGCGATTGGCTCGGCGACGCGCCCCGCATCGAGATCGTCGATGCGCCCGATGCGGAGGAGGCCGTGCTCGACGGCGACGCCGATGTCGCGGTGCGCGTGCTCGGCCGCGGTCCCGAAGTGCTGGAGCGCAACGGTTCGCTCGGCATCGAGCTGCTCTACGACACCACGGACTTCGCCTCCATCGACGCCGCGCTCCGGCTCGAGGGGGAATTCGCCAACCTGCGGGCTCGGCTCCAATCAGACCGCCTCGATCGCGCGGGTATCGAGGACGACTTCATCCATCCGCTCGAAGTCTCGCGCGTGAATATCGCCCCGCCCGGCAAGACCACCGGAAACCTCATCGGCTTGGTGCTCCCCATGCTGATGGTGCTGATGATCGCATTCGGCGCGGTCTATCCCGCCATCGACATCACAGCGGGGGAGAAGGAGCGCGGTACGCTCGAAACGCTGCTGTCCACGCCCGCTTCCAAGCTCGATATCGTCGCAGGCAAATTCCTCGCGGTGTTCACGCTCGCGATGATTACAGGGCTGCTGAACCTCGCCAGCATGGCCGGCACCTTCGCGGTCACCATGTCGCAGGCCAACGCCGCGCTCGACGGTACGCTGCCCTTCGAGTTCCAGCTGCCCCTCGCCAGCGCGGGTATCATCGTGCTGGCGATGATTCCGCTTGGCGTCATGATCTCCGCCATCATGATGGCGGTTGCCGTGTTCGCGCGCAGCTTCAAGGAAGGCCAGAACTTCGTCACCCCCGTGCTGCTGGTCATCAGCCTGCCCGCCGGATTGGCCGCCCTGCCCGGCGTCGCGCTCAATGCCTACACCGCCATTCCGCCCATCCTGAATGTCGTGCTGCTCTTCCGCGCCCTGCTGACGGGCGAGGCCGAGTTCCTGCCGATGCTGATTACGCTGGCCTCCACGGCCGCCGCGGCGCTGGCCGCCCTGCTGCTCGCCACCTGGCTCTTCCATCGCGAAGAAGTCATCCTTTCCTCGGACGATGCCGATACCTCGCTGTTCTCCGGCCGCAAGGCGGGCATACGCCCTACCATGAGGCCCGGCCATGCCATCGTGCTCTACTTGTCGCTCATCGTGCTGATGTTCTACATAACGCCGCTCCTGCACGAAAGGGCCGCACTCACGGGGGTGCTCCTGCTGCACTGGGGCCTACTGCTGCCGGTAACCCTGGCGGCGTTGGTCGTGTCGCGCGTACGGGTGGCCAGCGCGTTGCAGCTGCGTACGCCGCCCCTGACTACGTTCCTCGGGGCGCTTCTTATCGGCAGTGGTGGCGTCATTCTCCTGCTTCAGGCGTCCGTGTACCACAACCGTGTGCTGCCTGCGCCGCCCGAGTTGCAGGAATACATGAACCGGCTCATCGGCGATTCCTACAACCAATACGGTCTCGCCTGGCTGATGTTCACCGTGGCGATTACCCCGGCCATCACCGAGGAAGTACTGTTTCGCGGTGTATTGCTAAGCGCGTGGCGGAAGGTCTTGCCGCCCTTTGTACTCGTGGTGTTCGTCGCGGTTCTGTTCGGGTCGTTCCACCTCAGCGTCCACCGCTTGTTCGGCACGACGCTGATTGGCCTGGCACTAACCTACACGGCGCTGCGCACCCGATCGCTCTACCCTTCGATGCTGCTGCATGCGCTCAACAATGGCACGATGCTGATCATCGGCACCGGTCTGGTGCCCTTCATCGACATGGCGTCTCTTGAAACGGACGGCTTCCCGTGGAGTGTGCTGGTGCTCGGACTGGGGCTACTGTTGCTGGGGGTGGCGCTCATCGAACGCAGCGCGCATCGCAACCAAGCGTAGCGCAAACCGCTTGCCTCAGCTGCGTGCGGGGTCGAGCGGGTCGGTAACCCCGACGGCCTTAAAGGCCTGGATGCGCTCCACGCAGGACGGGCACGTGCCGCAGCCGCGCCGCTCCGATACCGCGACGGTGTCGTTGCCGAGGCCCCGGTAGCAGGTCCAGGTTTGCGCGAAGTCGATGCCCAGCTCCACGCCCAGCCGCACGTTGTCGGCCTTGCTGTGGTGCACGAGGGGCGCCAGCACCTGCACCGGCGTCTTGCGGTTGAGCGCGAGCACCCCGTTGATGCGTTCCAGGAAGGTCTCGGTGCAATCCCAATAGCCGTATTCGTCCTGCGCCTGCGCGCCGTAATACACACGGCTGCAGCCCTGCGCTTCGGCATAGGCCGCCGCCATCGACAGCAGCATCATGTTGCGGTTGGGCACGTAGGTGGGGGGCTGCGCGAGGTCCGCCTCGCTCAGGTCTTTCAGGTCGGGCACGGCGTCGCCCGCAGCCAACAGGGTCGAGCCCGGCGCGAGCAGCGCGCCCATGAACCCGATGTCGAGCACCACATGCGTCTCGACGCCTGCGGCTTCGGCCTGCGCCTCGGCGCATTCGAGTTCAATGGCGTGGCGCTGGCCGTAGAAAAAGCTGAGTGCGCGCACGTTTTCTGCGCCATATTCCCGGACTACCTGGTGCAGCAGCACGCTCGAGTCCAGCCCGCCGCTGGTCAGAACGACCGCGCCGTTCACGCGCCGCCTTCGCCTTCAAACGCCAGATCGTCCACGCAGTACGCGTCCTCGGTCTCGTCGCTCGGGCAGAAGCGATAGGCGCCCACGCGGAATATCTGCACGGTGCGCAGCAATTCGCCGAGCGAGATGACCCGGTCGCGCGGATCGAAGTCGGAGCTGTGGAAGGGGCAGTCGCGCGGCGCGTCGAAATTCGTGCCCGGCGCAAACCCGTCTTCCTGGGTGTCGTCGCAGTGATACCGGCGCGCATTGAACAACTGAATCACGCGCAGCATCTCGATCAGGTCGATCTGGTTGTTTCCATCCAGGTCCGCGCTGTGAATCGGGCCGTCGAGTTCGCCTTCCACGGCGAGCACGTCAAGGTCGTAGAGCACGTCGCCGCCGATGACCGATACCTCGTCGGCCACGGCCACCGTGTATTGGCCCGAGTCGGCCTCGGTCAGCGCGTCGATGCGGAAGTTCTTGGTGATATTGATCGGCTCGCCATCGAGGTACCACTGGTACTGCATGAAACCCACGCCGCCGGTGGTCTCGACCGTAAAATCGAGGGACTCGCCGGCGTAGCGTGTCACGGTCTGGCCGGTAGACAGGATCGTCAGCGGGGCGCCGGTCTTGAGTTCCACCTCTTCCGTGAGTACCGAATCGCGCTCAGCGGAAATGAGGCACTTGTAGGTACCCGCGTCGCCCTCGTCGATATCGGTCAGCACGAGCTGCGAACTGTTCGTTCCCACGAAGTTATTGTTGCGGAACCACTGGTAGGAAATGGTGCCGATGCCGCCAGTAAACCCGACGGAGAACGTGACGTTGCTGCCGGTGTAGGCCGCCGCGGAAAGGGGCTGCTTCACGATGGTCAACCGGGGTACGACCGTCAACAGGGCCGAGAACGAGGGCACGCTGTGGCCCGCTTCGTCCGAAACCACGCAGCGGTAACTGCCCGCATCCGCCAAGGCAAGGTCGTCGAGCACCAGCGTGGCACCGGTCGCGCCCTCAATGTTCTCGAAGCCCTGCCCCTGGTTTCGCCGCCACTGATAGAGCAGATCGCCGACGCCCCCGGAAGCCGTCACGGTGAACGTTGCCGACTCGCCGACATAGCGGGTCGCCGAGGTCGGCTGCACCGCAACCGTGATGGGCGCATCGGACACCTGCAGTAGGGCCTCGTCCGAAAAGACGCGGGCGCCGCTCTGGTCCTCGATGACGCAGAAGTAAATGCCGGTGTCGCTGTTATCCAGGCCGGTCAAGGCCAGCTCCGCCGTGCCCAAGCCGGGCAGGGCCGCCGCATCCTTGAACCAGGTGTACTCGAGATTGCCGATGCCCCCCGTGACGACCACGGAGAAGGTATAGCTGGCGCCCGTGCCTCGGGTGTCCCCCTGCGGCTGCTGCTGAATCGTCAGCGGCTGCGCGACGATCACCGTGGCCGGCTGCGATTCGATCACCGAGGTCACCACGTCGTAGGCGACACAGGTGTAGTCGCCCTCGTCTTCGTCGGCCAGCGGTTCGAGAGTCAGGGTAGCGCCAATCGCGCCGGTAATCGGAACGCCGTCCTTGTTCCACTGGTAGCGCACCGGCTCGAATCCGCCCTGCACGGTGAAGGAGAGCGTGACCGTGGAGCCCGCCACGCCGATGGAGTCCTGCGGCTGCGATACCGGCGTCACCAGATCGCGTACCCGCAGCAGCGTCGTGAACGAGGCCGCGATACCGCCTTGGGATTCCCGCACGACGCAGTCGTAGAAGCCGGAATCGTCGGGCAGGAGCGAAGGTATCACATAGGTAGCGGCGTCCGGCGCGCCGGGAATGGCCTCGCCGTTCTTGCGCCACGAGTATTCGTAGATGCCGGTTCCGCCGCTCGCGGTCACTCGGAAGGTCTGCGACGCCCCCGTGTATTTGTCGCCACCCGCCGGGTTGCCGGTAATCACAATCTGCGGGGTAACCGATACGGCCACGATGTCGGAAATCAATTGCATCGAGAGCTGATCGGTCACGATGCAGCCATACAGCCCCGTGTCGGCGAGCTGAAGCGAGGCGATGTTGAACGTTTCTTCGTTCGCGTTCGGTATGGGCGATTCGCCCTTGTACCACTGGTAGCTATACGGGCCGAGACCGCCCGCAACCCCGAAGGTAAGCGACAGCGGCTGGCTGACGTAGAATTCGCCGCCCACCGGCTGCGCTACTGCGCTCAGGGCGGGTACCACGGTCAGCGTCGCCACTTGCGACGTAATGGTCGTGTTCGCGGAATCGGTCACGCGGCAGGTGTAGTCGCCGCCGTCTGCCTCGATGACGCCCGAGATGGAGAGCGTCGGATTGCTCGGCGCGCCCAGGGATACGCCATCCTTCCGCCAGTCGAAACTGTAGAAACCCACGCCGCCCGTGGCATCGACCGAGAACGAAACGTCCTGCCCGATGCCGCGCGTCGCAGACACCGGCTGCTGCAGGAACCGCAAGGGCGAGGATACCTGCACAATCGCCGCATTCGTCGTCAGCTTGGTGCCCAGGTTGTCCTCGATAGTGCAGAGATACGTGCCCGCATCCGACGCCACCACCGAATTGATGCTGAAGTTCGGTTGCGCGCCGTTCAGCAGCGAGAAGCCGTTCCGGGTCCACTTGTACGTCACCGGCGGCATGCCGCCCGTAGCCGCAGTAGACAACTGAAGCGGGTCCCCCTCGATGAGGTTCGCCCCCACCGGCTGCACCGTAATCATGGGCATGTCGGCCACCTGCACCAGCACCGGCTCGCTGTCGCGAACGCTGTCTAAATCGTCGGTGACGCGGCAGAAGTAGTTGCCGCTGTCGGCCACCTGAAGCGAAGCGAACGCCAGGCTCGGCCCGATGCCCGATACGCCAAGGCTGTTGCCGTCCTTGTACCACTGGTACGAGAGCGGCGGCTGCCCGCCCGATGCTGCGGTGGTCAGCGTCCGGCTCGTGCCGGTATACACCCGCGCGCCTACGGGCTGCTGCGTGATGACGATCGCGGGTACCAGGGTGATCTCCGCGCCGTCGCTCAACACCACCAGCCCGTTATCGTCGGTGACACGGCATTGAAACGTCCCGTCGAAACCCGCCAGCGCCACCGCCGAATACGACGGCGAGGTCTGGTTCAGGATCGGTACGCCTTCCCAAAGCCATTGAAATCGGAGCGGCCCGTAGCCGCCCTCCGCCTCGATCGAGAGTTCGAGCAGCGCGCCCGTCTGCTTCTGTCCGCCCACCGGCTGCTCGGTGATGACCACCGGCTCCTTCACCTCCAGCGTCGCCGCGTCGGTGGTCACCGCATTCGAGGGACTCGAAAGGTCCGTAATCACGCAGGTATACGAGCCAGCGTCCATGGCGTCGATGACGCCCAGGTTCAACGTGGCGGAGTTCGGCGCGCCCAGGCTGCTGCCGTTCTTCTGCCACACGTAGGAAAAATTGCCGCTGCCGCCCGATACCGACACCGTGAAGGCATGCGTGTCGCCCACGTATTTCTTCGCGCTCACGGGCTGCTGGTTCAGGTTGAAGTTCAACTGACGAATCGTCAGGCGGGCCGTGCTCGAGGTGATCAAATCGCCCCCGCCATTGGAGGTGACCCGCACGCGGTAGTTACCGGCGTCGTTCTGGGTCAGGTTCGTCAGCGAAAGCGTGGGCGAATTCGTGCCGACGTTTGCGCCGTCCTTCTGCCACTGGTAGCTGTAGGGTCCCGACCCCACGCCGCCCTGCACCGCCGCTGTAAACGTGAACGAGCCGCCCGGAAAGCGCGTGCCGCCCTGCGGCTGCTGCGCGAAGAAAATCGGTACCGTCGTCACGCTCAGGCTCGCAAGCGGGGTCGTGCGCGTCGTCACGCCATCGCTCAGGATGCAGAAGTAGGTGCCCGTGCTCGACGAGGTCAGGAAGGGAATCGTGAAGGTGCTCGAGCCGCCCACCACCGACGAGCTGGTCTCGGTGCCCTTGCGCCACTGATAGGTCACGGGCCCGGCAGCACCGGCGGCCTCGGCCACGAATGTTTCCGAGAGTCCGGAGATGCGCAGGCCGCCGCCTTCGAACTTGGAAATACGCAGCGTGGGGGTGATGCAATTGTCCAGCAGCCATTCCTCGCGCGTCTTCGGCACCGCCCCGTCGGTATATTCCTCCAGGTTGGTCTCGGCGTCGTTGTCGATATTGCCGTTCGGGCCGAGGAAATCAGTCTCCGTAGGCGCGTTGCCGTGCGTGCGGAAAGCCGTGGCGAGGAAGGTGATCTGGTTCTGCACGGTCGTCGTCTGGCTTTCCTGCGGCGTGCCCTTCAGGGCGTTCGCCACCAGTTGATCCGCCAGCGAATTGATGAAGGTGATGGTGCTGTTGTCCGCGATGACGAGGAAACCCGCCAGCAGTTCCTGCAGCGCCGTGCCCAGCGCCGGGCTGGTCGAAGCCACCTGGTCGATGATGTTGACCGTACCCACGCCGGAAATCGTCACCACCAGCTCCGCGGCGACGTTGTTCACGTTGTACGTATACGCCGAGGAAATCGTGTTGCGCGTGGTGGCGTTGATACAGGCCACGGCATCGCCGCCGGAAAGGATTGCCGAGAGCATGCCCAGCTGGTCTTCTTCGCGGAGGCCGTTCGCGTCGTTGTCCGAGCCCTTGATATTAACGGTGCTGCCCGTCGAATCCAGATACGCATCGACCTCGAGAATGTGCGCGTCGAAATCGACATCGATGGCATGGGCCGACCCCGCGCCCAGAACGCATCCGAGCACGGCAAGCGCGGTGGCCAGAATCTTGCGGCCTTTAATTCCGAATAGCGGCATAATCTCGCCGCCGGACACGACTACGCGACTCCGTCGCCATGCGGTGCACCTGCAAACCGCACAGCCGAATGCGTTCCCCGAATGCCCAGCTTTAGCACCCCCCTAACGGTCAAAGTATAAACAATCTCCGGAGAAAAATCTTCCCCGGAGATCGTGCTGGATAAACCCGCAGATTTTCGCTTTATTCCAAGTCTAAATCAAGCGTGAAGGTGTGCTCGCCCTGGGGCTCGACCTTGTGAATCCATTCGCCCTCGGCGGAAATCACGCCGGAAGGCACATTCAGCCGTCCCCGCGGGTCGGTCGCGTTCACGGTGACGATGGGGCAGCGGGCCTCGCGGGCGCGCAGACGCAGGTTGCTGTCGTAATAATCGCGGTACTGCGGGTCGATGCCCGAATGGTTCAGGTGGAAGATAACCTGGGCCCCGTGCGTATGCGCCAGCTGATACGTCAGCCGCGGGTCCGGATAGGGCCCCATGCCCGGCGCGACCCACACGTCGTTGGCAATCAGGCAGCCGAAAGTGACGTTGTGGTCGTTGAACACGGTCAATTCATCGCCCGGACGCGCCCAGGTGCGGTCCTTTTCCGTCGGCACGAGCATGTCGTGGTAGCCCAGCGTCTCGCCGTCGTCGCCGAAAACCAGCGCCTCGATGTAGCCATGTCCATCGCGGCGCGCGCCCGTGCCCACAATCGCCGAGGTATAGATCTTGCGGCATTCCGCCGCAATCTTCTCCCACGCTTCCTCGGTCCGGGTGTCGCTGAAATCGCTGTTGTAGCCCGTCAGCGCCATCGAGGGAAACACAATGATGTCACAATCCGCGTGCTCAATCAGGTTCAGGATGCGCGGCAGGTTGTCCTTCTTCGCCGGCTTCACCTCCATCTGCACGCCCGTAATTCTAAGGGTGGCCATATGCTGCGTCCTCCATGGTTTAATTGGTTCTGCCTGCCCGAATCGTAGCACAGAAAAACGGGGACGCGCACCCGGCCGCGGGATGCGCCGGGGCACGCCAATCCGATATGCTGGCCCCTTTGGCCATGTCGTCAGCAAGCGCGGCGCAACGGGTTTCGAGGGTTTCTCAGCTATGGTACGAGCGGCATTCGCCGCCGCGGCCGCTGCGCTTTGCGGCTTTGGCGTTTTTGCAGATGAAGTGGTCCTCACCAACGGCGACCGGCTCACCGGCCACGCCGTTGCACTCGATGCCGAGGCGCTTTCCTTCCAGACCGACTACGCGGGCGAACTCCGGATTGTCCGCGGCAGCATAGAATCCATCCAGACCGACGAGCCCCGCGCCTGGCTCGACGTGAGCGGGGGCGAGAACGCAGGCCCGCTGAATATCGTGCGCACCCAGCAGGGTGACCCGCCGCCCGAGGGCGCGGTCCCGCTGTCGGCCGTCTCCGCGTTTGCCGAAGATCACGCCGCGCTGGACCCGCCGCCCGCAGAGCCCGCCCCCAAGCATTGGAGCGGCACGGTAAACCTCGGCGGTACTTACCGCACCGGCAATACCGACAAGGTGGACGTGGTGCTTTCCACCGAATGGAAGCGGACCGCCGAGACGAACCGGCTCACGCTGCGCGCCGGCTGGGCCTACGGCGCGTCCAACGACATCCTCAACACCCGCAAGCTCAGCGCCGACGGCCGCTGGGAATACGACCTGACCGATCGCATCTATCTCTACACCCTCGGCGGTGCCGAGAAAGACGACGGCCGCCAACTCGACCTGCGCGCCAACGCCGCGCTCGGCCTCGGCTACCAGTTCTGGGATGAGGAAACCCGCAAGCTCAGCATCGACCTAGGCGCGGAATTCACCCACGAGGAATGGGCGCCCTTCACACCCTGGGCGCGCGAAGGGGCCAAGGCCTCCAGCCGCCGCGCCGCCTTCGACCGCGGCACCAACCTGCTCGTCGATCTGGCCAGCGGCCGCCTCGTGTTCGATCGCGACTACCGCCGCGCGCTGCTCAGCGCCTACCGCGACTTCCGCGATCCCCTCCGCGCCTACGACACCCGCACGGAGAACTACCTCACCGCGCGCGCCGGCACCAACTACGAGCAGCAGATTTTCGAGCGCGGCAAAATCACCGATGCCGCAGTGCTCTCCGCCAACCTCGAAGACACCGGCGAATTCCGCTTCAAGAACGAACTCGCCTTCACCACCCCCCTCAGCGAACAGCTCAGCCTCAAGATCGCCCTCCTCAGCGAATACGACAGCATGGCCGAAAACTTCGGCGTCGAGGCCTGGGACCACACCCTCACCACCGGGCTTGCGTATTCGTTCTAGGCGAGTTGCTCCGTCTTCTCGGCAAGCATATGATGCGTTATCCGTAGCGTCACGAAGGAGGTTGCATGTCCAAAGAAGTCCGAATTTCCGAGGCTCTCCGGGAAGGCTTTGGACTGACCATGGCCAACTTCGTCACGTTGTTCGTGATGGCCATCGTTTACATGGCGGCCTTCGCGGCGGCCTATACTGGGGCCTATTTCCTCAATCATTCGGTAGGTAATGGAGCAATCATTCAGACGATTACCTGGGGCGCGAAGCAGCTTTTCGATGGCTGGCTGCGCGTCGGGGTGATTCTAATGCTGCTTCACATGTGCCGCGGCAATCACAACGATCTAGCCACCATGTTCAAGGGATTCCCCTATTTGTTGTGGTATCTAGTCGGTACGCTGCTGGTTTCGCTACTATACATTCTCGCTTTCGTGCCCGGACTTATCGCCATGGTTCTCTGCTGGCTCGTCATGGGAATCAGCTTTGCAGAACTTCAGGCCTTGCCTGGCGCGGGGCTGCTCAATGCCTGGTTCACGCTTGTATCCGAGTACGGAGGCTTCCTTATCCTGGAACTCGTCATCCTCGGCATCGCGATCATTCCGCCTTTCTATGTGTCTGCTGTCTATTTCTTCGTGCCCTATCTCATCGTCGACAAGGGCATGAAGCCGCTCGAAGCCCTGCAGGCCAGCGCCCAAATCACACAGGGCGGACGCATGGGCCTCATCAATTTCATGGTCGTCAGCTCGCTATTGAGTATTCTGGGATTTCTGGCGCTGGTTATCGGCCTGGCCATCGCAATCCCCGTGGTGTTTTTCGCCACCGTTTCCCTGTACGCTACGCTGCTCCGGCAGACCGAGCACCAGCTGGGCCATGCCATAGGCGGACCGGGAATCCTCAACGCGGAGATCGAGTCATGACACGGAAGCACTTCATCGCGGGTCTCATGGTGGCGGCGCTGGCCGCGGTGCCCTTCGCCCGGGCCGAGGACGCAGGAAAGGAAGACACCATGAAAGTGCTGCGCCATGTGGTGCTGTTCCGCTACAAGGACGACGTGACCGCCGATCAGAAAGCCGAGGTGCTCACGCGCTTTGCCGCGCTCAAGGATCAGATTGACGTGATTCTCACGTATCAGGGCGGCCCGAACATCGAGGCCGAGGGCCTGGGCGACGGCTTCGAGCACGTCTTCTGCGTCACCTTCAAGGACGAGGCAGCGCGTGCCGAATACCTGCCGCACCCCGCCCACAAGAAATTCGTCGAGTTTGCCGGGCCGCTGCTCGACAAGGCCACCGTCGCCGATTTCTGGGGCGAGATGTAGGCCACGGTTTTCGGCGCCAACACCATGAACAATCCTAAACGCATCCTCACGCGCTGGTTTCTTTTCGCCTGCATCGGGCTGCTCATCGAAGTCTTCTTCACGGGCATCCTGCATTTTATCGGCGGCGACCGCAGCGCCATGAGCAAGACTTCCCCCTGGATGATGATCGACTACGGCATGCTCGGCGTGGTCATCTGGCCTATCAAGGAAGCGCTTGAAAAGCGCGGCGTGCCCCTGGCCGGCCGCGCCTTCGTCTACATGCTCGGCATCTTCGTCATCGAATACGTCTCCGGCATTGCGTTTAATATGGCTGGCATCCACATCTGGGACTACAGCAACCACGCCATCCCCCTCGGCGGGCGCAGTATCCCCATGCACCTGCACGGCCAGATCACCGCGTTTTACGCCCCGCTGTGGTACGCCCTCGGCTTCGTGCTCGAATGGCTCCACCGCCGCGTCGACGCCGTCGCTGTATTGCTGCTGACCGGCAAGGCGCAGGTGGCGTAGTTTCTTTTTGCGGCGTCGCCGCCTTGGACTGCGGGAGCGGGCTCCCGCTTTGATTAGGAAGCTGGCTTCCGTCGCCCGCACCAAGGCGTCAAGCATTCGTCGCGACGCCGGGAGCTACTCGCTCCCTCAGCAAAGCGGCAGCTTGCTGCCGCACTCCAAGGCGGCAAGGCCGCAGCAGGCGGCAGTCCACGCGATACCGAGCTTGCCCCCGCCGCACTATGGCGGCGCGTGTTCCGTTTGCTACACTGCGCGGCCTATGGCAAACACACCCGATAAACCCGTCATCGTCCAGTCCGACCGTTCCATCCTGCTGGAGACTGATGGCCCGGCCTTCGAGGACGCGCGCGACGCACTCGCCTCCTTCGCCGAGCTCGTCAAGTCGCCCGAGCACATCCACACTTACCAGCTCACACCGCTTTCCCTCTGGAATGCCGCCGCTGCCGGGCTCGAGGTGAAGGAAGTACTCGACGACCTCGAGCAGTTCAGCAAATACGAGATCCCGCAGAACGTCATTGCGGAAATCGAAGACCAGATGGGCCGCTACGGCCGCCTCAAGCTCTACCGCGGCGACGACGACCACCTTGTCATCGAATCGGAAGACCCGATGCTGATGACCGAGTTGATCAACAACAAGGCTATCCAGCCTTATATCGCCGCGTCGCCCGGCGGCCGCAAAATCGTGGTCCGCCCGGTGGACCGCGGCAACATCAAGTGCGCGCTCATCGCCATCGGCTTCCCCGTGGAAGACCTCGCGGGCTACGCCCAGGGCGCGCCGCTCGACCTCGAGCTGCGCGACACCTGCCTCTCGGGCCGCGAGTTCGGGCTGCGCAAATACCAGCAGGAATCGGTGGACGCCTTCTGGGCGGGCGGCAAGAACAGCGGCGGTTCGGGCGTGGTGGTGCTGCCCTGCGGCGCCGGCAAAACCGTCGTCGCCATCGGCGCGCTGGCGGTCTGCCGCACGCATACGCTCATTCTTACCACCAACACCGTCGCGCTCCGCCAGTGGAAGAACGAGATTCTCGACAAGACGACGCTCACCGAGGACATGCTCGGCGAATACAGCGGCGATACGAAAGAGATTCGGCCGGTTACCCTGGCCACCTATCAGGTGCTCACCTACCGCAAGAGCAAGGATTCGCCCTTCGAGCACTTCGGCCTGTTCGACAAGGGCCAGTGGGGCCTGGTGATTTACGACGAGGTGCACCTGCTACCCGCGCCGGTTTTCCGCGCCACGGCCTCCATCCAGGCGCGCCGCCGCCTCGGGCTCACCGCCACCCTCGTGCGCGAAGACGCCCGCGAAGAAGACGTCTTCAGCCTCATCGGTCCCAAGAAATACGACGTGCCCTGGAAGGTGCTGGAGAAGCAGGGCTGGATCGCGCAGGCCGTCTGCACCGAAGTGCGCACCCGCCTGCCCGAAGACGAGCGCTACCGCTACGCCATCGCCGACAAGCGCACCAAGTTCCGCATCGCCAGCACCAACCCCGTGAAGATTTCGCTCTGCCAGGCGCTGGTCGAAAAGCACAAAGAGGACAACGTCCTCATCATCGGGCAATACCTCGATCAGCTCAAGGCGCTGCAAAAGGCCTTCAAGGTGCCGATCATCACCGGCCGCACGCCCACCAAGGAACGCGAGCGCCTGTATGCCGCCTTCCGCTCGGGCGAGGAAAAGCTGATCATCGTGTCCAAGGTCGCGAACTTCGCCATCGACCTGCCCGACGCGAACGTCGCCATTCAGGTCAGCGGCACCTTCGGCTCGCGCCAGGAAGAGGCCCAGCGCCTCGGCCGCATCCTGCGGCCCAAGAGCGATGGCAGCGTGGTAGCGCGTTTCTACTCGCTGGTCTCGCGCGATACCTGCGATCAGGACTACAGCGTCAAGCGGCAACTCTTCCTCACCGAGCAGGGCTACCGCTACGAAATCATTCCCGAAGACGACCTGTTCCACTGAGGGCGCGTTGTTCCGTGCCGGTGTTCTGGTATAGGCTCGGCGCATGAACGCGCGCTGCATCACCGGCACCGGCCGCTCCGATCGGGAAGCCCGGATTAACACGCTGCTCCACGAGCATTTGGGCCGCGCCCTGCTGCTCGTGCCCAGCCGGCAGTACGCCCGCCGCCGCCGCGATGCCTTCATCCGGCACTACGACCTGCCCGGCATCTGGGGCGAGCCCGTGCTCGACATTGCGGACTTCGCGGGCAGAATCCTCGGCGGACCGCGGCGGCTGGAAACCCTCAAGCGGAAGCTGCTGGTAGAGCAGGCGCTGCTGGAGTGCGAGGTAGAGCCGCCCGGCGCCGCCGGTCTCGAGAGCCAGGCGGGACTTGCCAACCATTTGCTCGCGGTTATCACGCAGATGAAGCAGAGCGCCATTGAGCCGGAGCATTTCGCGGCGCGGCTGGGCAGCGCTGCCACGCCCCTCGATACCTTCGTATCCGCGGTCTATGTGGCCTATCAGCGGCTGCTGAAAGAATCCCAGGCCTTCGACGTACCCGGCCTTTACTGGGCCGCGGCCGACGCCTGCCGCGAGTCCGCTCCCGAGGTGTTGCACGGTATTGATTGGGTGCTGCTCGATGGCTTCGACGATTTCACGCCCTCCGAGTTGCGGCTGCTCCGCGCCGTGTCGGAGCGGGTCGAGGGCGTGGTATTCGGTCTTACACACGACGACGCGCCCGAGCGCAGCGACGCCTACGCAGCCTCGGCGGAAACGCTCAACGCCCTACGCGACACCTTCCACCTCGAAGTGGAGCGCGCAACGGAGGAGCCCTCGGGGCAGCGGCACGAGGCCGTCTCTCGGCATTTGTTCTGGCGTGATCAGCCGGAAGGCCTCGATGCGCTCGGGGACTCCTTGAAGCTAACGTCTTGCGCCGACGAGCGCCACGAAGCGGAATCCATCGCGCGAGCCGTCCGCCATGCAATTCTCGACGAGGGCATCGCGCCGGAAGATTTGGCGGTCGCCTACCGCGGCGGCGAAGGTCCCCGCATGGCGGCCGAGGCCCTGCGGCGGTTCGGCGTGCCCGTAACCTGCTCCAGCCAGCCCACGGCGGCCGAATGCGCCACGGCTCACGCGCTGCTGGGCGTGCTCGATGCCGTCGCCGCCTGGGAACGCGACCCCGTGCTCGACATACTCTGTTCCCCTTGGATGTGGAACGACGGCGCAAGCGATTTGGTCGCCGCGTTTCCCTACCTCGTGCGGCGGTCGCAGGTGGTGGCCGGACGCAAGGAGTGGCGCGCGGCGCTCGGCGGCCTGACGCGCCGCGCCGCTGGCGACAAGGCACTCGCAACGCGGCTGAGCAATCCCGCGGGCGCGGTAGCCGCGTTGCAGCAGCGGTTCGAATCCATGACCCACTGGGCCGCGGTCTTTCCGCGCGAGGCCGCTGTGGCCCGGTATGCCCGCGCCGTGCTCGAACAGCTCGATGCGCTTCCGCTCCGCGCTGCGTTCGATTCCCTGCCAGACCCCGAACGCGCCGATCAGGTGCGGGGGTTCGAGGCCGTGCTGCTGGCTGCCCGCAGGCTGGCGGAATGTCCCGTGAAGGCGGACGAGAAGGTCTCGCTGCGCGCCTTCGCGTCGCAGTTGCGCGCGGCCCTGGGCGACACCGGGTGGGGAAGAGCCCAGCCACGCCATGGTGTGCACTGCGGCGACTTCGCCTCGCTGCGCAACCGCCGGTTCCATACGGTATTTCTCGCCGGGCTCATCGAGGGTGCCGTGCCGCAGGCCCCGCCGCTCAACGCCATTTACGGGGCCGAAGATCTCGAGCGGCTGGGCAAGGCTGGCATCGGGCTCGACAGCCGCCACCGCTTCGGCGCACGCGAACGCGCCCTGTTTCTGGGGGCGGTCGATACCGCCCGCGAACGGCTCGCGCTGCACTGGACCGTGAGTAAGGAAGACGGCCGCGAGGCGCTGCCGAGTCCCTTTGTGGTGGAGACCGAAGAGTTATTCCGTCCGGCGGTCCTCCGCGGAGCCGCGCCGACCGCTCAGTCCCTGCTGCCCGCTCCGGCCCTGGCCGCCACCGATACGGAATTGCTCTCGATTGCCGCCGCCAGCCGCGCGGGTTCGCCTTTCCTGCAAGCGCATTTCCCGGACATCGTCCACGGTTCCGCCGTCGAAAGCGCGCGTTGGGCCGCGTCGGCACCCGGTCCGTACGACGGCGTATTGGCAGACCCCGAGGCCAACGCCCTGCTCGCCGCGCGCTACAATGAATCGCACATTTTCAGCGTCAGCCAGCTGGAGACCTACCTGAAGTGCCCGTTTCACTTCATGCAGCAGCGGCTGCTCGATATCGAGGAATCGGATTCCTCCGAGCCGGAGTTCACGCCGCGTCTTCGGGGCGATATCCTGCATGCCGCGCTTGAGGCGCTGCACCGGGGCTTTCCTGAAACGCCCCTCCGCGAGGTGAGCGAAGCGGAAGCCCTCGCCGCCGCCGACCACGCCCTGTCGCTCGTGTTCGAGCAGCACGCCTGGAAAGACGCCGGTGTGCCCGAGGTCATCCTGCGCGCCGAGCGCATGCACCTCGGCACCCTGTTGCGCCGCTACGTCCGAAAAGAACGCGCCGGCGAATCGGGTGCATGGCAGCCCACGCGCTTTGAGTGGCAGTTCGGCCGCGATCGCGAGGGCCATGAGTCCACGCCGCCCTATCCTTTCGACACAGGCACGCAGGTGGGCGTGCTGAAGTTGTCGGGACGTATCGACCGGATCGATCTGAATCCCGGCGCGAACACCGCCCGCATCGTCGACTACAAGTCCGGCACCCTGCCTTCCGCCGGCAACATCGACCGCGGCATCGAGATGCAGCTGATTTGCTACGCCTCCGCGCTTGAGGAAGTGTTGATGCCGGGAACCACCTGCGAGGAAGCCGTCTACCTCGGCCTTGCCAGCGGCAACCCGGTCAAGGCCGTCAAGCCTGGCAAGGAAGAAGAACGCGCGGAGCGTCTTGAGGCTGCCCGTCACGCCGCCGCCGCTGCCGTCACCGGCATGCGCGAAGGACGCTTTCCGCCACTGCGCGCCACCGACAAATGCCACGGCTGCGGCCACACCCGCGCCTGCCGCTATCAGGAAAGCCGCATGACGCTCAAGGAATAGTTCTCGCACTATCCGTAACATTTTCACGATCTCATGGTATACTTTCTCCGTAATCTGGGAATTGTGCCATGAACTCTCTTCGGGCTCGTGCTTCTTGGATCGTGTCGTTCGTTTTGGTCGCGGACTTTGCCGCTGCGTCCGACTTTACGGATGTCACCGCGCAGGCGGGCGTGGATTACGTCCAGCATGTGCCTTTCGGGTTCGGTTTCTGCCAGACCGAGCTCGGCGGCAGCATCCTCTGCGAACCCGAACGCATGACCGGCGGAGCCGCCGTAGGGGATTTCGATGGCGATGGCTGGGACGATCTCTTCGTCACGCGGTTCCACCTGCCGCCCATCCTGTTCCACAACAACGGCGGCGGCACCTTCTCCGATGCCACGGCGGCCGCCGGCATTCCCGAGTTCTACCGCAGCAACTGCGCCGCCTGGGCCGACATCGACAACGATCAGGATCTCGACCTCATTGTCGGCGTCACCACCGGACTCCAGAATCGGCTGCTCATCAACGACGGCGCGGGCCATTTCACGGAGGAGGCGGGCTTTCGCGGCGTCGGTGCCTACGACGGTCAGATTCACATCACGTTCGGCATCGCCGTGGGAGACTACGACCGCGACGGCTGGCTGGATTTCTTCACCTGCGAGTGGGGCTCGTATTTGCTCGGAGTTACCAATCCGCGCCCGCCGCACCATTCGCGCCTCTTCCGGAATCGCGGCGCGGAAGCCCCCGGCTTCTTCGAGGACGTGACGGATCCTGCGGGCGTCAACCTGAGAGACGTTGCTCCGGCGGGATTCTTCAACGCCTTCGGTCCGGCCTTCGTCGATCTCGATCAAGACGGCTGGCTCGACCTCGCGGTCTCGAGCGACTTCGGGGAGGACCACCTCTATTGGAACAACGGCGACGGCACCTTCAGTTACTTCAACGACCCGCCGGTGTTCACGACCGAAAATGGCATGGGCAGCACCTTCGGCGATTACGACGGTGATGGCGATCTCGATTGGTTTATCACCAGTATCTACGGCGCCGCGCAGACCTGCGGCAATCGTCCGTGCAACTGGGGCACCACCGGCAACCGGCTCTACCGATACGATGGCAACCGCACGTTCACCGACGTAACCGACGAGGCGGGCGTGCGCAATGGGGCGTGGGGCTGGGGTACCAGTTTCTTCGACTACGACAACGATGCCGATCTCGATCTCGTGATGACCAACGGCGCGGACTTCCCCGCGAACCAAGCACAACTCGGCGAGTTTTTGCACGACACCATGCGGTTCTGGGAAAACGACGGGGCGGGCATCATGACCGAGCGCGCCGCCGCTGCAGGCATCACCGACGACCGCTCCGGCAAGGGCCTGGTCACCTTCGACTACGACCACGATGGCGACCTGGATATCTTCGTCGTCAACAACGCCGGCCATCCGGTGTTGTATCGCAACGACGCGGCGACCGGGCGGTTCCTTCGGGTCCGTTTTGTTCAGCATGGCGTGCCGGTAGAAAACCTGCATGCAAAGGTGCGGGTGACCGCCGCTGCAAACGGTGTGGAGCAATACCGAGAAGAGGGGGCTTCCACGCATTTTCTGGGTCAAAGCGAACGCACCCTGCACTTCGGACTCGGCGCATTCGAGGGCGATACCATCCATGCCGTTGCAGTCACCTGGCCGCGGAGTGGCGAGACCGACGTCTTTGCCGACACCGCTCAGCCAGATACCACCTTCGACATCGAGGTGCCCGAAGAGGAATTTCCGACACCTTCCGACCCCGATTACCACAGCGCCGATTACCGCGAACCCCGCAACGTCATCACCCTGTCCGAAGTGCTCCGCCTCGTGCAGCTGTTCCATTTTGGTTCGTATGCCGCTGCGGAGGTCGGCACCGAGGATGGATATCTGACGGGCGGCACCGAAGCAGAACCGGAGGGAGTGCCCCACGACGCCGACTACGACCCGGAGGATTGGCAGCTGGAACTCAACGAGCTGCTGCGTGTGATACAATTCTTCAACGCGGACGGATATCTGCGTGACGCCACGCAGCCTGACGGATTCCTGCCAATTTTCGACACATCGGATCGGCGATTTTCAACGTATGGCTGCCGGAATCCCGCCTGCAATTAAAATATGGTGCGTTGGTTGTCCGTGTTTACCCACTTTTGTCGCTTCGCTTGACTTACGAACGGGGCTGCGGTAATATCAGAGTGTAAAAGAGGAAAATTGTATCTGTTCCACCCGCTAATTGCGCGGCAGCTGTGGGCGGCTGCGTTTGCCGGGTGGTGTAAGATAGCACTTATTCGTTGGTCATTTTCAGTTCTTGGGGAAAACGTACGACGCGGCAACACTGGGGCGGGAATCCGGGAGCCCATGATCGGATTCAGCAACTCGCCTCGGAGGGAGATGGAAATCTTATGAGCTGGCAGCATTGCATTGCCCGGAGCGGGCTCAGTTCGAGGGGGGCCGCTTTGGGCGCGCTCATGCTCGTACTCAGCGCCTGGACGGCGGGCGCACAGACCTATTTCGGGAGCAATGGCTCCGGGGGCTCGCTCGACCTGAGCGGAACGCCCAACGCCGACATCACCATTGACACGTCGGGCGCCACGCCGACCATCATTCAGAACTCGCCCTCCGTGGCGGTGCTGCTGAGCGGTTCGGTCTCTGGTTCGTCCCCCAACGATGTGGCGCACTTCCAGCCTTCCTATGTGAATGTGCCGGAAACGGTGACGGTCCATACGACTGGTAGCCGGCCCTGCGTCATCATTTCCCAGACCGACATGTACTGGGGGCCCAGCATCGACGCGAGCGCGACGAACAGCAACACCGGCCGCTGGGGCGGCGGTGCAGGCGGCTCGGGCGGTCGAGGCGGCAATGGCGGTGCCGGCGGCGGCGGCGGTAGCGGCGGCGCCGGTGGCGCCGGTGGCTCGGGCGGCGGCGGTGGCGGCTCCGGTACGGGCGCAAATGGTAACCCCAGCTCACAAGGCGTTGACGGTGGGAACGGTACAGCGGGCGGCAATGGTACAGCCTACGGTGCCTCGGGCGGTCCGGAAGCGGGCGGCACGGGCATCGCGGGTTTCCAGTCCAGCGGTATTTCAACCCCCGGCGCGGGCGCTGCGGCACCTGGACAATTGACCTCCGACACCAGCGGTGCCGGCGGCCGCGGTGCAGATAAGGGTACGAAGGGTCTGGCGCAGACGAACGTCGGTATCGGCGGCGGCTCGGGTTCGATTATCAACCAGAAAAATGGCAGCGGCGGCAGTACCGGCAATCCTGGCGGTGACGCTCTCGACAACGCGGGAACTGGCGGCATCGGTAACAATGGTAATGCCGGTCTTGACGCCCTGCATGGTACCTATACTTGGGTAGATTCGCTCGCTATCGTCTCTGGTAGCGGCGGCGGTGGTGGTGCTGGTGGTCGCGGCGGCGGTGGCGGCGGCGGCGGCGCAGGCGGCGGCGGTGGCTCGGGCGGTTCGGGCGGCGGCGGCGGCGGCGGCTTCGAAGTAGGTCCCTGCGCCTTCGGTGGGTGCTCCGGTTATACGACCGGCGGCGGCGGCGGCGGCGGTGCGGGCGGCGCAGGCGGCGGTGCTGGCGGCGGCGGTGGCGGCGGCGGCGGCGCCGGCTCGGGCGACAGTGGCAATGTCTCCGGTACGACCGCTGGCACGTCTGGTACGGCGGGGACGGCCGCCGGATCGAACGGCGCCACAAACGACAATTTCGGCGGTAACGGCAACGGTGGCTCAGGCTGCGCCTTCTGCGGCAATCCGGGCGGCGGCAGCGGCGGCGGTCCTGCCGCAGGTGTTTCCGGTGGTAGCGGCGGCGGCGGCGGCGCGGGCGGCACCGGCGGCACGGGCACCATCGGCGCTTCCGGCGGCGGCGCATTCGTACTCGGCGCGCTGGGTCTGCTTGACCTGGATCGCGGCATCAACGCCAACCTGCGCCTCGACGTATCGGCGCACAACCCCTTCGGCACCTCCGGCACCAACCGCACCGGCAAGAACGGTTCGGGCGGCGCGAGCGGCAGCAGCGGCGGCGTGGCCAACAATCCGCGCGGCGGCAACGGCGGCGACGGTTCCGACTTGCTCGGCATTGGCGGCACCGGCGGCGGTGACGGCGGCCGCGGCGGCAATAATGGCGGCAACGGCGGTAACGGCACCGGCGGTAAGACCGGCGGTAAGGGCGGCGACGGCGGTATCGGCGGCAAGGGTCTGCCGGGCTCCGTGAAGCTCGTCGGCTCTATCGTCGATATCAGCTCCGGCGTGACGTTCAAGGCCGATGCGACCTTCAATGGCGCGCAGCCGAACAACTTCTTCCAGCAGGGCGGCCTGACGCTTGTGTCGAACATGACCGCGACCGAGGTGATCAACAACACCCCGGCTGCGGACGGTTCGGCCGCCGCGCCGCGATTCGGTTCGTTCAACAACCTGGCCACCCTGAAGGGTAACGGCAACCTGTTCGCCCCGGACGGCAATACGCCTTACTTCACGGACAACACGCCGCTGAACTCGGTGGACGATCCGCCCTTCATCCCGACCCTGCTTGGCGGGCCGCACCCCTATGGCTGGAGCTTGCCGGATTACTGGAATAAGTCGGTCATCGACGCTTCGACGCCGCTGCAGATTCTGAATCCGCAGAGCGTGGAGCTCTTCCGTCTGACCAGCATCGGTACGTTCCGCAGCGCGTTCAACGGCTTCGACCAGATCGTCGTGAAGAACGCCGGTCTGGCTTCGGTGACCAAGTTGGCCATCAAGTTGAATGGCGGCGCGGGCGAGCTGATTCAGGGCAAGTCCGGCACCAACGTTGCCGGTACGCTGGCGGTGGGCGAAGTTTGGACTACCACCGTGCTGCCCTCGGACACGGTGCAACTCTTCATCGACACGACGAGCCCCGTGCTTACCGTCGATAACCTGCTGACCAACACCGACCTGCCGCTGATTACCGGTACGGTGAACGACGACCTCGTGCTTTCGTCCTTCACGGTTACCGTGAACAGCGTGGTGTACGACTTCAACGACCCCGAACTGACGGTGACCGAGGTCATCGGCGGTCCGGATACCTGGGCGCTGCAGATTCCGTCGGGCAATGAAATCCCCGAAGGCATCTACAACGTCAGTGCTGTGGCGGTCGACCAGGCCGGCAACATCGGTGCCGATTCCACGTCGAACGAACTGGAAATCGACCTGACGTTCCCGGTCGTGGGCATGACCTTTATCCAGACCAACAACCGTCAGCCGGCCCTGAACGGCACGGTGACCGACCCGAACAACGCGCCGACGAGTGTCAGCGTTGTGGTTGTGTCGTCGCCAGCCGCCTTCGGCTCGGTGCCGGTGACCACGGGTACCTGGAACACGGCCTCGGCCGGTCCGACCCCGCAGCTCTCGGAAGGCACCTACAACGTGATCGTCACGGCGACGGACGGCGCGGGCAACACGACGGTCGAGACCTTCGTGGGCGCGCTGATTGTCGATATCTCGCCGCCGCTGATTACCTTCAACGGCGCGCTGGGCCTGATCAACAACCGTAACCCCACGTTCAGCGGCACGGTGTCCGAGCCTGGTCCGGCGGATCCGGCGGCCCTGACGCTCGAGGTGCTCAATGCGAGCAATACGGTCGTGGCTACGGCCTTCGGTGGCAATCCGTTCACCGTGGGTCCGTGGAGCATCCCGATCCTGACCAACCTGGCGGACGGACTCTACAGCATCCGTGTGATTGCTGCCGACGCGGCGAACAACGTGACGATTCAGACGCAGTCGAGTGCGGCGAATATCGACGCGACGCCGCCGGTGGTGACGATCATCCCGAATCCGCTGATCACGCCCTCGCCGCAGCCGTTCATCGGCGGTACGGTGGTGGACGCGAACAACGTGACGCTGTCGATCACGCTCAATGGCGCGGGCGCCGGTCCGGTCTATGTCCAGACGCCGCTTGGCTCCAACTGGTCGCAGCTGATTAATCAGACGCTTCCGGCGGGCCTGCTGCCGCAGGGCATCTACAACATCACCGTTGTGGCGACCGACGCGGCCGGCAACGTGGGCACCGATAACACCACGAACGAGCTGATTCGTATCGACGCGGATCCGGAAGTGACCGGCATTACGCCGCTCACCTTCCCGCTGACGACGAACGCGCCGTTCGTATCGTTCGAAGTCACCTTCAATCTCTCGATGAAGGATGTCACCGTGACCGACTTCGCGCTCGATACGGACATTCCGGACGCCTTCGTGTCGGCGGTCAACCAGGTAACGGCCTCGATCTACGAAGTCGTCATCTCGACGGGCAGTTCGGAAGGCACCATCGGTCTCGACGTGCTGCCGAACAAGACCATGAGCGACATCATCGACCGCAAGCTGACGACCGGTGCGAGCAGCGCGGATGTATACACCATCACGCCGTTCCGCTTCGTGAAGGACCTCGGTTCGCGCGCCTTGTGGGATGTCGATGAACCGAACCAGCTCAGCGTCGAGGTGGCAGGCAATGTCGGCGTGCCGGTGTACACGTGGTACTTCGAGCAGGCGGCGGGCACCAAGGCCTTCGGGGTCATCTCTGGTGCCACCACCAACACGCTCGACTTCACGCCCTTCGTGAGCGAGGACGCGGGTCTCTACTACGTGACCGTGCTGGATCCGTTCTCCGGTGCGCTGCTTACCTCGCGCACCATCGAGATCGCGGAATCGGCCGGTGTGCCGGTCGGCGGCGCCCTGGGCCTGGCGGCCCTGTCGCTGGCGACGGCCTTGGGCGGCGCGGCTTCGCTCCGCCGGCGCAACAAGAAGTAGGCGCCTAACCTAGTCCCTTCGGCGGGCCGCAAACCTCCAGGTTTGCGGCCCGCCTTGTTTTTCGGCCCATTCCGGGGGCGGCAGTTGCACCGGGGCAGGGCTTCGTATAGAATCAGGTGGGCCATTAACGAACGGTAGGTAGCACTCATGGGAAACTCTGTGCCAGGCGTCTCCTCGGATACGCCGTCGGCTAACGAAGCGGAAACGAAACTGCTCGAAAGCGCGCTGAGCCTGTTCTCGGATCGCGGCTACGAGGGCACGAGTATCCGCGAAATAATCGAGGGCGCGGGCGTGACTCGCCCGGTGCTCTATTACTATTTCGAGAACAAGGAAGACCTGTTCACCCGGCTCGTGGAGGAGAAGTTCTCCGAGCTCGTATCCGAAATCGAACAGGTGCGCTTCGAGTACGAGACCTGTTCCGACCGGCTGAAGTCGATTATCCGCAAGGCGTTTCATCTGGCCGAGGAAAATCCCGAGGCCGTGCGCCTCATCCTGCAGGTATTCTTCGCACCGCCGCAGCAGGGGCCGCCGCTCGACCGCAAGGCGCTTGCCCGCAAGCGTTTCCGGCACATCGAGGACATCATGCAGGAAGGTCTCGACAACAAGGAGATTTCCGGCGGCGATGCGCAAAGCCTCGGGCTCGTGTTTTTGGGTATCATGGACATGCACGTGATGGCCAAGACGAACCGCCCCGAGACGCGCCTGACGCCGGAGCTTGCCGATGGCCTGATCGATCTGTTTATCTGCGGAGCAAGCTATAAAGAGCCGCCCGCGACCCATCTCGTGAGTCCCTACTCTTTTTGAACGGCCGGTGTATGGCCGCCACCTGTGCATACCGCCCGAGAGTTTAGACAGTGCAACGTTGCGGCAGTGCCCGGGAGAGCATTGAACCATGACCCGAATCTTCATTAATGCAGCCGTGTGCGTGGCGATTGCGGCCGCGGGCGGCTTCGTGGTGTACCAGGCCACCTTGCCAGGCCCTGCGCAGGCCGAAGCCGTCACCACAACCGTTCCGCCCACCAACGTCGAAGTGGTCACCCTCGAACCGCGCCCCTTCAGCGACATGCTGTATCTCACCGGTCAATTGCTTGCCTGGGAAGACATCGGCATCAGCGCCGAGGCGAACGGCGTCATCGAGTGGCAGGGCATCGAGGTGGGGCAGCAGCTGCATAAGGGCGACGAGCTCTACCATATCGACACCACGGCCGTGCAGGCCGACTACGCGCGGGCGAAGGCCCAGGCCGAACTGGCCCGCGCCGAGATGAAGCGCACGGAGGGCCTCCGCCAGTCGGGCGTGGCTTCGTCGCAGGTGTTCGACCAAGCCGCCGCCGAGCTCAAGCTGGCCGAGGCCGGCCTGCGAACCACTGAAATCCGCCTGGAGCGCAGCATTGTCCGCGCGCCGATAGATGGAGTCGTCAGTTCGCTCACCAAGGAACTCGGCGAGTTCGCCGATTTCGGCATGGAGCTGTGCCGCCTCGTGCGGGTCGATATCCTGAATTCGGTTATACCCGTGCCCGAGCGCGATATTCCGCATTTCAAGGTCGGCCAGGAAGTCGATATCCGATTCGATGCCCTCCCCGATCAGGTATTCACGGGCGAAATCTTCCGCATCGCGCCGAAGGCCGATACCTCCACGCGCACCTTCCCGGTCGAAATCGAAATCGACAACGCCGAGGGTGTGCTCCGTCCCGGAATGACCGCCCGCGCATCGCTCGTTCGCCAGGTCTTCGAAGACGCCATCGTCGTGCCCGTGTTCGCCGTGCGCGCCATGGAAAATCAGTACTTCGTGATGGTGGAGCAGGACGGCACCGCCCACACGCGCGCCATTATCCCCGGGCGGCTTCAGGGCAGCGATGTGCAGGTGCTCGAGGGTCTGCATGCCGGCGAACGGCTGATTGTGTCGGGTCACCGCGAATTGCGCGACGGCGCCCCGGTGGCCGTGCGCGATACGCAGCCCAGCTAAGCGCGCGCACGCCCCATGGTCGTAACCGACGCAGCCATCAACCGCAGCACCACGGTCCTCGTGTCGCTGCTGCTCATCACCTTCGCGGGCTTCACCAGTTATTTCGGCATGCCGCGCGAAAAGTATCCGGAGATCATCATCCCCCGGATTATCGTCACGACCACGTACGAGGGCGTGTCGCCTTCCGATATCGAAACGCTGCTCACCATTCCCATCGAGCGCGAATTGACCGGCATCAACGACGTGCGCGAAATCACGTCGTACAGCGCCGAGGGCATTTCGAGCATCCAGATTGAGTTCGAGCCGTCCATCGATATCGACACCGCCCTGCAGAAGGTGCGCGACAAGGTGGATCAGGCGAAGTCGGAGCTGCCCACCGAGGCCGACGATGCGACCATCCGCGAGATTAACTTCTCGGAATTCCCAATTATGTATCTCTCGCTCCGCGGCAAGGTGGGGCTACCCATGCTCACCCAGGTGGCCGACGAACTCGAAGACGAGATCGAGTCCATCCGCGGCGTGCTCGATGTAAAGGTGACCGGCAAGGTCGAGCGCGAAATCCAGATTATCGTGGACCCCACGCGCGCGGGCGAATATGGCGTGTCCATGGCCGACCTGGTGCAGCTGGCGCGGGTGGAGAATGTGAACACGCCGGCCGGCTCCGTCGAACTTGCGGGTGCGAAGTACCTCATCCGCGTGCCGGGCGAATTCGAATCCGCCGCCGAAATCGAAGACCTTGTCGTGAAGACCTCGCCTCAGGGCGTGGTGTACATGCGCGATATCGCCCGGGTGGTCGACGGCTTCAAGGAAATCGAGACCATGTCCCGGCTCGACGACGAGGAGGCGGTCACGCTCGCGGTGTCGAAGCGCTCCGGCGAAAGCATCATCGCGATTTCCGACAAGGTGGCCGCGCTGGTGGCGGAGTCCGACGGCGTTCTGCCCGCGGGCATTCAACTCGACGTCATCATGGACCAGTCGGTCGAAATCCGAGACATGATCGCCGAGCTCGAGAACAGCATCCTCAGCGGTCTCATCCTGGTGCTTGCGGTCATCTTCGTGTTCCTTGGTTTCATGAATGCAATCTTCGTGGCGCTCGCGATTCCGGTCAGCATGCTGCTGACGTTCATCGGGCTGCACCTCATCGGCACTACGCTGAACATGGTGGTGCTGTTCAGTCTCATGCTCGCGCTCGGCATGCTGGTCGACAACGGCATCGTGATCGTCGAGAACATCTACCGCCACATGCAGCTCGGGCTCGGGCGCATTGAGGCGTCCAAGCGCGGCGCGAGCGAGGTGGCCTGGCCGATTGCCGCGTCCACCGTGACCACGGTCGCGGCCTTCGCGCCCATGTTCTTCTGGCCGGGCATCTGGGGCGAGTTCATGAAGTACCTGCCGCAGACGCTTACGTTCTCGCTGCTCGGCTCGCTCTTCGTGGGCCTCATCGTCAATCCCGCACTCGCTTCCATTTTCATGCGTGGCCCCCGAAAAAAGGCCACGGAGACCAAGCTCCGACAGTCGTTCATCATTACGGCCTACATCGGGCTGCTCCGCTTCGCGCTGCGCTGGCGCCTGCCCACGGTCACGCTGGCCGCCACGCTGCTGGTCGTGATTTCCATCACCTACATCACGCAGGCCGTCATCGAGTTCGAGCCAACGACCGAGCCGGTGCGCGCGGTGGTTGACGTAGACGGCCCCCAAGGCCAAAGCCTCGATGTGACGGACAATCTCATCCGCACCATCGAATCGCGGCTGGGCGACCTCAGCGGCAAGATCGACTACACGCTCGCCAGCGTCGGGTCACTGGGCGCCTTCTCGAACGACGGCGGCGGGGGCGACCGCGGCGAGAGCAACATCGGCCGCGTGACCATCGACTTCCCGAAGTTGTCGGAATCGAAGGAGTTGCCGTCGCACATTCTCGAAAGCGTGCGCGGGCGGTTTGGAGATCTCACCGGCGCGGACATCACGGTCGAGGAAGAGGAGGAGGGGCCCGAGACCGGTCCGCCGGTGAACGTGGAAATTTCCGGGCCCGATTTCGACGTGCTGGTGCAGCTGGCGCAGGAAGTGCAGGACATCGTCAAGACGGTGCCCAACACCTTCAACGTGCGCGACGACTACGACCAGGGCAAGCCGGAAATCCGGGTGAACGTCGACCGGCAGCAGGCGCTCATGCTGGGGCTGAATACCCAGTTCATCGGCCAGACGGTACAGGCGGCGATCAACGGGCGCAAGGCGGGGGACTACCGCGAGGGCGACGAAGAGTACGACGTCGTGGTGCGCTTCCCCGAATCCTTCAAGAAGGATCTGTCCAACATCGAGGCGATGACGCTGGTGAACCTGAACGGCCAGGCGATTCCCTTCTCGGCCGTAGCCGACTTGCAGCAGGCGTCGGGCGTCGGGTTCATCCGCCGCATCGACCGCAAGCGCACCATCACCGTGTCGGCCCAGGTAGACGAGCAGCGCACGGGGCCCGAAGTGCTGGCCGACGTGAGCAAGGCGCTCGAGAACTTCCGCCTGCCGCCGGGCTATAGCCTGCGCTATACCGGCGAAAACGAGGACCTCGAAGAGACCCAGGCCTTCCTGTTTAATGCCTTCATCATCGCCTTGTTCCTCATCGCGCTCATTCTCATCGCCCAGTTCAATTCCATCATCCAGCCGCTCATTATTATGAGTTCCGTCATCCTTTCGCTGGCGGGGGTGTTTCTGGGGCTGTACCTGTTCGACATGCGCTTCAGCGTGCTCATGACCGGTATCGGCTGCATCAGCCTCGCGGGCGTCGTGGTGAACAACGCCATCGTGCTGATCGACTTCATCAACCAGCGGCGGGCCGAGGGCGCCACGGCGGAGGAAGCCATCGTCGACGCGGGTACCACCCGCTTCCGGCCGGTGATGCTTACCGCCGTGACTACCATTCTCGGGCTGATTCCCATGGCCATGGGCGTGAGCTACGACTTCTTCAACGGCGTCTGGATTGTCGGCGGCGAATCGAGCCAGTACTGGGGGCCTATGGCCACGGCGGTCATCTTCGGCCTGGCCTTCGCTACCGTGCTTACGCTGGTCGTCGTGCCGGTACTCTACAGCCTCACCTCGAGCGTGTCGGATTTCTTTTCGATGCGTACACTTCGCAAGCTCGCGGGTTCCGAGGCGCCCGCCGCCGAATAGCCCTGCGCATCGGCCGCCCGATCTGACATAATCGCGGCATGAAGCGCAAAGGCGTCATCCGGGCCTACCTCAACATGCTGTACCTTGCGGGGCTCTTCGGGCTCTTCGCCGCAGCGTACAGCAGCATCACGGCGTTTGACGGCGAGGTCTATATTCCGCAGGGCAGTGCGACGCATACCGTGGTGGCCGAGGCTGCTGGCGGCGCGGCGCTCGGCGGCATGCGCATGGCCCTGCCGCCCGACCTGCTCGAAATCCCCACCGCGGCCCAGCGCCGCCTCGATACGGAAGGCAGCTACGTGACCACTCGCCTGCCCTTTGCGCTTGGTCTGGAGAGCGTCGAGGTCTTGCGCGAGTACCCGCCGACTTTTTTGCTCGAAGCCGGTCGTGGGGATAGCGCCCAATCCGTAGAGGCGGTCGAGGGTGCGGTGCTTCGTGCCGGTCAGGCCGAGGCGCGCGTGGAAGCCGTTCGCCCGTGGATGGGGCTGCTGCGGCGTCCGGGGGGGAGGCCCATGGCGGCCATCGGGCTGGAACAGACGGGTGCGCGCAGCGTGCTGCTGGTGGAGGATGGGCGCTGGTTGCCGCTCGATTCCGGCACGGCGCTGCGGTTCCGGTGGTGCAAATCCGCCGACCAAGCCGAAGCCGCCGCCAAGGCACCGGACGAGGATCTGGAGCAGGCCTCGTGGACGGTGGCGGAGGGCGGCACGCCCGTGCGGATGAACAGCTTCACGCCGGGGGCCGGGGCCGAGATGGACGACGGGCGCACTTGGGCGGTCGAGCGCGTCGAGCGGCGCGAAGGCCAGACGCCGCGCCTCGTGCTAAAGGTTACGGGTGCCGGACAGGATGAGACCGTCGTTGTGGAGGCGAACGAGCCGCATCCCAAGTACGCCGTGCGCTTTGATGATCCGGGGGCCTTCGAGTTTGTCATCGGGTTGTATGCGGGTGAGGATGGCGCGGCCTGGGTGCGTATCCCCGGCATTGCACCCGCGCGATACGCCGAGGGGCAGGTGGTTGAGGCGGCGGGCCAGCCTTTGTTTACGCTGCGGCAGGTGGTGCGCTCGGCGCTGCCCGTCACCGAGCCCGACCGCGAAGTGCTCGAGGCGGTCCTGTCTTCCGGAGGCAAACGCCTGTATATCCGCGAAGGCGAAGCGGCCGATCTGGACGGCGCGCGCGTCCTGTTCCGTCGCGTACCGGTGGCGCCCGATGTGCGCTATCACCTCGTGGCGCGGTGGCGCGACAAGCAGACTGAGCAACAGCTCGAGCTCGCGCCGGACGAGACCGGCCGGGTGGGCGCGTGGTACTTCACGGCGGCCGCCAAGCACCCCGATGCCGAGCGTGCCGCGGTGCTCAGCGCGCACTTCAATCCATTCACGCCGGATCGCGTAGGGCTTGCCCTGGTCGTGGCTGCGGCCATTGCTGTACTCACTTGGGTGCGCTTCCGGCCGATGCCGGTTTCCGACACGGACGAAGACTGACCGCGCGCGTTCTTGCAAGAAGGACCGGAAATCGTGTTCCCTTGCCTCGGAGGAAACAGGGATGAGCACTCAGAACTTCGCGCTGCAGGCATGGCGGAAATGTTCGGCGTGGCCGGGCGGCAAGTGGCTGTACTCGCGCCTCGTGTGCTTTCAGGCGCCGTACTTCGGCAGCATCCGTCCGCGGTTTCAGGTGCTCGAACCAGGGCGCTGCGTGGCCACGCTCACCAAGCGCCGCCGTGTCACGAATCACCTCGGTACGGTGCACGCCATCGCCATGTGCAACCTGGCGGAACTGGCGGGCGGCACCATGACCGAAGTCACCGTGCCGCATTCCCACCGTTGGATTCCCAAGGGCATGACGGTCGAGTATCTGAAAAAGGCGACGACCAGCCTTACCGCCACTGCTGTGCTCGATCCGATTCCCGCCTTCGACGAAGCGGCCGAGCTGCCGGTCACGGTGAACGTCGAGGATCGGAACGGCGAACTCGTCTTCCGCGCCGTCATCACCATGTGGGTGTCACCGAAGAAGGGGTGACGCTACGAGGCCTCGCCGTCGCGCTCTTCCTTCACGCCCGCGAGCCGCTTGGCGAGCTGTTTCTTGCCCTCGATGTCCATCTGCCGCGCGATTTGAATGCGTTGCGCCTGCGGTGATCCTGCGCCGTGCAGCGATTCGGTGAGGTATCCCACGGCATTCCGGCCCAGCGTCATGTTCTCGATTAGCCGCAGAATGCGCAGGCGGTTTTCCGGATCGGTGCCGCTGGCGCCCTGCAGGAATTTCCGCACCAGCGGTCCGAGCGTCTCGTGGTTCAGGTCCTGCTCCGAGGGCGCCGTGGCCACCAATCCGCCCGCGATGTCCTGCGCGAGTCGACCCAGTTCGAAGGGGATCTGGGTCACGTGGTGCTTGCACACGTTCGCCGTCAGGTCGTTGCACAGGTACGCGCCCGAGGCCATCGGCTTGCTCTCGTACGACGACGCGATACCGGTCGCGTAGATGGTCTCGTTCCGGTGCGCCATCTCCACCAGCTTATCGCGGATATGCGAGACCTTCGGCACGCCGTTGTAGTCCGCCGCCGCGGCCGCCGCGCCCAGCAGCACATCGCCCACGCCGCTCTTGCACACATAGCTGCGCCGGTGATAGCAGGTGAACCGCTCCACCAGCATCGCGGCGAATTCATACTCGCCGTCCATGAACACGCGTTCGTGCGGAATGAACACATCGTCGAAAATCACCAGCGCTTCCTGGCCCGAATACTGCGCGTTGCCCTGGTCGATATCGCCCGGCTCCATCGCGCGCGTGTCGCAGCTTTGGCGCCCGTAGATGTAGGTAATGCCTGGCGCATCCACGGGCACCGCGCCCACCACCGCGAAGTCGCGGTCGTGTTCGCCCAGCCGCATCGTCGGCATCACAATCATCCAGTGGGAATTGATGCAGCCCGTCTGGTGCGCCTTCGCGCCCCGGATGGTGATGCCGTCGGCGTCGCGCTTCACCACGCGCATGAACAGATCGGGGTCGTCCTGCTGGTGCGGCGCCTTCGAGCGATCGCCCTTGGGGTCCGTCATCGCCCCGCCAATCACCACATTGCGCCGCTGCGCCTCCTCGATAAACGCCAGCAGCCGTGCATGGTAGCCCGTGCCGTGCGCCGCGTCGATTTCATACGTCACAGAGTGCAGCGAATTCAGCGCATCCATGCCCACGCAGCGCTGAAAGCAGGTGCCCGTGCGGCGGCCGAGCTCGCGCTGCATCTGGTTCTGCTGCACCACATCGTCTACGCTGCCGCACACATGCAGAAACCGGTTCACCCGCTCGCCGGTGATAGGGGAGAGCGCCGTCGCCAATTCCGGCCGCTCCACCGCGAGGTCGTACGTTTCCGCCACCGCGTTGATTGACGGCCGGATGACCGGATGATCCACCGGCTCCGCCACGCGCTCGCCCAGAAAGTAGACGTTCAGATTCCGCCCGCGCAGACTCTCGATATACTCCGCCCCCGTGCGAATGGTGTCCTGCTCCGTAACCGCCATGGCCCTGCTCCTTGGTCGTTTACCCACACGATAGCATGTTCTTGGATGCGCAGACCCGAATGGTAGGGGGGTGCGTCAAGATGGGTCCCCGCGTTCGCGAGGATGACAGTGTGGAGGGCGGCGCGGCGCGATGATACCAGCCAATTTCGGCCCGTACGCTTCTTGGCGCATGCGTCAAGATTCTACGCTCCAACTGCCATAGAAAACCCGTGCCAAACCTCGCCCCCCAAATCGTCATCCTCGCGAACGCGGGGACCCATCTTGATGCAATCGATGTAACACACTAGTATCGATTGCGGCCAGCAGTGCGGGCTACGGGAGGGCATCGCCATGGACAGCCGCGAGCCGACGGTCTATATCCTCGCGAGCAAACGGAACGGCACGCTCTACATCGGGGTGACGAGCGACCTGGAGCGACGGTTGCTTGAGCACCGTGAGGGACGCATCCCCGGCTTCACGAAGAAGTACAACGTGAAGATGCTCGTGTATCACGAGAGCGATTCGGATATGTCGGTGATGATTGAACGCGAGAAGCAGCTCAAGAAGTGGAACCGCGCGTGGAAGATCGAACTGATCGAACAAGACAATCCTGAATGGCGCGACCTCGCTCCGGAGATTTTGGGGGAAGCGTAATCGCCGCGCCAGGATGGGTCCCCGCGTGCGCGAGGATGACGATTTGGAGGGCGGGGTGATGCTCGGGAACTCGACAGCGGTTCACGCCTGTATATCTCGACGCACGCGCCAAGAAGCGTGCGGGCCGCCATCGGCTGACATCATCGCGCCAAGCCGCCTCCCACACTGTCATCCTCGCGCAAGCGGGGATCCATCTTGCGGGGATTGCCTCGCGCTCAGGGCAGCTGGCGTATGCGGAGGTTTTTGAACTCGATGGGCGAGCCTTCAGACTCCAGCGCGAGGTAGCCGGTGGCGGGGGTGCAGCCGGTGCCGCCGGAGACTTCTTCGCCGTTCACCCAAAGGCGTACTTCGCCGTTGATGGCGCGGACGTAGTAGTGGTTCCATTCGCCTACGCCCTTGCTGAGCTCTTTCGAGGGGAAGCTCCGCTTGCCGTCGGGCGCGACGGGCGGGAAGGGCTTCATGTCGGACACGCCGACGGGGAATACGTCGCCGTTGGTGGTGAACCAGTCGGCCTTCCGGCCGCCCTTCTCGTATTCTTCCTTGTAGCCGTGGTCGAGGATTTGCACCTCGATGCCGTGGGGCAGCTTGTTGCGGCCGAGGTCGGCGACGGAATCCTCGGTGACCCAGAGGAACACGCCGGAGTTGCCGGCGCTTTTCATGTGGCGCCATTCGAGCGAGAGCTCGAGATTGGTGACCTTGTACGGCGTACGGATGACGCCGACGGGGCTGCCGGTGCAGTAGACGACGCCGTCTTCCCACTTCCAGGTGTCCGGGTCGCAGTTCACGTTCACGAAATCGTCCTGCGTGAGTTCGCGCCAGCCGGGGCCGGTGTCGGGCAGGATAGGCGGCGACACGGGCGCGGCGGCCTCTTCGGCGGAGGCCAGCAGGCAGCAGCAGCACACGGCTAGGGCGAAGCGGAGGGTCTTGAGCAGCATGGTCGTTCCTTTGTTTCCGGAAACATCCGGCACTTCCGGGACACGCCATGGTAGCCGCGGCGCGGGGAGGGGTCAAGGCGGCTAGATGTCGAGAAAGTTCATCTCATACCAGTGGCGCCAGGCGGCGGCGTGCTTCTGCACCCATTCCATGGCGGCCTCGCGGCCCATGTCGCGGTGTTCCTGCTCGCTGCGTATCCAGCGGTACTTGGCGATTTCGGCTCGCTGCAGGCAGAGCATGTGTTCCTGGCGGCGCTTGCGCCAGGTGGCGGCGTGGTTGCTCAGCCAATCGCGCTTGGCCGCTTCCATGCCGACATCGTAGCCTAACCGCTGCGACATGTAGTACTTATGCCGCTCGATCTGGTGCTGTTCCGCGGGGGTCAGCCCGCAGGTTTCGACACCTGCCACCATGCCTGCCTCCAAAACATTGCCCGAAAAACGTCCACGAGAATTATACCAAGGATTTCTGGATTTGTTTCCTAAGCGCAATCTTCGCTTCGTGAGTTTAGCGTAAGTGAAACACCGGTTCAACCCCCGTTTATGCGCCTAATCGATTCGCGCTGCGCTGGGCACCATGCCGCCGACGACACCATCCTCGGACTCGGCCGATGCCACGGGCACTTCGGTTCGGTAGAGGATGGCCATGAAGCCCAGGGAGCAGGCGGTCAGGACGTGCCAAATCGCGTGCCCCTGAATCATGGCCTCGTGGCTGGTGAAGCGGTTGGCGTTGGTCAGGTTCCAGATGCCGAAGGCCAGAAAGAAAGCGAGTATGGAAAGGATGTGCCACCGGTGCTGGATGCGGCGCTGACGCAGCACGAAATCGACCAGGAAGCTGGAGATGATGGTGCCGATGAGCCCGGTCATGATCTGGATATCGCTGAAGCGGCCATGGGATTCCTTCACGACATACGACACGGGTATGGCGATGGCTATCAGCAGCGGCCAGGTCGGAAATCGGAACGTGCCCAGCGAAATCTCGGGGATGATGCGCCCCCAGTGCAGGGCAATCATGGCGACCAGGCTACCGAACATGAAGTAGACGTCCCACCAGCCGCCGATGCCGGTGAGCGAGGCGTGCATGAATCCGCTGCCGAAGCCGAGGCCCACGCAGTAGAAGCCGAAGAAGGCGATGAGCCACGGCGTGCGAATGGCATAGGGGTCCGTGGGCGCGGTGGGCCGGCGGAAATCCCACAGGGAGTAGGCCAGCACATACAGCCCGACGAAAACGTAGCCGAGGTTGCTGAACGTATTCGACGGCGTGCGGAAAATGCTCGCGGGAAAAATGCGCTCGTTGAAGTGGGTCTCGGTACCGTTGGGCCAGCGGCTCGGGCCATCGCTGTTCAGCCATACCGCCCAGACGTCGGTCTCGCGATAAGTGTAGTAAGCGATGATCCAGACCAGCGTAACCATGGCAAAGCCCCCCAGGGCGAGGGCATGCACCCAGATGGGGGCATTCAGGGGGCGGCGAACTTGGAGTTGATTGGACATCATGGCGGAACTTTCGAATGTAGGTTTCGGTTGAATGCGCCGGTACAGACCAACGCCCCCTCCGTCCGGTTTCAACGGTCTTGGGTTTCCTATCGCGTTTAGCCCGTTCTCTTCGCCCGGTCGCGGGGTGATACAATCGGCACCTGAGGCATCTACGGGAAGGTTTCGCTCCCATGCTGGCGGTAATCGACTACGGCTCCGGAAATCTCGAATCGGTGGTGCGCGCCCTGCGGCAGCTGGGCGCCGAGCCGGTCGTGGCGCAATCGCCGGCCGCCGTGGAGCAGGCAGACCGGCTGGTGCTGCCAGGGGTCGGCTTCTTCGACAAGGCCATGGCACATCTCGAATCGAATGGCCTCGCGAACGCCCTGCGGCAAAGGGTCGAAGTGGATCAGGTGCCGATCCTGGGCATCTGCCTGGGCTTTCAATTGTTCACCCGCCGCAGCGAAGAAGGCGGCGTAAACGGATTCGGCTGGATAGACGCCGAGACGCGCCGTTTCGATTTCGGCGGCGGGCCCGAGGCGCTCAAGGTGCCGCACATGGGCTGGAACGAAGTGGCCCCGCCCCAGGGCGCGGGGATTCTGGCTGGTCTGGAACCGGGGGCCTGCTTCTATTTCGCGCACTCTTACTACGTGGCGTGCAACGACCCCGAGGCTGCGGCGGCCACGACGGTGTACGGGCATCCATTCACGTCGGCGGTACAACGGGGCAACATCATCGGCACGCAGTTCCACCCGGAAATCAGCCACGTGAACGGCTTCCGGCTGCTCGAGCGTTTTTTGGAATCCGCCTGAGATGAGCAAGGTTCGTGTGATACCGATTCTGCTGCTCAAGCACTGGGGGCTGGAAAAGAGCATCCGGTTCAAGGACTACGTGTACGTGGGCAGCCCAATCAATGCGGCTCGGGTGTTCAGCAACTTTAATGTGGACGAGTTGTTCCTGCTCGACATCGCGGCGACGCCGGAGAAGCGGACGCCGAATCTCGATATCGTGGCGCAGATTGCCGAGGAGACCCGCATGCCGCTGACCGTGGGCGGCGGAATTAAATCGCTCGACACCATCCGCGATCTGCTGCGCGCCGGGGCGGATCGTGTATCTATCAACACCCACGCGATCGAGCATCCCGAATTCGTGCGGCAGGCGGCGGACCAGTTCGGCAGCCAGTGCATTGTGGCATCCATCGACGTGAAGCGCACGTGGCTGGGGCGCTACGAGGTACACACGCATTGCGGCAAGACACGCGCCAAGCGCGACCCGGTGGAGTGCGCGCTGGAAATGCAGGCGCAGGGCGCGGGCGAGATACTGCTGAACGCCATCGACCGGGACGGCACGATGGAGGGCTACGACCTGCCGCTCGTGCGGAGCGTGGCCGATGCGCTTTCGATACCGCTCATCGCCTGCGGTGGCGCGGGGTCGGTGGAGCATCTGGCGCAGGTGGTGGACGAAGGCCACGCGAGCGCCGTGGCGGGCGGGGCGTTCTTCCTGTTCTACGGTCCGCGCCGCACGGTGCTCCTCACCTACCCGACGGACGACGAACTCACCCAGGCGTTGGGGTCCGAGCGCGTGCGCCGCAAAGACCTGAAACTCAAGCCGCCCGAGCGCGTGCGCGGAAGCTGAGCGCGCACCGGCACTTGACACCGCTGTCCCGCCCTTCGTATCGTCGCGGCCCATGACGCGGCCCTACCAGCAATGCACCCGATGTGTAATGGACACGCACGCCCCGGACATCACGTTCGACGAGGCGGGCGTGTGCAGCTATTGCCACATTCAGGACAAGCTCGACCGGCTGTTTCCGCTGGGCCAGCACGGCGAGGCGGAGCTGAAGGCGCTGGCGGACCGCATCCGCAGGCACGGGCGCGGCAAGCGTTACGACTGCGTGGTGGGCGTGAGCGGCGGGCGCGACACGTCGTATTGCCTGTATCACACGAAGGTGATCATGGGGCTGCGTCCGCTGGCGGTACATTTCGACAACGGCTGGGACTCGGACGTGGCGAAGGAAAACCTGCGCAAAGTCTGCAATGGCCTCGGGGTGGACCTGCACACGGTGATCGCCGACTGGGAAGAATCGCGCGAACTGACCAACACGACCATCCGGGCGTGCGTGCCGTATATCGACCTGACGGACGACGTGGGCATCGCGCGGGCGCTGTACGATGCCTGCGTGGCGGAGGGCGTGCGCTACATCATCCTGAGCCACTCGTTCCGCGAGGAGGGCGTGACGCCGCTCAAGTGGAATTATATGGACGGGCGCTACACGCGCGCGCTTATCAAGCGCTTCGGCACGATGAAGTTCCGCAAGTTCAAGAATGTCGACCTGCACCACATGATTTACTGGGGCTTCATCAAGGGCATCCGCATCGTCAACACGACGAACTTCTACGACGATACGGGCGTGCAGGTGGAGGAGTTGCTGAAGGAGCAGTTCGGCTGGGTGGACACGGGCCAGCACCATTACGACAACGAGCTGTTCGGGCTGGTGTACAACTACGCGCGGCGCAAGTTCGGCTTCGACTGGCGTTGCGTGGAACTGTCGGCCCGGGTGCGCACCGGCATCATCACGCGCGACGAGGCGCTGGCGATCCTCGATCAGGTGCCGTTCTTCGAGAACGAGGACGTGGTGAACTATTGCCTGAAGAAGCAGGGGCTATCGCGCGAGGAGTACGAGCGGATCATCGCGGCGCCGAACAAGTATTTTACCGATTACCCCTCGTGGTATCCGCTGCTCAAGCTGTTCAAGTATCCCATCAAGCTGGCCTGCCGCGCGCATGTCGTGCCGGCGCATGCCTACGAAAAATACTTCGAGGCGTAGCGTCCGCTATTCGAAGCGCAGGGGCCCCTGCCAGACGCTGTCTTCCTGAACCACGTTGCGGCGCTGCCGCTCGATGCGCACGTCCCACGATTCACCCGCGCGCGGCGCGCCGCCGATTTCGCTCAAGGGTACCGCGATGAGCGCGTCCCAGCGGGCGGACTCGCGGGCGAGATCGGCCGACCATACGGAATCCCATGCGGGGTCGTTGTATTCGAGATCGTAGCGCACGCCGCCGGGGGACACGCCAAACGTGTATTCGCCGCTGGCCGTGCGGATACGGATGCGGACTTCCTCGCGGGCGTCGTCGGGCGCGTTGGCGCTGCCGCCGGCCACCATCGTATCCATGCGCGGTTCGTGCGCGCGGATGTAGGCGAACCATTGGCCGGGCGTGCGGAGGAACCACACCTCGGTCTGCGCGGCGGCGAAGCGGGGTTCGCCCGCGATCAGCAGGCCATAGGCGCGGCCCGTGCCCGCCAGTCCATCCCGGCCGGACAGCTTGGCCAGCGGCGGCTCGGTGCTGAGCGACACGCAGCGGGCTTCGCGCGGGGGCGCGGCGGCGGACAGCCGCGGTTCCCGAATGGCGACGCGTTCGCCGGGGCCTTCTCCCTTTAACCGCAACCCCGAGGCTTCCTGCGGCGGCGTCACCAGCGCTGGACCCCGCACGGGAAACGCGCCAGTAGCCGTCCACAGGCTGCGCCCTTCTAACTCGAGCGAGAGCGACGCTGCGCCCGCACTTTCGAAATCGACTCGCGCGACGGCAGCTGAGCCGGGCGAAAGATCGAGCGTCACGTTCGTCATACCGCGGTCCTCGTCATACGCGGCGGTGGCGGGAATCTCGAAGAGCGGCCCCGGCGTGCGTCCGGGGCGCGCATAGCACAGCGGCTCGCCGAAAACGATGGACCCCGGCGCGAAGAGCTGCTGCGCCTCCATGGTGTCGAGGATGCGCTGCATGCGCTCCGCGGCGAAGGCGGGATCCAGCTCGCCCCTGCGACGCACCACCCGCTCGAGGTCCTTCAGCGCGGCCTCGCGCTCGCCCGCGTTGTAGCGCGCCTCGGCGGACAGGTAATCCAGCAAGGTCTGATAGTGCGCGCCGCTAAGTTGTACCTCATCCTGCAGATCCGGCTTTTCGCGGGCAATCATGCGCTCGACGCCCGACCAGGACTCCGCCAATTGGGCGGGCGACTGCCCCGCCAGCATCATGCGATTCACATGCTGCATGAGCGCATTCAGGCGCGCGGTATCGTCGGGTTCCCACAGGTCGGCGCCGAACTGCGCATTCAGCACCTTGGGCCAGGCCAGTCCCGGGGCTTCCGGGTTCCAGAGCGCGCCGAGCGCTGCGGCCACGGCATCTTCGCCCGCGGCCCACGGCACGACCATGCCGCCCCCGGCGCGTGCGGCCTGGCGCGCGGCGGCGTAGAGCTGGGCTCGCGTGGCCTCGGCTGGCATGGCCATCAGCGCCCCGACGGCGGGCGCCGTCGCGATTACCTCGATGCCCGGCACCGGAACGAAGTCGCCTTGTTCGCTGAAGCGCGGCGAGGCAAGCATGCCCTGATCCATGTAGAGTCTTGGCAGCACGCCTTCGAAGGCATACCAGCTGGCGGCGCGGCGTGCGGCTTCGTGCAGCAGCCGCATGGCGGAGGCATCGGCCGGTATGCGCGGGTCTTGCCCCCAGCGCTGGCAGTCGCCGAAGCCCAGGTGCACCGAGCTAGCCCCCAGCCCGTTGACGAGCGCGTCCGCCACGGCGCGTCCGGCCGATTCGGTCTCGGGCGCGAACAGGCAGAGCGACTCGGTGTCTTCGGGAATGTAGGCGTACGTCACCTGCACTTCTGTGCCGTCCGGAATGCCGCCGCCCTCGATGCGCCTCAGGAGCGCACCCGGCCCCTCGGCGGGATACGGGTAGGCCAGTGGCGGCCGGTCGACGACGAAGTCGCGGCCTTCGACCATCGGAACACCGGCAAACGCGACGGTGATGGGCTGCGTTTCCGCCGGAAGCAGTTGGCGGTGTTTCAGCGCGGCCCAGTCTTCGCCCAGCAGCATCACTTCTTGCGTACGCGTACGGGCAGCTGCGGCGGCGGGGAAGCGCTTGAGGTAGGCACCCGCATGCTGGAGGAAATCGACTACGGGTATCGGCTCGATATTCCGCGCGCGGCAGGCGTCGAACAGGTTGCGCCAGGTTTGTCCGTCCGCGCCAATCAAGTCGGCCCAAGAGTCGGTGTCGAAGAAAATGCCATTGCATCCGGCGGTCGCGAGCATATCCAGCGCATCGTCCGACAGCGGACCCTCGGCCCGGACGTACCGCTGCGCGGCGGCCGGCCAATCGCGGATGTTCGCGCAGGGAATCTGCCGCGGCGATTGGGCTGCCCAGGAAATCAGGCGGCTGATGCCGTTCGACACTCCGGCAGCGTCCTTGCACGAGAGGATGATGCAGTCGCTGCGGATTTCGAGCACGTAGCCCGCGGCGGGCAGGGCCTCCGCGATCTCGGCATAGCGGTGCAAGCTGCGGTCCGCGAACGCGCCGCCTTGCCCTGCAATCCCCACGTGGATCTCGTCCTTCATGCGCGGCCGCATCTTCACGAGACCATTCATCAGGCTCACGCGCGAACCGGCGCGCGCGAAGAAAGTCTCCAGCGGCTGCACGGTCTCGCGAGGGATATCGCCGCTGAGGACGATGGTCAGCGCGGCGGCGGGTTCGAATACGGTGTACTGCTCGGGGCTGACCTGCTGCGGCGCGGCCGCGGACATGGCCGCGACGACGGAGCAGATCAGGGCGAGCACGGCGGACACCGCCTAATGCTCCCGCTCGACGATGTAGCGGGCCAGCGCGCGGAAGGCGTCGGCTTCCGGGCCGAAGGCGGACAGCGCTTCGAGCGCCGCATCGACGGTCTCTTGCGCCAGTTCGCGGCTGCGGTCGAGGCCCAGCAGCGCGGGATAGGTCGATTTGTCGGACTTGGCATCGCTACCCACCGGCTTGCCGATGGCCGCCTCGTCGCCCGCGACATCCAGCACGTCGTCGGCGATTTGAAACGCCAGCCCGATGTGCTCGCCGTAGGCGGTCAGTGCGGCCAACGCCTCGGGAGTCGCGCCGCCTAGCATCGCGCCCACGCGCACGGCACAGCGGATCAGCGCGCCGGTTTTCGCGCGGTGGATGGCCTGCAGCCCGTCGATGCCCAGCGCCTTGCCCTCGGCGCTCAGGTCCATTTGCTGACCGCCCACCATGCCGGCGATACCCGCGGCACGCGCGACTTCGCGCACGGCCTCCATCGACCCCGTGTCCGCCAGTGCGTCAAAGGCCATCGTCAGGAGCGCATCGCCCGCGAGAATGGCCGTCGCCTCGCCGAACTTCACATGGCAGGTGGGCTGGCCGCGGCGCAGCGCGTCGTCGTCCATCGCGGGCAGGTCGTCGTGAATGAGTGAATAGGTATGAATCATTTCCAGCGCGCAGGCGGCCGGCATCGCGGGGGCATCGTCGCCGCACACGATTTCGCAGGCGCCCAGCGCCAGGGCCGGACGCAGCCGTTTCCCGCCTGCGAACAGGCTGTAGCGCACGGCATCGCCCAGCGGCTCGGGGGCGTTCCAGGCGTCGGCATAGGCGCGCATGGCCGCCTCGGTGCGAGCGGCCTTATCGCGCAGCAGCGCGCGGGCATCCATCAAAACAACAGCTCCCCGTCCTCTTCCTCGCCGTCCGGCGGCAGGTCATGCGGGTCGCTCTTGCGCGCGGGCTTTTTCGCCTTGGGCGCGGGTTCCTCTGCCTCCTCGTCCTCGTCGAAGGGCTCGGCTTCCAGTTCGCCGTCCGCGTTCTTCGTAAGGATCTCGATCTTCTTCTCGGCCTCGCTCAGGGCCTTCTCGCAGCGGCGGGCCAGCTTGATGCCTTCCTCGAAACGCTGCAGCGAATCGTCGAGGCTCAATCCGCCCTCCTCCAGCGCGGAGACAATCTGCTCCAGCTGTTCCAAATCCTTCTCGAAGCCCGGCTTCGCTTTAGCCATTGTCCTGTTCCTTTACGTTGGTCACCGTTGCCTCTGCCTCGCCCTCGCCGAATCGCAGCCGCAGGGTATCGCCCGGGGCCAGCATGCCCGCACCCCGCACCAGTTCGCGTCCCGGCTCCTTCCACGCCAGCGCGTAGCCGCGCCCGAGTATCGCCAGCGGACTCAGCGCGTGCAGCCGCGCGGCCAGCGGATGCAGCCGGTTGCGGGCGCGCTCGGGCGCCGCGCCTCCCGCCTGCGCCAGCCGACGCTGCAGCACGGTCAGCCGTTCCTGCGCGCGCTGCACCTGATTGCCGGGCGACAGGTACCGCAGGGCGCTCCTGGCCCGCTCGAGCCGGGCGCGCGCATCGGCGCTGCGGTCGAGCAGGCTGTCGCGCAGCCGCAGGTCCAGGTCGTCCAATTGCATGCGCTGCTGCCGGAAGAGCTCCTCCGGGCGGCGGAAAACAAAACTGTTGCGGCAGGCGTCGAGCCGGTAGCGCGTACGGTCGAGCCGCTGCGCGAGCGCCGACCCCAGCCGCGAACGCAGCACGCCAATCTGGTCGGCCAGCGCCTGCTGTTCGCGCACCACCAGTTCGGCCGCGGCCGAGGGCGTGGGCGCGCGCACGTCCGCCGCGAAGTCGGAGAGCGCGTAGTCGATTTCGTGTCCCACGGCAGAGATGATCGGCGTGCGGGCATCGAACACGGCGCGCACGACCACTTCTTCGTTGAAGGGCCAGAGGTCTTCCAGCGAGCCACCGCCGCGCCCGACAATCATCACGTCGACGCCGTAGTCGTCCAGCGCGCGGATGCCCTCGGCAATCTCCGCTGCGGCGCCATCGCCCTGCACGCGTGCGGGATAGAGCAGCACGTGCAGGTTGGCGAAGCGTCGGCCGAGCACGTTGAGGATATCGCGGATGGCCGCGCCTGTGGGCGACGTGACCACGCCGATGCGCCGGGGCAGCAGGGGCAGCGGCTTCTTGTGTTCCGCGTCGAACAGGCCTTCGTCCTGCAGCTTGCGCTTGAGCTTTTCAAAGGCCAGCTGCAGTGCGCCGACGCCGCGCGGCTGCATGTCGTCGAGCACAATCTGGTAGTTGCCGCGGCGCTCGTAGACGCTGATCGTGCCGTGGGCCAGCACCTCGAGGCCGCTCTCCGGCTCGAAGCGCAGGCGTCCCAGCTTACCCTTGAACATCACCGCGTCGATCTGGCTGTCGGCGTCCTTGAGCGTGAAATACGCATGCCCCGAGGCCGCAACCTTCCAGTTCGAGATTTCGCCGGATATCCACGCGGAACCGATGGCCGACTCCAGCGCCGACTTGATGCGGCGGGTCAGTTGCGAAACGGTCCATATTTCGGGGGATGCGGCGGCCATAGCGCCCGATTGTAGCGAATCCGGCCCGGGCGGGGGAAGGCGCGGCGCGGGGCTATCGCGGGGCGCGAGGCGACAGCGAGCCGCTCGAAAGCGCCTTGATTTCCTTCAGCTTGCCCCGGCCGCGATTCAGCTCGCGGTGGTAAGTGTAGAGGAACGCCGCGGCCAGCACGCCCATGCACAGCGCATAGGCCACCGCCAGCAGCAACACCGTGTCTTGGTCATAGTGGTCCAGCGCGCGCAGCGGGGATCGGTAGAACGCGAACCGCTGTTCCCGGGCGAGAAACAGAAACGGACAGATCAGCGCGACGAGCCAGGTAAAGAACCACGCGACTATCCACGCCGCGCCGTGCAGCAGGTTTTCCACCAGGTGCTTCAATGCGCGTGGCCATTCGAACTCGAACATCTCGGTATTCCTCCTTGTGGAGTACTACCGAGATGGCGGGCTATTTATTCGGTGCTGAGGCGTAGGATGGACTGGGACGGATAGGACGGATAGGACCCATGAAACCGCCAAGGAGCAGCCCTGAAAACGCGTGCGTTCTTAGCCGTTGTGGAGGCGTGCCCGCCAACCACGGGAGTGGTTGCCCAATTGTAGCCCCGGGTTGGCGCCGCGCTTCGCGGCGGCTACCCGGGGTAAGCCGTTTCACCCGACAACCGCGGCAGCGGTTAATGAAAAGCCGTGATTTCAGCAACCACTTCCGTGGTTGTTTCATCGGGCCTCTATCCCCGGGTGGCGCCTCGAAGCGAGTCGCGACCCGGGGCTACGATAATTCATCCCCTTCCGGGGATGACGCGTCGTTACCGGTTATGTGATGCAATGTATTGCATGCCCATGCCGTGCTACAGATTCCGGCAGATGGCCAGGGCGAGCCACATGGGCAAGGCAAATATCCTCCACGCAAGAAGGTACCACGGACCGGCGCGGGTTATTTATGCTGCATGAAAACAAACGCCCCGGGCGTCCGCGTTTGCTGCGGAGGCCCGGGGCGGGAATTGCCTGACGTCTCTTACGCGATGTATTCGTTGATGACGTTCTCGATGTATTCCTGGCGGCCGCTCTGCACTTCGGGCTCGCCGTGCTCGAAGGTGTAGGCCTCGAGTTCCTTGAACCCGACCTTGCCGCCCTCGATGTCTTTGCCGAGCTTGCTGTCCCAGCCCTTGTAGCGCTGGGCGACGATCTTGTCGAGCGCCTTGTCTTTGATCATCTTCGCGGCATTCTTGAGGCCGCGCGCGAAGGCGTCCATCGCGCCGATGTGCGCGTGGAACAAATCTTCGGGGTCGGTGGACTGGCGGCGGATCTTCGCGTCGAAATTCAGGCCGCCCGTGGTGAACCCGCCCGCCTTCAGGATCAGGTACATCGCCATGGTGGTTTCGTAGATGTTGGTGGGGAACTGGTCGGTGTCCCAGCCCAGCAGCTCGTCGCCGCGGTTGGCATCCACCGAACCGAGGATGCCGTGCGCCGCTGCGAAGGCCAGTTCGTGATGCAGCGTGTGGCCGGCCAGCGTGGCGTGGTTCGCCTCGATGTTCAGCTTCAGGTGGTCCACCAGGCCGTAGTGCTGCAGGAAGGCGTAGCAGCTGGCCGAGTCGAAATCGTACTGGTGCTTCGTCGGTTCGCAGGGCTTCGGCTCGATGTAGAACTGCCCCTTGAACTTGATCTCTTTCTTGTAGTCCACGGCCATGTGGAGGAAACGGCCGAGGTGATCGAACTCGCGGCCCATGTCGGTGTTCCACAGGCACTCGTAGCCCTCGCGGCCGCCCCAGAAGGTGTAGCCCTCGCCGCCGAGATACTTGGTCACCTCGAGCGCCTTCTTCACCTTGGCGCCGGCATAGGCGAAGACCTGCGGCGAGGGGCTGGTGGCCGCGCCGCCCATGAACCGCGGATGGCTGAACAGGTTGCACGTGCCCCACAGCAGCTTCACGCCCGTGTCGTTCTGCAGCTTCTTCGCCAGCTTCACAATGTGGTCCAGCCGCTTCTGGCTCTCGGCCAGCGTCTCGCCCTCGGGCGCGATGTCGAAATCATGGAAGCAGTAGTAATTCACGCCGAGCTTGGTGAAGAACTCGAACGCGGCCTCCAGCTTCATTTCCGCCTCGCGCATCGGGTCGCTGTGATGATACGCGCGGTTGTAGGTGGGCAGGCCGAAGGGGTCGGCGCCCGTGCCGCAGAAGGTGTGCCAATACGCCACGCCGAAGCGCAGGTGCTCGGCCATGGTCTTGCCCATCACCTTCTGCTTGGGGTTGTAGTGCTTGAACGCGAAGGGGTTTTTCGAGCCCGGCCCCTCGTACTTAATCTTCTTGACCTTCGGAAAATATTCCGGCATGACAGCTCCCTTTCCTGCGGTGGATAAGCCCGGATTGCGGGCGCAATCGTAGCACGCGAAGGCCCCCGATACAACGGCTGGAACGCGGCCGCGGCAGCCCCTATACTGCGCCCATGCACGCACTCGCCCTCTATATCGCCGCGGCGGCCCTGGCCCAAGTGCCGCTCTATGGCGACATTCCCAAGGATGTCCCCACCTTCGTCATCCGCGAATCCGACGGCAGCACCAGCTACGGCGCGCTGTATGTGGACAACGATTGGTACCGCTCGGAAGCGGTGAGCCTCGGCCCGGCGCAGCGCCCCACCATTGTCTACGACACGCCGTGGAATCCCGGCTCGAAGCGCGTGATGAAGCTGCCGGAGTTCTCCATCGAGACGCCGGTGCTCCGCGAAGGCCGCCTCAAGCGCGACTGGGAATCCGCGGGCTACGCGCCGGTGTCGACCCCGCAGGGCGAATTGTATTTCCCGAAGTCCGAGATCGAATTGGCCCAGCGCGCAGCAGAAATGGAATCGGCCCTGCTCTCGCGCGATGCTGCGCCCGAGTCCAGCGGAAACGCTCCTGCGGCGGTATCGCAGGGAACGCCTGCGGAACCGGGATTTCTCCAGCAATGGGGACTCCACCTCGCGCTCGGCGCGGCAGGACTCGCCGCCACCGCCGGGGTGTTCTGGCGCCTGGTGATTAAGGCGGAGTAGAGCGCCGCGCGGGGTGGCTCGCGGGTACGCTCGCCCTACCGCTGGGCCCTATTGCAGCCCCGTGACTTCGTAGATCTCGACGGGGTGTTCTTTGCCTTTGAGGGGGACGGCTCCGGAGTGCTGGCCGGTGACGCGGTCTTTTACGCGGTCCCAGGTTTCCTTGCCGACGATGATCTGGCCGCCCTTGGCCTGGCCGCAGAGGCGGCTGGCGGTGTTCACCTTGTCGCCGATGACCGTGTACTCCATGCGCATGGGCGAGCCGATGTAGCCGGCGCTGACTTCGCCGGATTCGATGCCGATGCCCAGGTGGATGGCCGGGCGGCCTTCGCGCTTGCGGAGTTCGTTCAGTTCTTCGTTCTTGTTCTGAATGGCGATGGCGGCACAAACGGCCTGGAAGGGCTCGTCGCCGGTGCTGAAAGGCGCGCCGAACACGGCCATCACTTCGTCGCCGATGAACTTGTTGATGGTGCCCTGGTAGTGGAAGATGATTTCGGTGACGGCGGTGAAGTGCTCGTTCAGCATCGCGACGATTTCCTGCGGGGCGGAGCGTTCGCTGATGTTGGTGAAGCCGCGGATATCACAGAAGATCGTCGTCGCCTCGGTCTTCTGTCCGCCCAGCTCGAGGCTGGTGTTGGTGGTCATGATTCGCTCGACGAGGTCCGGCGAGAGGAAGCGGCTGAAATCCTGGCGGCGTTTCTCGGCGTTGACGACCTGTTCGTGCAACTGCACGTTGTGAATCGCCATGGCCGCCTGCGAGGCGAGCGAGGCGAAGAGCTCGAGGTCGGCATCGCCGAAGGCCACGTGGAATTTCTGCGTGTCGATGTAGATGGAGCCGAAGATCTCGTCGCGCATCTGCAGGGGCACGCACATGGCGCTGCGGATCTTATTCTGGATGATGCTGTCGCGCATGCCGAATTCCTGGTCGGTCGCGCTGTCGGTCATCAGCACGGGTTCGCCGTCTATCGCGGCGCGCCCGGCAATGCCCATGCTGGGCGACGAGGCCTCGAGGTCCTGCCCCATCTGGCGGGCCAGCCGCACGTTCAGCTGCTCGCCGTTCTGCTCCTTCAGCATCACGAAGCCGCGGTCGGCCTCGAGTTCGCGCAGGATCAAATCGAGCACCTGGCTGAGCCGCTCGTCGAGATCGAAGCCGGAGGCCATAATCTTGCTGACCTCGTAGAGCGCGGCAAGGCGGCGGTAGGCCCGGCCCATCTGCACCAGATCCTGCTCGGGCGCGACGCCCGCCAGGGTCTGCTGCACGGCGGCCGCCCCCGAGGCGGGCCGCCCGATCATGGTCATGTTGTTGCCAACCCGTTCCATCTCGGCTCGGATTTTGTCGACGCTGCGCAGCATGGCGCTCTCGGTATCGCGGGGCTCCAGCTGGGGGCTTCGCTTGCCGAAATTCGTATCGTCCCGGAACACCACGCGACATTTGCTGCCGAACCAGATTTCGTCCTGGTGGGAAAGCACGCGCTCGACGATGCGCTGGCGGTTGACATAGGTGCCGTTCAGGCTCTTGAGGTCCAGCACGACCATGCGGTCGCCGCGGCGGCAGATTTTGGCGTGGTTGCGCGAAACTTCCTCGGCCACCAGCACGATGTCGCTTTCCTCGGAGCGTCCGAAGGTCAGCTCATCGGAGTCCATGGGCACCGTCATCGGCGGTATCCCGGGCTGCTCTATGATCAGTTGCGGCATTACCCCTGTTCCTCAGGATTTTATGATACCACCGCTCGTGGAAGGGTTCCACCAAGCGCGCGGATTACGCGGCCCCCTTGACTCTGTTATACTTGCGAGAAGGCAGAAGGACGCGCCGGGGGGCTTTCCATCCGGCGCATACCGGGCTTGGGAGTCCAGGAAATCGTGTCGGACGCGGCAGCACAGCCCCTGCGCAAGGCAGGCATCGGGCCGCTCGGGAAAGTCTTTGACTTTTTCCGGGTGTGGCTGGCGCGCCATCTCAATGCCGCCCCGGCGCCGCTGCCCATTCTCGTGCTGATGGTGACCGACAAGTGCAATCTTAAGTGCAAGATGTGCGGCGCCTGCGATTATTCCCCCGGCGACCATGACATGATGGACCTGGACCAGTGGAAGGCCGTGGTGGATTCGGCCGAAAAACTCCGCACCCAGGTCATTTCCATCACGGGCGGCGAGGCGCTGCTGCGGAAGGACCTCTTCGAGTTGATCGCCTACGCCCGCGGCAAGGGCATGGCAGTGCACCTGAACACCAACGGCCTGCTGTTGCGCGACAAGAACGTGGCGCTGCTGAAGGATACGGGGGTGGAGACGGTGTCCATTTCCATCGAGAGCACGGACCCCGCGATTCACGATGCCATCCGCGGCAAGGGCACCTTCGAGCATACGCTGCAAGGCGTGCGTAAACTGCGCGCCGCCGCGCCCGAAATCAAAATCGGGCTGAACAACGTGATGAACAAGCACAACATCGGCTCGCTGGCCGACATGGTGACCTTCGCCCAGCGCGAGGGCCTGAACCAGGTGAAGTTCGCGCCCATTCATTCCAACCTTCAGCACAAGGACAAGCCGCTGGAGGAATACGAGGACATGGTGTTCACCGAGGCGGATATCCCCGAGCTGAATGCCGAGATCGGCCGTATCCGCGAGGCGCTCGAGGGCACGGATCTCGAGAGCTGCACCGAGCGCTTCTTCAACGGTATCGAGCACCTCTACCGCGAACCGGCCTCGAACTTCTATTGCTATGCCGGGTATGCCATCGCGACGGTAAATCCGCAGGGCGAGGTGGCCGCCTGCTTCGACAAGCCGCCCTGCGCCAACGTGCGCCAGAAGCCGCTGCACGAAATCTGGCGGAGTCCCGAATTCCAGCGCCACCGCCAGCTGGTGCGCCAGTGCGACAAGGCCTGCTGGGATACCACCAACGCCGAACTGAGCCTGCGCCTAAGTTTCCGGAACCTGCTCAAGGAGCCGCTGAAGACCTACAAGGCGGTGCGGTATTACCTCGACACGCGGCGGGCGCAGGCGGCAAAGTCCGCAGACGCCCGGCCGCAGGCCTGAGGCGCGCGCGTATCGTGCAGGGGAGGGCGCGAGCATGAGAGCGTGGGCCATGCGCCTCATCGACTACTGGGTGGGCCGCCCGCTCTGCCTGCTGCTCACCTGCTGGCGCTATGTGGTCCGCGCCATGGGCCTCGAGCCCGAGCCCAAGGCCCCGCCTCGCAAGGTGCTGTTCATCAAGCTGGAGGAACAGGGCGCGCTGGTGGTGGCGAGCGGCGCAGCCCGGCGCGCATGGGATCTCGCCGGCCGCGAGAACACCTACTTCTGCATCTTCGCCGAGAACCGCGCCATCCTCGACGCGCTCGATCTGGTGCCCCACGCCAATGTGTTTACCATCCGCACGAGTGACCCCTTCGTCGTGCTGTGGGATACCCTCGCGGCCCTGTACAAAATCCGGCTGGCGGGCATTGACGCCGTGATCGATCTCGAGTTTTTCGCGCGCGGTTCGGCGGTGCTGACCTACCTGACGGGCGCGACCCGGCGCGTGGGCCTGCACGGATTCAATGGCGAGACCGCCTACCGCGGCGACCTGATGACCCACCGCGTGGCCTACAATCCGTATCTGCACACGGCGGTGGCCTACGACGTGCTAGTGCGCGCGCTCGAGGCCGACCCGCACCAGGTGCCGCTGCTGAAAGAAGACACCGCCGGTCGCGACCTGCCGGCGGAGGAATTCCAGCCGAACCCGATTACCTACGCCGAGACGGTCGAGCGCGCGGGCATCGGCGGCGGACCCGCCTTCGTGCTGCATCCCAATTGCACCGACACGCTACGCATCCGCAAATGGCCCTCGGAACGCTACGGCGAACTCGGCCGCGTCCTGCTGGCGGAATACCCCGATGCGCGCATCATCTTCACCGGCCTGTCCAACGAGGCAGCCGACATCGAGGCCATCGCCCAGAGTATCGGGTCCGACCGCGTGCTGAGCCTGGCCGGCAAGATGACCCTGCACGAATTCCTCTGCCTGTTGTCCGCGGCCGATGTGCTGGTGACGAACGACAGCGGTCCCTCGCACTTTGCAGCGATGACGCCGGTGCATCAGGTCGTGCTGTATGGTCCCGAGACGCCGACGCTGTTCGGACCGCTGGGCGACCGCGCGCACGTGCTCTACAAGCACTTCGCGTGCAGCCCCTGCCTGACCACCTACAACTACCGCGCCTCGCCCTGTCAGAATAACCTCTGCGTACAAGCCATCACGGTGGACGAGGTGCTCGCCGCCGTGAACGACTGCATCCGGGAAAGGACGCCCGCGTGATTGTGATTCCCCGGCGATGGGCCGACACCACGGCCAACGAATGGAGCGACATCGACGCGTATGCCGCGGGCCGGCTCAAGCTCGGCCACGATGTGGTATCGCATTTCGAGCGCGCCGTGGCGGACTACGTTGGTGCACCGCACGCCGCCGCCATCAGCTCCGGCCGCCGCGGTATGCGGATGATTTTCGAGCACCTCGGCGTGGGCGCTGGCGACGAGGTGGTGGTGCCTGCCTACACGCTCGACGCGCTCATTCCGCTGATTCAGGATCTCGGCGCGGTGCCCGTCACGGCCGATGTCCACGCGCGGACCATGAACGTGACGCGGCAATCCATCGAACATGCGCTGTCGTCGCGCACCAAGGCGCTGCTCGTGCTGCATGCCTTCGGCGCGCCCGCTCCGATGACCGATATCCTCGCGCTGGCCGAAGAGCGCGGCATCGCCGTGGTGGAGGACTGCGCCCACGCGCTCGGCGCTACCCACCAGGGCCGCGCCCTGGGCACGCTGGGCTATGCCGGCTTCTACAGCTTTGAGCCCACCAAGCCGGTTAACACCTACGGCGGCGGCATGGTGGTCAGCGCCGATGAGGCGCTGATCGACAAGGTGCGCGCCTACAACGCCGCGCAGACCGAGGACCTCGGCACGTTTGTGACCAAGGCGAAAACCGTGCAGCGCGAGCAGTCGCTGTTCCGCTCGGGGCTCGCCTTTCCGATTCTCGCCGCGCTCTCGACGCCGGGCATCCGGGGACCAGTGAACGCGCTGTACCGCAGCCGCCAGAGCGTGCCCTCGGGTGCGGCGGCCTTCAGCCGCATCCAGGCGCATCTCGGCTTGGAAAAACTGGACACGCTGCCGCATCGGCTCGAGGCCCGCAACCGGTTGGCTGATTTGTACCGCAGTCTGCTCGGGCCAGACATGCCCGTGCAGCAGGTGGCCGAGGGCGACTTGAGCACGTGGTATTTCCTGACTGCCACCCTGCCGCGTCCGGCCAAGAACGTGCGCGCGCGGCTGCTGTGGAGCGGCGTGGATGCGGCGGTGGAGGAGGAGATCATGGACGACTGCGCGGCCATGCTGCACCAGGGCGGCGCGCCACAGGCCGCGCGGCTGTTCCTGCATAACCTCGTGCTTCCGTTGTATGATGGGATGACCGAGTCCGACGCGCGGCGCGCGGCGGAGAAACTGAAGCGATTGATATAGGAGCGGCATGGGCGCATCGAACGGCATACAACGCGGCTACTCCGCGCCGGTCATGGCGTGGTACCTGGGCACGGCATGGCTGCAATCGCGCGTGCTGCGCAACAAGGTGCCGCGCTTTATGAGCTGGAACCTCACGTTCAAGTGCAACTTGCGCTGTCACTATTGCGCCTCGCCCACGCTCAAGGTGCCGGAACTCAAGACGCAGGAGATTCTGGACGGCATCGACGCCTTCCACCGGCTCGGGATGCGCTGGGTCACTTTCAGCGGCGGCGAGCCGCTGCTGCGTAACGACATCGGCACCATCATCGACCATGCCAAGAGCAAGGGCATTGTGGTGTTCATCAGCACGAATGGTACGCTCGTGCCGCGCCGGATGGACGTGATCCGCCGCGTAGACCGGATCACCATCAGCCTGGATGGCGGCCCCGAGGCGCACAACCGCGTGCGCGGCGAGAAGGCCTGGGCCGACGCCACCACGGGCATCCGCGCCGCGCAGGCCGAGGGCATTCCCGTGGCCTGCACTTGCGTGCTCTCCCGAGAAAACCTGCACACCGTGGATGAATTGCTCGAACTGGCCGAAGAACTCGGCGTGAACATCATGTTTCAGCCGGCCACCAAGTGGCTGGATTCGTCCGACAAGCCGAACGACCTGGCGCCCGATACCGACGAGTACCGCGCGGTTATCGACAAGCTGATTGCCCGCAAGCGCGCCGGCGCCCGCATCGCCAATTCGCCCGCGGGCCTGAAAATACTGCGCCGCTGGCCCGACCCCACGCCCATCCGGTCGACGGCCGGCTGGATAACCTGCACGGTGGAGCCCGACGGCAAGCTGATTGCTTCGCACATCACTTCGGGCGGATTGCTTGAGCAGGCGCGTGAGGATGACGCCCCGCCGTGGGAGCACTTCGCCGCCATGCAGCCGCTCGATTCGACCGAACAGCCGTGGTGCGGCCCGATTCTCGAACTCGATCTGGTGTTCTCCCTGTCGCCCAGCGCGATTCTGAACGCCGCCCGCATTCAAACCTGACGACCCCCGCGATTCCGCCGCGTTTCGCGCCAAGGAGCCCCTATGCCCACGACCGCCAGTGAATCCGCCCCCTGGACGCTGCTGGAAGAACTCGCCGAATCCGGCGACGCCGCGCGCCTGAAGGAAGAAACCGACGCGATGGGCCTGCGCGACACGGCCCGCGCGTTGTCGCGCCTCGATACCGAGACGCAGGCGAAGGTCATCACCACGCTCGACCCGGAAGACGCCGCGGAGATTGTGGAGGAGATCACCGACTCGGAAGCCGCCGAGCTGCTGGCGATGCTCGACCCGAAACAGGCTGCCTCTATCCTGGACGCGATGGAGAGCGCCGGCACCGCCGACGTGTTGAGCCTGTTGCCCGAGGACACTGTGGATGAGCTGCTCTCGCACATGGACCCCGAGGAGGCGGAGGACGCCCGCCTGCTGCGCCAATACGAGGAGGACGAGGCCGGCGGCATCATGATTACGGAGTACCTCGCCTATCCCGAGGACTACACCGTGCGCCAAGTGGTGAGTGACATGCGCGACCATTCGGAGGATTACGCGCACTACAGCGTGCAATACGTATACGTGGTGGACAAGGACGAGCGCCTGAGGGGCGTGCTGCCGCTGCGCGACATGCTGCTCACGCCCGGCAAAGAAATCGTCTCCAGCATCATGATCAAGAATCCGATTGCCGTGCTCGACCACGATTCCCTGGACCAGTTGGTCGACTTCTTTTCCGATTACGGCTTTCTCGGCGTGCCCGTGACCGACGAGGACAGCAAGCTGCTGGGCATCGTGCGGCGCGGGGACGTGATGGAGGCCGTGGGCGATCGCCACCAGAGCGACTTTCTGAAGGCGCAGGGCATTATCGGCGGCGAGGAACTGCGCACCATGCCGGTGATGACGCGCGCCAAGCGCCGCCTCGCCTGGCTTAGTATCAACATCGGCCTCAACTTCATCGCGGCCAGCATCATCGGCATCTACACCGGCACGCTCGAGCAGGTCATCGCGCTGGCCATTTTCCTGCCGGTCATCTCCGACATGAGCGGCTGCTCGGGCAACCAGGCGGTTGCCGTCAGCATGCGCGAACTCACCCTCGGTCTCATCCGGCCGACCGAGTTCTTCTACGTGTGGCTGAAAGAAGGCATGGTCGGCATGATCAACGGCGTGGCGCTCGGCGTGCTCATCGCCTGCGTGGCGTGGCTGGCGCCCTTCGGGCTCTGGCAAGGCGGCCCCGCCCTTGGCCTCGTCGTCGGCGGCGCGCTCTGCCTCAATACCCTCGTCGCGGTGCTGCTCGGCGGCACGATACCGCTGCTCCTCAAGCGCTTCGAGCAAGACCCCGCCCTCGCCTCCGGACCCATCCTAACCACCGTAACCGACATGTGCGGCTTCTTCTTCGTCCTCAGTTTCGCCACCGCGCTGCTGCCCTACCTCGTGGGCGGCGAATAGGCGGTGGCAGGGTATTTAGATGGGTCCCCGCGTTCGCGGGGACGACATTGTTGGGGCGGCGTAGTGCGATGATGCCCGCAGGTGGCGGCCAAAACGCTTCTTGGCGCGGGTGCCAAAATATACCGTTGAACCGCTATCGAGAACCCGTGCCACGCCTCGCCCCCCAAATCGTCATCCTCGCGCACGCGGGGACCCATCTTGACGCGGCGATAGCCGCTGCGTCCGATCACCGCCCGCGCATGCGGGTGTATATCGCGAGCCAACTGAAGTAGGCCGTGACCGGGAGTAGGGCGATGGCCACCGTAAAAAGCCATTCAGAGGGCATCACGGGCAGACCTCCTTGGGCGTCCTGGTAGCGGAGTATGGCCCATAGCGTCGCCAGGAACACCGGCACCCCACACACAACGGGCATCCAACCAACGCGGGGACTGCGGTAGAGCGCTTTCCAGATGAACGGCCAGGGCAAGAGCCAGACGAAGCCGTAAAGATAATCGGCAAGCTCTTCGCCGAGCAGCGGCACGTCGAAAACGAACCAGAAATCGAGGAAGTTCGCGAAGGTGAAAGTCATCCAGAGGGGGATGAACGCCCAGCTGTATAGTGCCGCGAATATCCCAACGGCGATGGCTCCGCCCATGCTCTCAGGAAGCGTCACAGACGGCCATAATGACCAAGCAAGATCGTACATTGACGGGAGTTCGATTTGGCCGCCAATCGCGGCATAGAGCGATAGGGCGAGCGTGCCCAGCAAGATCAGACACAGCAGGTGGACGGCCAGACAGATCAGGATGGCCGTAATCCGCGCATAGATGAAAGCGCCGGCAGATATCGGCAGGGTCAGCGGATACCCTTGCCCGCGCCCTTGGAGCACCCTGGCCGCGTCGTAGCCCCAATACAATCCGATGATGCTGCAAAGAAAGAGCGAGATCATAAAAAAGCAGGCCTGCAATTCTCCCACCCAGAAAAGGAGATCGATGCACGGTCCCAGCGCATTGGGATTCTCGAGCAAGTAGCTGCCGCAAAACAATACCCAGCACGCTACCACGCCAACTGCGTACCACCTGCCGATACGCCGAAGTTCGTGGTGCCGCTGCGCCGCGATCGGGCTCCATCGGCGGAATGCGCTATTGCCCGTGCGAATCGTCGGCAGACGCAGGGCGGAATACCAGCCCTGCCGGTGGGCATAGAAGCCAGCGACGGCGGCCGCCGACGCTGCCAGGCCGACCCCGGCCGGTATCCAGGTAGGAAGGGCGAGTGTGTTGATCATATTCCCGAAATACACGTAGAGCAGGACACCCGCCGCAGGCAGCACGGCATAGCCCGCCGCGCGGCCCGTGCACCACGCGGCCGCCTGTAGCACGAGAAACGCAGCCAGCGGCAGCATCAAGGCGTCGGCGTAGGAATAAACGGGCGCTACCGAGTCCAACATCCGCCTCGTGCTGTCGGTGAGCATGGCGAGCTCGGCTGGAAAAACGAACGCAGCGATGAGTTGTACAACGACGATCAACCCCGCGAAAAAGGCCGTGCGGAACCCCAGCAGCACTGCGGCCAGTTTCCACGTGGACACCGGGAGCCGCAGCCAGTCGCGCGGCGGCACGAACGATACATCGCGCCGGTCGTTGTGGAACAAAAGCAGGATGCCCGCCGCCAGCAGCAGCCCGAAGCCCGCCCCGGTGAGCAGCGTGAAACCAAGGTCAACACGGTACACGGCATCGAAACGGCGGCTAAGCAGTCCCCCTGCGAGCGTGAAAAAGACCACGACCGGCAGCGCGCCCCACGTCTCGCGCCATTCGCGCCAGAGGATCGCTTTTATCGGCCTCGTCATGCGGCTTAGACCTTTGCGGCTTTGCGTCCAGCGCGGGCGACGAAGATTTCTTCGAGGGTGGGCACGCCTTGTTCCATGATTTCGGCGGGCAGGCCGGCGATGTGGCCGAGCAGTTCGTCGCGGCTGCCTTCGCAGATGAGCGTCCATTCGCGGCCGGTGCCGGTGGCCGAGAGCATGCCGGGCAGATCGGGCGCGTGGTGCTGGGCCTCGGCGAGGCGCAGGGTGACGCGGTGGTGGCGGGCCTTGAGGTGCTCCATCGAGCCGGTTTCGACGAGGCGGCCCTGGCGGATGAGGGCGACGTGGTCGGCGACGCGCTCGACCTCGTCGAGCAGGTGCGAGGAGAAGACGACCGTGCGGCCTTCATCGGCCACCGTGCGGATGATGGCGCCGAGGATATCGCGGCGGACGACGGCGTCGAGCCCAGAGGAAGGCTCGTCGAGCAGGAGCAGCGGCGGGCGGTGGGCCATGGCGCAGAGCAGCCCGGCCAGCGCCCGCTGTCCGCGCGACAGTTGCCGCACCTTCGCTCCGGGGTCGAGTTCGAATTGCTCGCGCATCGATTCCGCGTAGTCCTGATCCCAATCGGGGAAGAAGGCGGCGGTGTACGACATAAGCTCGTGCAGCCGCATCCATCCGGGCAGGTCGTGGTCCTCGGACAGATAGCCGATGCGCGCGAGCGTCTTTTCCGGCTCCATCACGGGGTCCATGCCGAAGATGCGGATGCTGCCCGAGGTGGGCCGCAGCAGCCCCATCGCGAGGTTCATGAGTGTCGTCTTGCCCGCGCCGTTCTCGCCCACCACGCCGAACACCTGGCCGGGTTCCACGCGCAGGGTGATGTCGTGCAGGGCTTCGGTGCGGCGGAAGCGGCGGCTGAGGCCGGTGCATTCCAGGGGAAAGGGGCTGGGGGTGGGGTCTGGCATGTCACTCCTCCTTCGGGCGCGGCGCGCGCCGGCGTTTGGAAATCAGGTCCAGCAAGGTGTCGTCGTCAATATCGAGCTGATGCGCCTCCGCCAGCAGGGCGTCGATGCGCTCGTTCACGATGCGGAGGCGTTCCTTGCGGGCGAGGGGGGTGCCCTTGGCCGACACGCGCGTGCCCGCGCCCTGGCGCGATTCGAACAACCCGGCGGCCTCGAGTTCACGATAGGCCCGCGCCACGGTGTTCGGGTTGATGAGCAGTTCCTGCGCCAGCGCGCGGATTGGAGGCACCTCGTCGCCCGGCGCCAGCCGGCCCGAAGCGACCAGGTGTTTCACCTGCGCCACAATCTGCGCGTATATCGGCAGGGCGTCCGCGCTGTTGATGTGTATCCGCATCTAGCTGGCCTCGAAAGTATTAATACCTTAATACAATCTTTGGCGGCCGTCAAGGGGCGGGCATCGGGGAGATCAGCGGTGATGCTTCGGCTGCTCAGCAACAAGAATCGTGAGGTACCCGGAAAGACCGGAAAAATACTTCCCGGACGTGGATTGATGAAGCGCGCCTCTTATCGGGTTCCGCGGACCATGTTCATCACGGAACCCATGTCGAGCGATTGGGATCGTTGCTCTACCTGGCCGCTGTATTTGCCGTAGAGTCCCTTCGCTTCTTCCAACTGGCGGGAGAATAGAGTCTTGAGGTCGATCTGATCGAGGCGGCGTCCGCCCCGGTAATACTGGCGAGCGGCCTGCCCGATGGCGTGGGTGGTGGCGAAAGTGAGCGCGGGCCCGGCGGCTGTGCTGGCGAGGCGTCCGGCGGAGCGGCCCGCTGCGGCGCGCACGAATCCGCCGAATACCTTGCGCGCCATGTTTTCCAGCACTTGCGAAGTCATGCCGACACCCGCGACGGCGAGGAACTCTTTCACGTGGCCGCTATCAAGTTCGACGCCGTGTTGCTTGCCGACGAGATAGACCAAGCGCATTTGCAGCGGTAGAATTGCCATAGTCGCCATGGACTGCGGAAGCAATTCCAGGGCACCGTTCATGATGGCGTAGTTGAGAATCGTGGATTCAATTTCGGCCTCGCGGGAATCGCCCACATCGGCGGGAGCGGATGCCACGGCAGGCACCGCGGCGCCCGCGGGCGGGGCCAAGGGCGCTTCGGCGATAGCCTCCGCCTGCTGGTTGGTTTCGGCCACGGCGCTGGCTTCGAGCCCGAGCGCCTGACGCAGTTCCTCGAGAAACCGCACTTCTTCCGGAGCGCTCGCTCCGTCGGCATCGCACACGGCCAGCGCCATTTCGTAGGCGAGGGTACGCAGCTCCGGGCGTGTAATACGGGCGGCTTCCTCGCTCATGCTCACCTCGCCCATCAGTACGCGGCGGTAGGCGTCCGCATCCAATTCGGCGAAGCCGGCGAATACTTCCTTGAGCTTGGCGCGCTCGGCCTCGTCCGATTTTCCATCGGCAAAGGCGGCCATGAGGCTCAACATGGCGATAGACTGGAATTCTCGGTTGTCCATGGAACGTACTCCTACGCCGGCAGCGGGGCGGTCTCGGGGTTCGGCTCGGGCTGCGGCGGGGCGTCGGACACGGGGGGGACGAGGCCGATGACGCGGCTGCCGGCGGTCACGCGGGCCTTTTCCTCGGTGGTGAAGATGATGTCGTTGTCGGCATCGCGCACGGCTATCAGCGGCACGGCCTCGTTGCCGTATTCCTTCAGGTAATCGTCGAAGGTGAAGTTGGCGTTGATGTTGGTGAGCTTGATGCGATAGCCCTGCTCAAGCCGCTGGTTCACCATTTCATAGGTGATGCCGTCGCGGAAGAGGACGCGGCCCATGAGGTGGCGGGGCACTTCGGTGCCGGAGAGACCGGCCTCGGCGCCTTTGTGCAGGGGCAGCTGATACACGTTCTTGTGCTCGAAAACCTCGGCGAACTGGAGCGCGGCGAGGCAGTTGACTTTGTCGTTCGGGGTGAGCGCGAGCAGGCGTCCCATGCCGCGCGACACGGCATCGTCCACCAGCGTCTCGTCGAGGATATCGCCGTAGACCACGTTGAGTCCGGAGAGGCGCCCGGCGGAGACGTTGCTCCAGTTGCGGTCCACCAGCAGCGTGGCGATACCGCATTCCTTGAGGCAGGCGGCCAAATCGCGCGAGAAGCGGTGCGCCCCGGCGATAAGCACGCCGCGCGGGTCGGGCTGGGTCACATTCAGGCGGCGCGCGATCCACGGCGCGGTGAGGCCGTAGAGCGCGACGGTAAACGCGATGACGAAGAACATGACGGGGACCATGCGGCCGGCGTCCTCGTAGCCGCGGGCCTCCATTTCGAGCGCGAAAACAGAGGTGATGGCGGCGGCGACGATACCGCGCGGGGCCATCCACGCCAGCAGCAGGCGCTCATTGCGCGGCATCCCGGTGCCGACGGTGCTGAGCCAGACCGAGACGGGCCGCACGACGAGCACGAGTGACACGGCAAACGCCGCTGCGCGCCAGTCGATGGTGTTGATGTAGTCGAAGGCGAGGCGCGCGGACAGCAGGATAAAGAGTACTGAGAGCAGCAGGACGCGCAGGTTCTCTTTGAACTGGATGAGGTGCCGCACCATGAGCCCGGGCTGGTTGGCCATTACGACCCCCATGATGGTGGTGGCCAGCAGGCCGGATTCTTCCTGCACCTGGTTCGACACGGCGAAGATGAACAGCACCATCGCGAGGGTCACCGGGCTTTGGAGGTAGTCGGGTATCCAATAGCGGCGCAGGCAGAACACGAGGAAGTAGGCGGCCGCGACGCCGAGCACGCCGCCGACGGCAATGGTGCGCACGATGCTGAGCATGAGATGAACGAAGGGCCCGCTTTCGCTGGCGTGCGCCACGCTCTCGAACACGAGCACGGCGAGCAGCGCGCCGATAGGATCGATGACGATGCCTTCCCACTTGAGCACCGAGCCCACCTGGCCCGAGGGCCGGATGTGGCGAAGCATCGGCCCGATAACGGTCGGGCCGGTGACGACGAGAATCGCGCCGGTGAGCAGGGCCACGGGCCAATCGAAATCCAGCAGATAATGGGCGCTGATCGTGCTGAGGAACCAGGTGGCGGCGGCGCCGAAGGAAAGCAGCCTCCAGGTGACGGTGCCCGCACTGCGCAACTCCTTATAGCGCAGCGACATGCCGCCCTCGAAGAGGATCAACCCCACCGAGAGCGCGACCACCGGCATGAGCAGATCGCCCATGAGCTTGTCGGGCTTAATCCAGCCCAGCAACGGTCCGGCGCACCAGCCGGCCAACAGCAGAAACAGGATGGAGGGAATGCGGATACGCCAGGCGATCCACTGCGCGGCAATACCAATGCCGACCACCAGCGCCAATTGAAGCAAGGGAGCGAGTGTCATGAAATCCTTTTCAGTCCGGGCGCCGCGGCACCCGTTGGGACTTCCGCCAGTATACGGACTAAGCGCAGGTCAACGCACACTGACCAGCCGCGCCTCCTTGGGCGCGGGCCGGAGGGCGTGGCATACTGAAGGTTTACGGAGCCCTGAGACAATGCCCGAACAATTGCCCCTGTTTCCGCTCCAGTTGGTGCTGTTTCCCGGCGAGCGCCTGAAGCTGCACATCTTTGAAGAGCGCTACAAGCAGCTCATCGGCGAATGCCTGGAGACCGGCGCGGAGTTCGGCATTCCCACCTACTTCGACGAGCGCGTGGCGGAGTACGGCACGACGGCCCGCGTGGTGGAATGCTTCCGTACCTACGATTCGGGCGAGATGGATATCGCCACCGAGGGCGTGCGCGTATTCCATCTGGAAGAATTCGAGCGCGTGGCGCCGGGCAAGCTGTATCCCTCGGGCATGGCCACCTGGGTGCCGAACGAGCCCGCCCCCGGCTCGGAGTACGAGGTGGAACTGACGGCGCTGTATAGGCGGCTGCACGAATTGCTCGACACCGGCCGAGAGGAACCGCGCGCCTCGGCCTCCGCCGATCTCTCCTTCCGCCTTGGGCACGAATCCGGACTCACGCTGGGGCAGAAGGTCGAACTGCTGTCGATTCCCGAAGAGGCGCGGCGCCAGCGCTACTTACTCGATCACCTGCGCCGCGCGGTGCATCTGCTCGAAGGCGCCGCAGAGACCCGCGCGCGCGTGCAGGGAAACGGACAGTTCCACCGCTTCCCCAAGCTGGACCTGTAGGGCCAAGCGGATGCAGCGATGGGCAAAGACACTTGCCGCATGGGCAATTTCGCTGGTGGTGCTGCCCGTGCTCCTGCTCGGACTTGTAGAGGGTAGTATCCGGGCCGCCTACCCGAAGAAGGAACTGCGTGTCTTTGTGCCTCGCACGGTCGACGGCATCCACTTCATGCAATTGAACAATGACTTTTACCGTCGCTTTCTATCGTTCAGCCTTCCCCCCGAGCGCGATATCCGCGTGCTGCTTGATGCCATCGAGCCCAAGCCCGAGGGGGGCGTTCGTCTGGTCGTGCTCGGGGGCTCCGCCGCCAAAGGCTGGCCCGATTCCACCATGGCCTACTGGCGGTTTCTCGAGGCCATCGCGCGGGCAGCCTATCCGGAGGTGCCGCTTGAGTTTTACTGCCTCGCCAGTCCGGCGTTGGATTCCACGGTCATGCGATACATCGGCACCGCCGCCTGCGCCAGTATCGAACCCGACGTGGTGCTGCTCTACCTCGGCAACAACGAGCTTAATGGCCCGTTTACCTCGAGCCTGCTCGCGGGCTTTGACACCGGCGAAGAGCGCATGCAGGCGGTGGACCGAATACACTCGCTCCGCGGCCTGCGACTCTTCGAGCTCATGGTCTCCAACCGAGGCCCCAGTCCGGAAGACGAAGCGGCCCGCCAGCGTGCCGGCTTCGGCGAACGCACCCGCGAGGGACGGTTAATTTTCGATACCTACCGCTACAACCTCGAACAGATCATCCAGGCATCCGAGGATGCGGGAGCCGAGGTGTGTCTCTCTACGCTCGTCGCCAATCTCCGCGATTGGCCGCCGGAGAGTGATGCCCCGGAGCAGCCGCTGGTGGGCGACGACGCCGCACAATGGGAATCCGGTCTGGCAAACCTGCGCGCGCAACTAAGCAGCGGCGAATACGAGGCCGCCCTGCGCGAGGTGTCTGCGCTGCGGGACCTGTCCGAAGGCGCCGTGCTGAGTTACCTGGAAGGGCAGGCATTGATGGCCCTCAATCGCGACTCCGAGGCCCGTACGGCGTTCGAGCAGGCGATGGACCTGGATTTGCCCATGTTCGTGCGCGCGCGCACGGCGGCCAACCGGGTCATCCGTGCGGTCGCCGAAGAGTACGATGCGTCCACAGTCACGCTGGTGGATGGTGAAGGCGCGATGTCGGCGCAAAGCCCCCACGGCATTCCCGGCCGCGAATTCCTGCTGGACCATTGCCACCTTTCGGTCGAGGGCGCCCATGCGCTGGCCGTGGCTTTCTGGCCTGCCGTGGACGCTGCTATCGCGCGCAGGCTGGGGCGCCCACCCACGGGGTTTATTGCGCCCGGAATCGAGGAATGCGCAGAGCGGTTGGGCGTTCGTCTCGTGGATGATGGCGTAAACCGGAAAAGGTTGCTTGATGTACATGAAGGCCGGGTAGCCCTGGCTGGCCTCCGGTCCTATTATGACGAGCACTATGGTGCCATCGACGCCAGCGAGCAAGTAGATCCCCTGCCAAGGCTGGCGCGCGCCTTCGCGCTCTCCGGAGTCGACTACCTGAATGGGCAGAAATACGTTGACGCCCTGTTATTGCCCGGTTCCGATTTCGCGCTGGCCGAGCGCATTGCCCGGGAACACGCGGCACGATATCCGCAATCGGCGATATTCCGAAGTCTGATGGGCCGCGCGCTCGAAGCCAACGGCAACCCGGACGCGGCGGAACACGAGATCCAGGTGTCGCTGGAAATTGATCCCGAAGAGTATGGAATCCGTGCAGCGTATGCCGAGTCGCTGCTAAACCGGAATCGTTGCGACGAAGCCAAGGTCTGGTACGAGGAACTCGTCGCGACGTCGCCCGACGACTACCGCGCGCTCGAGGGCCTCGCGCGTACGGCCCTTTGCCTGCGCGTTCCGGACGCGCTCGCCCCGATCGAGCACATCATCGAGCTGAATCCCGACGGTCCCGCCGGCTACGAGTTGCTGCTCGCCTACTACCAGACCGTTGCAGACGATACCGATGGATTGCGCCGGCACCTGGAGGAACTTGCGGGCCGTTATCCCGAGGCGGCGCTTCCCCGGCAGAACCTGGAAGCCCTCAATGCGCAGTAGGCTGTACACATTCGGCGCATGGGTATTCTCGCTCGTTGTTGTGCCACTGTTGCTCTTGGCCGGTTTAGAAGCCGGGCTGCGGCTCGCGGGGGTTGGCGTGGATGGGCGGATCATTGTGCCGCGCACCTTCGAGGGGCAGCGCTACTACGCCCTGAACGGAGACTTCTTCCGGCTGTTCCTGGGCACCGATATCCCGCCGAACGACCGCATCCAGACGCCGCAGTTCGTCGCGGCAGACAAACCGGCCGATGCGTTCCGCGTGTTTGTATTCGGCGGTTCGGCGGCCAAGGGCTGGCCGAATTCCGCGTTTTCCTTCTGGCGCTGCCTCGAGGCCATGTGCGAGAAGGCCTATCCCGGCACGCGCTTCGAATTCTACTGCTACGCCTACGAGGGCATGGACACGACCGTGATGCGCGAGGTGGCCGAGGCCGTGGCCAGCCATCTGCACCCCGACCTGTTTCTCGTCTACGCAGGGAACAACGAGTTCGCTGGGCCGTTTTCGTTCCGACTGACCGAGGGCGTGACCCCGGCCGAGCGCGAAGCCCAGTTCGCGCGCGTGGTTCCCCTGCTGCAATCGCGCATCTTTCAGGCCATCGCCCGGTACCGCCAGTCCTTGTTTCCTGGAAATGCGGCGCCGTGGGTGCAGGGTGGTTATCTCGATACGCCACAGGCGAAACTGCTGCTCGCCTGTTACCGCGACAACCTCTCCGCCATCGCTACGGCGGCGCGGCAGGCGGGCGCGGGCGTCGTGCTGTCGACGCTTGCCGTGAATGAGCGGGACTGGCCCAACGAGTGCGATACGCCCATCGGGAACTTTTCGCCGGAAGTGGTGGGGGGCTGGCAGGCGACCGTGAACGACGCGCTCGAGCACTACCGCGCGCAGGACTACACCGGCGCGCTCGAACGGCTTGCAGATGCCGAAGCAACGGCGAATGGCCCCAGCCTCGAATTCCTTCGCGGCCGCTGCCTGCTGGCACAGGGCGACGACGGCGGCGCAGCGAAGGCGTTCCGACTCGCGCGCGACTGGAGTCCGCCGGGCTATGCGCGTGCGCGGACCCCCACCAACGCGATTGTCCGCGAGGTGGCCGACGGCATGCACGAACCCGCCGTGGCCTTCGTGGACGGCGAGGCCTACGTGGCTGCAAAAAGTCCGCACGGTATACCCGGCGCGGACTTCTTCACCGACCATTGCCATTTGTCGCCCGAGGCGGCCTACCACCTCGCCTGCGCCTACTGGCAAGCGGTGAGCGCCCAAGTCGCAGAGCGTCGCGGCCAGGCACGCGTCGAGGCCGTTCCGCTTACCTACGCAGAATGCGCCGAATGGCTGGCCTTCGACGACTACCAGCACCTCGAGTGGCGGGGCATCCTCTTAAACGCGAACCGCGGGCGGCTCTGGATGGAGCTCGAGGGGCTGGAAGCGGAGTATGCCCGGCTCGCCGAAATCATCCGGCCGGCCACGCCGGAGGAGCGCTATTCGATTCTGACACGCGCCATCGAACTGGGCGGCAACGACTACCTTGTGGGACTCGAGTATCTCGGCGTGACGGCCCAACTCGGACGCAACGAGATCTTCCGCCCGCTCGCGAAGACCATGGCCGGGGCCTATCCCTTCGACGCTGTGTTCCGGCAATACTACTCGACCGCGCTGCTGCAGGCGGGCGACAGCGAAGCCGGCCTGGCACAGCTTGGGAACGCGCTGGTCTTGAATCCTTCCGACCTCGACCTGCGGCTGAGCCACGCCGATACCCTGTCGGGCCTCGGGCGGTGCGGTGAGGCCCTGGAGTCAGTGAAGACCGCGTTCCGCCTCGCGCCCGACAACGCGCGTACCTGGTTCTGCCGCGCGCGCGCCCGTATTTGCGGCCAGCACCCTGCTGCTTTGGAGGATATCCTAACCGGCATCGAACTGCAGCCGGATTCCCCCGAGGGCTACCAGACGCTCGAGCAGTATTACCGGGACGTGAAGCAGGCGGAGAGATCGCTCGCTTCGACGCTGGAGGAGATTACCGCACTGCACCCGGAGTCTGTGCCGGCCGCCGAGGCGCTCGCGCGCGCGAGGGTTTCGAAGTAGCCCCGTAGTTGCGGTGGTGCGGTCCGGTGTGGTGGAGTGGGCGATACTCAGGCAAGGAATACTCGTATGACAGACGCCACCTACAAACTGAAGAACCTGACCGGCAGGAAACTGCAGGTCTTTCTCGCGGCGGCGGATTGCATCATCCCGCCCGATCCCGGCAGCCCCGGCGGTGGCACGATGGAGACTGCGGCCGTAGTGGATTGGGCGCTGAACCGGCTCGACCCGGAGATGCGCGCCCTGTTCCTGAAGTTCATGGTGGCGCTCGATTTCATCGGGGTGTTTTTCGGCGGACGCACGTTCAAGAACAACAGCATGGCCGCGCGCGAACGGCAGCTCCGTTGGACGGAGTCCTGCCCGCTGCGGCCGTTCCGCATGGGCTTCTTCGGCCTGAAGAGCTACGTCTGCATGGGCTACTACACGCGCGAGGCGACTTGGCCGGAGTTCGGCTACGGCGGCCCGCACGTGCCGGAGCGCGCCTACCCCGACACGGTCATCCGCGGCCTTGAACAAGGCGCGCTGGAGGTGGCGGAATGAACAAGGACTATGATCTCGTCATCGTGGGGTCCGGCGCCGGCGGCGGTACCCTCGCCAGTCGGCTGATTCCCCTGGCGCAGGCGGGCGCGAAAATCGCCATCCTCGAATCCGGGCCGCACTACACGCGCGACTACTTCACCCAGCGCGAGCTGGAGATGATGGAATTGCTCTGGCGCGGCGGCGCGTGGCCCACGAAGGACGGCGCCATCACCATGGCAGCGGGGCGCGGCGTGGGCGGCAGCACCATGCTGTATACCGGCGTCACCTTCCGTCTGCCGGACGATGTCTGCGGCGAATGGGGCGTGCCGGGCCTGACGGCCGAGGATCTGCGCCCGCGCTTTGAGCGCATCGAGGAAGAGATCCACGTCATCGAACCCGGTCCGGAGATGGTGAACGACAACAACCGGCTGTTTAAGGAAGGCTGCGAGAAGCTCGGCTATCAGGTCGAGACCATCCGGCTGAACGTGAAGGGCTGCCAGCAGAACGGCTTCTGCAACATCGGCTGCATCTCCGGCGGCAAGCAGGGCACGCTCGAGGTGCAGATTCCCGCCTCGGTACAGGCGGGCATCGACCTGATTCCCAACTGCCACGTCGCCCGTGTGGGGGAGCGCAGCCTCGAGGTGACCGTGGGCAAGACGCCGCCCGGCACGCACGACGGTCCGTGGACGCCCGGCGATTACGCCGTGCGGGCCAAGCGCATCGTCTTGTCGGCCGGCGCGCCCGGCACGCCCGCTCTCCTGCTGCGCTCGGGTTACGGCGAACGGCTTCCCGCGCTCGGCAAGTATTTCACGCTGCACCCGGCGTTGACCGTCTATGGCGTCTACCCGGAAGACATCAAGAATTACCGCGGCTACCCGAAGACCTACTACTCGCCGCAGTTCTCCGAGCAGGACCATTATTACCTCGAGACCGCCTTCTACTATCCCTTCGTGAGCACCAAGCACCTGGGCCTGTGGGGCCGCGAGTTGAAAGAACTCATGAAGTGCTACAACCGCTTCATGACGCAGATTATCCTCAACCACGACGAGGCGCTCGAGAGTAACTACATTGGGCTCGACGCGAAGGGGAACCCGGAGATCAACTACACCATCTCCGCCGAGAGCGTGGAATCCCTCTGCCGCGCCCAGGCGCAATCCGCCCGCATCTTCTTTGCGGCGGGCTGCGACACGGTCATCATGCCCTGCGCCGACCGACCCGTGTTTAAGCGCGGCGAAGTGGCCGATGCGGACTTGGAGCGCTTTATCTCGTCGAAGAACTACCTGGCGAACAAGACCCCCGTCGCGGCGGCGCACCCCCAGGGCGGCTGCCGCATGGGCACCGATCCCGCCACCAGCGTGACCGACGGCCGAGGCAAGGTACACGGCACTGACTGGCTCTACGTGTCCGACGCGAGCCTTTTTCCAAAAAGCTCGCACGTGAATCCCTACCTCACCATCATGGCGCTCGCCGACCGCGTGGCCGAGGAATTGGTCGGGACCAGCAGTTCCTGGGCGTGATGCGCGGGTTACCCCGACAGATAGTTGCACGCCACGGACGAATTTAGTATACATAACCCTATACTAGACACTGTCCCCCTTCAACCCCAAAGATTGAAAGTTTCGCCGGAGGTGGCATATCTTTTTGCCGCTTGTATGCGGCGCTTGGGGGCGCCGCGTCAGAGTTCAATCGGCTCGACCTAAACTTTCTCAGGGGATATTACGATGAGATCACAGGGGATTCGTGCATTTTCGGCGGCTATCGCGGCCTTTGCGGCCGCTCTGCCGGGCGGCGCTTGGAGTGCAACCCTGCCGCTGAGCATTGACTTGAAGCTGCCCGCTGGCCAGGAAGGTACACCCTTCGCCCGATACGCTCCCGTGGCCCAAGACGGCATGGGGGCGGGCAATGACAATGTCGCGGCGGCCGACTTTAATGGCGACGGCTACGACGATCTCGCCATTGGCCTTTCCCGATATAGCACGGTCGACGCGCCGGGCAGTTCGCGGGGACGGGTCGTCGTTGTTTTCGGTGGCCCCAAGAACACCGGCGGCACGCTGGGCGACAGCGGATTGCTTTCCATCGAGTGCGTCGACAACAACGCGGAATTCGGCTACGCAGTCGCTGCTGGCGACGTAACCGGCGACGGCCTGCCGGAGTTGATCGTCGGCGCGCCTGGCGCCCGCAGCGTCCGGGGCGTGGTGGTCGTGCTGGAGAATGCCGACGTCGATGAACCCGGTACGCTTCAAGTAAGTACCGACGCGACTGACCCGCTTAATGGCGAATCGCGCTACGTGGGCGGGGCGGAGGGTGACCAGTTGGGCTATGCCATCGCCTGCGGCAACACCAATTCCGACGCCCCCCTCGAAATGGTGTTCGGCGCGCCGGGCGTCACCGTGAACGCGGTACCAAGCTCGGGCACGGTATATACGGTTTTTCCGGGCAATCTCAGTCTGGGCATGACGCTGGAGGTGACCAGCGAGCCGGAGCGATTCGAACTGTTGGGGCCGTCCGGTTCGCGCATGGGGTCATCGGTCGTCATCGGTGATTTCGACGGCGACGGCTACGAGGATGTCGCCTGCGGCGCGCCGGACGCGAGTACCGCATTCATCATCTACTCCGTGAATCCGGGCCCCAACACCATCGATGCCGGCGACTCGGGGTCGTTCGGCAGCATGACCCGGCTGTTCGGAATCGACTCCATCGGTTACGCGCTCGATTCCGGCGATGCAGACGCCGATGGTTTCGAGGACTTGCTCATCGGGCTGCCGCTCTATGCGCCGACCGTGGAACTGGAACAGGCCGGCGGCGCGCTGCTTTTCGAGGGACGGGCGAACTTGCTCGGCGCAGCCTTCGATTTGACGATGAACAATCTCTCTGGATTCCGGATCATCAAGGGAGGACTCGCCGGGGCGCGGTTGGGCACCAGTGTTTCGCTGGGCGATATCGACGGAGATGGGTACGACGATCTCGTCATGGGGGCGGCCTTTGCCGACGCCCCCGAGCCGGACGGCGGCTACTATGGCTTGGTACAGGCACTCACTGCACCGGACCTGCTTTCCGGTTTCCGCGAATTCGAACTGGAATTCCTGAATGCTGATGTCAGCGTTTACGGTAGAACCAATCTCGATCTGCTGGGCGCGGCGGTGATGGCAAAGGGAGACCTGGATGGCGACGGCAAGGCCGACCTCGTGATGACCGCCCCGTTCAGCAACAACGCGGACGAGAGCGGGGCGGGCTATGCCCATGTGCTCTATGGCGATGGCACGAGTACCATTGCCGCCGCGACGCTGGCGCAGGGAAGCGGCCAGACGCAGCTGGATCCGGTTGGCGGCGACCTCTCGCCCGTGCTGCGGACACGCCTCAAGTACCTCTCGGGTTCCGGCGGCAAGACAACGGTTGCGCTCTCGCGCCTCACCGGGGCCCTTTCAAACCTGGGCAACGGCGAGGGCACGAACATCGCGCCGGTCTATTGGGAAGTTACGACCGACCGGACCACCTGGAACACGGCCGTGCTGGAGTTCGCGTATACGCCGGCGGAAGCGCTGAACCTTAACGAGGATCTGTTCGCCATCTATCAGGCGCCCGCGGCCGACGGACCCTGGACCCGGGTGGACGGACAGACGCTCGACACCACTTCCCGGAGCATTCAATTGTCCACCAATGCCCTGGGATTCTTCGCGCTGATTTCCGAAGCGCCGACCCTGACGCTGATTGGCAATGACATTTTGGAGGTCGAGTGCACGGAAGAGTTCTCCGACCCCGGCGCCTCGGCCATCTCGGCCACGGGCGCGAGCCTGAATGGCGACGTCGTCGTGAGCGGAGGCGTCGTGGACACTTCGGCGGTCAGCGAGTTTACCCTGTACTACGACGTGCAGGACGGCATGGGCAATCCTGCGGTCACGTTGAGCCGGTTGGTGCGCGTCAAAGATACCCTGCCGCCGCTTCTGAGTTATAACGGAAGTGAGTTCATGTACGTGGAATGCGGCGATTCGCTCGTGCTTCCTACGGTAACCGCGTACGACGATTGCACGGGCGATCTGACCGATCAGATTGTCCAATCCGGCGACTTGCCCGATTTCGGCACCGCCGGAAACTACGGATTGAGTTTCGATGTCAGCGACGCCAGCGGCAATGTCGCGGATCCCTTGACCTACCAGGTTATCGTGACGGATACCTCCGCCCCCGAGATCGTGCTGAATGGTCCCGAAGCGGTAACGCTCCAATGCCGGGATACCTACACTGATGAAGGCGCGGTAGCCACGGACTATTGCGAGGGCGACATCACCTTCAAGATGGAGACCAATGGCCTCGATACGGTGGACACGAGCGTGGCCGGCGTCTACTACATTCAATATTACGTGGAAGACAGCGCCGGCTACTACGCGCAGAAGTATCGGACCGTCACAGTCGAGGGTACTTGCGGCACGCCGGGCACATTCGACGATTGCCCCAGTGAAACGATAATCGTTCAGCCGCCCGACGACGGCAGCGGAACCGGGGCCGCGCAAGAGAGCGAGGATGGCGGAACGCTCGTATTCGAGAACTTCCGCCTGAACCCGAGCGAACCGGTCGGCAGCCTCACTTGGTGGGGCTACGGCGCGGACGCGCAGGGGAATGCCTGTACGCGCACCCCGAATGTCTTCCGCATCCGGTTTTACAGGGGGATATCGCTGATCGGCGGCATTGCGCCGAGTACCGAAGTCGGTTCGTTCACGATGACTCCCTTGACCACCGATACGGGATTCACCGACAGCGAAGGCCATCCGATTCTGCGCTATACCGCAGTGTTCGATCCGCCGGTCGACTTCGGTCCCGATACGCAGTTCTCGAACCAATTCGTCAACATAACCGGGATGTTTACCCCCGACTGCGCTTTCCATTGGTACCACAGCCCGGTGGGCGACGGCATCTTCCGTACCGGCACCGACAGCACCAACACCGTGGCGCAGCAGTCGGGCGACCTCGCGATGTGCATCGGACCCTACACGCCGACCGCCGAAGGCGAAGGACAGCAGGAGGGCGTGGCTGAGGGTGAAGGCGCGCCGGAAGGCACACCCGAGGGCGTCGCCGAGGGCACCGAAGAAGGGCAACCCGAAGGCACGGTAGAAGGCACTCCCGAAGGAGCGATTGACGGCGAGGGACAAAGCGACGGCGAACCGCCGGCGGAGTCGCATTCGGCCGACCAGGACGGAAATGGCAAAATCACCCTCGCGGAACTGCTGCGCGTGGTGCAGTTGTACAACCTCATCAGCTACGGCTGCGGAGGAAACTCGGAAGACGGCTTCGCGCCCTACAGCGCCGACCAGAGCTGCGCGCCCCACGCCAGCGACTACGCCCCGCAGAACTGGATTATCTCGCTGAACGAACTTGTGCGGCTCATCCAGTTCTTCAACGCCGACGGCTACACGTGGTGCCCGCAAGAAGAGGATGGATACTGCCCGGCGCTATAACACTCTTTGAAAAGTCTATCGGCCGACCAGTTGCAGCAATTCGCTGGGCGTAATTGCTGCAACTGGTCCCGATTTAAAATCGCTTGGATTTCGTGTCAGCACGAAGTCGCATTGCGCTTGTTCGGCCATGGCAGCCACCACGCCGTCCTCGTAGTCAGCAAAGCCGAAGTCTCTTGCGCGGCGGTAACTGGCTGCCGTGGCAGGGACGACGTCGAAAGTGTCGAGCAGCCAATCGATCGCTTCATCGGCGCGCAGTCTGCCCAAGGCGCGCCGAATCAGAAAATGTACAGTGGCTGGCGTGTGGCCGGGAACCATCGCCACGACCTTACCTGTGTCCGCCAAGGTGAGTGCGCCTGCAGAAGCCTGAAAAAATGGCACGCGCGCTTGAAGCACATCGATGAAGATATTCGTATCAACCAGCAATTTCACTGGTGCTTCTTCGCCATCGCTTCATAGTAATCGCGCTGTGCGTCTTCGATTGGCGGCACAATGCCAGAAATGCGTTGGACGTTCTCGCTGACTGCAATCGTGTCTGGAACGTCGCGCAACTGCACCACGACGCACGCGCCTTCGGGCAAAGGTGCAGCGTCATCAAGCACAATCATGCCGTTTTTGATGTGTCCGTAATATGTCATGGATTCATACTAAGGAAACCCTGCCAACACGTCAAGACCAGCCTTGCGCGTTCCGCCCCGGGCGACGTAGCATAGCGGTGTCGCGTTAAAACCCCCGGAGCACAGCCCATGGACCTCACTGCAGACCAGCAGGCGATTCTGAACGGGTCGGAAGGCCCCGAGATGGCGCTGGCCATGAAGACGCTGGTGCGCTACGGCGAGTCGTTCGACGCGCAGCGGCTGGTGCCTATCAAGAGTGCCCACCTGACCGGCAGTTTCGCCATCTCCACCTATACCGGCTACTACGAATTGCTGGGGAAGCTGGTGGATGCGGGCGTGAAGGTGAAGGTGCCGACGACCATCAACCCGCGCCCGGGCTACGACTTTTCGATGCAGAACCGGCTGATTGCCTTCCGCAAGCAGAAGCACCACGAGGACCAGCTGGCGAAGCTGGGCGTGACCGGCAACTACTCGTGCGTCACCTACCACACGGCCAACGTGCCGGAGTTCGGCGATATTCTGGGCTGGGCGGAGAGCTCGGCCGTCGTGTATGCGAATTCCGTGGCCGGCGCCCGCACGAACCGCAACTCGATCATGGTGGATATCTGCATGGCGGTCACGGGGCTCACGCCGGAATTCGGCCTGCTGTTCGACGAGCACCGCAAGGGCAATGTGCTCATCAAGCTCGACATCGAAGAGATGGACGACGACGCGGTGGGCTTCATCATCGGGCAGTCGCTGGTCGACAAGGTGCCGGTGCTGACGCACTACCCCTTCGACAAGGTGCAGCTGAAAAACCTCGGCGCGACCATGGCGGCGGCGGGCGGCGTGGGGCTGTATCACGTGGTCGGCGTCACGCCCGAATGCCCGAGCCTCGACGCGGTGTTCGACAAGGAACCCGAGCAGACCATCACGATTACGCAGAAGGACATCGACGCCATCCGCTGGGACCGGCAGAAGCAGGGCACGGCCGGCATGGTGGTGTTCGGCTGTCCACAGATGACGCTCGACGAGGTCAAGGATGTCGGCCGGCATTTCGTGGGCAAGACCGTGACCAAGCGGACGCTCTTCCACATCGTGCCCTCGGACTACGAGGAACTGCGGAAGCTGCCGCTGCATGATCAGCTGGTCGAGGCGGGCGTGGAGTTGTTTACCCATTGCCCGCTCGCGGGGCTTACCGTGCGGCTGACGCCGAAGAACCGGCATGTGATTACCAACTCGGGCAAGCTGCACTACTACCTCGAGGGCGGCGAATACGGCAACCTCGACGACGTGCTGCGCGTGGCGGGGGTGAAATGAGCAAGACCTTCCCGGCAAAACCGATCCTCAAGGGCAAGGCCCAGGGCCCAGCACTCTTCACCGACAGGTCGGTGAACTTCACCGCGGCCTTCACCAAGCCCGAGAACCTGCTCTGGTTCAAGAAGGCCGAAGTGCGCGACCGCCACCACCCCTGGTTCAAGGAAAACGTGAAGGGCAAGGTGCTGGTCATCCCGGCCGCCATCGGCAGCACCCATACCGGGCTCGTCCTGCTCGATCTCGTCCGCATGAAGAACGGTCCCGCCGCCATCATCGTCGGCGCCGCCGATCCGCTCCTCGTGTCCGGTGTCGTCCTCTCCGAAGTCTGGTACGACGAGTCGATCCCGATCGTCGAATGTCCCATCGAACCCATCGCCGAGGCCGTTAAGAACGGCGAAGTCATCACTGTTGATGGTGATGCTGGAGTGGTAAGCGCGGGCTAAGGTGCCGCCGCAACACCCGCACGGTAAACAAAATGCGCCCGGCGCTTTGGTGCGCGCCGGGCGTGGGGGGGAGAGACGATTCAGCGTTCCGTTCAGGCGGCCTGCGAGGTGCCCAGGAAATCGGAGTTGATCAGGTCGGCGATCGAGTTCACCACGATGTCGGGGGAGTAGGCGTAGTGGCGGAGGTCTTCCTTGCTGGTGCCGCCCGAAAGCACGAGCACCGTGTGGTAACCCATCTGTACGCCGCCGAGGATATCGGTCTCCATTGTGTCGCCGATCATGGTCGTCTGCGCCGCAGTCAGGCCCAGCTCCTTGCGGGCGTCGCGCATCATGATCGGGCTGGGCTTGCCTACGCTGAAGGGCTTCACGCCCGTGGCCGCCTCGAGCATTGACGCGATGGCACCGCAGCCCGGACGGATGCCGCCCGGTGTGGGGCAGCTGGGGTCCAGGTTCGTCGCCACCAGCTTCGCGCCCTTGTTGATCATGTTCACGGCCGCCTCGATGGTCTCGTAGTTCAGCGTGCGGCCCTCGCCTACCACCACGTAGTCCGGATCGGAATCCACGATGGAGTAGCCGTTGGCGTGCAAGGCGTTGAGCAGGCCGCCCTCGCCGATGACGAAGGCTGTGCCGCCGGGCTTCTGGTGCGCCAGGAACCGCGCCGTGGCCATGGCGCAGGTGAACACGTGTTCATCCTCCACCTCGAAGCCCATACGGTTCAGCTTGGTCACCATGTCGCGCCGGGTGCGCTGGCTGTTGTTGGTCAGGAACAGAAAGGGAATCCGCTTGGCGCGCAGCGCCGCCACGAATTCGATGGCGCCGGGAATCATCTCGTTGCCACGATAGATGACCCCGTCCATGTCAATCAGGAATCCTCGGTTCATGGGGGTGTACTTCCTTGTTTGTTTCTCGGCATAACGCGCGGGACGCCCAATGGGCTTACGCGGTGCTCCCCGGCCCTACACCGGGATAAGCATACTTTCTCCGCGTTTGGACAGCGTTAAGCCTTGGGTGATTGTAGGCTAACGGAAAAAGGAGAGGCGGCTGTGGCCGCATCAGGACGCGTACTACGGATTGCGTCATCGGCGCCGCGCGGAATCCGCGGGCCGTTCGCCTAAGCCCCCGCTCAGGCAGCGTTACTGTAGCGCATCCACCAGTTGTTTCGCAAGCTGAGCAGCTGCTGTCTGCGCCTGGGCGGCCTGCTGCAGGCGTGTCTCCACCTCGGCCTTTGCGGCTTCGGCTTCCTGCACGCGCTGCGTCATCTGCGCTTCCACCTGCTGCGCGGCCGCACGGGCCTTGTCCACCAGCGCCTGCATCTCTCCCGCCTTTGCTTGCGCATCGGCGATTTCCTGCTGGCTTTGCGCGCGCACCTGCTCCAGCTCGGTGGCCTGCACCTGGGCCTGTTGAGACAGCTCGGCCAGCTGCTGCTCAGCGGCGGCCTTCGCCTGCTGGGCTTCGTTCAGCGCCTGCTGGGCAGCTTGGGCCTGTTGCTGCGCCTCGGTCAGCTGCTCACCCGCCGCTTGCGCCTGTTGCTGCGCCTCGGCCAATTGGCCTTCGGCCGTCTGTGCGCGCTGCTGTGCCTCGGTAATCTGCGCCTCGGCGGTCTTCACGGCCTCCTCGCGCAGCTTGAACGCCGTCACATCGTAGGCCGTAAACATCACGCCCGCCGGGTCGCCGTTCTCATCGAGCATCGGGGCGCGTGTCACGTCGAACCAATGCGGACCCGACTTGCCGGTCAGCTGCTGCTCAATGCGCCGCACCATGCCGGACTTGATCACCGACTTCCCTTCGCTCGCGCAGAGCTGGGCTTCTTCCGCGGGGAAGAGATCCGTGTCGGTGCGGCCCACAATGTCTTCCGGCCCCTTGCCCAAGAACTGGCAGAACTGGGGATTCACCACCTCATAGGCGAGCTGGGCGTTCTTCAGGGCCAGAAAGCCCGGAAGATTCGACAGCACGGTGCCCAATATCCGCTGTGCGGCTTCGCTCATGATGGTTTTCTACCTCTGCCGTTCCCTTGCACGAACCGGTATGGTTCCATACCGGCAGGGCAGCCTGCAAGCCCGGAATCGCGCCGGGATCAGGCCTCGTGCCGCGCGGCGGCCGGTCGCTGCGCCGGGGCGGCCTGCGCCGGGCGCGCCTGCGCCGGCGCCATGGGCCGCGGACGCAGCTGAATCACCTTCAGGTTCAGCAGCCAATAGCCGATGCTCAGGGAGAAGATGACCGCAGCAATGGCGAACACCATCATCACGTCCGTCTCCTTCACATCCAAAATGATCACCTTGCGCGCAATGGCCATGAGCGCCGTCGCCATCACGATTTTCACATGAATGATGTCGTCGCGCAGGTAGATGGTGATATTGACGAATATCTCGATCGCGATTAGCACCGCCATGAAGGCGCCGAAGGTGGCGAGGATGTCGTCGATCTCCAGCAGGAACATCGGCGGCGTCACCAGGCGCTGATACAAGACCCAGCCCACGTCGATCACGCCCCAGACAATCACCAGCGTCATCAGGATGGCCAACACCCGCACCGAAAGCCGGATGATTTGGCGCAGCCCCTGTATCAGCAGGTCGTCGCCGTCGGGTGAATGGTCATCGGTATCCGCCGCCCGCTCGTCCCAAATCTGTTTCATCGAGGGTCCTTGTAGCCTTTAGTCATCCAGTTGCACCGGCGAGCGAAAGCCCTCCGGCTTGATAGCCAACAACGAACTCGGCACGCGATGGATCAATTGCTCCGCCGTATTGCCCACGAGGATGCCGGCAATGCCCGGCCGTGCCACGGTGCCCATCACCAGCAAGTCCACCTGCGCCCGCTGCACAAAGCTGGGGATCGCATCCATCGGCTCGCCCTCGACCAGTTCGACAGCGGCCGGGCCGAGATCGGCCTCGTGTGTCTCCAGCAACCATTGCAGCAATTCCGAGGTCTTTTCCCGCACGGCCACGCGGTGGGACTCGAATTCGTCGGGGCTCATGCGATCCAGCAGCGTGGATTCGCCGAATACCTGCCACGCGTGCACGATGGAGAGTTTCGCCCCCTCGGCCGCAGCCAGCAGGCGCGCTTGTTCCAGCAGCGCATGGTTGATGGCGTTCTCACTGCTGGCCTTGGGGCGCGGATCCAGCGCGACGCCGACATGCGAGAACGTGCCGGCTTGCTCCGGCCGCGTCAGCAGCACCGGGCACGGGCACTTGCGCAGCAGCCGCTTGGCCGTGGTGCCGAAAATCGACCCCAGCCGGCCCTCGCCCATGGCTGTCTTGACCAGCAAATCGTGGTGATGGGCGATTACCTGCCGCGTAAGCGCAATGAAGGCATTGCCTTCTAGCAAGATGGGTTCGACTTTAACCCCTGCCTGGCGCGCCTCTTCGACCCGCGTCTCCAAGGCCGCGCGGCGGTCCGCCTTAGCGCTCTCCAGATAGGCGGCGGCCGTGTCCATCCAGGAGGCGTACCACGGCATTTCGGAGACCGTGTCGGCCAGCGTCAGCCGGGCGTCGTAGCGCTGCGCCAGACGCAGCGCCGTGGGCCACGAACTCTGCGCCAAGGTCGACGTCGTGTCCACATAGCAAAGGATGTTCCGGTAGGGGCTCATAGGCTTGCTCCGTTCCGCTGGATAAATACCCCTGGGCAAGCGGTTTTATTCTCGCACTAACCCCGGTCGTTGGCAGCACGCAATCTTGCGCTGAGAATAATGATGATATTTACGAGAAGCTGCACCGAAACGTCGCGCGGCATGATGTTGTGCACGATATCGCGGTTCAGCGCCAGCAGGCTTGAGGTCTCCGTGGCGCGTGCGCTCGCGCTGCGAGGTTCCTCGCTCATCAGGGCCATCTCGCCGAACATCTCGCCGCGGCCGAGTGTCGCGATGACGCGGTCGCCATCGAAGATTTCGATTTCGCCGCCCAGCACGCAATACAGGGCATCGCCCGCATCACCTTTGCTGAACACAATTTCGCCCTGCTGGACCTCGCGCGTAATGCCGCGCGAAAAGATTTTCGCCACGTCCTCCGCCTGCAAATCGCGGAACAGTTCCATGCGGCGCGCCAGCACGGCATAGGTGCCGCGCATACTGTCCATCATCACGTTCGCCATTTCGCGCATCAGGGCCGAGGCGCCGCTGTCGGCAGCCGGGGCGGGCGCGGGTTCTTCTTCCGGGGGCTCCTGCGCCGATTCCTGATTCTCGTCGCTGTTGGCGAAGATGGAATCGAACATCGAGTCGTGCTGCGATTCCACCACGGCTGCAACGGGAGGGGGCGTCGGTGCCGGTTCCGGCGGCGCATCCGCCTCGCCGAAGGGCGATTCTTCCGGGGCCGGCTTGGCAACGGCCACAGGCTCAGGCTCAGGCTCAGGGGCAGGCTCCGGCGCAGGCGCCGGGGCAGGCTCGGGCTCCGGCTCGGGTGCTGGCGCTGGCGCTGGCGCGGGGGCCGCCGCCTTGGCTGCCGCGCGCTGCGCGTCGATGCGCGCTTTCTCTTCCGGGGTGAGACGCAGGCCGAAGCTCGATGCGCTCATCTCCGCGGGCCCGCCATCCTTGGACGCGAAGACCTTGCCCGTAACAAGCTCGAAATGCTTATAGGCGCACAAGATAGGCTTGATGCGCAAGTCTGGACATACCTCGCGCACTTTCTGCAGCGCGTTCATGTCCAGCGGGTTCACCATCGCGACCGTGAGGTTCCGGCCCAGCCGGTCGATGGGCAGCAGCCGGTATTGCAGGCAGATTTCCTTCGGCACCAGCGACACGATGTCCTTGTCGATCAGGTAATCGAGCAGGCTCAGGTGCGGAATTTTGCAGTGCTTGGCGAGAAAGCTGATGAGCGAGTGTTCTTCGATATAGCCCAGTTCAATCAGGATCTCTCCAATGAACTGCCCGGTCTCTTTCTGCTTGGCGACAGCAGCCTGCACTTGCTCGGCGCTCAGCTGCCCTTCGGTTACGAGCAGCTGCGCGAGATTGGGCATCGCGGGGGCCTGCTCGCCCGCCCCGGAAGGGGCGGCGGCATCGCGCTGCGGCGCTGAATCTTCGCTCTTGCTTTTCCACCGCAGCATGCGGGCACCATACCTCCAGAAGTCACGACCCAATGGCCGCCAGAACGCCTAGGGCGCCCGGCGCGCGTCCTGCCTTACTCCGAATTGGGAATAGTAGCACCCGCCCTTTAATTCCATCAAGGTGTAGTGCCGCTGGCCGCGGTACTCAGCGTTCCGCCGAACCGGCCGCAATGACCGCGTCGAACGCCGGCTTCGGGCGGTTGGCGCTGTCGAAGAGCAGGGGGTAGTCTGGCCGCTTCTCGACGGGGAAGTTATTCAGCCACGAGCTGCCGTCGTTCACGCCCCAGAAAGTAACCCGGTCGATGGCGTCCTGATGCGCGAGGAAGGTGTGGAACAGCGCGGCGTAGGTGTCCGCCTGTAGCTGGAGCAGCGCATCGGGCAACCCGTTTTCAAAGCGGTTGCTGCGGTCCAGCATGCCGTAGACACTCAGGTCCAGTTCGCTGATATTGACGCGCAGACCGAGTGCCGCGAAGGTCTGGATGGTAGATGCCACTGCCCCGGTATTGACGGTTGGGAGCTGATAATGGCCTTGCAGTCCAACGCCGTCAATGCGCAGCCCTTCCGCTTTCAGGCGCTTAATCAGCCGCACCGCATGCGTGCGCTTTACGGTATCCTCCAGGTTGTAGTCGTTGTAATACAGCTCCACGTCCGGGTCGGCCTCGTGCGCCAGCCGGAATGCGCGCAGCACGTAGTCGTCGCCGATCGTACGGAGCCAGGGGGAATCGCGGAGCTTCTCGGCTGCAGTGTCCCCCAAGGCTTCGTTCACCACGTCCCATCCCTTCACGCGCCCTTTGAAATGCGTCATCACCGTATGAATGTGGTCGCGCAGCCGCGCCAGTACCACATCGCTCGATGCGAGGTTACCCTGCTCATCGCGGAATACCCAGTCGGGCGTTTGCTGGTTCCACACCAGCGTATGGCCAGTGACCTCCATGCCGTTCGCACGCGCGAAATCGACCAGCGCGTCGGCCGGGCCGAAATTGTAGTGGCCCTCCTCCGGGTGGATATGGTCCCATTTCAGTTCGTTTTCGAGGGTAAAAGCATTGAAGTGGGTTTTGACCAAAGCCTGGTCTGCTTCGTCCGCAAGCAATGAGGTACCCGCCGCCACGCCCACCCGGAACGCACCCTGATAGACCTCGCGTAAAGATTCGGGCGCCTGGGCGGTGTTCTCGTCGGCCCCGGCGATGGCCGGCACCAGCGTGAACAAAGCGAGGACGCAGCGATGCCAGGCGCTCACGTGCGCAACTTGCCCTGCGCCACCGGGTTAATGCGGCTGGTGGCGGTCCGCGCGCGCGCGCTTTCCAGGGCGCTCAGCACGCTGCTGATGCGTCCCGGCGCCGATTCCACGGCCTCGAGCCGCGTGAACAATTCGCCCGCGGCATCGCCCAGCGAACGGTGCAGGTGGCTGTGGCAGTCAAAGCAGAAATCCGAGTTCTTCAGTGTTGGCTGGCCGCACAGCGTACACGCCCCCGGATGCGGGCGTTGCTCCACCGGTTGCGAGCCATGCAACAGCCGCCGGCCCTCGGCGCGGGGCAGTTCGGCCGCGTGGGGTTCATGGTCCGTGTGTTGTTCGTACAGGCGCATCAACGACTGAAAGCGGTGCTGGGCCTCGGTGATGATGCCGTGTTCCTCGGTATACACCGGCTGGGGCGGTTCCGGCGTTGCCTGGCCGGAGCACGCATGGCACAGGGTGCGGCCCGGCTCGCGGTGATACAGCTTGCCGCACCGCGCGCACTTGCTCAGGTGTTCATAGCCCGTTGGCATCGTTCAGCATCGTCTCCGCTATTGCGTCCACTTGTTCATACAATGCCACCAATCCGCCGCCATTATCGACGACCCATCGGGCAGCGGCGCGCTTTGATTCGGGATCCGTCTGCGCCGCGATACGGCGGCGCGATTCGGCCTCGTCGATTCCGCGTCCGTCGCGCAGCCGAGCCACGCGGGCCTCCACCGGCGCCGTCACCAGAATCAGGGCCTCCAGCCAGTCTTCCTTGCGTCCGTTCTCGGCCAGCAGTGCGGCATCCACGATGACCGCGTTCCGGCCCTGCAGCGCGTACTCGCCTACCCGCCGCGCGATTTCGCCGAACAGCGCCGGATGCACCAGCCCATTCAAGCGTTGCAGCGCCTCCGGGTCGGCGAACACCCGCGCGCCGAGCTTTGCGCGATCAATTGTACCCGAGGTCAGGATGTCGTCGCCGAAGGCATCTATCACGGCCCGCTCGGCGGCACCGCCCGGCGCGAGCAGGTCGTGTCCGACGCGATCCGCATCGATGACCGGAATCCCGCGCTCCTCGAAGCGGCGCGCCGCGGTCGACTTGCCGCTGCCCGTACCGCCCGTGAGTCCGTAAATCTTCATGGGCTCAGGTTCCCGGCACGCGCAGCCAACTGCGCGATTTTCCCTGCGAGGGTGTTGAGGCTCTCACCTCGAGGCTGAAGCCGCCCCCGGCGAACTGCGGCCGGTCGAGCGTGATGACGGCCTCGTTAAAATTACCCGCCGGGCGCAGCGCCGCCTGGCAGCCGACGCGTCCCTCCGGCACTTCGCACACCACGTCTATCGCGGTGATGTCGCCCGGTATCCGCAGCAGCACCGTCTTCAGGTTGGTGGGGCTGTCGAAGGCGAGGTGAAGCCGCTGCCGATAGGCCGGGGCGTACTCGACCTTGTACTTGAGCCACGCGAGGCACACCGGCGTAAACACGGGCGAACTGATGTAGTCGACCTGCGCCGGCAGATTCGGAATCACGCGGATCTGGCCCGACGCCATGTCGAGATGTACTCCTGTGACTGCCTGCAGCACGTGCCACACGGCGAGCGCGCTGCTGCGCTGCGGCCGTGGTTCGGTGCTCGATTCCGCCGCAAGCACCAGCCGCTGAATCACCTCGAGGCCCTCGCGGGCGCGGCCGCGCTGAATCAGCAGGCACCCGGCGTGCGCCAGGGTGTAGTTCAGCAGATCGGGTGTCGCAAGCAATAGCTTTGGATCGCGGTCCAGGTCGACGAGAAGGCGCTTGTAAAGCACTTCAAGGCTCGAGGCGATGCGCGCTGCGGCGAAGAGGTTCCCTAATCCGAGCGAATCCGACAGCCATTGCCCAGCCAGCGCTCCGTAGCGGGAGGCGGCATCCGGCCGCTCCGGCCCGGTAGCATCATGCTCGCGGTAGCACGTCGCGCCTTCGTCCCAGAAGCGCAGCTCGAATGCCGCCTGCGCGCGGCGGAACGTATCGCGGAAACGCTCGGCCTCGATTTTGTCGTCGCGTTCCTCGGCCAGCTTCGCATAGCAGCCGAGCGCGAGCACCCACAAGCTGCACGCATGGGCCGAAGTTTCTGGGGCATCGGGAATGCCGTCGCCGTTCTCGTCTTGCTGCAGCACCGTACGCACCATGTCGCGCAGGAAGGGATACAGCTTCTGAATCCGCACGAGGCTGCCGGTCATGCGGTGGTTGCGGAACGCGGAAATGACTAGGTTCGCGGCAAGCAGCATCGCGGGCTCGCCGCCGAATTCTGGGGTGTGGGCGTCGAGCCGCCCAAGCCGCGCGCATATAGCGCCGGGCTGACCCGTATCCCGCGCACGTACCAGTTTGCTCAGTTCTTCCTCCTCGAAGCGCGGGAAGAATAGCAGCGTGCCCAGCGAGTTGTAGACCCGATCGGCCACTTCTCCTGCCGCCGGGTCGGCCCAGTCGCGTTGCAGGGCGAAGCGCCCGTCGCCGGTGTACAGGCCTTGCCGCACGAACACCCGCGCGCTGTTGATGAGTTCCTTGACCAGCCACTTCGGCAGGGTGGAGCTAGTCAGGCGCTTTTGCCAATCCGCCACGGACTGGTGGTAGTACCCGGCATGTCGCAGCGCCCGCCACGCCACGGCCTCGCAGGAGCCCAGCAGCACGGCGTAACCCGCGCCCACATGCTTACCGCCCGCGGCGCATTCGGCAAAATGCCACGACAGCACGAAGTCGACCGAGCGTTCCTGCTTGGGACCGAGCTCGAACGAGGCACACACGGCGCCGAAGTGCGCTCCGATGCCGCCGGCGCGTCCCACGGGCACTCGGCCCATCGACACGAAAGTCTGCCAGAAGTTCAGCGCCTCCTGCTCCTCGCCCGCGGCGTAGGCACCCAGCGAGATTTCGGTATCGTCCGCCGTGCGTGCGGCAATGGCGACCTCGCCGCCTGCACAGATATCGCTACGTTCGAACAGAAGCGTGTTGGGCGGCTCCGCGCGCTGGGTATCGCGCACCGAGGCCAGCGGATCTTCTTCATCGATCAGCGCGAAGCGCGTCTTGCCGCTCGGCGCGCGGCCGGTGCCGGGGCTGGCGTAGTTTTCCCAATGCAGCAGCGCCGACACGCGCATGGGCTTCGAGGTGCGATTGCGTATGCGCACGCCTGCCAGCACCGCGGGCATCAGCGAGGCCTCGTGGTCGAAGGGAATCACCGGCGAGAAATACGTCCACACCAGCACCACCGGCAGCGGCTCGGCGTGCGCGGAAAAGTGCAGCATGGGGAAGATGCCGTGGCACTCGAAGGCTTCTTTGGGCACGCAGGGCAGGGGGGTATCCGATTCGGCCTCGTCCGCGCCGGCGCGTTGCAGCGCCACGCACTGCGGCACGCCTTCCTGCTCGTAGCGCACGGCCATAAAGGTGTTGGCCGAGGCGGGCACCACGGTTTCCGGGGCGCGGTTGTTGAAGATGCTCAGGGTGACCGGCCGCGAATCGGCACCGAACTCGATGCACCCCGCGCCCACGCCGCCCAAGGGCACCGTGCCGCCGAGACTGCGCAATACCTTGTGGCGCCCCGAGGGGCTCAGCGGCATATCGCCGGGCGGGTTGTCGGCGGGCTCAGACAACGGAAAGGTCGCGCACCATGACGAGCGCGTCCTCTCCGGCGCGGGCGTAATAATTCTTGCGCACGCCTGCTTCCACGAAATTGAGACTGCGGTAGAGCCGCTGCGCCGTCGTGTTGCTGGCGCGCACCTCGAGCCGCATCGTGTTGGCGCCGAGTTCCACCGCGCGCCCGGTGATGTATTCCATCAGCGTGATGCCCAACCCTTGGCCGCGATACGGCCGCGCCACCGTCACCTTGGTCACATGGGCTTCCTGCAGCAGCAGCCAGAAGCCCGCATAGCCGATGATTTCGCCCGCGCGCTCCGCCACATAGAAATGCGAATTCGGTCCCACGATTTCCTGCCCGAACATGCCCGGTGTCCAGGGATCGGGGTAGGCCTCCTGCTCGATTTCGAGCAGTACGGGGGTGTGGTCGCGGCAAATCCGCTGGAATGAAATCGCGCGATCTTCCGATACACTCATGCGTCGTGCGCTTTCGCCGCGTTCTCCCGGTTCACCTCGGCCTGCGATTTCCGGAGATACACCGGATTCGCCAGCCCCGGGTCGGTCGTTGCGCCGCCATCGTAGCGCGAGAACGCTTCCCAAGCCAAGGCCGACGCGCGGGGCGCGGCACCCGGGGGCAGCGCCATCACCGCTTGCGGCAGCGCGGCTGCAATCTGCTCACGATACAGCCAGGCGCCGTCGCCGATACACAACGGCGCCCCGGAAAGCTGCGCGAGAAACTCTTGCGGCGGTAGCACGCATGCGGCCTGTTGCTCCACGCGCGCGCCGTCTTCGATGCGGTAGGCCGCCCCGAACACTTCGCTCATCCGCGCGTCGAGCATGGGCACTATCAGCGCGCCTTCGGTCCAAGGCACCAGGCGCGACATGGCATCGAGCGTGGGCACACCGACAAGCGGCAGACGCTGCGCGAAGGCCAGGCCCTTCCAAGTGGCCACGCCAATGCGGAGTCCCGTGAAAGATCCGGGACCCGTAGCGATGGCGAGGAGATCGATTTCTTCCAGCGCGATGGCGGCGTGGCTAAGCGCGGCGTCCATCGCGTCGAGCAGTGATTCGGCATGCCGCCTTCCCGCCTCGAAGTGAACCTCGGAAAGAATCTGCGGGGGGACCGGGGTTTCCGGGTCGCGCGTGCAAACGGCCACGCTGCACAGGGATGTGGCGGTGTCGGCCGCAAGCAGGTATTGCATGGGAGGAGAGTCGGCTTCCGGACGGAATCAGGTTTCGTTCGATTCGGGTGCGGGCGCAGCGGGCGGAGCGGGGTGCTCGCTGCCAAGAGAAACGGGCGCAGGTGCGGATGGCTGTGGCTCGGCCGCAGGAGGTGCAGGCGAACTCACCAGCTCTTTCATCTTCTTGCCGGGGCGGAAGGTCACCACGCGCCGCTCGGGCACGGGGACCTGATCGCCGGTGCGCGGATTGCGCCCGATGCGGGAAGCGCGCGTTTTTACTTCAAACACGCCGAAATCCCGCAGTTCCCAGCGTTCTCCCTGGGCCAGCGATTCCGAGATGGCTTCAAAGGTCCCTTCGACTATCTTGGCCACATCGCTCTGGGTCATGCCGAGCTTGTTCGCCACCTGAATCACCAGTTCGCGTTTAGTCATCGTCACCGGTAGCGCCCTCCTTCTGCGTGCGTGCCCGGAAGTGTGCCGGCTTCGGGCGGGGGTCTCAATCCGCGAGTATACGAACTGGCTCGCCGCTTTACAAGTGCTTGCTGGATGGGGGCTTAACCCCGAAAAACCCGACTGCTAGGCGGCCGGGTGCAAGGCACCCTGCCGCTTGATAACCACCTGCCCCGGGGGCAGCGCCAGCACGAAGCCCCGTTTGGGCCGCGTCTTCACCAGTTCGGGCAGCGCCGGGCGCGCCCGCCGCAGCCGGTTCAGCAGGTTCTTCTTCTGCGTGTGCATCTGCCCCGATTCCACCACGCGCTCGCCCCACACCGCTTCGTAGATGGCATCGTAAGGCACGCATTAGCCCGGATTCTCCGCGAGAATCCGCAACATCGTGTATTGCTTCTCCTGTAGCGCCACCGTTTCACCGTCGAGCACGATCTCGTCGGGACGGCGCTCGTCGATCACCAGCATGGGCCTTCGCGCGGGCGCGGGCTGCGCCGCAACTACTGCGGGCGTATCGCGTTGCGTATCGGCCCACGCAAGCAGCGCCTGCGCGGCCGTCGCAGGCACAAAGGCTTCCAGCGCGGCGAGTGGATAGGCACGCAGCGCTTGCTGGGTATACAGCCCTTCGCCGTGCAACGCCAACAGCCCTTGCCGGGTCATGCCTTCGAACGCTTTCCGCGCGAGCGGCAGCAACGTATCCTCGACGCCGAACTGCAGGCGCTCCGACACGCGCTGCATGGCGCGGGCAAGCGCCGCATCCGCCCCGCAGGCCGAGGCCACCGCCGCCGCCGCGTCGATGAGCCAGCTCACCTGATCCGCCGCGCTCAGCACTTGGCCGCTCATGGTGTTGTATTGCTCCTCGATATCCGCCATCGGCGCATGGCCGATCCACTCGTCGAGGAACAGCGCCGTCTTGATGGCGCGTACTTCGTCGAAGAAGGGCATCGCGCTGGCCTTGCGCAGGCGGTTCAGCGGCACGTCGGCCTCGCGTTCGCAATCGCGCGTGCGCTGCTTAAGCAGCTTCAGGTATTGCGCATGCTCATACTCGCGCGCCGTCAGCATCACCTGCAGCGTGCGGCCGTCCGGCGTCGATGCCGCCGCCAGTATCAGATCGATAGGGGCCCACTCGCGCGCGCCCGATTGAGCAATCCAGAGCTGCAGCTGGCGCGCCGTCTCGATGCTGATGCCCTTGGCCGCCACGGCCTGGCCCAGCGGCGTTGCTACCAGCCCGCGCTCGTCGTCGCGCGCGATCATCCCTTCGTCCACGCAGCGATTCACGGCCACGCGGATGCGCGCCTCGATCTCGTCGCGCGGATACAGCTCCGCCCACACCCAGCGCCCCGAAAGCGTGCTTTCGAGAAACGCCAGCAACTCCGGCTCGCTCTGGCAATAGCGCGACGCCACCAGCCGCAGCACGTGGTTTTCCAACGGCGCGCGCGCCAGCCGCGGCTCGATGGGCTCGCGCTCGCCGTCGATGTAGCGCCGCCACAGCGTCTCGAAATCGAAGGCCGACGTTGCGATGAGTATCGAGCGCCCGAAGCCGTCCACCGAGCCATAGCGTCCCGCGCGGCCGCCCATGTTCTCGTATTCGTGGTGCAGTATCGGCGTCTTCCAGGGAATATCGAGGCGCTCGTCGTAGCGCCATTTCTCGGCGGAGAGAAACACGTTCTGCGCGGGCAGGTTCAGCCCCACCGCCAGCGTGCCCGTTGAGACCATCGCCAGCACTTCGCCCCGGCGATAGGCCTGCTCCACCGCCTCGCGTTCTTCCGGCGAGAGGTCGGCATTGTGAAACGCCACCCCGTGCGCGAGGGTATGCAGCAGGCAGTCGCGCGAGCGCGTCGGCTCGAGCGCGCGCAGCGCCTCGATGGCCTCGGTAGCCGGGGGGAGGTCGATGCGGCCCGCCAGTTGCTCGGCGTAGCGCCGCGATTCGTGCTTGGCCTTCACGAATACGAGACAGCTTTCTCCGCGCTCGGCGAAGGTGCACAGGTTCTGCGTCAGGATTTCCCACGAAGACTCCTCGTCCGCCTCCACCAATTCCTCCTCGCCTTCGCCGAAATCGTTGTAGGTGCGGTAGCGGAACTTCCCCTCGAACAGCACTCCGTAGCGCAGCTCCACCGGGCGGCGTTCGTAATACACCAGCTGCGCCCGCATCCACTTCGCCAGCCGGTCCGCATGGCCGATCACCGCCGACAACCCGATCAGGCGGCAGTCGCCCTGCAAGATCCGCGTCAGCAGCAGCTCCGTCATCGCGCCGCGTTCTGGGTCGGACAGCAACTCGAGTTCGTCGGCAATCACCAGGTCGATTTCACCGATGCGCTCCGGACGTCGCACCAGCAGCTGCGCCAGCTTTTCATACACCACCACCGCCACCGAAAAATCGCCGTCCTCCAGCCGCCGGTCGTGCTCGCGGTGGTCGCGCGTACTGATGATGACCTGCACCCCGTAGTCCGCGTACTTGCGATGGAACTCGCGGTATTTCTCCTCCGCCAGCGCCTTCAGCGGCACCAGATACACCACCTTCTTCCGCCGCAGGGCCGTGTGCAGCGCCGCCATCTCTCCGATAAACGTCTTGCCCGAACTCGTCGGCGCCTGCACCAGCAGGTTGCCCGTCCCGAACAGGTCGTACCGCTTCACCACCATTTCCTGCAGCGGCAGCAGCCGCCCGCTCTCCTGCGATTCCCACAAGTCCACCACCGGCTCCGGCACCTTATACGCCAGCAATTCCCGCATCCGCATGGCTCATGCCTCCTCGTTGCGCTTACGGGATTGCACTATACTGAACATACAAGCAGTATTCAAGAGGTTTTTCACCACGGAGGCACAGAGGCCACGGAGGGGGAGGGCGGAGAAGATGCGGAGGGCAAGAAAGAGGAGGAATAAGGGACAAGAGAAGATGTCTGAGCTGGGAGCGCCGCTTTCCAAAGCGGCCTCTTGATACGTGGATCGAGGGCCCTCGCGCCAAGATGCCGGTCTGGAGACCAGCGCTCCCGGCGGGCCCTTTCGCGCCTTAGCGGCTTTGCGTGAGACTCTTCGCTTCTTCTTCCGCGCCCGCCACGTTGCGGTGTACTTTCTTCACCATCGCGGAGGCGAGCACGAAGCCATCGGGGTCGTAGAGGACGGCCCATTGCCCGGGGGTGATAGCGCTCTCGGCCTGGCGTAGCACAATCCGGGTGCCGTGGGGCTCGGGGTAGACTGTGCCGGGCACGGGGTCGTGGTGCGACCGCAGCTGCACGAGGGCCTCGAAGGGTTCTTCGGTGCGGGGGAGGCCGCCCCAGCAGAGCAGGCCCGTGCTGAAGGTGTCGTGAAAGGTCTCGTCGCGGTAACCGACGATGACGGCGTTGCGCTGCATATCGAGGCCGATGACGTAGAGCGGCTCGGGCGCGGCGATGCCGAGGCCGCGGCGCTGGCCGACGGTGTAGTGATAGAGGCCGTTGTGCCGGCCGAGTTCTTCGCCGCGCGCATTGACGATGGGGCCGGGCTTGGGCGCGCCGCCGCGATCGTCCACGACTTCGCGGTAATTGTTCTGCGGCACGAAACAGATTTCCTGGCTCTCGGGCTTGTTGGCGGTGCGGAAATCAAGCTTGATAGCGCGCTGGCGCACTTCGGCCTTGGTCATTTCCCCCAGCGGAAACCACGCGCGGCGCAGCTGCGCCTGCATCAGCGGCGCGAGCACATAACTCTGATCTTTCGCCAGGTAGGCCGCGCGCCGCAGTGAGACGCGATCGCCCCGCGGCTGGATGCGGGCATAGTGCCCCATCGCGATGAAAGGACGGTCCAATTCGTCAGCCCGCTGATACAGGGCCCCGAACTTGATCATCCGGTTGCAGCGCACGCACGGATTCGGCGTGCGGCCCGCGCGGTATTCCTCCACGAAATTACTGATGATGTCGCGGTCGAAGCGGTCCACGGCGTAGTGGGCTTCATGCGGAATGCCGAGGCGTTCGCACACCCGGCGCGCGTCTTCGGCCGCCTCCAGCCCGCAGCAGGGCTCGAAAGGGGACTTCTCCTTGGGCTCGGGCACCAGCCGCATGGTCACGCCGATGCAGTCGTAGCCTCGCTCCACCAGCAGCGCCGCCGTCACGGCGCTATCCACCCCGCCGCTCATGGCCACGAGCACGCGCGCGCCCGGCGGGGGCGCGAGGTTTCCATGGCTGTCGGGGATCTGCACGGCGGGCGGTTCCTGCGGTGTTTTGCGGTTTGCGCACGATCATAACACAGGCCCGGCGGTGGGGGACGGGCGGACAACGAAGCGGCCCGCCGGCGGGCGAACCGCGGCGGGCCGGATAATGGATAGTCGCGGAGCTAAATCTTCTTGGGCTCGTTGGGCAGTTCGGCCTGCTTGGCGGCCTGTTGGGGCGCCTGCTGCTGCGGTTGCTGCTGGGGCTTGCCGCTGGCCTTGTTTTCCTGCTGCTGCTTGAGCGCCTGCGCGGGCGACTTCATGGTGCACTTGCCCTCGAACACCACGCCCTCGGCGATGCTGATGCGCGGCGAGGTGATATCGCCCACCACGCGGGCGCTCGAGGTGATTTCGAGGCGGTCGTGCGCGAACACATTGCCGTGTACTTCGCCGCTCACGATCACCTGGCCGCCGATGAGGTCGGCCTTCACCTTGCCGTTCTCCTGCACGACGATGGTATCGGCGCTCTGCACCTGCCCCTCGACGTAGCCCTCGATGCGGATGGTGCCCTCCGAGGTCACCTCGCCGCGGATCTTCGTGCCGGGGCCGACGATGCTGGTGACCTTGGTCTCGTTGTACTGCTTAGGTTTGCGGGCTTCAAGCATGGGTGTGTTTAATCCAGGTACTTCTCGCCGTCGGTCGGACGGCCGTTAACGTGAACTTCGTAGTGCAAGTGGGCGCCGGTGCTTCGGCCCGTGCTGCCCAGCTTGCCAATCGGCTGGTCGCGCGAGATGGAATCGCCCGCCTTGACCAGCCGCTGCGACATGTGCGCGTACCACGTCTGAATACCATTGCCATGGTCGATGCGCACAATGTTGCCGTAGAACTGATCGTAGCCGGAGAATATCACGCGGCCCTTGGCCGTTGCGAGAATCGTGGAGCCGTACTTGGCGGCGATATCGACACCGTCGTGGTGGCGGATGCGGCCGTTGAACGGATCGCGGCGGTAACCGAAGCGCGAGGTAATCTTGCCGCCGTGGCTGGCCACCGGCCAGCGCGAGGGGATGCGTTCGATGCGATCCTGCGCGGATTCCATGTCGGTGACCAGGTTCGAGAAGCTCTGTTTGCGCAGCCGGATTTCCTGGAGAATCAGATCGGCCGAGGGGCGCGACATGCCATAGATAACGTGCGCCGGGCGCAGGTTCTCATCGATGGAATTAAAGACGAAGCTGCCGTAGCCTTCCGGCGAACCGCCCTTGCCGCTGCTTTGGGTGGCGGTGTCGTCCACCTGCGCATGCTTGCGCGGGGCCAGGCCGGTAATATCGCGGGCCTTCGCTTCCATGTCGTACAGGTCGTTCAACTCGGCGGTGATGGCAGCGATGCTGGTTTCGTATTCGGCGCGCAGGCGGGCCTCAATCTCCGCGATTTCCTCCGGAGAACGGCCCGATTCCTCGGCCACCACCTGCAGCACCGGCTCCTGCGGCCGCGACGACGCGCGGATTTCCAGGCTCCGGTAAGCATCCTTCAACTGCGCATGCTTGGAAGCTATGGTATAATTGCGTGAAAGCAGAAACGCCGACGCAAATGAGAGCACCGCGACCAAACCAGCCACGATACCCAGATGCAATACCGACAGTTTCAGGGTCTGAGTGGTGCTGCTCCGGTCATGCGGAATCAGCATCACAGTCCATGTCTTCATATAGGAATTTGCTCCCGGGACGGTTTAGAGAAGGCGCGTCTGTGAGGCATACAGACTTCTATGTGCGTCTCTCTTCCTCTCCTTAAGTCAATATCCTGCGATGCACTCCCCCGAAGAGTTGGCGCAATATAGCATGCAGGTAAGGTTAAGTCAACCTTACGGCGTATCATATTGCGCACTATTCGCAGCGATGTCTCCCAATCTCCACGTTACTTCCTATTATCTCCCGCCGCCGCTCCAAGTTTCCTGAAACCGTGCCCTAAACGGCCTGCGGCAGAAACATGTCGAGGAAGTCCTCGGGCTTCTTGCCGGGGTAGTCTCGTTGATTGAAGACTTCCACCAGACTGTCGTAGTCGTCGTGGTGTCCTTTGTCGACAAGATACATGTCGTACAGGGGCTGCGTATCGTATACGCCGTCGCGGTTTTTGGGGCACCCCACGTCGGCGTGCAGGCTGAAGCCGTTCAGCTGGCCGTCGCGGCTTTCGTGGAGCTTGAAAGGGTAGAGCCGGCACAGCAGCGGCCGGGACTCGTAGATCTCGCAGTAGTGGGTCTTCTCCTGCAGGAAGAAGCACCCCTTCTCAATGCGGCGCAGGGCCATCATGTAGCGCTCGCCGCGCACATCGAGCCAGGTGGGGTCGCTCGCCTCGACATCCCAGAGCGTCTCCGGCGTAACGAACTCGATAAAGTCCTCGGGTTTCGCGCCCACTTCGCGAACGATGCGGACCACGTCCCACGGCGTGGGCAGACAGATCACGTCCTTGCAGCAGTGTCCCGTGCTGTGGCATTTGAAGTTGACGGTATACCTACCCATGGCGACTCCTTCGTAACAGACAACGGCGACAAGGGTACTCTATGCGGAGGACCGCTTCCAGTCGGGTGGCGGGTGTAATTTTCCGCGGTACCTGCTATACTTCGGCCAAGCCTGCGGACAGCGTGCAGCGCGGCCGGCAGGGTAACGTGTGTGTGGGAGAACGTGCCCCGGGGCAAAGCCAGGGGGCTGGCAGAGGAGCAAGCGCTACCATGAACATCGAAGTCGTCCTGTCGGTCATCATCCAAATCATCAACATCGTGCAGCTGGTGTTGCAGTTGTTCGGCCTTCAGAATCTCGGCTCCATCTTCGGCTAAGAACCTGCGGGCCATCCCCCGCGGATGGCCGCTGGAGGCGGTATGCAGAACCTCGAAGCATTCCTGAACGTCATCCTGCAGATCCTCAGCATCCTTTCGCAGGGGCAGCAGATATTCGGCTTCGTGGATTTCATCCGCGGGCTGTTGGGGGGCTGACATGGAAGCACTCGAATACGTGCTCGGGTTCATCCCGGATATCTTCCGGCTGATCATTTCGCTCGCGCGGCTCTTCGGCATCAGCCTGCCGCTGTTCCCCTCGGGCGAATAACCCAGCCCATCATCGATCAAGCAAACGCCGCCCGGTGCATGTCACCGGGCGGCGTTTTCGTTTCGATTGCTTAGGGCGCTTAGCCCTCGTGCTCTTCCAGCCAGCGCGTGGCATCGATGGCCGCGGCGCAGCCGCTGCCGGCCGCCGTCACGGCCTGGCGGTAGATGGGGTCCTGCACGTCGCCGCAGGCGAAGAGCCCTGCCACCTTGGTCTTGGTCGTGCCGGGAATGGTCTTGATGTAACCCGCGTCGTCCATGTCCACCACGCCGGTGAAGAGGTCGGAGTTCGGCTTATGGCCGATGGCGCAGAAGTACCCCGTGCAGGCCAGCTCGCGGGTTTCGCCCGACTGCGTGTCCTTCAGCCGCACGCCCGTCACGCCATCCTTGTCGTTGCCGAGTACCTCGTCCACAGTCGAATTCCACTCGACCGTGATCTTCGGATGCTCGACGGCACGCTTCGCCATGATTTTGCTCGCGCGGAACTCGTCGCGGCGGTGGACGATGTGCACCATGCTGGCGAACTTGGTCAGGAAGATGGCCTCCTCCATGGCCGTGTCGCCGCCGCCCACGACCACCAGCGGCTGGTTGCGGAAACGCGGGACCGCGCCGTCGCACGTGGCGCAGGCCGACACGCCGCGGTTGGCGTAGGTCCTTTCCGATTCCAGGCCCAGGTATTTAGCGGTGGCGCCGGTGGCGATAATCACCGTCTTCGCCTCGTAGACCTGGTCTTCCACATGCACCTTGAAGGGGTGCACGTCCGTCTCGACCTTGGTGACCGTCTTGTGCTCGAAGCGCGCGCCGAAGCGTTCGGCCTGCTTCTTGAACTCTTCCATCATTTCCGGGCCGGTAATGCCCTCGGGATAGCCGGGGTAGTTCTCCACCTCCGTGGTGGTCATCAGCTGTCCGCCGGGCAGGTAGCCCTCGAAAGGGTCGCCCTCGAAGCAGAGCGGGGCCAGTTCGGCGCGGCCCGCATAGAGCGCGCAGGTATAACCGGCGGGGCCGGATCCGATGATAATCATGTTTTCCATGGTCGTAACTCCTTCATGGGTCATTGGCGCGGCCGGGCCGCAGCAGGGGCGCAGAGTATAGTATCGCAGCGAACACGCGACAACCTATTTTCCTTCGGGTGTCGCGCCGTTTGCTTTCTTGCGTCTGCTCTGATTCACTGGCGGCCGGGAGATCATGTCATGAATTCATCCGAGTGGACTTTGGACCGGAAGGCGTTCGCCGGGGTAGCGGGCTGGAGCGTGTTCTGCATTGCGGCGGTCGCGCTGCGCGGCGTGCGCTGGGAAGAAACCTACGAGCATGCCCTGATGATCACCGGCATGGTGCCCTACCCCGAGGGACATCCGTCGTTTCTCTATGCGCGCGATGTCTTCAGCGGGCAGAGTTACCTCTCGGCGCTGCTGCTCTGGATCACCCGCAGCGAACTGCTGGTCACCGGACTGCGCAATGTGCTGCACCTCGCCTTCTCCGTAGTGCCGGTCTTTCTGTTGGCGAGCTACCTGACCGGGAAGACGCGCTGGGGCCACATGGCGGCCGCCTTCGTGCTCCTGAATTGCTATCAGGTCTTCGAAAGCTACTACCCGATCGTCGTCTGGCCGAACATGTACGGCATCGGGCAGATCGGCATGGGGCTCGTGGTGCTCACGCTGGCGCTGCTGGCGGGCGGCAAGCACAAGGCGGCCTGGTTCCTCATCGGGCTCATGGTGTGCCTGCATATCGGGCAATTGCCCGTGCTGCTGCTCACGGCGGGGTTGTGCTGGTGCTGGGCGTGGCAGCTCGGCCGCAAGCAGGAATGCCGCGAATCCTTCCTCTGGTGCATGGGCGGCCTCGGCATCAGCGTGGCGTTCTGGCTGATACAGCGCGCGTTTTTCTACGTGCCGCTGCCCGAGACCGGGGCCTACGCGGCCACGGGAGACTGGCGCCCCATCTGGCTGGGCTATTCGAAGCTGCACGACCTGCACCGCTTCTTCACCCGCTTCAATCCCTTCTCGCACAGCCTCATGCTCATGTACGCCGCGCTGCTGCTCGGCGCAGGCGCGTCCCTTTGGCAGTTGTCGAAGATTCAGTCGCGGCGCCCGGCGGTCATGCTGGGTGTCTTCTGCCTGCTCACGTGTATCACCGTGTGGACCACGAAGTCACTGGCGGAGGCCTGGGGCGACGACGTGCCCTTCTGGCTGATCGGCTGGATGCCCTACCGGCTCGCGAATCATCTCGCCCCGGTGTCGCTCGTGCTCGCGCTCTGGCTGATCTCGCAGGTCGCAGAAGCGGCCGGGCGCAAGCGCATTCTGGTCGTGCCCTACGTGCTCCTCGGCTGGAGCCTGACGATGCTGTTCACCGACAAGATTGCGCGCGCCATTGCGCCACCCATCAAGGCCCTCATCGACCGGGCCGCGCCGCTGTATGCCAGCATCATCGCCGATGAGCAGGCGCACGAGAGCCTCGAGGTGTTCTTCACCGAGACGGTGGGTATGTACTTCGCGCTGGCCGGAGCGGCCTGCGTTGCGGTGCTGTGGCTGCTGAAAGGGCGCAACGGACTGCGCGCGGTCTGGTTGATCACGTGCGTCTATGCCTTGTGGAAACTTGCGGGCTTCCACCAGTTCGGCGCGGCCTTTGCGCTTTTCGGCGCGGCGCTGGCCGGCGGCGCTTGGGTGATTACCTGGCGACGCCCGGCGAAGTCCGAGCCGGGAGCTGCCGTGGCAGTCGCGCTCGCGGTGGCGGCGGCGTGTGTCACGGCGTGGCTGCAATACGCCGGGCCGGCCTACCTGCACAACGACGACATCGGCTTTGAGCACCTGCCGCGCACGGACATTCAGCGCGACATCACGGCCTACCTTGCCGGGCGCGGGGAAGAAGACGCCATGCTGGTCGCGCCCTACTGGGGCATCGAATGGATGTCGCGCACCGGGCATCCCATCATGGCGGACTACCAGACGGCCCACCACATGACCTACATGCCCAGCCTCGCGCCGGGCTTGAAGAAGCTGCACGAGGAGGTGTTTGGCGATCCCATCGACGCGCCCGACGAAGAAACCGGACAGCTCGATCAATGGATCGAATGGGACGTGGCGCATTGGCAGGATCTCGGCCGACGCTACGGCTTTAAGTATGTGGTCGCGCCCGCCTTCCGCGCTCCGAATCTCCCCGTCGTCGTCGAGCGCGACGACGATTTTGTCGCGCTCTACGAAATCCCGGGCGTGTAGCGTCAGCGCCATATCGTTTCAGCGACCGCTGCCGCGGTTGATTCGGCGGGATTGCTATCCCAGGGTAGCCCCGCGAAGACGCGGGCCCAACCCTGGGCTACGATGAAGCAACGGCTTCCGCCGTTGCGTGGCGGCGATCGTGTCGCGCGCCGTAGGGGTGCACGCCGGGCCATGATATTCGTCCTCGCAGCATTCCTTTCGCGGGCGGCTGTCGGGAGTTTATTGCGTAGGATTCTCGGAAACGGTTCCGGTCATTCGCACGAACCACGGGAGTGGTTCCGATATCGTAGCCCCGGTGTTGCGGCGCGTCTTCGCGACGCTACCCGAGGATCATGAGCCATGGCCTACCAACCGCGGCAACGGTTTTTGAATCACCTGCACCATCTCGCTTCAGCAACCGCCGCCGCGGTTGATTCGGTGCGGCTCCTATCCCAAGGTAGCCCCGCGAAGACGCGGCGCAACCCTGGGCTACGATAATTCAACGGCTGCCGCCGTTGCGGGGGAGCGATAATGTCTCGTGCCGGATTCAAACAAGAAGAGCGGCCCCGTGTGTTGCGGGGCCGCTCTGGAATTCACGCTGCTGCGTTGCAGCCTACTGCATCGGGGTGCCTTCGGTGCCATCGAACACCAGCTTGGCGCCGTCCCAGCTGCCTTCGCGGGTCTGGCCCATGGCCGATACCGTAAGCTTGCCGTCTACGAGCGTGTAGCTGCCGTTGAGGCCCTGGCCACCGGTCAGCAGGGTCAGCTGGCCGCCGTTCAGGTGCACGGTCTTGTCGTCCTTGAAGTCCAGCTTGTATTCACCGATTTCCCACTTGGTGCCGATCAGCTTCGCGGCCGTATCGTCGCCGCCCGCCGCCGGTGCCACCGCACCGTCGATTTCCGGAGCCGCGGCGTCATCCGCCATTTCCTCGGCCGTGGCGGCTTCCTCGGTTTTCATCGCTTCCGGAGCGGCGGCTTCTTCAGCCGGTGCCGCGGCCGGTTCCGTCACGGCCTTCTCGGCGGCCGGCGCCGGAGCGGCTTCGGGCTTGCTGCCGCCGCAGGCCGACACCGAAAAGCCGATACCCAGAATCAGGGCCAATTGCATCAGTTTGGTCATCATTGTTTTCCTTCTCGCTGTAACGTTCGTTGAAGTAACAAGGTCAATGACTGAAATTGTAGCATCGGCGCTGGAAAATTCCAATGACCGGGTGCTTGCCCTATGGGCTGAATCCGGATACGATCAGGGCCGAGAGCGGACTACCGCGGAGGACGACTGTTGGCAACACGACGTAAGCGGTATGAACGTCTGGCCATCCACGCCGGTGGGATCGGCGCATTGCTCCTGATGGTGCTCTGGTGCCGCTTTCAGGGGGACACAGGCGTCTACGACGATTCCCTCGGCGTCCTCGGCAAGCCTTTCTACCGCATGTACTACCTGCTGCATTTCCTCACCGACTTTGCTTCGCAGCGGTTGTTGGGCACGAAGACGCTGACCGAGGCGATGCGGATGGCGGTTTGTATTGGTATTGCGGCATCACTTTGGGCGATTGGTTGTCTGTTGTACTTTTCCGGGCGCCGCTTGAGCGCGCGATTGTGGGGGAATCGCGCGGCGGATCCGGAGGATCACGCTTCGTCCGAGATCCGGCCGGTATCACGTCGGGCCTTCTTCACTGAGGCGGCGTCTGGGACGGGGGCCATGATGGCCTGCGGGGCGGCGTATCCCGTGGCGCTGGCTCCCGAGGCCGCGCGGATCACGCGCTATACCCTGGAAATACCCCAATGGCCCGAGGCCCTCGACGGGCTGCGCGCCGTGCAACTGACCGACACCCACTACGGGCCAATGCTTTCGCTGGGCTACCTGCAGCGCGTGGTGCAGCAGACGAATGCGCTGCAGCCGGACATCGTCTTTCTCACCGGCGACTATGTGCACAATCACCGGCGGCATATCCGAGACGGCATTCAGGTGTTTTCCAAGCTCGAGTCGCGCTTCGGCACGCTCGCCGTGCTGGGCAACCACGATCATTGGATCGGGCTGCGGGAGACGAAGGCGAACTTCGAGGAATTGGGCGTGCCGCTTATCGACAACAGCCGCCGCTTCCTGAGTCCGGATGGCCTTTCGGATACGATCTCGCGGGATGCGGTGTGTATCGCCGGGGTGGATGATCTCTGGACGGGCGAGATCGATTTCGAGGCGGCACTGTCGGGCGTGCCGGAATCCATGCCGCGCATCCTGTTGTCGCACAACCCCGATGTGGCGGAGTTGAACAACCCCTACCGGGTCGATGCGATGTTCTCGGGCCACACGCACGGGGGGCAGGTGTGCATTCCCGGCATCGGCGCGCTGGCCTATTCGACGGATTTCGGGGACAAGTATCTCGCGGGCGTCTGCCCGGGTCCCTGGACCACGGCCATCGTCTCGCGCGGCATCGGTGTGGTGTCGCTACCGGTGCGGTTCAATTGCCCCGCCGAGATCGTCGAGGTCACCTTCCGCCGCGCCGTGTCGGAAGCGCCGCTGAGCGCATAATCCCCCGGCAGGCTTCGGTCGTTAGATCTTCTTCGCCGCCCAGAACGGCCACCAGATGGCGTTGGCCTGTCCGAGCAATCCCTGTTTGCCGATGGTGCCGAAGGTGCGGCTGTCGAACACGCCTTCTTCCCCGGGCGGATCGGCCAGCAGGAAGAATTCGCCCTCCGGCACGGTGATCGGCTTGCTGCGCTTAATGGCGGCGCCTTCCGGTTCGGTGGGCAAATCGCCGGGCCATTCGCCCGGCTCCAGCAGCTTGCCGTTCACCTGCAGGCGGCCATCGACGAACTGGATCTTTTCGCCGGGCAGGCCTGCGATGCGGCCGAACAGCAGGGCGTCGGACGGCACGGACTCGTGCTTGACGCGGTAGAGCATAAGCTGCCCGCGCTTGGGCTCGCCCCAGAACACCAGCCAGCGCAGCACGAAGGGAATGCGCAGTCCGAGCGCGACGAAGCTCACGAACAAGTGCCGCACTTTGCCGCGCTCATCCATGACCACCGGCCACGATTGCCCGATGAACAGGCGCACGAAGGTGAAGGCGGCGAGCAGTCCGTGGAGCGTCTTCCACCACCAGGTATTGGAGAAGCCCGTGAAGTCGCGCCAGCGGTTGATGGGCCACCAGATGCAGGCCACGCGCCCGACGATGTTTTCTTCCGGCAGCCAGCCGAAGTAGCGGCCGTCGCGGCTCTGGCGGCTGTTGTCGCCCAGCATCAGGTAATGCCCCTCGGGCACGACGCTGAATTCATCGATGCCGGGCGAGACGCCATAGCGCATCTGGCTCAGGCCGCCGCCGCTCGAGGTGTAATAAATGTCCGGCGGCAGCGCGTCGGGAATCTCCAGCGCCTTGCCGTCGGCAAACACCTTGCCGTCATGAATTTCGATGCGTTCGCCCGGCATGCCCACGATGCGCTTGACGAGCGTGGGGTGTACGGCGTCCTTCTCGACCGTCTTGAAGACGACGATATCCCAGCGCTGCGGCTTGTGTCCTTCCCAGATACGACTGTTCAGGAAAGGCCAGCGGATGCCGTAGACCCACTTGTTGACGAACACGCGGTCGCCCTTGAAGAAACTCGGGTCGCCGTGCAGGGTGGTTTCCATCGAGCCGGAGGGGATGCGGTAGGGCTCCGCGACGGCCCAGCGGATCGTGAGTGCGAGACCCAGCGCGAAGCCCGCGCTCTTGAGCCACTCGATCGCCTTGTCGCGGGGTTGTCCGCTCAGCCACCATCCCGCGCCGCCCGCCAGGCACAGGCCGATGCCGCCATAGGTGGTCATGTCGTCCTGCGCCGGCAGCATGCCCTTGCGCTGCGCATAGAAAATGGCGAGGCCGCCGCCGAAAAGGAGCACGCCGATCGCCATGCCCAGCAGGCTCCGCTCGACCGGCGCTTCTTTCTTGGAATCTTTTGAACTGTCTGCCATCCGACGCGGAGGCCTCCATCAGGTGTATTCGGTTTAGAACGGGGGAGCATAGCGGAAAGGAGACAGGGCTGTCTCGTTTTGTCGCGGGGCGGCCCTATTCGTCAGCGAGTATGTAGGTGACTTTCACCCGGGCCCAGCACGACACCGTACGGGGGCCGGGCTCGTGCCATCCCGCCACGGGTTCCTCGGGCCGGTCGAAGCCGTGGCCGAGCACGTCAATCTGATCCACGGTGTACACGCGCGCCCGGAGCGCGGCCGCCGCGGCATCGGCCGGGGCGAAGGCAGACTCGGTCGCGGCGCGCACGGCCTGTGAAATCAGCCCGGCTTCATCGCCCGGCAGAAAATGCGGCAGCGATACCGTGCATTTCAGCGTTTCCGAAATCCGGGCGAGCTCGTCAATCAGCATGGCGAAGCCCATCTGCGGCCCCGAATCGCCGGTGAGGGCATTCAGGTTGGCGCGCACCACGGCGTTCACTTCGGCGCGTGGCGGGGTGTAGCGCGACAGCAGCGGCGGATCCACGCGGATTTCGAGCCCCTTTAATTCTTTCAGCGCGAGCGAGGTGCGGAGGTTTTCATCGAAGGTGGCGGCCCCGGCCAGCGTGTCCACGGCGGTTTCGGCCTCGTAGGCATAGCGGATAGTGAACTCGGCCGTCGCGGCCGGACCCTCGGCGGCGGCGGCCGAGACGCAACTGACCACGGCAGGTGTCGGCTCTTGCGCTTGTGCGCCCGCTCCAGCAACCAGTACGAGCGCGAGCAGACTAACGAGGGGGCGCCTCACGGCGCGGCGGCTTCTGCAGGCGCTTCTTCCGCAGCCGGCTCAGGCTCGGCATCCGTGGACTCGACGGCGGCCGGTTCGGCTGCGGTTTCGGCGGCATGCTCGAAGTTGATACGCACCGGATTGGTGAACTCGACCGATTCGAACTCGGGCGTCACCTCGATGCTCCCCGGGTCGACGTCGGCTTCCGGCGTACCCTTGGGGGCCATCTTCAGGATGATGCGCGCATTGATGAGCATCGTATCCGGGACGCTGTCGAGACCCTCGAGCACATCGACGGTCCAAATCGCAGGCGGCTGCCCGCCGGAGCGCTGCGGCAGCTTGTGCGCCTCGGCGCCGGCCACGGCCGTGAAGTCGAAGATCGGGTCGTTGTCGCGGAGCGCCTGGCCGATGACCGCCACGGGCGAATCGCCGAAGTTTTCCGTGGACTTGAGCGTAAAGCTGATCGGGAGCGACGACGGCATGGGCTCCGAAACCGTAAGCGTGACCAGCGAAAGCTGTTTGGTGTCGTCGATGAGTTCATCGACCGCGATGTTCGGGGCACGGCCTTCCGTAGCGAGGCGCGCCTCGACCGTCAGGTGATGTTCCGCGTCGCCGATGTCGAGCCCCACGTTGGCGGAGGTAAGCGGGGGAAGCTCCGGGGAGGCGGCACTGGTCTCGGTCTTCTTCGCGCTCGGGCCGCAGCCCGCGAGCGCTGCGACGGCAATCGCTGCGATGGCAAAACTCAGGTATCGCATGGGTCGTCCTTCCTGGCAAAACCACGTAGGGGGGAGGAAACCACCCGATCAAAGCATACCGGGGGAAAGGAGGGCAAGCTGCGCTCAGGATTTTCCGCTGCCGCCCGAGTCCTGCCGCTCCTGCTGATATTCCCGCTGGGCCTCGTACATGGCCTGGCGGAACTCCTCGCTGCCGAGCGTGTCGCGATACAGATCGCGCTCCTCGAGCAGAAATGCGGCACGGATGTAGCGCAGGTCGAGCAGGACGCAATAGATGGCGACACCCAGCGACACCAGCCAGGCCAGCCAGTAGAGCGCCACAAACCAGACGGGAGACGCGGGCCCCGCGAAGCGCGCCGCGAAGAACGTCAAAAACGCGCAACAGGCGATGGCTGCACCGCCTGTTACGCGCCAGGTACGTTGACTAATCGGGGATTGCGGGGTCCTACCGGTCGGGGACCCAGACTCGTTCTTCATAGGTTTCGCCCGTAGCTGTCCGCACCAGGCGGGTTTCGTAATGCCCGGTGGATACCGGTGTCGAAACGGGCACCGGCGCCTGCGCGGGCTGCGGCTTAGCGTACTGACGTTCGCGTCGCTTTTCCACCTCGTTGCCCGCCAGCGCGCCGGAAATGGCACCCACGCCTGCGCCGATCAGGGCACCTTCGCCCTGACGGCCGGACTGGTGGCCGACAATCGCGCCGAGTCCCGCACCGAGCGCGGTGCCGATGACCGCGCCGTCGGTGGCGCCCGTGGTTTCGCATCCGGTGCTGCCCAAGGCCAGAGCCGGCAGGGCCAGCAATACAAGCATTCTTTTCATCGGTACAACCTCCTTCGGAAGTGCCAGGCACTTTCGGTTCGCTGGGGATATAGACGCAACGGCCGCCGCCTTATTCACAAAAAGCGCGAAGCGGCCCGGCGGAAATTTCCGCCAGACCGCTCCACAGGAGGAAGAAACTCAGGGCCTACCGGCCGTGGATGGTGATATCGCCGCTGAAACTTTCCGCATTAATCTCGGCTTCGCCCGTACCCCATTGGAACGATTTGCTCTTGGACCGCGAATCGTCCGGGGCGCCGTCGCCGCGCATGTTGCCGGAGAACGAGCGCAGGTCGAAGCGCACCGAGGATTCCCGCGGAATCGTGATGTTGATGTTGGCGCTCTTCGAGTTGCAGTCGAAGTCGGCATTCTGGGCCAGGCCGCCGCTGTAGGTGATATCGCCGGAGATGGACCGCACCTCGAGATCTTCCAGCGGGCCGCCCTCGACCTTGATGTTGCCGCTGGTCGATGCCGCCTCGAAGCTCTGCTGTACCGTTTCTACACGGATATCGCCGCTGATGGAATCGCCCTCGAACTCGCGGATCTGGCCGGATGCGTTGATGTTGCCGCTCGTCGTACTCGCCTGCAGCCGGTCGCGGTCGCCCTCGATGGTCAAATCGCCCGAGATGGACTCAAGGTCGGCTTCGCTGCCCGCCGCCGTCAGCTTTAGGTTGCCGCTGGTGGTGTCGCCGTAAAAATTGCCCGCACGGCCTGTCACGAAAGCGTCGCCGCTCACGGTCTTGGCGCGCACCTCGTCGGCGTCTACCTCCAGATTGATGTTGCCCGACACGCTTTGGGCGTCGACACTGCTGGCGAGTCCCTGGTAGTAGATGTCGGCACTGACCGTCTTAATCTCGACGCGGGTGCCGGGGGGGGCCTTCACCTGCACGTCCGTCTTAATCTTGCGCGCGTTGCCCTTGGGTACCCGCACCGAGATTTCCGCCGCCGTGTCGTTCATCGACAGCACGACGTCTTCCACGTCGCGCTCGGCCGTGGCGCTGAACCAGATTTCCGGTTCGTCCCACGTGACGACCTTCACGGAGCCCGCGATGTTCTCCACGCGGACCGACCTCAGGTCGCCCGCTGCGGCGCGGTTCTCGAAAACCTGCTGCGCCGAGGCCACTGGAATGACCAGAACCGCCACAGCCGCCATCGCCATACTTTGCCATACCATCATGATCGTTTCTCCTGTTGCCCCGGGGTCACACGCCCTCGGGCACGTAAAGCATTTGTTCCAGCAGACTTAGTTCTTTTTCGCGCGTCGCCATCAGCTTCCGCACCAGCATCGGATTCTCGGGGTCGCGCTCCATCGCCGCCATGATCTGGTCCATGGCGCCATCGATAATCTCCAGATTCTCGTCCAGCACGGCACGTGTTTCCGGGTGCAGCTGCGTCTCGCGCTCGGATAGGGCGTCCATGAGCCCCTCGCGGGCCTGCTGATAGCTGCGCTCCGCTTCGCGGTATTCCTCGTAATGCGCGAGGACGGCGCTCGGCGGTCCGGCAGGCGAGGGCGCGGCTGCGGGCGAGGTCGTCTCCGGCGCGCGGTTAAGGGTCCACACGCCGAAGAGCGCCATGGCGGCGAAGGTTGCCAGCGCCATGCTCCACCGGGCGAAGTTCACCCGGATCACATTGCTCTTCCGGGGCGTCAGCCGGGCCTCGATATCGGCCCACGCATCGCGCGGCGGCTCGATTTCGCGCGGCAGCGCGGAAGCCTGATCAAGCAGGTTGCGCAAGGCCTCGGCCTCGGCGGCGGCATCCGCGTCGTCCGCCAGTTCCGCCTCGAAGCGCGCGGCTTCTTCCGGGGAAAGCTCCCCGTCGATGTAGGCATTGAGCCGGGTTTCGAAATCGTGTTCGTTCATGACAACCGCTCCCGGAGCAGTTTGCGGGCACGGTGCAACTGCGCCTTGCATGTGCCCGTGGCCGTGCCCATCATTTCAGCAATATCCTCGTGGCGGTAGCCTTCGATGTCGTGCAATACGAACACCCGGCGGGCGCCTTCGGGCAGGGACTGAATGGCCGCCTCGAGGTCGGCGCGGAGTCCGGCCGGGGCGGCGGCCTCGGCGGCCGGCAACGCCTCGAATTCCTCGACGCCGGTCTCGCGGTTCTGGCGGCGGTTGCGCTGGCGCAGGGCGCCGAGCACCACATTGACCGTGAGCCGGTGCAGCCAGGTGCTGAACTTGCTCTCGCCGCGGAATCCGTCGAGCTTTTCCCAGGCCCGCACGAAGGCTTCCTGGGCCAGTTCGTCGGCCAGGCCCGGGTTGGCGGTCATGCGCAGGCAGAGGGCGTAGACCCGGCCCCGGTTTTCCCGGTAGAGGAATTCAAAGGCCCGGGTATCGCCCGCCTGGGCGCGGCGTACGCATTCGGCTTCGTCGTTCCACACCGGGGCGGTTGTCCGTTCGGTTTTGGCCGGCATCGGGCCGATTGTTAGTGTCATGGCTACCATCGCGTATCTTGCTTGTTGTCTCGGTTGAGGTGCAATTCCTTGGCGCTTCCGTGCAGTTGGACGCCGCCCGGCCGGGCAGGGTTTAAACGCTTAAGCACCGTCACCAGCAGTGCTTATGCTTAACCACTTGTCATCCCAAGTTGCGTTGCATGGGCAGTTTTTCCGGCGCATACTGGAGCGGTGGAAGCGCAGGGAGCGCGGTTCCGCGGAGCAGGAGTAGCAGCCATGAGCGTGAAGATGAAAACCCTCGACGCGAACGAGGCGGTGGCGAAAATCGCCCATGCCGTCAGCGAAGTGGTGGCCATTTATCCGATTACGCCGTCCTCGCCCATGGGCGAATGGGCCGACCAGTGGTCGTCGGAGCGGGCGGAAAACCTGTGGGGCAGCGTGCCGCGGGTCATCGAGATGCAGAGCGAGGCCGGGGTGGCCGGCGCGGTACACGGCGCGCTGCAGGCCGGGTCGCTTACGACGACCTTCACGGCCTCGCAGGGCCTGCTGCTGATGATTCCCAACATGTATAAGATCGCGGGCGAACTGACCCCGGCCGTGTTCCATGTGGCGGCGCGTTCGCTGGCGGCGCAGGGCCTGTCGATTTTCGGCGACCACAGCGACGTGATGGCGGCGCGGCAGACGGGCTTCGCCATGCTGTGCAGCAACTCGGTGCAGGAGGCGCAAGACCTGGCGCTCATTGCGCATGCCGCCACGCTCGAGGCGCGCTTGCCCTTCCTGCATTTCTTCGATGGATTCCGCACGAGCCACGAGGTGGGCAAGATTGCGCTGGCCGACCGCGCGACCATCCGGGCAATGATCGACGACGCCCAGGTGCGCGCCCACCGCGAGCGGGCGCTGACCCCCGACCGGCCGCGTATCCGGGGCACAGCGCAGAACCCGGATGTTTATTTCCAGGCGCGCGAGACGGTGAACCCGTTTTATCGCGCCTGCCCGGAAATCGTGCAGCAGAAGATGGACCAGTTCGCTGCGCTCACGGGGCGGCAATACCAGCTGTACGAATACGAAGGCGCGGCCGATGCAGAGCAGGTCATTATTATCATGGGTTCGGGCACCGAGGCGGTGCGCGAGACCGTGGCGGCGCTCAATGCCAAGGGCGCCAAGACCGGCGTGCTGCGCGTGCGCCTGTTCCGGCCCTTCGACATCGCCCGCTTCGCCGCCGCGCTGCCGGCCACCGTCAAGAAGATCGCCGTGCTCGACCGCTGCAAGGAACCGGGTGCGCCTGGCGAACCGCTTTACCTCGAGACCCTGACCGCGCTCAGCGAGGCCTTTGCCGCCGGGCAGGCGCCATTCACCGTGATGCCGCGTATCTATGGCGGGCGCTACGGCCTGTCGTCGAAGGAATTCACCCCGGCGATGATCAAGGGCATCTTCGACGAGCTGGCCAAGGAAGCTCCGAAGAACCATTTCACCATCGGCATCATCGATGACGTGACCCACACGAGCCTGGATTTCGATCCGGCATTCTCGACCGAGGATCCGAAGACCGTGCGCGCGGTGTTTTACGGGCTCGGCGCGGACGGCACCGTGGGTGCCAACAAGAACAGCATCAAGATTATCGGCGAGGAAACCGACAACTACGCTCAGGGCTACTTCGTGTACGACTCGAAGAAGTCGGGTTCGATGACCACCTCGCACCTGCGCTTCGGGCCGAATCCAATCCGCTCGACCTATCTCATCACGCGCGCGAGTTTCGTGGCCGTACATCAGTTCCCGTTCGTGGAGCGCATGGACGTGCTCAAGCTGGCGGACCACGGCGCGACGGTGTTGCTGAACAGCCCGCATCCGGCCGATGCCGTGTGGGACAAACTGCCGCGCTCGGTGCAGCAGGAGATTCTCAGCAAGGAGTTGACGCTGTATGTGATCGACGCGGCGAAGGTGGCGCGCGAGGCGGGCATGGGCGGCCGCATCAACACGGTCATGCAGACCTGCTTCTTCGCCATCAGCAACGTGCTGCCGCGCGAAGAGGCAATCGCTCGCATCAAGGACGCCATCAAGAAGACCTACGGCAAGCGCGGCGACGCCGTGGTGAAGATGAACTGGGATGCCGTGGACTCAACGGTCGAGCATCTCTACAAGGTGGAGATTCCGGGGCAGGCCTCGAGCGATTTCGACCTGCGCCCGGCGGTGCCCGACGAGGCGCCCGAATTCGTGAGGCAGGTAACGGCGCGCATGATGGCGGGCGAGGGCGACCTGCTGCCCGTTAGCGCGCTGCCGAACGACGGCACGTATCCCACCGGCACCACGAAATGGGAGAAACGCAACATCGCGCAGGACATCCCCGTGTGGGATCCGGACACCTGCATCCAGTGTGGCAAGTGCGTGATGGTCTGCCCGCACAGTGTCATCCGCGCCAAGATTGCGCCGCAGGAGGCGATGGCGGGCGCGCCCGAGGGCTTCCTCACCGCCGTACCCAAGTGGAAGGAATTCCACGACGAGGTCTATACGCTGCAGGTGGCGGCGGAGGATTGCACGGGCTGCGGTCTGTGCGTCGAGGTGTGCCCCGCGAAGAACAAGCGCGAAGTGCGGCTGAAGGCCATCAATATGGAACCCCAGGCGCCGCTGCGCGAGGCCGCCGTGAAGCACTGGTCGTTCTTCGAGGCGCTCGACCATCCCGACCGCGACAAGGTGCACCACAACCTGGTGAAGGACGTGCAGCTGCTGGAGCCGCTCATCGAGTTTTCGGGCGCGTGCGCGGGCTGCGGCGAGACGCCCTACATCAAGCTGGTTACGCAGCTGTTCGGTGACCGCGCGCTGATTGCGAACGCGACCGGCTGCTCGTCGATTTACGGCGGCAACCTGCCGACGACGCCCTACACCATGAATGCGGCGGGCCGCGGTCCGGCCTGGGCGAATTCGCTCTTCGAGGACAACGCCGAATTCGGTCTGGGCATGCGCGCTTCGCTGGATACGCAGGAACGCTATGCGCGGGAGCTGCTGCGCAAGTTGGCGCAGAAGGTGGGCGAGCCGCTGGTGGACGCGATTCTCTCGGCCGACCAGGCCACCGAGGACGGCATCAATTTCGTGCGCGCCCGCGTGGCCGACTTGCGCGAACAGCTTGCAGGCGACACCTCGCCCGAGGCGGAAGACCTGCGGAGTCTCGCGGACCAGCTGGTGCGCAAGAGCGTATGGATTTTCGGCGGCGACGGCTGGGCCTACGACATCGGCTACGGCGGCCTCGACCACCTGCTTTCGACGAACTGGAACGTGAACGTACTGGTGCTTGATACCGAGGTGTACTCGAATACCGGCGGGCAATGTTCCAAGGCGACCCCGCGCGGCGCGGTGGCCAAGTTCGCCGCGGGCGGCAAGCCCACTGCGAAGAAGGACCTCGCGCTGATCGCGATGACCTATGGCTCGGCCTATGTAGCGCGCGTGGCGATGGGCAGCAACGATACCCACACCGTGCGGGCACTGCGCGAAGCGGAGGCCTACGACGGGCCGTCGATTGTGATTGCCTACTCGCACTGCATCGCCCACGGCTACGACCTGCGCTTCGGCATGGAGCAGCAGAAGAACGCCGTGCTTTCGGGCCACTGGCCGTTGTTCCGCTATAACCCCGAGCGGGCGGCTGCGGGCGAGAACCCGTTCCAGCTCGACTCGAAGGCGCCGAGCCTGCCGCTCGAGAAATATATCTACAACGAGACCCGCTACAAGATGCTGGCGCGCAGCGCGCCCGAGGTGGCCAAAGAACTGCTCCACCTCGGCGAGCAGGACGTCGCGCACCGCTGGCAGATGTACGAATACATGGCGTCGATGCCCGGCGCCGCAACCGCCGCCGAGCCGGCGCAGGGAGGGGCCGAGTAATGCTGGACCTCACGACACGTTATCTGGGATTGACCCTGTCGAGTCCGCTGGTCGCCTCGCCGTCGCCGTTGTCGGCGCGGATCGACACGGTGCGCCAGCTGGAAGATGCGGGCGCGGCGGCCATCGTGCTGCATTCGCTCTTCGAGGAACAGATCACGCTGGAGAGCCGCGACCTCGACCGGCATCTCTCGCACGGCGAAGAAAGCTATGGCGAGGCGCTCAGCTATTTCCCGGAACTGGATGACTACAAGCTGGGACCGGATTCCTACCTCGAGCATATCCGCGCCTGCAAAGAGGCGGTGTCAGTGCCCGTAATCGCCAGCCTGAACGGCGTATCGGCCGGCGGCTGGACGCGCTACGCAAAGCTGATGCAGGAAGCCGGGGCCGATGCGCTCGAGCTGAACGAGTATTACATTCCCACGGACCCCGACGAGTCGGGCGCTGACGTGGAAGCGATGTACGAGGAACTCGTGCGGGAAGTCTGCGCCGCCGTGACCATTCCCGTCGCGGTGAAGCTGGCGCCGTTTTTCAGCAGCACGGCCAACATGTGCAAGCGCCTGGCCGCTGCGGGCGCGAAGGGGCTCGTGCTGTTCAACCGCTTCTACCAGCCCGACTTCGATCTCGAGCAGCTGGCGGTGCTGCCGAATCTCGTGCTGAGCGATTCGAACGAGCTGCGGCTGCGGCTCCGCTGGGCCGCCATCTTGCATGGCCGGGTGGATGCCGATCTCGCGATTACCGGCGGCGTGCATTCGGGGCAGGATGCGGTGAAGTGCCTGATGGCGGGGGCGAACGTGGCGATGATGACCAGCGCCCTGCTGCGCAATGGTATCAGCCACCTGGCCACGGTGCGCGGCGAGTTGATCGAGTGGATGGAAGAGCATGACTACACTTCGGTGGAGATGATGCAGGGCGCGATGAGCCAGCGTTCTTGCGCGGAGCCTGCGGCCTACGAGCGCGCGAACTACATCCACGTGCTCGGGTCGTACACCGCGCGGTGAGAAGCTAGGCGAACAGGCCCTTGAGCTTGCCCCAAAAGCCACCGTTGCGCACGCTCACCTGATCGGCGCCCTCATGCAGGGGGCGCCGCGGCGGCGATGTGCTGACGCGCAGGGTGACCGCCGTAATGTTGTCGGTGCCGCCCGCGTCGTTGGCCAGCTTCACCAGGCCGCGCGTATTGGTGTCGAGCGCTCCCAGCGCCAGGCCGTGCGCCAGTTCCTCGTCGGATACCATGTTGCACAGGCCGTCGGAGCAAATCAGCAGGGTGTCGTGCGCCTGGAGCCGCATGGCGAACAGGTCGATCTTGACGCGCTCCTTGATGCCGACGGCGCGGGTAATCAGGTTTTTGAGCTGGTGGTGCCGCGCTTCTTCCTCGGTGATCAGCCCATTGCGCACTTGCTCCGCCACGAGGGAGTGGTCGCGGGTGATTTGATGGATGCCGGCGCGTTCGCGGAGCAGGTACACGCGGCTGTCGCCCACCTGCCCGATATAGGCATTCTCGCCATGGATGACCACCACCGAAACCGTGGTGCCCATGCCGTGCAGTTCGGGGTTGTGCTCGGCTTCGTCGAACACGGCCGCGTTCGCCGCCTCGATGGCCATCTCCAGCGCCGCCGGTATGGGCAGGCTGGTGGAAGCGAAGTATTGGCGCGAAAGCACCTCGAGCGTCAGGTGGCTGGCGCGTTCGCCCGCGCTCGCCCCGCCCATGCCGTCCGCCACGGCGAACAGCATGCCGCGATGCCGGAGGAGATCGGCGTCGTCCGGCACCGTAATGATGCAGGAGTCCTCGTTCTTCTCCCGTCGCTGGCCTACGTCGCTGAGTAGATGCGCCTCGATGAAATCGCCTTGCCAAGCGTATTCAAAACCGCCACCATCGCCCGGCCCGATTTCGGTTTGAGGAACCTGTCTTTCCACTAGGTCTCTCTCCGTCTCACGGCCACAAGCACCACCCGCCTGCCTCCCTGCAGATCCCGCTTCGGATGATCGGCGTGTCGGTGAGTGCTTCCGGTCCTGTCATTCCCATCGTCCAGTTTTTCGCCGCCCGCTGGCCGAAAAAGTCCGAATATAAATATCTGCGGAGCGGAAGCGGAAAACCCCAGGGGACCTCACGCCGTCAACCGGGTTGAGAATGGCACAGCATTCCGTAGAAAAGCAACACCGGACGCCCCTGCGGGGGGCGTCCGGTGGTCATGTAACTCGAACAAGTGTTTAGCCTTGGGCTAATTGTGGCCGCGGCCTTCGGTGCCCTTGGTGGACTTGACGCGCTGCGACTCGGGGACATTGGGACGGAGCGAGCGCGAGGCGGCGCCTGCGCGCCACATTTCGCTCTCGCGGATTTCCTTCAATTCCTTCTCGAGCTGCTGCTTGTAGTCGGCGCCGCCGGTGGAGCGGAGCACGCGCTTGGTCTCGTCGCCGCTCTTCACGCGGGCGTAGAGTTCCTTGAACACCGGCAGGGTGGCCTTCTTGAACTTCGGCTTCCAGTCGAGCGCGCCGCGCTGTGCGGTGGCCGAGCAGTTGGCGTACATCCAGTCCATGCCGTTCTCGTCGACGAGGCGGATGAGGCTCTGGGTGAGTTCCTCGACGGTCTCATTGAAGGCCTCGGCCGGGCTGTGGCCGTTCTTGCGCAGCACTTCGTACTGGGCTTCCATGATGCCGGCCAGCGCGCCCATGAGCACGCCGCGTTCGCCCGTCAGGTCGCTGTACACTTCCTTCTCGAAGGTGGTGGGGAAGAGGTAGCCCGCGCCCAGCGCGATGCCCACGGCCTTGCAGCGCTCGGTGGCGTTGCCCGTGTAGTCCTGAAACACGGCCCAGCTGGCGTTGATGCCGACGCCCGCGAGGAAGTTGCGGCGCACGCTGGTGCCCGAGCCCTTCGGGGCCACGAGCATCACGTCGACATTCGCCGGCGGAACGACCTTGGTCAGTTCCTTGTAGGTGATGGAGAAGCCGTGCGAGAAGTACAGGGCGTCGCCGTCCTTGAGGTACTTCTTGAGCGTGGGCCAGTAGGCCTTCTGCGCCGCGTCGGACACGAGGTACTGGATGATGGTGCCGCGCTCGGCCGCTTCCTCGGTGGTGAAGAGGTTCTCGCCCTTCTTCCAGCCGTCCTTCTCGGCGCGCTTCCAGGCATCCTTCGAGCCGGCGCGCAGGCCGATAATCACGTTGAAGCCGTTGTCGCGCATGTTCAGCGCCTGGGCCGGGCCCTGTACGCCGTAGCCGATGACCGCGATGGTCTCCTTCTTCAGCACCTTCTTCGCATGCGCCAGGGTGAACTCCTTGCGCGTCGTGACATCTTCCTTAACACCGCCAAAATCGATCAGCATGCTTCGTCCTCCGTCATGCAATCCGTGGAAAAACCGCGTGGGGCCACCGTTTCCGCGCCCGCGGTTGTTGGTTGACAAACCCCATCCCTGCTGGAATTGGCAGGGAACCGGAGTATTCTAGGGGTTGATCGCGCAGCATAGCAAGCGGGGGCGCTTACTCGGCTGCCTGCGCTGGCTGCGGGCGGATGCCCTCCACCTTCACGCGCACCTTGTACACCCCGGTGCGGGCGGTCACATACAGCGTCTTGCCGTCCTTGCCGCCGAAGGCGCAGTTCGAGGGCTGCTGCGGAAACTCGATAGTTTCGAGCAGGTCGCCGGCCGGGCTGATTACCCGGACGCCGTCCTTGCAGGTGGCCCAGATGTTGCCCTCGGTGTCCACCTTGATGCCGTCGGGGCGGGGGGCTTCGCACAACTGGCGGCCGTTGCTCACGGTGCCATCCGCAGCCAGGTCGAAGGCCCGGATGTTGCTCAGGTCGGTGTCGGCCAGATAGAGCGTCTTCTCATCGGGCGACAGCGCCAGGCCATTCGGCTTCACGGCGTCGTCCACCAGGCGCGTCACGGCGCCTTCGGGAGACACGGCATACATGCCGAAGACGTCCATCTCGGGTTCATTGCCGCCGTAGGGCGGATCGGTAAAGAACACCCGGCCGTCCGACCGCACGATGACGTCGTTCGGGCTGTGCAGGCGTTTGCCGTCGTAGGAATCCGCGAGGGACTTCACGGTGCCATCGGCCTCGGTAATCGAGACGCGGCGGCCCTTGTGTTCGGCGGCGAGCAGGCGGCCCCGGCCATCGAGCGTGAGACCGTTCGACTGGCCGCTGGGTTCCCGGAACACCTCGTCCTTGTCGTTATAGATCTGATCCGCCGGAATGTCGCTGAACAGCAGCGTGCCGTCCGGCAGATAGAGCGGCCCCTCGGTGAATTTGCGGTTTTCGACCACGGTCTCGATTTCGCCTTCCGTAAACGGTGCGCTCGTCGCGGCCAGCGCGGCCATACCCAGGATCAACAAAGCGTTCATGGTTCATGCTCCCTCGTGGTGGTGATTGCCAGAAACGGTAGCAGATAGACGCGGGCATATGCATAGCGCAAGTTATAGGACGAATATGACCTATGGGACCTATGGGCCGCATCGTGACGATTCCCCAATTATAGGTCACATGGGTCTTATGGGTCCCATAGAAAAGCGCCCGGCGCATTGCTCCGCCGGGCGCTGAAACCACAATTTTCGCTGTTTATCCTTGCGAGGCCTTCAGCGCCTGGTCGAAGTCGGCGAGGATATCCTGCTTGTCTTCGAGACCCACGGAGACGCGGATGTATTCCGGGCTCACGCCGGCGGCCTTCTGCTCGGCCTCGCTCAGCTGCTGGTGCGTCGTCGTCGCCGGGTGGATGACCAGCGTCTTGGCATCGAGCACGTTGGCCAGGTGCGAAGCCAGCTTGCAGGAATTGATGAACTTGATGCCCGCCTCGCGGCCGCCCTTGATGCCGAAGCCGAGAATGGCGCCCTGTCCGTCGGGCAGGTACTGCATGGCGCGGGCGTGGTCCTTGTGACTGGGCAGGCCGGGGTAATTCACCCAGTCCACGCAGTCGTGCGCCTCGAGGAACTTGGCCACGGCCAGCGCGTTCTCGCAATGGCGCGGGGCACGCAGGTGCAGGGTTTCAATCCCCTGCAGCAGCAGGAAAGCGTTGAAGGGCGAGAGGCACGCGCCCATGTCGCGCAGCAGCGTCACGCGGGCCTTGAGCGCATAGCTGATGTTGCCGATGCCGCTGAAGTGCTCGTAGAACTTCATGCCGTGGTACGACGGGTTCGGCTCGGTCAGCTCGGGGAACTTGCCGTTGTTCCAGTCGAACTTGCAGCTGTCCACCATCACGCCGCCGATGCTCGTGCCGTGGCCGCCGATAATCTTTGTGGCCGAATGCACCACGATGTCCGCGCCATGCTCGATGGGACGGAACAGCAGGGGCGAGGCGACCGTGTTGTCCACGATGAGCGGAATGCCGTGGGCATGCGCCACCTCGGCAATCGCCTTGAAGTCCACCACGTCGTTGGCCGGATTGCCGATGGTCTCGATGTAGAGGAAACGCGTCTTGTCGTCGATCTTCGCGGCGAAGTTCTGCGGGTCGGAAGCATCGACAAAGCGGGCCTCGATGCCGAAGTCGTGAAAGGTATGCGCGAAGAGGGCATAGGTGCCGCCGTAGAGCGTCGACGAGGACACGAAGTTCTGGCCGTTGTGGCAGATGTTGAGGCAGGCCGCCGTGATGGCCGCCGAGCCCGACGCGAAGGCGAGGCCCAGCCCGCCGCCCTCGAGCGCCGCCACGCGCTTCTCGAACACGTCCACCGTCGGGTTCATGATGCGCGAATAGATGTTGCCGAATTCGTTCAGCGCGAACAGGTTCGCCGCATGCTCGTGATCGCGGAATTGATACGAGGTCGTTTGGTAGATCGGCACGGCCCGCGAGCCCGTCGTGGGGTCGATTTCCTGTCCGGCGTGCAGGGCCTTGGTGCCCAGTCCAAGTTCATCCGCCATGGTCTGCGCCCTCCTTCTGGGGTTGGGTTGCAAGGCGTGACTATAGCAAGCAGGAACGCGGCAGGGAAAGCAGCCGGAGCTCAGGCGTTGACCGGAGGCTTACTCAGCACGGCGCGCAGCTTTTCCGCCAGCTCGTTGAGCTTGAAGGGCTTGTTCAGCAGCTGGATGCCCTCTTCGAGCACCCCGTGCCGGCCGATGATGTCGTCGGTATAGCCGGACATCAGCAGGATCCGCAGCCCGGGCCACGACTCTCGCACGCGCGCGGCCAGTTCCGCGCCATTCAGGCGCGGCATAATCACGTCGCTCAGCATCAAGTCGAATCCGCCATCGGCCTTGGTGAGTTTTTCCAGCGCATCCTCTCCGTCGACGGCGGACACCACGTTATAGCCCAGTTTGACGAGCATGCGCTCGGTCACGTCCCGCATGAAGGCCTCGTCCTCGACGAGTAAGACGCGCTCGGAACCGCCGGGTCTGTCCTCGGCGCATTCCTGCGGCGGCTCGGCCGGTTTGGCTACAGCTTCCTGAGCAGGAAGCATGATCGTGAAAGTGGTTCCATTACCGGGTTCGCTGGAGACGCTTACGGAGCCCTTGCTCTGCGTGACGATGGCGTACACGGTCGCCAGCCCGAGGCCGGTGCCGTGCCCTTTCGACTTGGTGGTATAGAAGGGGTCGAACACGCGTTCCAGCTGTTCGGAATTCATGCCGGTGCCGGAGTCGGTGATGGAAATGCAGGAGAATACAGGGTGCTTTATGCCGCTTTCCGGCGCGGTGAGCCGGCGTGCGGGCGTTTCGCTCCAGGTCGTGATCTGAAGCTTGCCTCCCTTGGGCATGGCATCGCGGGCGTTCACGGCGAGATTGATCAAGACCTGGCCGATCTGCCCCGGGTCCGCCATAACTGCGGGCAGATCCGGGTCGAGCGCGGCACTGAGTTCGATATCCTCGCCGATCAGCCGCTCCAGCATCTTCTGCGATTCGCGCACCACCTGGTTCAAGTCGACCACCTCCTGCCGAATGGCCTGGCGGCGGCTGAAAGCGAGCAGCTGTTGCGTCAGGTTCGCCGCGCGATCCGAGGCGCTCTTTATTTCCAGCAGGTCGGCAGCCACGGGGGCGTCCTTGTCGAGCCGCTCCAGGCCCAGTTCGGCGTAGCCGCTGATGACGCTGAGGATATTGTTGAAATCGTGCGCGACTCCGCCCGCGAGGCGGCCAATGCTCTCCATTTTCTGCGATTGCAGGATTTCCTGCTCGAGTATCTTGCGTTCGGTAATGTCGACGTTGGCGCCCAGCACGCGTTCGGTCGCGCCGCTGGCATCGCGCCGCAGGCTCATCAGCGAGAGTATCCACCGGTAGCTGCCATCTGCATGGCGCAGCCGGAACTCGAAGTTGAAGGATTTGCGCCTCGAGGCCCGCAGGATGGCCCGCTGCTCCTCTACCCGTGGTGCTTCGTCCGGATGCAGGCGGTCGAAGAAATCTCGGATGGTACCCGTGAGTTGTTCGTACTCGAGGCCCAACTGGCGACGCCATTCCGGCGACACCACGAAGTGGTCGTTCACCGGATCCCAGTTCCAGAGGCCGATATTGCCGGCAGACACCGCCTGCTGCAGTTGTTCGCGCGACTCGTTCAAGGCGCGCTCCGCGGCTTCCCGCTGCTCGAGTTCGTCGAGATGCTCCAGCGCATACGAGACATCGCCAGCCATTTCCTTCAGCGCCGCAATCTCGCCCTCGCCGAAGTAGCCCCGCTGCTCCGCATAGAAGCACAGGGCGCCTATGACCGAGCCTTTTTTCTGCAGAGGTACACATGCGGACGCGGCGATGCCTGCGCGTTGGGCGGCCGCGCTCCAGGGCCGACCGGCCGCGGCCGCTTCGAGGTCGTTGTTCACCGAGGCATCGGCGCTTACTTGCACCGGGGCCTCGCCGCTGCCGTTGTGCAGCGGACTCGTGATGGTGTCCACGAAGCCGAAATCCTTGCCCGCCCGTGCCGCCGGGCGCAGGACACCCGCGTCATCGACAAGGCCGGCCCAGGCAAATTGGAATCCGCCCAGTTCTACCGCGATACGGCAGGCGCCCTCCAGCAGCGCATCCGCGTCGCGCGTTCGCACCACCAACTGATTCGTATGCGACAACATATTAAACAGCCGCGACAGCCGGGCAGCCTCGGCCTCGGCCTGTATCCGCGCCTCGAGGTGGCGGCGGCGCGCTTCGCCCTGCGCCAGCACCATTCCCATCACCGGCAGGCACAACAGCGCGGCCAGCAGCAGCATGATAAGCACGGCCTGGTCATTCCAGCCCGCAAGGATTTCATCGCGATCGATCTCGGCGGTCAGCAGCCACGAGGTGTCGGGCACGGGATGCAGCGCAGCAAGCACTTCATTGCCACGGCAATCGAGACCGCTTACAACCCCGGTCTCGCCGCGCAGGGCCTGCATGGCTGGCAGGCGCACGGCATCGCGCGGGGCTGGCGCCCCCGAGTCTGGCATGTCTTGCGTGCTGGAAGAGAACAGGAACTGCATGCTGCCCGCGTCGTCCCGGTAGAGCAGGAACTTGCCGGAATCGCTCGGTACCGGCCAGCCGGGATTGAGGGGGAAGTTTTCCTGGGTGTCGTCGATGCACATCATGAGCGCGCCATCGACACCGCCGGCCTGGCCGACGACCGGGATCATGAGCGCCAAGTGCGGTTTATTGTCGCCCTCGGTAAACACGAATCCGCTGCAGACGACCGTCCGCGTGCTGATGGCCATACGGAGCGACTCGGCCTCTTCCTGCTCGACATGATCCCTGCCGGAGCTCGAGTAGGCCACCACACCCGAGGGCCGCACGAGAAGCAAATCCACCAGCGTGTTCGATTCCCGGATGACCTTCAGGTCGGTCCGCAGGGATTCGGGCGGTTCGGCGCTGCCGCTGGCCAGGAAATCCGCTATTTCATGCATCAGGATTTGGCGCGTGAAGAGTTCGCGGCCCTCGCGCATGCGCTCGTCGCGCCATTGGGTCAGCTGCCAGCCCTTGATGCCGGCAATGGCTTCTAACTCGCGGGCCGCCTGACGATACGCGGCGTCGCGCTGACTGAAAAAGAACCAGAGACAGCCGGCGGTGATCGCAAAAGCGATGACGGCCAGCAGCGCGAACACGCGAATGGGACGTTGATGCACCAACCGGCGGCTACCCCCGACTTGAAAATTAGGCCGGACTGCCCGGATTCGCGTCGGGCTAGGCCTTGCCTGTCAAACCTTGGCTATACGCTAACACCGGCTCGCGGCCGATGCAAAAATAGTCAAAGCCTTCGGTCTTCATCAGGGCGGGGTTGTACACGTTGCGGCCGTCGAACACGACCGGCGCCTTCATGAGTTCCTTTACCTTGGCCGCGTTCACGTTGCGGAAGAACTTCCATTCCGTGCAAAGGATGAGCGCATCGACGCCCTCGAGGGCATCGTAGTAGTGCGAGATGTACTCGATGCCCGGGTTTTCGCCCAGCAGCAGGCGGGCCTGGTGTTCCGCGCGGGGGTCGTAGGCGCGGATGCGGGCACCCTGCGACAAGAGCCATTCGACAATGACCAGCGCGGGGGCCTCTCGCACGTCGTCGGTCTCGGGCTTGAAGGCCAGACCCCACACGGCGAAAGTCTTGCCCTCGATCGCATCGCGGTAATACAGGCGGAGCTTCTCGGTCATGGTCCGCTTCTGGTGCTCGTTCACCTCGTCGACGGCCGGGAGGATCTTGGGCTCTACGCCGGCCTCGCGGGCGGTGGAGATCAGCGCTTTCACGTCCTTCGGAAAGCACGAGCCGCCGTAGCCGATGCCGGGGAAAATGAAACGGTAGCCGATGCGGCGGTCCGAGCCGATGCCATTCCGCACCTCGTCCACGTCCGCGCCCACGTTCTCGCAGATGCCGGCGATTTCGTTCATGAACGAGATTTTCGTGGCGAGCATGGCGTTCGCGGCGTACTTGGTCATCTCCGCCGCGCGCGTCGACATGACGATGATCGGGCGGCCGTTCTTGGCAAAGTTGGCGTAAACCTCTTCCATCAAAGCCTTAACGCGCACGTTGTCACAGCCGATGACGACGCGGTCGGGCACCATGAAGTCCTCGATGGCCGCGCCCTCTTTCAGGAATTCGGGGTTGGAGACGACGTCGAATTCGTGGCTGACGCCGCGGGTCTGCATCGCCTCGAGCACGGCGGCGCGCACCTTGTCGGCCGTGCCCACGGGCACGGTGGACTTGTCGACCACGATCTTGTAGCCGTTGATTTCCTCGCCGATGCGCTTGGCCACGCCGAGCACATAGGTCAGGTCGGCGGTGCCGTCTTCCTGGGGGGGCGTGCCCACGCAGATGAACACCATCAGGGAATCGCGGATGGCCTCGCCGACGTCGGTGGTGAAGTGGAGGCGGCCGTCCTCGATGTTGCTGGCCACCATCTCCTCGAGGCCCGGCTCGTAAATCGGGATCTCGCCGTTATTCAGCAGGTCGATCTTCTTCTGGTCGATGTCGCAGCAGATGACATCGTGTCCCAGATCGGCGAAGCAGGTTCCGGTTACAAGCCCGACATAGCCGGTCCCGACGATGGCGAGTTTCATGGCGCGTACTCCTCTACAGCGGGCTCAGGCATGCGCCGTGCCCCTTGGCAATCCCCAGTAAACCGGCGAGTATACCCAGCAGCCTGGCGCGGAAACCACCTGATCAGGCAGCGTCGGAAGCGAGCTCGACCTGGGTGCGGGTCCAGGCCTCGGTGCGGAAGATGGCGTAGGTCAGCACCAGCCGGGTGCTGTGCGCGGAGAGAATGCTGAACCAGATCTTCTCCGTGGTGAGCGTGCCGGCCCAGTAAAAGCCCCCGCACATGGCCAGCAGCAGGAGAATCTGGGTAGCAAAGGCGATGTACATGGGGATTTTGGTTTCGCCCGCGCCTTGCAGGCCGCCCGTGAAGGCGAGCGTGGGGGCGAGGACGATGCCCGAAAACGCCAGGATGTGCAGCAGCGAGACGCCGTAGCTGAACACCGGCTCGCTCGTGGCGTCGAAAAGACCCAGCAGCGGGCCGGGAATGGTCCAGAACATGATACCGATCACGCTGGCCCAGGCGAAGCCGAGCCCGGCCGCGATAGCGACGCCCTTTTTCCCGCGCTCCGGCTTTTCCGCGCCGATATTTTGGCCCATCACCGTGGCCGAGGCGGACCGAAGGCCGAAGGAAGTCCAGGTGACCAGCGAGAACAATTGCGAGTAGCAGATGGTGTAGGCGGCCATGGCAGAGGCGCTGTACTCGAGGCGGCCGATAAACCACAACAACATCACGCCGCCGATGTTGAGCAGCACGCCCTGCACGCCGGTGGGCAGGCCGATGCGGGCGATCACGCGCATCACGGCGAGGTCGGGTATGAGCGTGAACTTCTCCGGCGGCTGGAGAATCATGCGGCGGCGGGCGATGAGAATCAGCCCGATACTGACCGACACCAGCGGAGCCAGCACGGTGCCCAGCGCCGCGCCCACGGTGCCCATGGGCGGAATCGGGCCGATGCCGACGATAAGCGTCGCGCTGATGGCGATGTTGAGAATGGTGGCCAGCACGCCCAGCACCAGCGGGGTCTTGGGATCGCCCGAGGCCTGGAACGCCCCCACCATCATGAACATGAGAAAGAGCGGCGCGCCGCAGGTGAACATGATGCGCAGGTAGGGCAGCGCGTGGAGCTTCACCTCGGGGGTCGCACCGACCAAATCGATCAGGTGAGGCGCCAGGAAGTAGCCGCAGGGTGCGAGGATAAAGACCAGAATATAGACCGACGACAGGAACGCATGGTAGGCCGCGTGGCTCATGTTGTGGCGGTCCTGCTTGCCGGCGTAGCGGGCAATCAGCACGTTCATGCCGTGGAAGAGCGAGGAGATAAACACGACGATGACGAGGAACACCTGCCAGGAGACGCCGATGGCGGCGTTCGCGGCGTTGTTCTCGCTGCCGTGGTACTGGCCGATGAGGATATGGTCGACCAGCCCGTGCAACCCGTTTACCAAGTTCAACAGGGTGACCGGCCAGGCCAGCTTCCAGACGGACCGCAGAATGCTGCCAGACACGATCTGGTCGTCGAATTTCTTCATGGGGGAGTTCCGTCGTTGCGGGCGAAGCCGGAATTGTAGCAGGGGAAGGCGAGCGGATGTTAGTCCCCGCCGGTTTTCCGCTCCAGCCGCCCGCTGGCATAGGCCCGGCGCGTGCGGATTTTCTGGGTTTCCCGGTGCAGAATCGCCAGGGCAAGGGCGTGGGCGCGGTCGGCGTGGCTGGGCTGGTCGAGCGCCTTGGCGAACTCCGCCTCGGAGATGTCGAGCAGGTACATCGCCGTGGCCAGCTTCTCGGGCCGGTGCGTGAGCAGGTACCCGACCCGCTCGGTCAGGGCGTGCAGCACGCGGTCCCAGTCGCTCGGGCCATCGAGCGCCTCGACCGGCACGCCCCAGTTCCGCACGAGCGTTTCGCTCGCCTCGGGCAGCCAATCGTCAGGGTAGTCGTCGAAACGCTCATTCGTCATGGCGGAGCAGTCCTTTGCTCAGCAGCGTATCTTGCACCGCCTCGGCAATCAGGGCGTTGCCCGCCGCATTGGGATGGTAGTCCACCGGCGCGAAATGCAGCACCTCGTCCGCATGCGCGCGGAACACCGGCACTTGGTCGGCAAAGGGGATGCCCAGGCGCGCGCAGGCCGCCTTAAGCTGATCGTACAGTGGCTGCTTGCGCTCGGGCAGATAGAGGTGCGCGTAATCGGGGTGGTAGCTGAACACAAGAACCAGACCCTGCTCGTCACAGTAGAGTTTCAATTGTTCGAGTGCCCAAAGGTAGTCGTCGACGACGGCCTGCTGCTCGGGCGAGAACGACTCGTACCAGGCGAAGCTGTTGTACTTCTTCGCGAAGTCGTTAAGGAAGTGCTCGGCATTCCGACGGAAGTGGTCGCCATCCTCGATCGTAATCTCCGGGTCGTCGGTGGCTCCGAGTTCTCTTGCGTGCTTGCGGTATTTGGGATACCGCCACTTCATCATGCTGTCCAGCAGCAACTCGCCGACGGCCGTGCGGCCGAACAGAAACCACTCGCTCTGCGCTTCGGGCAGCGGATGGTCGAGGTCGTGGTGCAGCAGCTGCTCACGGGACTTGCCGGCGATTTCCTCAATGTCGTTGGTCACAAAGGTCAGCACCACGATGTCGGGGGCGAGTTTCATGCCGTACTTCTTGAGCATGGCGAACTCCATGTCGATGGAGGCGAAGCCGCGCGCGATATTGATCACATCGACCGTGTAGCCATCCCGGCGGAGATTTTGTTCCAGCAGTTCCGGATAGGTGTGCTCGTTGGGCACGTAGAAGCCATGTGTTACCGAGTCGCCCAACGCGATGATGCGCGTGGTGCCTGCCGGCTTCTCCAGCGGAATGTCCGGCCCCCGCAGGCCGTGCCGGTTGGTCTTGATCGTGTAGGGCATCGGCCCCATCACCATCCGCATTTCGGTGTCCGGCAGAAACAGCGTGCCCTTGTCGAAGGGTTCGTAGTGGAACAGTCCTTCCGGCAGCCCGAAGAACAGCCGCAGGCTCAATTCGAGGAAGAGGAGTACAGCGAGCGTGGCGGCACCGAGGTAGAGCAGATAGAGGATGGCCCTTCGCAGCGCCGATTCCGCACCGAGTGGCGTTACCTTCGGTGCACTGGGTGATGGTGTGATGCTAGACATTGTTAAGCGGCTCGTAGATCCTCGGCGCGCAGAGCCTGTCACACCAGAAAGTGATTCGGAGGTGATCCACGGAGCCTTATTCCGTATAATCCGCCGGATTCATAGCCGTCTTCAAGCTGATTCCCTTCAAGATTGAGAAAAATCGCCAGTGAGCCCCCGTCTCTTTAGCTACATCGATACGCCTGCCGCCTGGCGGGATTGTTTGAAGCGTATGCGGGACGAGCCGCGCGTGGCGCTGGACGCCGAGGCGAACAGCCTGTTCGCCTATCGCGAGAGCCTCTGTCTGCTGCAGGCCACCATCCCTGGCGAGGACTTCATTATTGATCCGCTGGCCGGGTTTCCGCTGGACGGACTGGGCGAATTCCTGGCTGACGCCTCCATCGAGAAGATTTTCCATGCCTGCGAGTACGACCTGATTCTCCTGGGCCGCGAGTTCGACTGGCAGATTGAAAACCTTTTCGACACCATGTGGGCCGCGCGGATTCTCGGCTACAAGAACATGGGGCTCGCCGGCTTTCTCGAGGAGCGCTTCGAGGTAAAGGTGAGCAAGAAACACCAGAAGGCCAACTGGGGCGCGCGCCCGCTCACCGAGAGCCAGCTGGCCTACGCCCAGATGGACACGCATTTCCTGCTGGAACTGCGCGATCAGTTCGCCGCAGAACTGCAGGAGAAGGGCCGCTACGAGGAAGCGCTCGAGATATTTTCCGAGATATCGCGCGTGCGGCAGCCCGACCGCGAACACGACGAGCATTCGTTCTGGTCCATTCGCGGGGCGCATGACCTGCGCGGTCATGCCCGGGCGATACTGCAGGCGCTCGACGGCGCGCGCGATGCCGAGGCCCGACGCCGCAATACGCCGCCCTTCAAGGTGGCGGGCAGCAATGTGCTGATCGCCATCGCCAAGGCCAAGCCGCGCTCCTACGATGAACTGCGCCGGATTTCCTGCGTGTCTCCGACGCTGGCGGGCCGCATGGGCGGCGCGCTGCTGCAGGCGGTGGAAGAAGGGCTCAAGGCGCCCGCGCCGGTGCAGCCCAAGCGCGCGGCCCGCCTGAGCAACGAGGACCGCGAGCGCCTCGAGCTGCTGACGGATTGGCGGAAGAAAACCGCCCAGGCGCGCGGCGTCGAAAGCGACGTGGTACTGCACCGCGACCGCGTGTTCGAAATCGCCCGGCTCAATCCGCAGACGACGGAAGAACTCGCGGCGGCGGGGCTGCTGGGTCCTCAGCGCTTCCGCCTCTACGCCGACAGCATCGTGCAGACGCTGGTCGATAACGCCATCCACACCATCCCCGCCGAGGTGACGGAAGCGAACGATTAATTCGACGCCGTCCGGTCGCGGTATTGGACCGGGAGCGCGATGAGCAGGAACAACAGCCCTGCGATGATGATCCCGAACTTCACGGCCGCGAAGTAATAGGCCACCTGGGGCAGCGGCACCACGGGGCCCGATTTCATGGAGACAATCATCGCGGCGTTCTCGATGCCGTCGCACAAGGCCGCCACCCATTGCAGCCAGGCCAGGGTGCGGCCCGTTCGCAACCAGCCGCTCTTTTCTGGCAGGCCGCTCACCACCGCGAGAATTCCCATCGCAATCAGCGACGAATAGAGAATCAGGAAGACGTAGTCCGCGTAGGTCTGCACGAGGGCCGCCGCCGTGCCGGAATCCCCCCATACCGCCAGAATCGCGGCGGCGCGCTCGGAGGTATGCGCCAGTTCAAAGGCCACGATGTCGTAGGTCTCGCCCTTCGGCCCGGCGATGGAGGCGAAATCCTTGGCCAGGTACTGCATCACCCCGATCCACGCGAAGGTGGCCACAAAAAGAAACCAATAGAGCCTTCGCCGTGCAGGCGCCCCAAGCAATTCCGCCGGATGCGTCATGTCGAGTCCCTCCCTCTCGCGCGGGTTCGCACCCGCAGCAAGTTGCTATTATAATGCCGCCCCCGAATCATTACGAACATGCTTGAACCGCAAGACAGCTCAAGAAACCTAGAAACCCGCCGCGTCGGCTCCTACGCCGTGCGCGAATCCGCCGCCGTGCGTTTCGAGTGGCTGCTGCTTATCGTGCGCTACGCCGCCTACGGCGCGCTGCTGGGTGCCTACGCCGTCGGACAAATCACCGAATACACGCCCAACCTGTTTTTCGTCACCATCGGCGCGCTGCTGCAGAACGCTTATTGCCACTACGTGTTCTACACCCAGCGTTACTGGCTTTTCATGCGGCCATGGAACCTCATGATACATCTCGCCAAGCTCTCGCTGCTGGTGGCGCTTACCGGCGGCGAGGACAGCCCCTTGGCCATTCTCTATCCGCTGGTCGTCGTGGGGTATTCGATGTATTCGAGCACCATGTCGCGCATCTGGAGCGTGGTCTGGCTCACCGCCGCCTCGGCTGCCGCCGCGATTCTCACCAACTGGTGGATTGACGGCGTGGACACGACCTATCCCGTCAGCATGGGCTTCGCCGCCATTCTCGGCACGGGCTACGTCATGGACCAATTCGCGCGGATGCTGCGCACGGCCGAGCAGGACGCCGGCGACCAGGCGCTCGCGCTGCGTACATCCGAGTCCACGCTGCGCGGCATTCTGGACAACACCGCCAGCCCCATCGTGGTGTTCGAGGACAATGAACTGGTGGTGGACGCGAACGAGCCGGCCTGCGAAATGCTGGGCTGCCCGCGAGACCAGCTCATCGGGCGGCGGTTCCGAGCCTTCCTGTTCGACGACGGCACGATGCCGCAAAAGCTGGCCGCCCTGCGTGCCAAGGGGCATTTTCACGGCGAGGTGCTGCTGCTTACGGGCGCCGAGAAGGACATCTCCGTCGACCTCGTGGTGCGCTCCTTTATCCGCGACGACCGCCGCTTCCACGTGGCGATGCTGCACGACGTAAGCGCCCAGAAGGAATTCCAGGAGAATTCCCGCGCCGCCCAGGAACGCCTCGAACGGCTGAATCGCGAGCTCAAGGACTTCAATGAGATCCGGCTCGACTTCTACCGGCGCGTGGCGCAGCGCATCCGATCTCCGCTCTCTGCGATTCTCGGCTACGACGACCTGCTGCTGAACGAGGAGGCGGGCCCCATCAGCCCCGAGCAGCGGCAGGCGCTGCAGGAAAGCCGGTCGGCGGCGCGTTCGCTGCTGAGCGAAATCGACAAGGCCTTCGACGCCGAGCGGCGCCCGGCCGAAAAGCCCGCAACGGCGCGTGCCAAGGCGGAATAGATCGCGTACTATTGCAGGCGCGCCGCGCGAAATGACACAATCTCCGCGGGGGGGATTCTATCCCTGCGTTCATCTCAAATCTCACTCCTACATGAGGAATAACATCATGTCCGGTATGGCAGGCAAAGTACTTATCGCCCAGGGCGGCGGCCCCACGGCCGTCATCAACCAGAGTGTGGCCGGTGCCGTGCTCGAGGCCCGGCGCTTTCCCCAGGTCACCCGCATCTACGGCGCCATGCACGGCGTGCGCGGCGTCATCAATGAAGACTTCTACGACCTCACCGAGGTGACCTCGCACAACTTGAACGCCTTCGCGGACACGCCCTCGAGCGGGCTGCTCTCGACGCGCGACAAACCCGATGTGGCGTACTGCAAGGAGATCTTCAAGGTCTGCCAGGCGCATGACATCCGCTACTTTCTGTATTGCGGGGGCAACGACAGCGCCGACACGTGCCGCATTCTCAGCGAGGAATCGCACAAGGCGGGCTATGAACTGCGCGTGGCGCACGTGCCCAAGACGATCGACAACGACCTGCTGGTGACGGACCACTGCCCGGGCTTCGGCTCCGCGGCGAAGTTCGTGGCCAACGCCTTCGCGGGCGCGAACCTCGACAACCGCGCGCTTCCGGGCGTGTACATCGGTATTGTCATGGGACGCCACGCCGGCTTCCTGACGGCCGCGGCCGCGCTGGCCAAGCGCTACGTGGACGACGGTCCGCACCTCATCTATCTGCCCGAGCGCCCGCTGACCAAGAAGCAGTTCCTGGACGACGTGACCAAGGCCTACAAGAAGCACGGCCGCTGCATCATCGCCGCTTCCGAGGGCATTGTGGACACCAAGGGCAAGGCCATCGCGGAGCAGTTCACCGGCGGCGAAAAAGATTCGCACGGCAACGTGCAGCTTTCGGGCACGGGCGCGCTGGGCGACCTGCTGGCCGGCTGGATCAAGAGCGGCACCGACATCAAGCGCGTGCGCGCCGACACCCTCGGCTACCTTCAGCGTTGCTTCCTGGGCTGCGTGAGCGAAGTCGACCAGACCGAGGCGCGCGAGGTGGGCGAGAAGGCGGCGCAGTTCGCGATTGGCCACAACGCCGACGGCTCGGTCGCCATGAAGCGCGTGGGCGACTATGCCATCGATTATTTCTACACGCCGCTGAACACCGTGGCGCGCAAGTCGAAAGAGATGCCCGCGAAGTTCATCAACAAGGAAGGCAACGGCGTGACCGAGGCGTTCCTTGCCTATGCGGGACCGCTCACCGGCGAGCTGCCGCGGGCCACGCGCATCCAGGCGCCGGTCGTCAAGAAGATTCTGAAGAAGAAATAACGCGCGGGAGATCTCATGGAGGAGAAGCACCAGCAGATACTCGAGGCGATCGGCGAACTCGCCAGCGCGCCGCCGGAGGTCGTGTTGCCGCCGGCCGCGGCGCTCTATGGCGTGCAGTTCTACGACTTCGAGGAGAAGAAGCATATCTTCGCGCGCTGTCCGGCCCGTACCGAATGGGCCGGGGCGGGCGGCGAAGTGCACCGCGAGACGCTGGCCGCCGCCGCCGGGCTCTGCGCCGAGGCGCTGGCCATTGCGCTCGCCAAGAAACGCTGCGCGCTGGTGAGCATGGAGGCCCAGTTCTTCAAGTCCATTACGGCGGACGGGCGCGACATGACCCTCGAGGCGCGCCTGAAGGCTACCCGAGGCTCTATCGCCTTTTGCGAAGTGACCGCCAAATGCATCGACGCCAAGTTGTCGGCGCGGTTCATGTACCAGTACGCCGTGCTCAAATCGCCCCTCGGCTCGGGACCCGTGGAGGAGGGTGACGAATGAACACCGAATACCACCGCGAAGTCCTGGCGCAGTTGCGCGCCGAGGCCGCCACGCCCGCCTACCGCGTGCCGCCGCCTGTAGCCGATACGCTCGGCTGCAGCATCGTCGACTTTCTTCCCATGCGCAGCATCCATTGCGAGTTTCCGGTAACCCCGGCGCAGGATGGCCTGGGCGGGCACTCGGCCTTCGGGCACATCATGGCGGCGGCGGACGTGACGGTATCCCTGCTGGGGCTGCATGTTTGCGGTCATCCCACGATGCCCATCAGCTTTACCATGCGGCACCTCCGTTCGCTTGAGGCCGCCGACGCGTCGCTCACGGTCGAGGCGAAGCTGCTCAACCGCACGAAGTCCCTGGTCTACGTTGAGGTGAAGGTCTGGAATTCCTCCGGCCGCGCCGTGGCGGCGGGCGAGGCGGTACTCACGGTGACCAAGCCCGGCGCGCGGCGCTGATCATGGCGCACGCGGCCTGTACCCGGCGCGGATTCCTGAAGCGGGCTGCCCTCGCTACGGGGGCGCTGGCGTGGCCGGGGGCGCTGAACGCGGCAGCCCAAACCATGCCCGATGTCCGGCTCGGCTTTATCGGGCTGGGCGCGCGCGGCATGGAACTTCTGCGTTCCTCGCCCGCGCTTGTGGCGGGCCTCTGCGATGTGGATGCATCGCGCCTGGCCGACGCCGTGAAGATCGCCGGACAACATGTACCCCACACCGGGGACTACCGCGAACTGCTGCTGCGCGCCGATATTGATGCCGTCGTCATCGCGACGCCCGACCACGGCCACGCGATGCAGGCAGTGCATGCCTGCGAAGCGGGCAAGTATGTTTTCCTTGAGACCCCGTTGTGCCGCACGCTGGATGAGTCCCGAAGAATCGCCGAGGCTGCCCGCCTCTATGACCGCCGCGTGACGCCGTCGGGCGCCGGGGCCGGCGGGGCGGCGCATGCATTGGCCGAAAAGCTGCGCGACTGGCGCGCCGAAGGCGATCCGGCCGCGGTTCTGAAAGTGACGTTGACCGGTCCCGAGTCGCCCCAAGGAGGCGATCCCGCGGCGATGGGACCGGCGCCGGAATCGTTCGATTGGGATGCCTGGCTCGGGCCTGCGTCCTACCGTCCGTATAACCCCGGCTACAGCCACCTGAACTGGCGCTGGATGCTGGACCTCGGCGGCGGACAGATGCGCCAGCAGGGGGCCTGGCTGCTGGCCGCGGTTTTCGATGCGCTCGGCCAGACGACCTCCCTAATGGTGGACATCAGCGCCGAAGGGCCGCCGCCGGAAACGGGGCTGTGGGATTGCCCGCCGCAGATGGCCGCACGGTGGATTCTGGAGGAGGGCGCGGTCGAGATCGTGTGGCAACAGACCAGCGAGGGGCGGGTGGTGCTGGAGGCGGAGCAAGGCGAGCGCAAGTGCCGTGCCGAGCGGACCATCGAGGGCATCGAATGGACGCCGGACACGACGGCATCCGCCGAGACCCTGCCCATAAATCCGCGTGCGGAACTGACGGCCTGGCTTGAATCGCTGGACGTAAAGAGCGACGATAGACTCAGTGCTGCGGCACTCGGCTGCGACTGCGCGAATCTGGCCAATCTGGCGTGGCAGCTGGGCCGCGGGCTGCGCTTTGATAGTCGAACGGGCCGCTTCGAGAACGATGAAGCGGCGCAACGGATGGCCGCCGAGTACGGACGCGGCCGGTATCCTTGGTGAATGTCATGACCAAAGAGCAAGTCTATCGGTTTATTAAGCCTATCTGGCCGTATGTTGTATTTATTGCCACCTTCATTCTCTGCCTGGTCTTCGTGGTTTGGTGGTCGTGATTCCCAATCTATTCCGCCGGATACCAATAAAATCCACCACAAACATACTTATACTGATGGTTGTGTTGGGCGCCGGAGCGGAGGAGGAATCGTTGGTATTGGTGCCCGCTGCGGTGGAAGGCGAGGCCCAGCCGGTGCCCGCTCCTAAGGCTTGGATAGCGCCGCCTGGCCCGGAGTCGTGGGATGCCGTCGCGGCCCGGCTGGCCTCACCGTTCGGCGAAGAGCGTGCTGCCGCGCTGCGTTCCCTGGAACTTGAAGTGCTGCGCGAGGGAAGCGTGGACAGCGAATCGCGAGCCGCGTGGAGCGCGTACCTGCTGGGCATCGAGGACCGTCTCGCCGCGCGACTGGAATCGGAGGGGGAGGCCAGTGCCGCCGCCGATTCGATTCAGGATGCCCGCCGCGCATTGTTGCGTATGCTTCGGCCGATCTTCCGGGCGGAAGACGCGACTCGGATGACGCCTGCGCTGCGGGATGCGGCCACGCGCATCGATGCACTCGCGGTGCTCGATGGCGCGCGCGACACGGCGGTCACGGACTACCTCAAGGATCGCGTGCTCCTCGGACTGCCCGACGAGCGGCGCGATGTGATCGCCGCGCTGGGGAATCGGGACGATGCCACGGTGTCCGCTTTCTTAATCGACTTCGCGCATTCATCCAACAACCCCGACATCGTGTGGGCCTGCCTCGAATCCTTGTCGCGCATGGGGGTGCCGCCGCAGCGGGCGGGGGTATCGCCCGCGTCGCTCACGCCGGAAGAATCGCGCCGCTTTGCGGCCTGCACGCTCCGTGCGGCGCAAGTGCTCCAACGCAATGGCAACTGCGATTCGGCGGTCGGGCTCTACCAGGGCTTTGTCAGCCTGACTGCGCCCTCGTATCAGGTGCGCGCGGCGCTGCTCGGGCTCTCGGCGTGCCGGTACGAAGGCATGGCGCCGCTGCTGCTGGGCTATCTCGCAGACGCCAACCTGCGGGATACCGTGCTCACGCTGCTGCCCGATGCGCTCGACGGCGAGACTGCGAGCGCCCTACGCGAAACGTTCGACCAACTGCCGCCGGGCTCGCAGGCCTCGCTGCTGGGCCTCCGCGCGCGCGATGGTCAGTCCCTCGCCGATGCGGCCGTGCTTGCACAGGAATCGCCGTATCCCCTCGTCCGGTTTACGGCGGCACTCGAGGCGGGCGTTGCTCCAGACATGGCCGACGCCTACGAAATGGCCACGCGCGGTCCGCGGCCCTTGCGCCAATCCGCGTTCGACGCCGTGTTCCAGTTGGCCGAGTCGCTGCCCGCCGAGGAGGCGAAGCCGTGGCTGTATCAATTGCTGGAAGACGAAGCACCCTCGTGGGCGCGCCAGCGGGCGATAGCCCTGATCGGGGAGCGCGGCGATGAGTCGGACCTCGAGCGGCTGGCCTCGATGCAGTTGCCCGACGCTTTCGGCCGCTCGCTCACCCTGGCGTTCGACAAGTTGTTTATCGCGCATGGCGACGGCGATGCGGCCCAGGCCAGCGCGGCGGCCCTGATGACGCGTACGACGGACTGGACCGAGGTGAATGCGGTACTCGCGCAGGCCCGCGAGCGCGGCTGGGCCATGGAGGAACTGCTCCAACGCTCGGGCTTTCCGACCCACTGGACCTCGGATGCCGGGACGGTCGTGGATGTTGGCCAGCTGCCGATGGTGTGGCCCAAGCCGCCGGTTGAGTCCGCTCCTGTCCCAGAGCCCGAGTTACCGCTGGTGCTCGAACCCGCGACCGAGGGCGAACCGGAAGGCGGCGGCGAGCCGGAGGCCCTGCCGGCCCGTGCCAGCTTGGCCACCGAAGTGACCCTGCCCGAATGGGCGTCGGTGTTCGTGCAGGTATGGCCAGGCGATGCCTTCCGGCTTCGGGTGAATGGAGAAACGAAAAGCCTCTCGGAACCAGATGCTATTTCGGGTGGCTGGAGCCGGGCGCCCGCGGGGCTGAAGCCCGGCCGCAATCGCATCGAACTGAGCACCGATGCGCCGCCCGCGGAGTTTGCCCTGCGCATCGTCCTGCGCGACGGCGCCGCCGTGGACCTGACCCGCCAGCGTCTGCCCGACGACGGGCTGAAGGGCGTTGGTGCCGGTTCGCCGCGCGTCCGCGCTATAATCGACACCATTCCCTGACCGGTCGTGCACAACTCCATCAAGGAGGTCCTATGAATCCGTATCGTTCCCTCGCGTTCTGTCTGTTGCTCGTGCTTACGCCCCTGGCGTGGGGCGACGAGGTGATCCCGCTGCCGCGTGCGCATTCGCACAACGATTACAACCGCGACCGGCCCCTGCTCGACGCGCTCGACCACGGCATGTGCAGCGTGGAAGCCGATATCTTCCTGGTAGACGGGGCGCTGCTGGTAGGGCACAACGCCGAGGATCTCACCCCGGAGCGTTCGCTGGAGAAGCTGTACCTAGATCCGCTGCAAGAGCGGGTGCAGGCGAACAGCGGCAAGGTGTTTCCCGGCGGACCCTGTATCACCCTGCTGATCGACATCAAGGACGACGGCCGCAAGACGTATGCGCGCCTGCGCGAAGTGCTCACGCACTACAAGGACATGCTTACAGAGTTTACTGACGACGCAACCACCGAGCGCGCGGTGACGGTCATCCTCTCCGGCGCGCGCCCGGAAGAAATGGTTGCGGCGGAATCGACCCGGCTTGTGGCGCTGGACGGTCGCCTGGACGACCTCGACAACCACCCGAACCCGCACCTGTATCCCCTGGTGAGCGAGTCGTGGCTGAGCGTGTTCAAGTGGATGGGCGCAGGCGAGATGCCCGCCGAAGAACGCGCGAAACTCGACGAGCTGGTGGCCAAGGCCCACGCCAACGGCCAGCGCATCCGGTTCTGGGCGCTCCCCTTCGGCCTCGCCGCCTGGGACACCGCCTACGAAGCCGGTGTCGATTACATCAACGTCGATTTCCCCGAACGCGTCCAGAAATTCATGCTCGAAAAGATGGGCAAGACGGCAGGGGAGTAGGGGGGAGAGGGTATCGCTAGGGAACCCCTAGCGGGGTTCTGTCGGATTTGGCAATGCCACCCCGCGTTGGTCCACGAAGACGCGGCCCAACACGGGGCTAGGTTAGGTAACCCCTGCGGGGTTACGGGGGAGTAGACGGCGTTGCTACTCCGAGAGGTGTCGGTTGCGGCGAATCTCCAGGGTTCCGCTGGCGGGTAGGGTCTATGGCGTTTCTTTCCCCGCGTTGGTCCACGAAGACGCGGTCCAACACGGGGCTAGTTTTGGTAACCCCTGCGGGGTTACGAGGGGGGCGCGACGACGTTGTACCGAAATGCGTCGCGAGTCGCGTAGGGATCGTGTGCCACGGACCGGGTACGGTCGGCGATATTTAGCTTTGGCTCGTGCTTTGCAACTTTCATGCACCGCCCAGAGCTGGTTCAGCGCATCGACATTTCACGGCGTAGGGCCATAATAACCCCGTCAGGGGTTACCTAAAATAGCCCCGTGTTGGACCGCGTCTTCGTGGACCAACGCGGGGTAACGGCCCCCCTAGAGAACCCCGGAGGGGTTCCCTATTCCCGGCTATCCCAGAAAATGTTTTTCATCGAAGGCGAAGTTATGCACCGCCAGCAGCCTGCGATATTCTTCTTCGAAGCTATAGGTCTTGTGGTGTCGATGCTGGAACTTGATGTACTGCGTGACCTGTACCAGATTCGATTGACTGACGGAAAACGCACCGTAACCTTCCTGCCATGCGAAATCGCGGTATGCCTCGCCCTTGGTTTTCAGCCACCGGGATGACGCGCGCTTCATTTCCCGTACGAGGTTCGGAATCAAGATCATACTTCCCGGAGAAAGCAGCGCATGAATATGATCCACATGGCCGCCCACGATATAAGCTTGCGATTCGTGGGTCTGCGCCACGCCAGCGAGGTAGGGAAACAGCTCCTGTTGGATCTCGTTCGAGAGGAGAGGTCTTCGGTCTTTGGTGCTAAACACGACATGCACGTGAACGGCGAAGTACGTATGCGACATGGATACCGCCCTCCGATGTAGGTCCCCGGCGGGGTTCAATTGGTCCTCAAGCGGGTCGCGATGTTATCGCGACGTGCTGACATAGGGTAGTAAATGACAAGGGCGTAGTTCGAGGAGCGGAATCGTGTGGCGGAATCCAGATGTGTGGATCCGCTGGGTTAGGGAACCCCTACGGGGTTCGATCTATGGTGTTTCTTTCCCCGCGTTGGCCCGCGAAGACGCGGTCCAACACGGGGCTAGGTTAGGTAACCCCTGCGGGGTTACGGCGGAGCAGGTGGCGTTGCCGTTACGAATAATGTGGGTTGCCGCGAATCTTTAAGGAACCCCCGGCGGGGTTCGGTCTGTGGCGTTGCTTTCCCCGCGTTGGCCCGCGAAGACGCGGTCCAACACGGGGCTAGGTTAGGTAACCCCTGCGGGGTTACGGTGAAGCAGGTGGCGTTGCCGTTAGGAATAATGTGGGTTGCCGCGAATCTTTAGGGACCCCCGGCGGGGTTCGGTCTGTGGCGTTGCTTTCCCCGCGTTGGCCCGCGAAGACGCGGTCCAACACGGGGCTAGTTTAGGTAACCCCTGCGGGGTTACGGGGGGGCGCGACCATTTCGTACCCACATGAGCCGCGAGTTGCGTAGCAATCGGGTACTTCGGACGGGATACCTTCCGCAAATTCTCGCGTTGGTTCGTGCTTTGAAGCTTGGATGTACCGGCAAACGTTAGATCGGAGGATTGGTGTCCCTCGCGTAGCTAACGATAACCCCGTCAGGGGTTACCTAAAATAGCCCCGTGTTGGGCCACGTCTTCGTGGACCAACGCGGGGTAACTCGCGCCACATCACGAACCCCGTAGGGGTTCCCTATTCGGCGCAGCACCAATAGAAAAACCGCCCGCAGGCATTGGCCTGCGGGCGGTTTTTGATGGATGCTGTTGGAGCGGGCTTAGGCCTGGGGCTCGGCGACGACTTCGAACTTGATGAGGACGTCGTCGCGGATGGCGTCGTCGGTGACGCCGTCGTAGCTGATTTCCCAGAGGTTGCGGTCGATGCTGAATTCGGCGGAGGCCACGACGTTGCCGTCCTTCATTTCAATCTTCGCGGGGAAACCGATCTTCTTGCTGAAGCCGTGCAGGTCGAAGTTGCCGACCACCTTGTAGCCGTCGCCGTCCTGGGTGATTTCGGTCGAGGTGAACGACGCTTCGGGGAAGGTGCCGATCTCGAAGAAGTCCTTGCCCTTGAGCGTTTCCGTGAGGATGTTGGTCTTGGTGTATACGGTGGTCAGGTCCACCTTCACGCTCACCTGCGCCTTGGTCAAGTCGCCGCCGGGCACGGTTACTTCGCCGCTGAAATTGGCGAAGCCGCCGGGCTGGTTGCCGGTCACCTTGTAGCCCACGAACTCGATGAAGCTGTCATCGTTGGGGGAAATCACATAGACGGCATCGGCCGCCGGTGCTTCGGCGGTTTCCGCGGGCGCTTCGGCAGCGGCCTCGGCCGGTGCTTCGGCCGGCGTTTCCGCAGGCGCGGCTTCTTCCGGCATGGCTTCCTCGGCCGGCGCCTTCTCGGCCGGGGCGTCGTCCTCGAACACTTCGCTTTTCACGGTGCCTTCCGGCACCTTGTTTTGGTGGCAGCCGCCGGCCAGGCCGAGGGCCAGTACCATTGCGGCAATCGTTGTCATTCGCCAGTAACGCATGGTCTTGTCTCCTGAATCGGATGGTTGTTGTTATCGGTTAAGCGTTCGGATCCGCTTGCTGGGCGGGCGCGGCCGGTGCGGCGCCTTCCGCCTTCGCGGGGTCCTTCGGGAACTCGACCCATTCGGTCTCGAATTCGTAGAAGCTCGGCACCTCGACATCGAAGGTGTAGAGCGCCGGATCGATGGTCACCGGCTGACCGGTCTTGCAGGATTCGTAGGCCATATGGGCCGCGATGGCGGTGGTGTGGCCGCACATCTCGTTCGTGCGCGGCTTGCCGCCCTCGCGGATGTGCTTGGCGAACGCGCGGAACTGATAGGTGTCCGCCTCTTCCAGCAGCACGTCGCCGAATAGCGGAATACCCGCGCCCGCGCCCGCGCCGGGCATGTAGGTGTTCAGCGCCTTGCCCGTGGCGGCAGCACCGGCCTTGGCGGCGGCAGCGGCCGGTTCGGGGTACAGGTAGCAGGGGTCGTCGATGAACAGGCCGGACAGTTCGATGGTGCCGTAGTCGCCCATGAACTGCTCGGTGCAGCCCATCTTGCCGTTGAACAGCTGGCTGCTGTAATCGAAGCGCACGGAGTAGGTGCGGTTGATCTTGCGCATGTCCTGCAGCTGGCTGCGCTGGTCGATGGCCTTGAAGCCCGGCGAGCTCGGCTGCTGCTCGTATTCGAAAATCACCTGGATGTTGTCGTCCACTTCGCGGCCGTCGCGCCAGTAGTCGATACCGCCGGTCGCGTAGACCTTCGAGGGCACGCCCATCATGAACCAGTTGGCGATGTCGGACTGGTGCGTCATCAGCTCGGTGAACAGGCCCTTCGAGTATTCCTCGTACATGCGCCAGTTCAGGAAGCGGTCGATATCCGGCTCGCCGCCCACCCACGGCAGAATGAATTCCTTCTCCGTGTCCGTCAGCGATTCCCAGGTGTTCTCATAGTTGCGGCGCCAGAACACATTGCGGTGCCACTGCGCGCTGATGTGGCTGATGCGGCCTACCTTGTCGGAATCGCGCGCCAGGCGCATGCCCAGGTTGTACTTGGGGTTGTAGCGGCGCTGGTGACCCACTTGGCAGAACAGCCCGGTATCGGCGCACTTCTGCACAATCTCGCGGCTCTGCTCGATGTTGTAGCACATGGTCTTTTCACAGAACACGTACTTGCCCGCATTCAGCGCGTCCATCGTCATCACATGGTGACGGTCGAGCGGGGTCGAAATAACGACCGCGTCGATGTCGTCGCGCGCGAGCAGTTCCTTGTAGTCCCAATACAGGTCGGGCTTCATGGCCGACTTGGCCGCGTCAATCTGCTCCGAGGTCAGCTTCATGCCGTCGCGGAACGGGATACCGGCGTTGGACAGCTGCGAGAACTTCACCGACTTGTTGCGGTTTTCCTCGAAGATATCGCAGATGGCCGCGATCTGTACTTCGGCGGTGCCCGCGAGGCCGTAGGTGATGTGGAAGGTACCCTGGCCGCCCACGCCGATCAGGCCGAGGTTGACCTTTTCGTTCGCGGCGTAGGAGAAAGGGTTGAAGCCCGTGGCGATCGTCACGCCGCCGGCCACGCTGGCGGTCTTCATGAAGCCGCGCCGAGTCACTCCGTTCGTTTTCATGTCCGTTCCTCTTCGTTGCTGAAGTTAATCCGAATCATTGTCGCGTCCTGCGGCTCCGTAGCGGCCACCATCAGCGCCTTGTATTCGCCATGCTCCCGGCAAAACTGCCGGGTCTTCTCTATACCCAGAATATAAAAGGCCGTGCTCAATGCATCGCAGGCCATGCCCGTCGGCCCCACCACCGCCGCCGATGCGACACCCGACGCCGGGTAGCCCGTGCGCGGGTCGATGATGTGGCCGTATCGCTTCCCGTCGATTTCAATAAAACGTGTCACGCTGGCCGAGCTTGAAAAGGCGTTATTCGCCAAAAGCACCGTATCCAGAGCGGTTTGTCCCTCAGTATAGGGGTTGCCCAATTCAACTGTCCAGCCCTCGGAACCGGGGGGGGCGTCAAGCGCCACGATGGTGCTCATGCCCGAATGCAGAAAGGCGCAGGCAATGCCATGGCCCTTAAGCACCGCCGCCGCCTCGTCCAGCGCGAGCCCCTTGGCGATGCCGCCGAAATCCAGCTGCATGCCCGGCTGCTCCAGCATTACGGTACCGTTCGTCTCGTCCACTTCAATCTGGTTTAGACCCACCAGCGCCTGCGCCCGTTTCAATTCCTCGTCGGTCGGTATCTCGTTCCGCTGCTTATACTTGCCCCAGGCCTTCAACAGCGGCCCGACCGTCGGGTCGAACACGCCGTCGGTCTGGTTGTAGAGCGCGCGGCAGAAACGCAGCATGCCGAGGATGTCTTCGTCCACCGACACGGCCTTGATGCCCGCCTGCCGGCAGATTTCGCTGGTGATGCTGTCCTCGCGCCAATTGCTCACCCGGGCTTCCAGCGCGTCGATGGCCGCAAAGGCCTCGTCGGCAATCGGGCGCAGGTCTTCCATGAACTTGCCCGCCGCCATCATGCGGATTTCGAAGGTCGTGCCCATGGCATCGTGTGCGTAGGTGAATTCGCGCAAGGGGGAGGGGAGGGCCGCCGATGCCTGGGGCGCTTCCTCCGGCACGGCCTCGGCGGGTGCGGGTGCTGCGGCGGGCTCCGGCGCAAAGAAGCCCGTCACGATGGGGTATAGCGAGAAATAGGCGCCAATGCTGAGCACGCAAATGGAGGTCAGCAGCATCGCATTGTGGAACAGGCCCTTGGCACCGTGGGGCGTATTGGCGCCCATGAACGATTTCAGGTTCAGCAGAATCAGAAAGCCCAGCACAGTGATGGGCATGAGCGGTGCCGCCATGACGGATGCGGTCACCGCAGCCCAGAAGGGGAACTTGATCATGACGCCGACCACGCCGACCGCCGGTGCGAGCGCGAAGAGAAACTTGCGCGGGTCCTTGGCGTCGAGGCCGAAGAGCTCGCAGCCGATGAAGCCGCAGGCGAGCATGTGGGTGATGATGGTCGAGAAGCCCACGGCGAACATGCCGAGGCCGATGATGAAGCTCGCGCCGCTGCCGCCCAAGGTGCCCGACAGCACCGGCAGAATCTCGCGCATATCCTTCACGCTTTCGCCCAGCGCCGCGCCTTCCGGCCCGATCGTGTTCGCCACGGCCACGGTCATGAAGCCGGTCGCGACGAGAAAGGGCACCATCATGCCCGACACGAGATCGAAGTAGGCGAGTTCCTTGTGCTCGGGACCCCATTCCTTGTTCAGCAGCGAATAGGGGTAGAGAAAGATCATGTTGATGCCCACGGCGGCGGCGAGCGCGGCGACCATGGGGGGAATCACCTCGGGCGGAATGCCGCCGTGCGCGGAAACCATCTGGGCGAAGCTGATGCCCGAGACGCCGAGCAGCAATTCCTTCCAGTCGATGCCCGACGCGAAGGCGGCGATGGCGAAGGCACCAACGATGGACCACACCAGCACCTTCACCAGCAGCTCGTAGTATTTCAGCCCCTTGGCGCCGGTCTGGTAGAGATAGACGATGGCCGAGGCCGCTGCGAGCACCACCACGCCGATGCCGATGCGTCCGGGCGTGGAATCGAGCGAGATGCCTGCGCCTTCGCCCAGCACTATCGCGCCGTTCGCCGTGAGGCCGTATTGCGGGATGTGCCACAGAATGGTGGCGACAAAGGAACTGATGCCCCAGCAGAGCGCCATGCCCGGGTGCAGCCGGTTCCAGAAGGAGAGGTAGGGCTTTTCCTGGGTGAGCGTGGTGATTTTCGCCACCGCCCCCAGCACGCATACGCCCAGCAGGATGGCGATGGGCTGCACCCAGAGCATCTTGTAGCCCAGCAGGCTGCCCATGAGCACGCAGCTGGCAATCGTGCCGCCGCCGAGCGTCATGGCGCTTTGCATGTAGCCCGGTCCGGTCAGTTTCAGGTAGCCCGCCAGCCGCCGTCCCAACGGCTGCGACTGCAAGGCCGTCAGGTACGCCTTCTCATCCATGTGCATCTCCCTCGTGAATTGGCCGAGCGAGCATAGCAATGGGCCGCCGGGAAGGCAAACCGGCGGCCATGTAACGACTTAGCGGCGGCGGCGCGCGGCCGCCATCACCCCTGCCGCCAGGGCGAACACCAGCAAGGAACCGCCATCGGCCGACTGTTGCTGCTTGTCGCGGATCTGGTGGCAGCCGAAGGGGCCGGTCGGGAAGCGCTCGCCCACGATGGCAAAGGCGCCGCCTTCCGCAATCTGGAACTTCGCGAGCGGGTCGGTATCCCCATTCAACACACGAACGCCGCGGATGCCGGTATCGCTCCAGATATTCGTAATGGCATTGAAGCGGAATACATGCGCCGTGCGCATCTTCTCGGCGTCGAACTTCGGAATCGGCATATTAATCGTGGCCCAGGCGCCGAGCGTTTCGTGCTGCGGGCCGATCTCCACCACGCGCAGCAGGTCGCCCTCGGGGTAGAACGGGAACGCACTACTCGGATACTCGCCGAACGTGGCGCGTCCGGAGATGTTGATGGAGCCGAAGGGCCACGAACCGCTCGCGCCCTCGAGCGGCGAACCCGGCTCGTCGATTCGCAGGGTCGTGCCGCTGCCGGGCACCATCGGCACGTCGCCCAGCACCGGGTTCTCTGCCACCGTGATGCCGATGCGGGTGTGCGCGCGCCGGCCCGAGGAATCGGTCGCAAAGCCGCTGATGCCGTACAGGCCGGGCACGGTAGCGCCGGGATAGGTGTAGGCTGCCGTCTGGGTGACCAGATCAATGGCGCCATTTTCATTCAGATCCCAGCCGTACGAAGTCGCGCCTGCGGCCGATGACAGCTCCAGGTTCAGCGTGAACGGCGTCCCGCCGGCCTGCCGGTCGGTGCTCAAGAACAGAGGCGGGGTGCCGCCTACGTTGATGGCCACCGGGAAATAGCTGATCGAGCGATTGCCGCGGTCGTCCTCGGCCAGCACGGCCGCAATGTACTGACCTGCGGCCGCATAAGTGTGCTGCACCATCATGCCGGTCGTATCGAAGGAGAGGCCGTCCGAGATGTCGAAGTCCCACGCCACGGGCGGCATGCCCCAGTCGTCGCGCGAGGCCGAGGCGTCGAAGGCCACCGCCAGCGGCGCAGGCCCCAACTGCGGATCTGCGTCCAGATTCACCTGCGGCGCGAGCACGTCAATCTCGCCCAGCGGCCCGCCGTCCGCCCCGAGGTCGTTCCGCGTGTCGTCGCGGTCGTTCCACACCGCGGCCGGATCGCCCAGGTCGCGCAGCGGACTCGCCCCGCGCAGGTGGAACAGGCCGTTCTCCGGATCCGAGAACCCGCTGTCGCGGCTGTAGTCGGTATCGCCGGGCGCCGCGCCGAACACGGGCGGCCCGAAGCCGTCGAAGTTGTTATAGGCGCTGTTCAGGGTTGCGCCCTCGTCGACCAGAATGCCGACGCCGTCGTTCGCGAAGATGTTGTTGCGGATGTCGCGGAGCACGGCGCCGGCCTCGCCCTGGAGGCTCACCTGATTGTTGAAAAAGGTGTTGTTGAAGGCATCGAGGCGGCCCGTGTTCTGCACCGCCAGCCCACGCACGGTGTCGACAAAGACGCAGTTGCGCACCTCGGCGCTCGCGCCTTCGAGCACCACGAGGCCATCCCCCAGCGACGGCCCCACGCGGAAGCCGATGAGCGCCGTGTCGTCGGCCAGACCGAGGATGGTCTCGGGTGTGTCGGAATTGCTCACCAGCGCGGTCTCGTACGGCCCGAGCTCCGAGCGCAGGGTCGTGCCTGGGGGAATCAGGAAATTCTCGTCGTATTCTCCCGGACGCACGATGAGCGTGTCGCCGCGGTCGGGCAGCACCATCAGCAAGGCGTTATATATGCTCTGGAAGGGGCGGTCGGTCGTGCCGTCTTCCTCGCCCACGTGGGTGTTGTCGATGTAGAACGTCTGGGGCGTCGTCGGGATTTCGTCGTCCTGCGCCGCCGCTGGCAGAATCGCCAGCGCCCAAAGCACCCCCAGCGCGGCCCCGTGGCGTGTCATACCCTTCATGCCTGCACCCTCCTGAAATCGTCGCTCCACGCCAGCATAGCCCGGAACGGCCGGACGTTCAATCCGGAACACTGTCGCCGGCGTTTGCGGGCCCCGGAGGGCGGCGGCGGACATCCACCATATGCGGCGTATTTAAGGGGAACGCTGCGCAAAATGTGCCAATCCAGTTTGTGAAGGGGTGTCCGATTTGCTATACTTTCGCAATTGGGGCTTTCTACCCGGTTTTCATGTTTCCGAACTTGGGATAAGTGTAATGTCAAAAGATAGTTACGACTCAGGATCCATTCAGATTCTGGAGGGACTGGAAGCGGTTCGCAAGCGTCCGGCCATGTATATCGGCGATACCAGCACGGCGGGGCTGCACCACCTCGTGTACGAAGTGGTGGACAACAGCATCGACGAGGCGCTGGCCGGGTACTGCACGCAGGTCGATGTGACGATCCACATCGACAACAGCATCACGGTGGTCGACAATGGCCGCGGTATTCCCGTGGGCAAGCACGCCAAGTTCAAGAACCGCACGGCGCTCGAGGTCGTGCTGACCGTGCTGCACGCGGGCGGCAAGTTCGACAACGAGTCGTACAAGGTCTCCGGCGGTCTGCACGGCGTGGGTGTGTCCTGCGTGAACGCGCTGTCGAAGTGGCTCGAGGTGGAGGTGAAGCGCGAAGGCCACGTGTGGCACATGGCCTTTGAACGCGGCAAGCCGACCAGCAAGCTGGAGCAGAAGGGCAAGGCCAAGACCACCGGCACGAAGATCACCTTCCTGCCCGACGCCGAAATTTTCGAGGAAACGACCTACAACGCCGACACGCTGATCACGCGCCTGCGCGAGCTCGCCTTCCTGAACAAGGGCATCAAAATCGTTTTCGAGGACGAGCGCAGCGAGGCCGAGCCCGAAGTGCTGCAGTACAAGGGCGGCATCAACGAGTACGTCTCGTTTATCAATCGCAACAAGGAGCCGCTGCACCGCAAGCCGATTTACCTGGAGGCCGCGAAGGACGGCGTCGAGGTGGAAGTGGCCATGCAGTACACGACGGCGTATTCGACGACCGAGGCGAGCTTCGCGAATAACATCAACACGCGCGAGGGCGGCACCCACCTTAGCGGCTTCCGCGCTGGCCTGACCAAGAGCCTCAACGACTATGGCAAAAAGAACAACCTGCTGAAGAAAGACAACTCCTCGGTCAGCGGCGACGACGCCCGCGAAGGCCTGACGGCCATCATCTCGGTGCGCGTCCACAATCCGCAGTTCGAAGGGCAGACCAAGATGAAGCTGGGCAACAGCGAGGTGCAGGGCATCGTGAACTCGCTGGTGTACGAGGGGCTGCAGGCGCACTTCGAGGAAAACCCGAGCATCGCGAACCGTATCGTGCAGAAGTCCATCGAGGCGGCGCGGGCGCGCGAGGCGGCCCGCAAGGCGCGCGATCTGACGCGCCGCAAGGGCGCGCTCGACTCCATCGGACAGGCCGCCAAGCTGGCGGACTGCTCGGAGAAAGACCCGTCGCTCTGCGAAATCTTCATCGTCGAGGGCGACTCCGCAGGCGGCAGCGCCAAGCAGGGCCGCGACCGCCGCTACCAGGCGGTGCTTCCCCTGCGCGGCAAGGTGCTCAATGTCGAGAAGGCGCGCGTCGACAAGATGCTGGCGAATACGGAAATCCGATCGCTTATCACGGCGCTGGGCGTGGGCTTCGGCGTGGACGACTTCGACATTTCGAAGCTGCGGTATCACCGCGTCATCATCATGACCGATGCTGACGTGGACGGCGCGCACATCCGCACGCTGCTCCTTACCTTTTTCTTCCGCCAGATGCCCGAGCTTATCCGCCGCGGCCATCTCTACATCGCGCAGCCGCCCCTCTACCAGATTCGCAAGGGCAAGAAGTCGCGCTACGTTTCTACCGAGCAGGAATACGAGCGTTTCGTGTTCGACCTCGTAATGGACGGCGTGGACGTGACCGCCCAGGTCGATGGCCAACCGGCACCGGTGAAACTGAAAGACCTGACCCGCGCGGTACAAACCGCCATGGACCGCGAACGCCTGCTGTCGCGCATCAACCGCGTGTTTGGGCCTGACCGCGCGATGATTGAAGCGTCCCTGCAATTGCCCCGCGAGAAGTACATCGACCCGGGTTCGCTGACGGCCTCCGAGCTGCGCGACATCTTCGGCGATGCCGACGTGATCAACACGCTTGAAGTGCAGGCCGACCTCGAGGAGGGCGCGGCGCCGAGCAACGGCCAGAAGCGCATACGCCTCAAGAGCGAGGTGGATATCGCCTTCCTCAAGAGCCACGAGTTCGGCGTGCTGCTGACCCACATGGACGCGGTCTTCGCCGCCGGTCATCCGCCCTTCCAGGTGTGGAGTAAGGAAGACAGCAGCGCCGACAAGAGGCCGCTGTTCGAGACCGAGCGCCTCGTGGAGCTGCGCGACTACCTGCTCGAGACCGGCCGCAAGGGCATCCAGGTACAGCGCTACAAGGGTCTCGGCGAAATGAACCCCGAGCAGTTGCTCGAGACCACGATGGACCCCGGCAACCGTGTGCTCCTGCAGGTAACCGCCGAAGACGAGCCCGCCGCCGATGACATCTTCACGACCCTCATGGGCGACATGGTCGAGCCGCGCCGCCAATTCATCGAACAGCACGCCCCGGAAGTGCAGAATCTGGACATTTAGGCGGAGCGGAATGGAGACAACGACGTACATATCGGCAATCGACGCGAGCGAGGCGGCGGATATTCCAGGCCTCGTTAAGCGTGCCGTGTGTGCGGCTGTTCCCGGCGCCGAGCTGAAGCTATTCGGGTCGAGGGCGCGAGGCGATCATGGTCCGGAATCCGACTGGGATTTCTTGGTGTTGGTCGATGGCCCTGGAGATTGGAGTACTACCGAAGCCGTCTACAGTGCGCTTTACGAAGTGATCCTCGCGACCGGCGCTCCCGTATGTAGTGTCGTGCAATCGAAGGATGAGTGGGAGACGCCTTATTCACAGGCGACACCTTTTCATAAGAATGTCGACAAAGACGGCATCGCGTTATGAGCAGGCCGGAATTCGAAGTGGCATGGGTACGGATAAGAGAGGCCAAATCGACGCTGGAAGAGGCGCGGGAACTCTGCGCGCGGCAGCGCTGGCGGGGCTGTGCGAATCGATTGTATTACGCGTGCTTCTACGCCGCTCTCGCGCTGCTCGCCGTAGACGGCAAAGGGAGTTCAAAACATACCGGAGTCCGGGGACTACTGGTAACAGATTATATTCGGACCGGTCTGATCGCCGAGCCGCTCGGTCGCTTTTATCATATGCTTTTCGAAGCCCGCCTGCAGGCGGATTACGTATTGGAGAAACCCCTGCCGGAAGAGAATCTTCCGGCGTGGCTGGAGAGCGCAGGTGAGTTCATCGAAAGCGCCGAATTGCTAATCCGTCAGCGTGAGGCAGACGAGTCAAAAAAGTAGGGAGCTGGCTTTGCCCGGCTCCGCGGTAAACCAACGATAGAGTAGAACATGGCCGAAGAAACGAAGAACGTTAAGCCGATCACCATCGAACAGGAGATGAAGAACTCGTTCCTGGATTATTCCATGAGCGTGATCGTGAGCCGCGCGCTGCCGGATGTGCGCGACGGACTCAAGCCGGTGCACCGGCGCATTCTCTATGTGATGCAGGAAATCGGGCTGCAGAAAAACCGCGGCTACCGCAAGTGCGCCACCATCGTGGGCGATACGCTGGGTAAATACCACCCGCACGGCGACTCGGCGGTGTACGACGCGCTGGTGCGCATGGCGCAGGAATGGAACCTGCGCTACCCGCTGGTGGACGGCCAGGGCAACTTCGGCTCCATCGACGGCGACAACGCGGCGGCCTACCGGTATACCGAGGCGCGCATGGAGGCGATTACCGCCGAAATGCTCACGGATATCGACAAGGAAACGGTCGATACCCAGGATAACTACGACCAGCGCCTGCAGGAACCGACGGTGCTGCCGAGCGCGATTCCGAACTTGCTGGTGAACGGTTCCTATGGTATCGCCGTGGGCATGGCCACCAGCTGCCCGCCGCATAACCTCACCGAGGTGTGCGACGCCATCATCCACTACATCGACCACCCGGAATGCACGCCGAAGGACCTGATGAAATTCGTGACCGGGCCTGACTTTCCGACCGGCGGCACGATTCTCGGGCGCAGCGGCATCCGCGATGCCTACCTCACCGGCCGCGGCCGCATCAAGGTGCGCGCCAAGGTCGCTATCGAAAGCAAGAAGGAGGGCACCGGCAAGGAATCCATCATCGTCAATGAGATTCCCTACCAGGTCAACAAGACCCGCCTGATCGAAAGCATCGCCGACCTCGTGCGCAGCAAGACGATCGAGGGCATCACCGACCTGCGCGACGAGTCCGACAAGGACGGCATGCGCATCGTCATCGAGCTGCGCAAGGGCGACGAGCCGGAAATCGTGCTCAATCAGCTGTACAAGCACACGCAGCTGCAGACCACGGCCAGCGTGATCATGCTGGCGCTGGTGAACAACACGCCGCGCATCCTGAACCTGCGCGAGTTAATCCATTACTACGTCGAGCACCGCGCGCAGATTGTCGAGCGGCGTACGCGCTTCGACTTGCGCAAGGCGGAAGAGCGCGCGCACATCGTCGAGGGCCTGCTCAAGGCCATCGATCACATCGACGAAGTGATCGCCATCATCCGGGGGTCGCAGGATTCCGACCAGGCGCGCGACCGCCTGATGGAGCGCTTCGAGTTCTCCGTGGTGCAGGCCAACGCGATTCTCGCCATGCGCCTGCGCCGCCTGACCGGACTCGAGCGCGAGGAACTGCAGAACGAATATGCCGAGCTGCTCAAGGAAATCGAGCGCCTCATGCACATCCTCAGCAGCGCCAAGACCATTCTGGCCGAGGTGCGCAAGGAAATCGTCGAGGTCAAGAAGAAATACGGCGACGAGCGACGCACGGACATCATCGAGGACACCGGCGAGATCAGCATCGAGGATCTCATCGCGGACGAGTCGATGGTGGTGACCGTGTCGAACATGGGCTACATCAAGCGCCTGCCGGTGAGCACCTACCGCCAGCAGCGCCGCGGCGGCAAGGGCGTGTCGGGCATGGACACCAAGGACGAGGATTTCGTGAAGAGCCTGTTCATCGCCTCGGCGCATGAATACATGCTCTTCTTCACCTCGCTCGGCCGCGTGTACTGGCGCAAGGTGCACGAGTTGCCGAAGGCCAGCCGCACCGCCCGCGGGCGCGCCATGGTCAATTTCCTCAGCCTCGGCAGCGACGAGCAGGTCACCGCCTTCCTGCCCGTGCGCGACCTGGACGACGAAGACAAGTACGTCTTCATGGTCACGCGCAACGGCATCGTGAAGAAGACCCAGCTGAAGGCCTTCAGCAACCCCCGCGAGAAGGGCATTATCGCGCTCGAGCTGGACAAGGACGACGCGCTGATCAGCGTGGAGATCACCGGCGGCAAGGACAACATCCTCATCGCCACCTATGCTGGCATGTCCATCCGCTTCCCCGAGAGCGACGTGCGCGCCATGGGCCGCACCGCCCGCGGCGTCATCGGCATCCGCCTCGAGAAGAACGACTACGTGGTGGGCGTGTCGCTCGCGCACGATGAGAGCACCGTGCTCAGCGTGACCGAGAACGGCTACGGCAAGCGCACGCAAGTGGGCGAATATCGCCTGCAGCACCGCGGCGGCTCGGGCATCATTAACATCAAGACCTCGGACCGCAACGGCAACGTGGTCGGCATGCTCACGGTGTCGGACGAAGACGACATCGTGCTGGTCGCGACCGACGGCATCGTCATCCGCACCTCGGTGGAGTCCATCCGCACCATCGGCCGCAATACGCAGGGCGTGCGGATCATGAAGCCGCAGGAAGCCGCCCATGTCTCGGCCGTCGCGCTGGCGCTGGCCGAGCAGCAGGAAGAGAACGTGACCGAGAACGCCCCGGACACGCAGCAGAACTAGAGCTATTTCGCCGCCGCCCCGGTGTCCGCCGGGGCGGCGGATGTTTGATACCCCCCTCGCCGCCGCGATAAGGGTCGAACGCTATGCTGGTGCGCCAGGCGCGGGTCTTGGTGGTGCTTGTCGTCGGAGTGACCATGCTTGTCGTGGGCATTCCGCTGTGGATTAGTCCCATACCGGGTGGTGCTATCGTGGTGCCGCTGGGGCTGGCCTTGCTGGCGACCGAATTCGTCTGGGCGCGGCGCCTGCTCAAACGTGTGCGCGAACACGCCGGACAACTGACGCGTGCCGCCAAGGGAAGCAAGGCACCCTGACGCAGGGCCGCCGAGGATCGCATCGAATGGTGACCAAACTCGCACGCAAGATCGCCGTCGCAGTGGTCGGGGTCGTCCTGATCATCGCCGGCATCATCATGCTCTTCGTGCCCGGGCAAGGCATCCTCACCATCCTGCTCGGCCTCGGCGTGCTGGCCACCGAATTCCCCTGGGCTCACCGCATGCTTCGCCGCTTCCGCATCGCCGCCAAACGCGCTTGGCGCAGGGCGAAGGCCTGGTATCACTCCCGGGCTTAACGCCCCGGTATCAGCACTTCGACGTCGCGGGCCTGGTTGGGGAATTCGAGGTAGAGGGTGCCGGATTCTGCATCCCAGATTTGGGATTGCGCGGGCGTGCCGTCGATGGTTGCGGGGGCGGGCGCTTCGGGCAGCCAGAGGCGGACTCGGGCGGGGGTGCCCTTGGGACCGCGCGTCAAAAGCCGGAAGCCCGAATGGGTTTGTTCCTGAATCTTGATGCGGGTGGAGGCCGCTGCAACGTGCGGGGTGCCGCGTTCGCGGAGCGCCTTCAGGCTGACCAATACGTCACGGGCACCGGGGAGGACCACCGGGTCCTGCTGCACGGCGAGTGCCGGATCGAAGAGGCTGACGTAGTCGCCCGCGAGTTTCAGGGGCTGGGGCGTGTCGGTTTCGTCGAAGCTGGCGGCCACGCGATAGGGGCCGCGCTCGAGCAGCACGTGCGGCGAGGTATTCAATGCGCTGCGCTTGACGCCCAGCAGCGAGGCCACCGCGCTGAGCAGTTTCTTGTCGCCGTGGTCGTCGCGCGTCAGGGCGGAGGGATTCCGGTCGAGCACCACCACCTGTCCAGCGCCCACGTCTTGCGGGCGCTCGGTGTCCGCCGCCACCCCTAGGGTCTCCAATAGGGCATCGCGCGCGGTGCGGTCGTTGGTGGCGTCGTCGTTCCACCATTCACGCACATGGTGGTAGGGGTCGGCGTTGTCGCCCGCATAGAGCAGTTTGCCGCCGCCTTCGACCCAGGCGCGAAGGATGTCGTGATACTCGGGGTGCAGCGGCTTCTGGCCTTCGTAGCTCAGCAGCAGCGCGCGGAAGGGTTTGAGGTCCTCGGCCGACTTCACCGTCTCCATTTGCACTACCTGCGCGGGCATGCCGTGCTTCAGCAGCGGCATCGCGAGGCCGTAGAAGAATCCGAGCGCCGGGTCGCTCTCCTGGGGCGCGGCGCGCTGGAACATCATCGAATCGCTGACGAGGATGCCGATGCCTTCCTCACCCGCCTCAAGCCGCGTGTCCGGCTGGTCCATGTCGTTCAGCGCGTTGATCACCGTCAAGATCTCCGCGGCGTAGTCCTCGGGAATCCCCTCGCGCTCGGCGTCTTTCTCGTCCGCTTTGGGATACGATCCGGTAAAAATGCGCCGCGGCCAGGGCATCACTTCGAAGCGGTGCACCTCCGGGAAAAGCAGCGACGCCGTAATCGTGGCCTCATAGTTCAGCTTGTAGTCTTCCCAGGTGTGATTCGGGTTGTCCTCGATGGGGTCCGCCAGAAACCACACCTTGCGTCCGGTCGGGCGCACCATCGCCAGCGCCTGGGCGTATTCGAAATAGGCCGTCTCGAAGGTGCGTTCGCGCATGCGATCGCGGAATCGGTTGGGCGTGCGCGCCGTGCCGGTCCACACCTGCGCGATATAGCCGTCCACCTCCGGCACGTCCATCAGCGCGGACATCGGGCTCACGATATGCCAGTGCGCGTAATTGATCAGCGTATGCGTGGGTACGTGGCATTCGACCGTCTTGCCCTGTTCGGCCGCACGCGCTTTTACATGGCGGAACACTTCCTGCAGGGCGTGCGTATAGAGTTCGTACTTCAGGCGGCTCGCGCGGTATTGCGCGTCCACGCTGCTGTCGGGTGCCTGCCAGGGCTCGCCATAGCGGCGTTCCCATTCGGCTTGGAATCCGGCGCTCCACCCCGTATTCGCCCAAAATTCGGGCTCTTCCAGAAAAATGCCCAGCGCGCCCGCATCGACGGCCGGTTCCACCAGCCGCTTGATGTATTCGATATACGCCGGCGTCGGCACGTTGTAGCCCACGTTTTTTCCGTGCATCCGGAGCTCGCCGTTGGCCATCGTCTGCACTTCGTCTTTCTTGAAGGCCTCGTCTTTGCCGTAATAATCGGCGTACTGCCCCCACGAAATGCCCGTCATCATGCTGACGTGATAGCCGTTCTCTCGCCATTCTTTCGCGCGCTGGGCGAAGTCGTGCAGTCCATAGACCATGGCCACGTCCGCCGCCACGTCGGTCTCAGGGGAGTAAGGTGCGGCATCCTGAAACGACGTGTAATCGCGCGGGGGCTCGGCGAAGGCGTGGGGGGCAAGAAACAGGGCGGCCAATGCAGCGGAACGGCAATGCCTCATCGGTTGCCAATCGGCAGCACGCGCAGCAATTCATCGAGCGTCGTGATGCCCTTCTGCACCTTCTTCAGGCCGTCCTGCTCCAGCGTTTCCATGCCCTGCTTCACGGCGGCCTCGTGCAGCCTCGACGTCGTGTGGCGGTGCAGGATTTCCTGCCCCATGAATTCGGTCACTTCGAGCAGTTCGCCGATGCTGGCGCGCCCGCGGTAGCCGATGCCCTTGCAGGCCGGGCAGCCCTTGCCGCGGAAAAACTTCTTCTTGCCCTTGCTCAGGTTGAAGTGCTCGAACAGTACGGGGCTCGGCGTGTAGGCCGAGGTGCATTCCGGGCAGTTCAGGCGCACCAGCCGCTGCGCCAGCACGCCCGTGACCGACGAGGCCACGAGGAAGGGCTCGATGCCCATGTCGAGCAGGCGCGAGAACACGCCCGCCGCCGTGCCGCTGTGAATCGTGCTGATTACGTAGTGGCCCGTCAGCCCCGCGCGCACGGCAATCGTCGCCGTTTCCGTATCGCGGATTTCGCCCACCATGATCACTTCGGGGTCCTGCCGCAGGATGGCCCGCAGCGCCGAGGCGAAATCGAACTCGACCGCGTTGTTCACCTGAATCTGCGAGATCCGGTCCATCGTGTATTCCACCGGATCCTCGACCGTCACGATGTTCCGGGTGCTCGCGTCGAGTCGCATGATTTCCTGCAGCAGCGAATAGATGGTGGTGGTCTTGCCCGCCGAGCTCGGACCGGTAAGCAGGAGCGTGCCCTGGTTCCGGCTGATCATGTCGCGCAGGCCCGCCACCACCTCCGGCTGAAAACCGAGGCTGTCCAGCGGAAACAGGTGCTGCGTGTCGCCCAGCAGGCGGATAACCGTCTTTTCGCCCTTTACGGTGGGCACCGTGCTCACGCGCATCGGCCGCCCGCACGAAGTCTTCTCCGGCTCTACGCGGCCGTCCTGCGGCACGTCGCGCCGGTACAACACGAGGTCCGCCAGCACCTTGATGCGAGCCATCACCTTCGGTTGATACTCGCGGGGGATGGACGCCACCTGCTGGAGCATGCCGTCGAGGCGATAGCGCAGCGAGACGATATCGGTCCAGGGCTCGAAGTGGATGTCGCTGGCGCCGTGGTAGGCCCCCTGGCTGATCATCACGTCCACCGCGTCGCCCACCGCCGTCTCGCTGCCGGTCTCGAGCAGCTCGATCACGCGGGCCTGGATTTTGTCGAGCGGTATCGACCGTACGCGGTCGTGTTCGACCGAACGCTCCTGCGCCATGTAGCACTCCCTCTTGCCCGCTACCCAAGCGGCCCTTGCGCCGCTTCAGACTGCGATTCCCGGCAACCTCTTCAACATACCACAAAAAGAATCGGGGCGGAAAACCCCGCGGAAAAGAAATTCGTGGTAGTATCCGGCTGGAAACGTTGACGGTCTCAGTTGCAATCTCTATACTGTCGGCGCATATGGGACTGCTGTGTCCGGGGGCCGCCCGAAGGCGTGCCTTGTTTGCGGGCGACTGACATGGAGGCGGATGTTGGCCGATGAGGTTTGTACCTGATCCTCAGTATTATCCGTCCGGTCTTGAGCTGACCATCCTGATGCTGATGGTATTGAACCTGCTGGCATTGGGTTATCTGGTCCGCCGCAACTGGGACCGGCACGGGGAGGTGATGCCTCCGACCGTCGCCCTGCTGCTCTGGGTGGGCATGATTGCCGCGTTCGGTATCGTCATCGCCGTGTTCGCCCTGGGCAATCCGCTGCCCGAGCCCGCCACCGACTTCCTCGACAAGTACTCGCACGACCGGCCCGTGGATCCGCGCATCCGGTTGTTGCTTTGGGGCTTTTTCTTCTGGCTCATCCCCATGGGCTACTACATCAGCCTGCTGCGCGAATCGTTTTCTTCCTACGGTGCCGACCACATCGGCCCGCTGAGCGGAGCCATCGAGGATCCGTCCGAATTCGCCGATGCGCGGCGCCTCGCCATCCGCGGCGAAATCGACCGCGCGGTGGAGAAATACCGTAGCTACGACCACAATCGTTCCGACGCCCTCTTCGAGGCGGCGCGCCTGCTGAAATCGGAAGACCGCTACCGCGAGGCCGCGCTGATGTTCGAGGACATCATGGCGCATTTCCCGGGCAATCGACGTGTGTGGGCCGAGGCCTGCTATCAATTGGCCAAGCTGAAGGAAGTGGCCTTTGCCGATTCGGTGGGCGCCCAGCAATTGCTTCGCGAACTGCTCCAGCGTGCGCCGGAATCGCGCTTTGGCGAATTGGCCAGCAAGGATCTCGCCCGGCTGCAGGTGCTCGACGACGACTTCATGTCGGACGAAGACCCGGTCGCGCCGGTCGGCGATCACGTTCATGATCCCTTCTTCCGTCCGTCCGACGTGCGGGTGGCCGCCGTGGCGGAAAAGGCCGCGTTGCGCGTGGCCGACGAAGAGCCTATCCCCGGGATGGACCCGTTCTTCGCGCTCTCGCAGCAGCAGCGCGCCAAGCTGGCCGAAGAGGGCGAGCCGCCCTTGCCCTCCGAAGGGAAGCCGAAGGCAGCACCGCGGAAGCGGGCCGCTGCCCCGAAAAAAGCTGCGGCCGTCAAGAAGCCTGCCGCCAAGAAGAAGCCCGCCGCGAAGAAGAAATCTGCCAAGGGCAGTTCGTCTTCCGAGTAATCCCGCTCCCTTGCCGGTGACTGCTGCAAAGGCCCTTTTGCAAGCCGAGCGCACGCTGTGCGGCGCACTCGCCTCGCTGCGGTTTGCCCCCCCGGTCGCCACGGTCTACAACCCGCTCGAGTACGCCTGGGCCTCGCACGAGGACTACGTACGCAAGTACGCGGGAAGCGGCGGCCAGGTGCTGCTGCTCGGCATGAACCCCGGCCCCTGGGGCATGGCACAGACAGGCGTGCCATTCGGCGAAGTCGGCCTCGTGCGCGACTGGCTGGGTATCCGCGGTGAAATCGGCCAGCCGGACACCCCGCACCCCAAGCGGCCCATCGAGGGCTGGGACTGCGCCCGCAGCGAAGTGAGCGGCGCGCGCCTGTGGGGCTGGGCGCGCGAGCGCTACGGCAAGCCGGAGGCGTTCTTCCAGCGCTTCTACGTGCACAACTATTGCCCGCTGTGCTTCATGGAAACCTCGGGCAGGAACCTCACGCCCGACAAACTGCCCGCCGCCGAGCGCGAGCCTCTGGAAGCGCATTGCGACGCGGCGCTGCGGGCGCTGGTGAAGGCCTTGAAACCCGGCGCGTTGGTGGGCGTGGGGGGCTTTGCCGAAGAACGGCTGCGCAAGGCGTGCCCGGATTATTCGGGCACCGTCGGGCGGATACTCCACCCGAGCCCCGCCAGCCCGGCGGCCAACCGCGGCTGGGCCGAACAAGCCGAGCGGCAGCTGCGCGCGCTCGGCGTCGTGCTGTGAATCAGTCGGCGCTGTCGGCGGCCGTGGGGAATTCCCGCGACCACTGCAAGTCCTCGCTGGGCGAAAAGATACGCACCTTCGAGCGGCCGAGACCCCGGGCATGCTCGCACACCCGATGGATCAGGCGCGCCTGAAAATGGTCCCGCACCGTGTGACCGGCCTGAAACCAGTACTGCGCCTCGTCGATTCGCATCACGTAATAGTGTGTCTTCATAGAAACCATCCGTACAGCATTATACCTGAGCGCTGTTAGAAGTAAAGCGGTTTATGCGCAGGGGATGCAACGCCCCCGCGCCAGCCGCTAGAATTCACGGCCGCAGGAGAACCGCCCCATGGCCAGTAAAATCGACGATCTTTCCCGCCTCTGCATTCACACCGCCACCACCAATCCGCTGTCGCTGGAAGAAGCTGTGGCGGCCTATGCCGATGCCGGCGTGCCCTACATCACCGTGTGGGAACACCACCTGAAACCGCTCGGCGCGAAGAAGGCCGCGAAGCTGATACAGGACGCCGGGCTGAAGGTGGCCAGCCTCTGCCGCGGCGGGTTCTTCGTGGCGGCCGGCGCGCAGGCCCGGCAAGATGCCATCAACCACAACCGCCACCTGATCGACGCCGCCGCCGAACTCGGCGCGCCCGTGCTCGTGCTCGTGTGCGGCGCCGACCCCGATGTCGAGATGCCCGTGGCACGCCAGCAGATCGCCGACGGCATCCACGCGCTCGACAAGCACGCCCAGGAGCGCGGCGTAAAGCTCGCCATCGAGCCGCTCCACCCCATGTACGCCGACACCCGCTCGGCCATCAACACCCTCGACCAGGCCAACAACCTCGTCATGGCGCTCGACAGCAAATACATCGGCGTCGCGGTCGACGTCTACCACCTCTGGTGGGACCCCTTCCTCCGCGCCGAAATCAAGCGCGCGACCGGCACCATCTTCGCCTTCCACGTGTGCGACTGGCGCGTGCCCACACGAGACCTCCTCAACGACCGCGCGCTCATGGGCGCCGGCTGCATCCCCGTCCGCCAGATAAGAGAATGGGTGGAAGACACCGGCTTCGACGGCCCCATCGAAGTCGAGATTTTCTCCGAAGAAGAATGGGGAAAAGACCAGGGCCGCTGGATCAAGCGCATCAAGACCGCCTACATGAAGAGCGTGTAGGGTAATAGCGGCGGCTGAGGTAGGGCGAGCGTACTCGCGAGCCAAGGAACACGGGGCGGTGCCGTGCTCGAAGCAATCCACGAGAAAATTAGGCCGCGCTGTTTAAGGAATACCCCGCGATGGCCTCCTTCATCCGCTCGAGAAGCTCGTCCATCGAACGGACTTGAGTATGGCAACCTGGAAGCGATGGCACCGAGCCGATGTACCAGCCATCCTCATCGCGCTCGACAAACAGATGTACGTCTCGCTTCATATGCGGAACCTCCAGTAGCTCTCGGCATGGTAGCACGGAGTGGAATCAGGCGCATCACGAACGCCTGAAATGAAGCGGGAGGGGGCGGATTTGAAGCCGCAGTCCCGTAGGGTGGGCCTCGGCCCACCTCCTGGCGCGAAGGCCCCGTTTTGCCCTCACCGTCTCGCCCCTGCCGGGGCTCGCGGTCTTGTCTCGTCCACCCGGGGTTCCGCTTCGCTCCACCACCGGGCTAAGAACGGACGCACCTCCGGTGCGGCGATGCTGCGTCGACATGCTACGTCCCGCCCGTGCCGGGACTCGCGGTATTGCCTCGACCACCCGGGGTTCCGCTTTGCTCCACCACCGGGCTAAGCACGGACGCACCTCCTGTGCGGCATGCTAACGGTAATTGGATCGAGGTGCTCTAGTGTCTGGCGCGTTCATCTTGCCTTATCGCCGCGCCTCGGTCCGGGTGTCGACACTTTTCGAATAGCATCTCCGGAATTGGCGCGGTACGAATCTCGCTCCGCTCTCAGCAAGTTCGCAGAAAGCAGCATCCTGCAGCGCCAGCGGCGCGACCGTTCGTAGCCCGGCGGTGGAGCGAAGCGGAACCCCGGGTACGCCGCCCCCAATCCAAGAGCCCCGGCAGGGGCGAGACATGTACCGCCCTCCTACGGCCGACGCTGGCCTTCGGCGCATTGAAACAGCGCGATGCCCGCGGCGACGGCGACGTTGAGGCTGTCGAAGCCGTGGGCGAGGGGGATGGAGAGGAGGTCGTCGCAGAGCTTGGCGACGCCGGGGCGGAGGCCTTTGGATTCGCCGCCCATGACGAGCACGGATTTGTCGGGCCAGCGCTGCTGGAAGAGCGAGGCCTTGCCGCCCGCGTCGAGGCCGAACACCCAATAGCCGGCGTCCTTCATGTCGCGCAGGGTCTGGGCGAGGTTGTTGCACGAAGCCACGGGCACATGGAAGACCGCGCCGGCGCTGGAGCGGATGAGGGAGTCGTCGAGCAGCGCGCCGCCGCGCACGGGGAGCAGCACGCCCGAGGCGCCCGCGCCCGCCGCGCTGCGCAGAATCATGCCGAGGTTGCGGGGGTGCTGCACCTGATCGAGCGCCAGCACCATCGCAGGGGCGGGGGCTTCGAGGATGGATTCGAGCGGGGCGTAGGCGATGGGGCTGATCTCGACCGCCACGCCCTGGTGCTCTTCGCCACGCGCGAGCACGTTCAGCTTGGCCAGCGGAATGAAGTCGAACACGACGCCGCCCGCGCGCGCCGCGTCGAGCAGCGCGTCGCGATCGCGTACCTTGGAGTCCTTGGCCACGTAGAGGCGGTTCACGCGCTCGGGGTGTTTAAGCGCCTCTTCCACCGCATGCCGGCCGCTGATGAGTTGTCCTGCCATGCCGGTAGTGTATCGCGCCCGGAAGCGGCGGGCCAAGATTGGCCCCCGGCTTGCAATCCCGCGCCCTGCTTTCTACCATGCCCTGCACCAATGTAGTGCAGACGTGCGACCAATCAGGGAGGCGGAAGATGCGTTATTTCGCGCTGATCTTGATGCTTGGGGCGGCGGTGGCCGGGGCGGAAGAGTCCGGGCCGCTGGTGTTCGACAACAGCGATTTCGAAAAGGGGACGCTGGAGAACTGGAGCCAGGAGGGCAGCGCCTTTGTGTTCCAGCCCACGTTTAAGGACAACACGACGGCGCGCCGCTCGGACCGGCGTACGCTGCAGCAGGGCCAGTATTGGATTGGCACCTTCGAGAAATACCAGGGCAATCGCGGGCAGAAGCCGGGCGGAGCGCAGGGCAACGAACTCATCGGCGGCCTGATGAGCATTCCCTTCGTCATCGATAAGCCCGTCATCACGTTTCTCGTGGGGGGCGGGGCCGACAAGCGCGCCACGGTGCAGCTGATTGCGAACGGCGCGGTGGTGGCCGAGGCCACGGGTGCCGACCATCCGCTGCTCCGCCGTGAATACTGGGATGTCGCGCCCTATGTAGGCAAGCAGGCCATGCTCTATATCGTCGATCGGGCCACGGGATTTTTCGGGTTCATCAACGCCGATGACTTCCGCTACGCGGAGTCCATTCCGGACCGGTCGTTGTTTCCCAACAGCCAACTCGCGGGCGGCACGCTGGAGGGCTGGACCGCCGAGGGCGGTGCGTTCGAAGCGAAGGCTGACGGGCCCGCGACTTCCAGCGCCGAGAATCTGGGCGCGCTCACCAGCCCGGAATTCGAACTGACCGGCGAGGCCATCGTCTTTCAGTTCGCGGGTGGCGAAGGCGCAACGGTGAAACTGCTGGTGGGCGGGCAGCCGCTGTACGAAGAAAAACCCCGCAGCGCCGACCAGCCCGTGCCGCATGTGCTGGATGTCGGCGTGCTCAAGGGCAAGAAGGCCGTGCTGCAGATTTCCGACGCGTCCGCATCGGCCGGCCTGCAGGTCGGGGGCTTTCACTACGGGCGGTGATGCCTTTAATTTCATGGTGGGACGAATGGGACCTATATGACCGATGGGATGTATCCATAGGTCCCTTAGGTCCCATTGGTCCTATCGGCACCGTCCTTTGGATTTAGGACAGGTTGGTCCGACCCTATCCTCCGAATTGCCGCAGGTGGTAATCGGTATGCACGCCGTGGATGCGCCGCCATCGCTTCAGGGTCACGCGCCCCAGCATGGGTTCGAGCACCTTGCGGCCGGGGTCGTTTTCCGCCCGCTCGACAAACCGGCGCATCGCGGCAATCGCGAGATCGCGTTCCCCTTCGGCGTCCTCGGCCGCATCATTGAGAAACTGCGGCGAGGCCTGAATCACGCCGTGCGGCCAGCGGGTCCACAACTCGAACAAGAGCACCCAAAGCACCGGCAGCAGCCACGCCCGGCTCTCGTCCTTGGCGGCGCGTTCTTCCAGCGAGATTTCGTAGGTGATACGCAAATGCGCGAACATCCGCGCCACGGACAGGGTGCCCCAAAGGCGTTCGGCATCCGGCGCAAGGGCGCTCATGCGGCGTTCGAATTCGGGCAGGGTCGCTCGGTCCAGATCGATACGTGCCATGATGCGCGGCCTCGGTTGGGTTAGTGGTGCGAGAAGCAGCGTTCCATGGTGAACACCATCGTCGCGCCGCATTCGTTGCAGGCGGCAATGGCGTCGTAGTCGTTCATACTGCCGCCCGGTTGCACGATGGCGCGCACGCCCTGGTTCGTGGCCGCCTCCACGGCATCGCGGAAGGGGAAGAAGCCGTCCGACGCCATCACGGCGCCTTCGAGCGTCTCGTCGCCCTTGTACTTCGATTTGGCCTTGTGGATGGCCTGCTCCACCGCGCCGACGCGATCCTGCTCGCCCGTGCCGACGGCCAGGGTCTGTCCATTCTTGGCGATGACCACGCCATTGGAACGCACATGGATGTTGACGTACCAGGCGAAGAGCAGGTCGTCGAGTTCCTGATCGGTCGGCTTCCGTTCGATGTCGATGCGCCCGAGCTTCGCGTGCTCGTTGTAGGCCGGCACAAGGTCGGCGCCGGACTTCACGCGCGAGAGATAGGGTTGGGCCAGCACGATGCTGCCGTCGTCGAACACCTTCATTTCCCAGCCGGCGGGCGTATCGCCCACGTACTTGGGAAGCACGCCGAAATCCGGCAGTTTGATGATGCGGAGTTCCTTGTTCTTCTTGTAGCGATCCGAGGCGTGGAGGATTTCCAGGGCGTCGGCATCGAAGGCCGGGGCCGCCACGCCCTCCACAATCGTGCCCATGATGGCGTCGGCCGTGGGGCCGTCCACCTCGGTGTTGAACACCACCACGCTGCCGAAGGCCGCCTGGGAGTCGGCGTCGCGCGCCCGCTCGTACACCGTCTTCAGGTCCTGCTCGCCCACGCGCATCGCCACGCCCGAGGGGTTGCAGTGCTTCATCACCGCGCAGGCCGGGCGCTGCAGGAACTTCAGGATGCCGATGGCATGCTGCATGTCTTCCAGGTTGGTCTGCGAGAGCCCGCTCTTGCCGGTCTTCAGGATTTCATAGCGGCCGAGCACCAGCCCTTCCCCGTCGGCCGGGCGGTAGAAGGCCGCCGGCTGGTGGGGGTTCGTGCCGTAGCGCAAGTCTTCTACCTTCTCGTACTTACGGCCGAACAACTCGAAGCCCTCAGGGGTTTCGCCCTGGGTCTTCGTGCGGTACATCTGCTTCAAATCTTGCTCTGCCATGGCCGTCGGCCTCCTGGATTCACGCGCCGGTGTGGCGGGGATTGCGGCGTCAAACGGGTATTCTGCCACACGGGAACGGGGCGGGTAAACGGCCGCCGGATCCGCCCGCGCCACGCTCTGGGTTGAGTGCTTGTTTACCTCCAAAGTAATACGCAAGAAAGGCCCTTTGCTTGCATGGAATGGCCCCGGAAAACTATGCTTCCCGCCTGACCTGCTGAAAGGAATCCCCACTCCATGGCCGAGCAACTCCCCGGGCTGCGCTATTCGGATGCCGGCGTCGATATCGACGCCGCGAACCAGGCGCTCGCCGGAATGAAAACCAGTATCCGGCGCACGTTTAACGACAAGGTGCTGGAAGACATCGGCAGCTTCGGCGCCATGTACCACATCGGCGCGCTGAACATCGACGACCCGGTGCTGGTCTCCAGCGTCGACGGCGTCGGCACCAAGCTGAAGCTCGCCTTCATGACCGGCAATCACGGCACGGTCGGCATCGATATCGTGTCGCACTGCGTGAACGACATCCTCGTGCAGGGCGCGTCGCCGCTGTTCTTCCTAGACTATCTCGCGGTCGGCAAGCTTGATCCGCAGGTGGTGGTGGATGTCGTGCAGGGTATCGCCACGGGCTGCCGCTATGCGGGCTGCGCGCTCATCGGCGGCGAAACGGCCGAGATGCCCGACATGTACGCCCCCGGCGAATACGACGTGGCCGGCACCATTGTCGGCATTGTGGACCGCAAGAAGATTGTGGACGGCGCGCGCATCAACGAGGGCGACGCCATCATCGCGCTGCCCTCGTCCGGACTGCACACCAACGGCTACAGCCTCGCGCGCAAGATTGTGTTCGAGGTCGGCAAGCTGGGCGTGAATGACCCGATGCCCGGCTACGAAGACAAGACCGTGGCCGAGGTGCTCATGGAGCCGCACCTGAGCTACGCCAAGCTGATGCAGATTGTGATGAAGGTGGTGGACGTGAAGGGCATGGCCCACATCACGGGCGGTGGCATTACCGACAACCTGCCGCGCTGCCTGCCCGAGGGCGCGGGCGCGGAAATCGACCTTGCCTCGTGGACGCCCGGGCCGCTGTTCAAGTACCTGGCCGAAACCGGCAACGTGGCGGAGAGCGAAATGCTGCGCACCTTCAACATGGGCGCGGGCTTCCTGTTCGTGGTGCCCGAATCGCAGGGTGCCAAGGCCATCGAGACGGTCGAACTGGCGGGCCAGCGCGCCTGGCGCATCGGCCGCGTTATCAAGGGCGAAGGCGTCCACTACAACGGCGCGGTGAATTATGGCGCATAGGATCGAGGTCGCCGTACCGCCGGGACAGCCCGACGCCGCGGGCGCTTCGCTCCGCAGGCAGATAGAAGAAGACCTGCACATCCACGCCTCCGACGTCCGCGTCATCCGCGTCTACACCATCGACGCGCCGCTGTCCGCCGACGAGCTCGAGCGCGCCCGCACGGAACTCTTCACCGATCCCATCATCGAGCAGTCCGCCATCGAGCATTCGCTGGCGCGCGATTTCGATTTCCTGGTCGAAGTCGGCTTCCGTCCCGGGGTGACCGATAACGTGGGCAAGAGCGCCAAGCAGGGCATCGAGGATCTCCTCGGCCGCAGCCTGGCCTACGAGCACAAGGTCTACACCTCCGCGCGCTTCGCCTTCAGCGGCATCACGCGGGACGAGGCCGAGCGCGTCGCCAAGGGTGTGCTGGCCAACAACCTGATTCAGCAATGGGCGCTCAAGTCGCGCGAAGAAATGGCCGCCGCGGGCGATGCGCCGCTACTGGGCCTGCCCATCGTGACCGATACCAGCGACGCGACGGTGCATGAAATCGACCTCGAGATCGACGACGACGCGTTGATGCGGCTGAGCCGCGAAGGCGTGCTCGCGCTGGAACTGGCCGAGATGCACGCCATTCAGGGCTACTACCGCGATGCCGCCGTCCGCGCCGCGCGCGAGGCCCTGGGCCTGCCGCCGCGCCCGACCGATATCGAGCTCGAGATCCTCGCGCAGACCTGGTCCGAGCACTGCAAGCACAAGATCTTCGCGGCGACCATCGACTATACGGACGCAGACGGCAAGACGCAGGTCATCGAGGGGCTCTTCAAGCAGTATGTGAAGAAGACGACCGACGTGGTGGCCGAGCGCGTGGACTGGCTGGTGAGCGTGTTCCACGACAACGCGGGGCTCATCCGCTTCGACGACGAGCATCTCTTCGCGCTGAAGGCCGAAACGCACAACAGCCCCTCGGCGCTCGACCCTTACGGCGGCGCGATGACGGGCATCGTCGGCGTGAACCGCGACATTCTCGGTGCCGGCATGGGCTGCCGCTGCATCTTCAACACCGACGTCTTCTGTTTCGCGTCGCCCTTCTTCGAGGGCGATATTCCCGAGCGCCTGCTGCATCCGCGGCGGGTGCTGCGCGGCGTGCACCGCGGCGTGATGGACGGCGGCAACCAGAGTGGCATTCCAGACATCAACGGCGCGTTCGTGTTTCACGAGCGCTTCCTCGGCAAGCCGCTGGTGTTCTGCGGCACGGGCGGCATCATTCCCGCTGTGATTAACGGCCAGCCTTCGCACGAGAAGGCGGCGCGCCCCGGCGATCGCATCGTCATGACCGGCGGCCGCATCGGCAAGGACGGCATTCACGGCGCGACCTTCTCCTCCGAGGAACTCCACGAGGGATCGCCCGCCACGGCGGTGCAGATCGGCGACCCGATCACGCAGCGTAACATGGGCGAATTCCTGCTCGAGGCCCGCGACCTCGGCCTGTTCTCCTGCATCACCGACAACGGCGCGGGCGGCCTGTCGTCCAGCATCGGCGAAATGGCGAAAGACCCCGGCGGCGCGGAGCTGCACCTGGACCGCGCGCCCCTGAAGTATCCGGGCCTCGCGCCGTGGGAAATCTTCTTGTCCGAGGCACAGGAACGCATGAGCGTGGCCGTGCCGCCGGAAAAGCTCGACGCCTTCATGGAACTGGCCGCGCGTCGCGAAGTGGAAGCCACCGACCTCGGCGAGTTCACCGATACCGGCAGACTGGATTGCTACTACCAGGGCAAGCTCATCGGCTCGCTCTCGATGGAGTTCCTGCACGAAGGCGTGCCGAAGATGCGCCTCCGCGCCGAACTGTCGCCGCAGGATCCGCAGCCGGAAGTCATTCCGCAGGACAGCGATCTGACGCAGGACCTGAAGGCCGTGCTGGGCGCGCTGAACGTGTGCAGCAAGGAAAACTTCGTGCGCATGTACGACCACGAAGTGCGCGGCGCGAGCGTGCTCAAGCAGTTCCAGGGCGCGGAGGAAGACGGCCCCGGCAATGCCGGCGTGGTGCGTCCCGTCCCCGGGTCGAAGCGCGGCGTGGCGGTGGGCTGCGGCATCTGCCCCAAGTACAGCGACATCGACGCCTACGACATGATGGCCTGCGCGGTGGACGAAGCCGTGCGCAATGTCGTCGCCGTGGGCGGCGCCATCGGCACCATCGCCGGTCTCGACAACTTCTGCTGGCCCGACCCGGTCGAGAGCGAGCGCACGCCCGACGGCGCGCACAAGCTAGCGCAATTGGTCCGCACCTGCGAAGCGCTCTACGATACCTGCGTGGCCTACGATATTCCGTTGATCAGCGGCAAAGACAGCATGAAGAACGACTACAAGATCGGCGACACGAAGATTTCGATCCCGCCGACCGTGCTCTTCACCGCCGCCGCCGTGCTGGAAGACGCCGAACGCGTGGTGTCGATGGACGCCAAACACGCGGGCGACGTCGTCTATGTGCTCGGCGAATCGCGCCATGAACTCGGCGGCAGCGAATACCTCGCACTCAAGGGCCAGCTCGGCCATAGCGTGCCCAAAGTGGACACCGCCATGGCGCGCCCGCTCTACGAGCGCCTCGCCGCCGCCATCGCGGAGGGGCTGGTTGCTTCCTGCCACGATTGCAGCGATGGCGGATTAGCGGCAGCGCTAGCCGAATCGGCCTTCGCCGGTGGTGTCGGCATGGAAATCGACTGCGGTCCCATCGCCCTCGAAAGTCCCGCCGCCACACTCTTCAGCGAAAGCCAGAGCCGCTTCGTCGTCACCACGCGCCCCGAACAGGCGGCGGCCTTCGAGGCCGCCCTGCAAGGTAGCCCGTGCTACCGCCTCGGCGAAGTCACCCAGCACCCCGTGCTCCGCATCGGCGCGAACGGCGCCGCCTGGATCAGCGCCGACATTCACGAACTCAAGGCGGCGTGGCAAGCGCCGTTGAACTGGTGATCGCATGAGCAAGACCGTAAACGCCCTCATCCTCACCGGCTTCGGGATCAACTGCAACGACGAGACCGAGACGGCGTTCCGCCGCGCGGGCGCGGATACGGAGCAGGTGCACCTGAATGATCTCGCGGCCGCGCCGGAGCGCTTGCAGGACTTTCATATCTTCGCCGTGCCGGGCGGGTTCTCCTTCGGCGACGACGTGGCTTCGGGCCGTATCCTGGCGAACCGGCTGCGCTACCGCCTGGGCGGGGCGTTGCTCGAATTCGTGCGCGCGGGCAAGCTGGCCATCGGCATCTGCAACGGCTTTCAGGTGCTCGTGAAGATGGGGCTCCTCCCGATGACCGAGGGCGAGATGCGCCAGGAAGTGACCGTGAGCCACAACGATTCGAACCGCTACGAGGACCGCTGGGTGCGGCTGGCGGTGACGCCGGGCACGCCCTGCGTGTGGCTGAAGGACATCGCCGCTTTGGATGCCCCCGTGCGCCACGGCGAGGGTAAATTCGTCCCGCGCGACGCCGCGCTGCTGGAGCACATGAAGGCGCACGGTCTGGCGGCCCTGCGCTATGTCACGCGCGACGACCAGCCCGCGGCGGGCGTGTATCCGACCAATCCGAACGGTGCGGTGGACGACATCGCGGGCATCTGCGATCCGACAGGCCGCATCTTCGGGCTCATGCCCCACCCCGAGGCCTACGTGGACCGCACCAATCATCCGCAGTGGACGCGCCGCGATCTGCCGGAAGAAGGCGAAGGCCTCCGCATCTTCCGCAACGCCGTGGAATACGCGGCCGAACACCTCGCGTAGGGTGCGGCTCGCCGCACCATCTTGGCGCGGGCGATTCGTTTTTCCGCAGCGATACGGGTCCGCAGGATTGACGGGAGCACATCCCGTGCGTGCCTGAATTAGAGCGCGCTGATCAGGTGCTGGAAAATGGAAGCGGATTCCAGTCGGCGATTGGGGCGATCAGGTCTTCAGACCCGAAGGGTCGGCGCAGAATAGCCCAGGGCGTAAGCCCTGGGTAGCTAGTTGTCCTATTATTTATTAAGCCCTGAAGGGGCGACGCAATGATGCCGCTGTGTTGCGTCGCCCATTTCAGGGCTTTCGGAATTTCAAAAGGCACGCTGACCCAGGGCTTACGCCCTGGGCTATTATGCGCCGCGCCTTTGGCGCTCGAGACAAGGCGACCAAGATTTCGCCTGCTCCGCTGCGCGGCTTGCCCCACCATCCTGACGCCAACGCTTGGTGGGGCAAGCCCCACCTTACTCCTTCGCGTCCTTCACGCAGCGGAATCCCAAATGCGACATGCTGGTGTCGGGGGTCTGGCCGCGGCGCGCGCTGGAACGGTACGACTCGCAATACGACACATGGCACAGAAACGACCCGCCCTTGATGACGTGTTTCTGCGCGTAGGGTTCGTCGGGGTCGAAGCTCTTGTCCGGTCCCTTCGGATTCTCCGGCGTGGTTTCGGCCTTGGCCAGCGTCTCGTGCGTGTCCGCGCGATACCAGTCCGAGCACCATTCCCACACGTTGCCCGCCATGTCGTAGAGCCCATAGCCGTTCGCGGCGAACTTCTCCACCGGGGCCGTCCGGAAATAGCCGTCCGTCTCCGTGTTCATGCCGGGGAAGACGCCCTGCCAGATATTCGCGCGCGGCTCGGCGTCCTTCGGCGTTTCATCGCCCCAGGGAAACCGTTTCTCCTTAAGCCCGCCGCGCGCCGCCGCTTCCCATTCCGCCTCGGTGGGCAGCCGCTTGCCCGCCCATTCGGCATAGGCCTGCGCGTCGAAAAACGACACATGCACCACCGGGTGGTCGTCCTTGCCCTCGATAGAGCTCTCCGGGCCTTCCGGGTGCTGCCAGTCCGCTCCCTCGACCCACGCCCACCAGTTGCGCCATTCCTCCTGTGTCGTGCCCGGAGGCGGCGACACGAAGACCATCGAGGCGGCCACGAGTGCCTCTTCCGGCGGCGGGGGCGTGCCCGGCGGCACCTGCGCCATGATCTCTTCCATCGTCGGCGGACGCTCTGCCGTCGTCTTGTAGCCCGTCGCCTCGACGAACTTCCGGAATTCGGCGTTCGTCACCTCGTGCTCGTCCATCCAGAATCCGTCCACCTTGGCGCGGTACTCCGGCCGCTCGTTCGGCCACACGTCGTCTGCATTCGTGCCCAGCGTGTATTCGCCCGCGGGTATCCACAGCATGCCCTCCGGAGCGGGCGAAGGCGCGGCGGCGATGAGCAGTGCAAGGAATATGGTCATGCGGAAACCTCGGCAAGTTGAAACGAATCCTCAACGCTAGAGGATCGGAGCGGGCGTGTCAAGGGGCAGGCACCCTCGCGGCGCAGCCGCTTTGGAGTGCGCAAGACTTGCTTGCGCTTTTCTGGAGGGAGCTTGCTCCCGTCGCCGCGAGGTCGGCTCAGGTCCGCCGTGAACAAGCCGGAAGCGAGCTTCCTTCGACAAAGCGGCGGCAAGTCCGCCGCACTCCAAAGCGGCTGCGCCGCAATCCACGCGGCAGGTATACTCGCCGGGAGTCTATTCCGGGAGGTCTTCTCATGCGTGTTCGTCTATTGCTGTTGTTTCTCGTGCTCCTTTGTGGCGGGATTGCCCACGCCGATGGGCGGCCGAATATCCTGTTCTTCCTCGTGGACGACCAGCGGAACGACACACTGGGCTGCGCGGGCCATCCCGTGCTCCAGACCCCGCACGTGGACCTGCTGGCCGCCGAGGGCACGCGCTTCACGAACGCCTACGTCACCACGTCCATCTGCGCGGCGAGCCGGGCGTCGATTCTCACCGGACTCTACGAGCGCACGCACGGCTACACCTTCGGTGCTCCGCCCATCGCCGGAGCCGATGTGCGCGAGAGCTATCCGGCCCTGTTGCGCGATGCGGGCTACCGCACGGGGTTCATCGGTAAGTTCGGCGTGAACATCGCGGGCCTGAAGCCCGGCGACATATTCGATTCCTTCACCCCGCTCGAACGGAATCCCTACTTCCATCCGCAGCCCGACGGCAGCAATCGGCACGAGACCGATCTCGCCGCCGACCATGCCGTTGCTTTTCTGGGCGAACAAGCGAAGGACGAGCCCTTCTGCCTGTCCATCAGCTTCAATGCCGCGCATGCCGAGGACGGCGATCTGGAGGACCATTATCCCTGGCCGCCCTCGACCGACGGGATGTACGAGACTTGCGACATTCCCCAGCCGCGCCTGGGCGAAGACTATTTCCAGGCGCTGCCCGAATTCCTCCAGACCTCCATGAACCGCATCCGCTGGCATTGGCGCTGGGACACCCCGGAGAAATACGACAAGAACATGCGCGCCTACTTCCGCATGATCACCGGCGTCGACAACGCCATCGGGCGTGTGCTCGAAGCGCTCAAGACCGACGGCTTGGCGGAGAATACGATCATCGTCTACGCCGCCGACAATGGCTACTACATGGGCGACCGTGGTCTCGCGGGCAAGTGGTCGCACTTCGAGGAATCGATGCGGATTCCCATGATTGTCTACGACCCGCGCGCCGGGTCCGCACAACGCGGGCGCACGCTCGATCCGATGGTCCTCAACATCGACCTGCCCGCCACCTTCCTCGACTGGGGCGGCGTTGCCGTACCGAAGCATTACCAGGGCGCGAGCCTGCAGCCGCTGCTGCGCGGCGAGACGGAGGAAGGGCACACCGAATTCTTCTGCGAGCATCGCATGAACCACAAGGACATTCCGAAGTGGGAGGGGGTGCATACCGGGCAATACGTCTACGCCCGCTACTACGAACAGCAGCCCCCGTACGAATTCCTGCACGACCTGAGAGCCGACCCCACCGAGAAGCAGAACTTCGTGGACGACGATGCTTACACCAAGGTCCTGCACGACCTGCAGCAAAAGACCGCGGCGATGAGCGCACATCTCATGAAAGAGAAACGGGAGTAGCGGCGGGGCGGCAGCAAGAACGTTCCATGTCGAGGCGAATTCGTCGCATCGGATTCCAGCGCCAAAGGCGCGATCTATACCAGCCCGGACCAACGGCCCGGGTCATTGGCCATGAGCATTCTAAGGGCTGAAGGCCCGCGCCATTCTCATGGGTCGGGCTTTCAGCCCTATCGCGTTTGACATGCCCTGCCACCCATCCCGTTGGGCTGGGCTGGTATGACGCCGGGCCCTTGGCCCTCGAATGCGCTTACCGATACGAACGGTGGGGCGAGGCTCTGTCGAGCCATCACGACACGATCGCTTCCCAATCTGTAATCCTCGCGCACGCGGGGACCCATCTTGAGGAAAAAAAACGGCCCCGGCATCCGCGATGCCGGGGCCGCTGTAGCTAGTCTGTATCCTGCCTTACGGCATTACCACCCAGGCGCCGGGCTGATAGTCGGCACCCAGCGACTTGGCCTGGGCGGTGTCTTGCAGCGCCGTGAAGAACTCGCCCGACGGCGGGAGCTGAAAGGCCTCGCCCTTGCTGGCGCGCTTGAACCGCTGGCCGTGGAAGATGGCCTCCACCGTCGATACCGACACGCCGTCTTCCTGGTTCAGGCGGGCGATTTCGGCATACAGTTCCTTGCGGTCCTTGTTCTCCTCGGCCATCAGTTTCTGCGCATTGTTGCGGGCATCGGCATCCGCCAGGCCGTCGCACTCGCGCAGTTCCAGATAGCCGCGGTTGTTCTCGCCGAAGCAGCCCTGGTTCACAAACGCATCCACGGCGTCGTGCCGCGCGCGCATCTTTTTGGCCAGGGCCGTCGTCTTGTCCGACGACGTGTTCTTGAGCTCGGCCGCGTAGACCGTCTCGATGGGATTCAGGAAATCGAGCGCCTGCTGCAGCATCGAGGTCTTCTCGGGTGCCGGCAATTCGTCGCTCGAGCCGTCGATGAAGTCGAGCAAGTCGTCCGCCTGCTCCTCGATATGCCGGATGTCCAGCGTGATATGGGCGTTAATCGTGTGCTCGGTACGCACCACGCAGCCCATGATAACCGCTGCAATCGTCAGACCCGCCGCTGTAAATACTTTCTTCATGGATGCATCCTCCTGCGCAACTAGACGAACGCCGTCCCACGGTATTCATGCGTCATTGTAGCGCGGGGCGTGGGCTTCCACAAGCAGGGAATCGCGGACCGGGCAGGCCGATCAGGAAGCGGGCTTGTCCAGTTCCTCGAAGAGCGCCTTGGCCAGCAGGGGCCACACCAGCGTTGCGTCGGAATAGACCTCCGCGAAACGGCCGCCTTCGGATTCCGGCACGAACTTGCCCCAGCTGACGCCCTCGGAATAGGTGCAGCCCGAAAGCCCGCCCCAGTGCACCGGCTCGGGGCAGATGCGCACGCCGTACTGGAACCGCACTTCCGGCAGTTCCACGTCCAGGCGGAACGAGGTGATGTCGAAGAACGGCGACACCTGCTGCGCCCAGTTGCGCGGCACGCCGCCGCCGATGGTGAAAATGCCGATGCGCTTCTTCGCGCCGATCAAGCGGGCGTACTGCTGAAGGTCGAGGAAGGGATTGAACTGCGGCACGGCATTGAACATCACCTGCGGATCCACCGGGCCTGACTTGGGCAGCTGACCGGATTCCTGGGCGAGGCGCATGGCATGCGTCGCGAAATCGAGGCCGATTTCGCTGTCGGTGAAGGCCGGCACGAACACCGGCACGTTCTTGCGGAACGCGCTGCGCAGCACACCGGGGCCCTCGTCCATGCGGTCGAGCTCGGCGCCCACCGCCTGGCAGAAGCGCGCCGACGACCATTGGCCGTCTTCCGGCTGGTGGTTCCGCAGCACGCTGGCCACCACCGCCTCGACCGTGTTGAGATTCGATTCCATCTCAAGCGTGTCGTAGACCCGGTTGTAGCCCTTTTCGAACAGCTCCGTGTCGTCGGCTTCCGGGTTTACCGCATAGTGCACCAGGCCCAGCGACTCGGTGAGGCCGTGCGCCATCAGCGCGCCCGTCGAAACGACGGCGTCGATGATGCCCCGGTCGATCATGTCGCACATGATGCGGCCCTGCTTGGCCACCGTCATCGCGCCCGAAAGCGTCATCACCACGGCGCAATCGGGATCGCGCGCCATGGCAAGAAGGATTTCGAGCGCCCGGCCCAGTTGGCGGCCGCCAAAAGCGGTGCGCTCCATCGCACGCACAAGATCGGCGAAGGAGCGCACCTGCTCAAGGTCGAGGCTGACTAGGGGCGCGAGGCCGTCCTCGCGCCCGTCATGAAATTCACGATCAGAAGTCAATGATTCGATCCCGTATTAAACGAGGTTGAGCACCGAGCCGCCGCCGACGTGCGCGGGCATCGAGAAGCGCTCGGCTTCCTGCACCGTCACGTCGCCCAGATCGAGCTCTTCGCGGATGTAGTACAGCACCATCGCGGGGTCCGTGTTACCGCAGGTGAAGACATCCATCGCGATGAGGCCGAGGTCGGCGTAGGTGTGGGCGGAGCAATGGCTCTCGTCGAGCATCACCACCGCGGTGAACCCGGGGGGAGAATCCGCCCCGAACTTGTACCGGATCTGGGAGACCACGGAGGCACCCGCCTTTTCAGCGGCGCGTGCCATGACTTCCATTACGCGCTTGTCGTCGAGACAGAGGTCGCGTGCCACGTTGCGGCAATCAATCAGAAGGTGTTTGCCCTTATGCAACTCATAAACCCTCCATAGCATTTGTGAGTTGCTACTGCCGTCTCTTGCGAGAATTCCTTGCTGAAGGGAAAGCCTCTAGGGGCCGACCGCACACTCTCTTCGGTTAACCAGCGAACAAGGTTGCAGAGCGTACCTAAAATCAGACGCCAATGCAAATATTTTTTTCTGACACGAATTCGGCCCTTTTTCGATTACAATCACAGGCGGGGGCCTTGGTTTGTCAGAGAATTGTTTGGGGAGGCCGATGAGAGTTTCAAAATGGCGCGGCGCGCGCCCCTATGTTGCAGCCGTGCTGGCCCTGTCCGGGGTGTGTTCCAACCTGGCCCATGCCGCCCACAGCGCTGATACCAGCGCCGATTGGTCGCTCTCCCTCTCCGAACTCCTCCGCGTCATTCAGGTGTTCAATGTCGGAACGTTCGGCTGCGCGGAAGTCCCCGGCGACGCCGATGGCTTCGAGCCGGGCAGCGTGTTGCGAGATTGTCCGCGCCACAGCGCCGATTTCGAGGCGCCCTATTGGCAGCTCAGCCTCGGCGAATTGCTCCGCATGATTCAGTTCTACAATGCCGGCAGCTTCGGGGTGGATTGCACCGAGCCGGACGGCTACTCCGTGATTTCCGATAGCGCGGATGGCGAATGCCCGCGCGCGGCGGAGGGCGAAGGCGAGGGCGCCACAGAGGGCGAAGGCGTCAGCGAGGGCACGCGCGAAGGCAGTGCGGACGGCGAGGGCGTATCGGGTGGCGAAGGCGGCATCGACGGCGAAGGGGCGTCCGGCGGCGAAGGCGCGTCGGAGGGCAGCGGTGGGGGAGAGGGCGCGGACGAGGGCGAGCTGCCGGAATACGACACCTGCGCCGAGGTATGCACCAAGACCTGTGGCGCGCCGCCGCCCACCACGAATGGCGAAGGCATTCTGGTCACCATCTACAACGCGGCGAAGATTTTCCCGGAACTGAACCTGAACGCCGACACGACGGACATCGACGAGAACGGCCTGATCGACCGGGCGCATGTGCGGCTGCTCGACAGCGTGCTGAAGAATCCCGACCACCCCATGTATTGCTGCGTGGTGAATACGCTCAACCGGAACGTCGAGATTGCGCGCGGCTATGTGGCCGAACTGCAGGCCGTGCCGGTGGCGCAGTTGGTGGTGTCGCTGATCGGCTCGGCCAATATCCGCAATGGCGTCGCCGGCCTGGCCACCCTGGGCGAGCGCGATGCGCTGCTCAATGTGATCGCGGAATTGCAGGCACTGACCGACGAGATTCCCTTCCCCGATGTGGACCGCTACGACCTGACGCAGGCGCCTTATCTGGCTGCTGCGGGCGATTTGGATCGCGACGGCATCTGCAATCTGGCGGAGTACAACGCCACGGTGTTCAATGGGGTCGCCGATTTCGACGCCTTCGTGGCCGCAGCCAACGACCCGCGGATACGTCCCGAGGACGCGGTGTGCGCGCCCTGCCCGATTGTGCTGCCCTACGAGGGCGAAATCGAGGGGGCCTTCGAGGGCGGCTTTGAAGGCAGCACCGACGGCGAAGGCGAGGCGGAGGCGGACGAGTTTCCCGGATGCCCGGCGCTTTGCGAGCCGGACTATGCGCAGGGCTGCGACCCCGATCAGGCGCCCGTGGTGGACCAGTATTTCGCCGGACCCGGCACCACCGACGTGACCTTCATCGCCTTCGGCGATGCGGAGACGGGCTTCGTCGGGCTCGACACGATGTCGACCCGCGCCAACATCACCGCGATGAATTCGGTGGAGGGCAAGCTGCGCTGGGAGCCGACGCCCTTCGGCATCGACGCCCCCGTGGACAACGTGCGCGGCGTGGTGATGGCGGGCGATATCACCCGCGATGGCCGCGACGGGCGCTACAACACGGAGAATTCGGTCGGCGAATTCATGGCGCTCTACGGCCTCTGCGGCACGCGCGAACTGCACTTCCCGATATACGAGGGCTACGGCAACCACGACTACTTCGTGTACGACCACGTGGGCTACCGCCTGACCGAATCGCACCCCGTGGCCGATTCCGTGGCGCTCCGCAATCCGTATCGTCCCGGCCTGACCAAAGTGGCCCCGGACCTCGACGGCCACTACTCATGGGACTGGGACAACGTGCATTTCGTGCAGGTGAACCTGGCGCCAACGAACACGCAGGTGGACACCGGCGTGCCCGGCGACCGCGATCCGCGCGGCGCGCTCGATTTCCTCATCGAGGACCTCGAGGAAAACGTGAAGGGCACGCACAAGCGCGTCATCGTCATTTCGCACTACGGCTTCTATTCCAACTGGGATTTCGCTTCCTGGTGGACCCGCGCCGAGGCGGAAGCCTACGCCGACGCCATATCCGAATACGACGTCATCGCGCACATCCACGGCCACGCCCACCAGACCGGCATCTACACCTGGAACGGCCTCAACGTCTTCAACGTCGGTTCGCCCTACCACAACGTGCCCAGCTGGAACCCCGACGGACGCGGCCACTTCGCCATCTTCCGCGTCACCGACGACTACCTTTACGTAGGCGACGCCAGCTGGAACGCCCTCGACCCCGTAAACGACATCCAGTTCCCCGACAACTGGTGGAGCAAAATCGCCCTCAAACCGATACCCCAAGAAGGCGAAGGCGGTGCCGATGGCGAAGGCCAGCCAGGCGGGGAAGGGTGATGCCGCTGCACCCCGACACAGCGGAGCCAAGTGTGGAGCCGTGCCGGTCAGAAGAATAGGCGAGTCAAGATTCCCGCTCACAGCGGAGGTTTGAAAAGGTGGCAGGGGCATTCTTCATGAAAGATATATCGACAAGAATCACAAACCGCAGTGCCACCGGGGGCTTCTGGCAGGCTTGCACAACATTGATTGTTTTGTGTCTCGTCTCGATAAACGTAATGTCGTGCGCCGGAACCAACGGGAACCGCATCCCGAACGATACGCTCCCGGAGGGCCCACCGCCCCACGAGTACCTTGATGATTCACGCAGCGTAAGTGGGACATGCAGTGCATGGGTTGAAGTGGGCGCGCATGGCGAACTAATTGCCACCAGTGCCAGATTCCCCACCATCTCGCGGCTGTGTATCATTCAGAAAAACGATGCAACCTATTTGATCGAGCCAAGGAGCGGCTTGATATACGCAGAGATCCTCGATCGTAAGATACGCTACTGCAGGGTATTCGGTGAGTTGGCGACGAACGCTATCGCCGCACCGACGCAATGGCCGTATGATGAGGGAACGAATACGTTCAGGTCCGGCAATTTTGATTGTATCTATAGCGATACTTATAGGAACGAAAACAAGACGCGCCCATCGAACGATGCCTCCGTTTGGATGGTTAGGCTTGCATCAGGCGAACTTCTTCGTCCGCCAGCGAATACGCCCCTTTATCCTAGCCGCGTTTGGTGCGAACCGTTCGAGGATGGTTTAAGATTCTATGCTGATGAGGTTTCCGGTGAAGGCGTCTACGCAGAAATCACAGCAGAAAGGCGCATCGTATTCGGTCCTCGCGCGCCGGCAGAACTACAATGTGTCGTGACGAATTGGACTTACAATGTAGTTGATTCTGAGGGCTCGCCTGTCGCGCCGCCACCAAAATATTACCTTCCTGCAAATCTCGACGTGCCCGAAACAATCGCTTCCGGAGAAAGTGTGTCGATCGTACTTCCTCCGGCGGCACATTGATGACCGCTTTGCTCGGTGTGGCGGGGCGCCGCAGCCACAGCGGAGTGACAAGCATGACGCGCACCTTCAGCGCTTGCCGGATGGATGCGGACCATGGACCTGGGCCGTTGGCCTAGGCTGGTATGGCGTTTGGCCGTTGGCCCGCCAGACCGGCGTTGCCGCTGTGTCGGGTCTTCCGAAGGACCACGGGGTTGGCATCCTGGTTGCAATGCGGTACCATGACCTCTGGTACAAGTCAGGAAAATATCCGGACCATGGAAACTTTCGAAACACAGGGCCACACGACTCGCGAAGGCCGGCTGAATCTCAGCCTGAACATTGGACATCCTGATGCTGATGTTCGGGTGGTGGTGCAGGTCTCTCCTCTGGTCGCCCCGGCAGTGCCTGGCTGGCCACTGGAGTATTTTACGAAAGTGGCTGGCAGCATGCCGGATCTTGAGCGGGCACCGCAGGGCGAATCAGAGCAGCGGCCCCCCATCGGGTGAGCTACCTCGTCGACACCAACGCCTGCATCGCGCTGCTGCGAGGGAAAAATGCAGCACTGATCCGCCGCTGGGAGGCCGAGCGGCCCCAAGCAATCTTCTTGTGCTCCATCGTGGTATATGAACTCCGATACGGTGCAGAGCGATCAATTTCACCCCAAGCGGAGCATGCAAAGCTGGATGCCTTCTTGGCGCCTTACATCTCATTGCCATTCACCGATGATTGTGCCGGGCACTGCGCATCTATTCGACATCAATTGGAATCTTCCGGTTGCCGCATTGGACCGAATGACTTGAAGATCGCCGCGATTGCACGCGCTAACGGTCTTACTTTGGTCACCCATAATCTGCGCGAATTCGGGCGTGTAGACGGGCTCCTCGTCGTAGATTGGGAGTTATGACTGTAGTCTGCCTGACCGGAAGTACCCCTCTTTTGATTTCCTCACGCCCGCCAAGAGTGGAGACCTGTCGGTCAGAAGAGTAGGCGGGTCGGGAAACCCGCCCACAGCAATTGCCTGGAAATCCTCTCGGAGCACGGACCCCGCCACAGCGGAGCCGTCTTGTGCGCCGGGTTGCGGGTTTGCCAGAATCGCGGCGCTTTGGTCATTGGGAGCTGTGTGCATGCCGTCTGTTTCGCATTCCGCCGAGTACCGCATTTCCATCGAGGCGATGTATGAGGCCTTTGCCGATTATGCCGCCTATCCGGAGTTTCTGGAGCATTTCGAGCGTATCGAGGTGCTGGATGAATTCGACAGCGGGATGCGGGTGCGGGTGCATGGCGAGATGTTCGGTCCGGTGCAGTATGTGATCGATGTGGAGTACGACGCTCCGAATTACCTGGGCTGGGTGTTCGTCGAAGGCAAGGGCTTCCACTCGATGGAGGGGTCTTGCACCTTCGAGCCGAGCGGCCGGGGCAAAGTGCGAGTGACCTATCAGGTCGATGTGTCGCCGCGGGTGCCTGTGCCGGGGTTCCTGGTCAAGCATTTCCTCAAACAACAGACGCCGCTGCTGCTGGATCGCTTCCACGAGCGCGCCCGGCAGCTGGAAAAGCGCTGATTCCCCGGCGGGTTCGTCCTGCACAGAAAAGTGGACAAATCCGGGCATCTTTCGCTATGCTTTTCCTTTGTTTGACCCTCAGGAGTCCGCCGTCCGGCGGCAGCATGGAAACGCGCGCATGAATCTGCACAAGGTACGAGTCTATCCATCCAAGGAACCGCTTCCCCGCGAGGACCAGCTGGCTTGGAAAATCGCGCAGGTCGCTTCCGCGCGCCCCACCATCGACGACGACACCCGCGAGATGGTCATCAACCGCATCATCGACAACGCGGCCGTGGCGCTGGGCGCCATCAACCGCGAGCCGGTGGCGAATGCCCGCAGCCAGGCGCTGGCCCATCCGCGCCAGGGCGGCGCGGCGGTGTTCGGCCTGCCGCCGGACCAGACCTACGACGCAGAGTGGGCGGCCTGGGCGAACGGTACGGCCGTGCGCGAGCTCGACATGCACGACACCTTCCTCGCGGCGGACTATTCGCACCCGGGCGACAACATTCCCCCGATTCTGGCAGTGGCCCAGCAGTGCGGCACGCAGCACGGCCTGAGCGGCCAGGACATCGTCCGCGGCATCCTCGCGGGCTACGAGATTCAGATCAACCTCGTGAAGGGCATCTGCCTGCACGAGCACAAGAAAGACCACATCGCGCACCTGTGCCCGGCGCAGGCGGCCGGCATCGGCGCGCTGCTGGGGCTCGACACCGAGACCATCTTCCAGGCGGTGCAGCAGGCGGTGCATGTGTCGTTCACCACGCGCCAGTCGCGCAAGGGCGAGATCTCCAGCTGGAAGGCCTACGCGCCCGCGCATGCCGGCAAGCTGGCCATCGAGGCAGTGGACCGCGCGATGCGCGGCGAGAAGAGCCCGTCGCCGATTTACGAAGGCGAGGACAGCGTAATCGCCTACATGCTCGACGGACCCAAGGGCGCGTACGAAGTGCCGCTGCCCGATTTCGACGCGCCCCGCCGCGCCATCATGGATTCCTACACCAAGGAACACTCGGCCGAATACCAGAGCCAGGCGCTCATCGACCTCGCGTTCAAGATGGGCCGCGACATTCACGATTTCAACGAGATCGCGGAGATCGTCATCTACACCAGCCACCACACGCACTACGTGATCGGTACCGGCGCGAACGATCCGCAGAAGATGGACCCCAAGGCCAGCCGCGAAACGCTGGACCACAGCATCATGTACATCTTCGCCGTGGCGCTGCAGGACGGCGCCTGGCACCACATCGCCAGCTACACGCCCGAGCGCGCGTCGCGTCCCGACACGGTGGCCCTGTGGCACAAGATCCGTACGGTGGAAGACCCCGAGTGGACGCGCCGCTACCACACCACCGACCCGAGCAAGAAGGCCTTCGGCGGCCGGGTCGAGGTAGTCTTCCGCGATGGCAACAAGATGGTGGACGAGATGGCCGTGGCGAACGCGCACTCGCTGGGTGCCAAGCCCTGGCAGCGTCCGGACTACATCAAGAAGTTCGAGACCATGACGCAGGACGTCATCGACGACGCCGAGCGCCTCCGCTTCCTGGAAGTGGTGCAGAATATCGTCGATCTCGAATCCAGCGACCTGCTGCATTTGAACGTGCAAGTCGATCCCGCCAAGCTCAAGTGCTCGCGCCGGGACAACCGCGGTATCTTTTAGCCTGCGGCAAAATAAAACATCCGTTTCAGATTGAAACAACCCAGGCCGGACGTTCAGCGTCCGGCCTTTTCTTTTAAGTCAAAGCAAATGAATGGGTTGTAATCTCCGATTGCAGTTGGCACACCGCTGGCGGATAGGTGGCATCGCCGCCGCGAGCGGCCAACGCAAACAGGAGATTGAAGCCATGACTTATCCGAATGTTGGTATCCGCGTACCCGCGTTCCAGCAGTTGGAGCGCGAAATCAACCAGATGCTCGGGCATCTGAACCCGCAGCCCTACGCGACCCGCGCCAACGGCGTGAGCGCGGGCGAGGACGAGGCCAACGTGTACATCGAGGCCATTGTGCCCGGGCTGAAGGCCGAGGACATCCAGATCACCTTCGACCAGGGCGTGCTGGAAATCCGGGCCGAGCGCAAGGCTGCGCCGGAAGGCGCCGTGCGCACGCTGCACCGCGAGCGTCCGTCGGGCGAATACCACCGCAAGCTGAAGCTGAACACGCCGGTGTCGGTGGAAGGCATCCGCGCGGAGTACAAGGCGGGCATCCTGAGCATCACGCTGCCCAAGAGCGAAGCCGCCAAGCCCCGCCGCATCGAAGTGGCCACGGGCGCCTGAACCACCCCCAACCAAGAGGAGCGAACGACCATGTCGAACAGCTGTGATACGAATAACAACGCCTGCTGCACCGTGGAAGCGGCCCCGCGCGAGAGCGCGGTGACCATTGAGCCGCTGGCGGATGTCTACGAGCGCGAGAGCGACTATCAGGTCGTGCTCGATTTGCCGGGCGCGACGCCGGAATCGGTGGAGGTGCAGCTGGTAGAGAGCCGCCTGACGGTGACGGCCGAGGCGTCGATGGGCAAGGGCCGCCCTGAAACCGACCGCCCGTACGAGCAGGTGCGCTACTCGCGGCGCTTCCGCCTGGCGCAGACGCTGGACCAGAGCCAGATTCAGGCGAGCCTGAAAGACGGCGTGCTGACGGTGCTGGTGCCCAAGGCGGAGGAGGCCAAGCCGCGCCGCATCGAAGTATCGGCCAACTGACGACACCGACGGCCCGCGGGCCGCGAAGCCATAGATCGAAGCAGCCGCCGCAGGAAACCCTGCGGCGGCTGCGCGTTTTTGGATGTCAGCGTTCGGCTATGCCGGACCGGGGCAGAAGCCGTCCTCGGCGCCGCCGCCGCAGCTGTGGTAGCTGCCGGCATTGAAGATCTGGATGAGACGCAGCATTTCAATCAGGTCGATGATCCAGTCTTCCTTGTCGAAATCGCAGTCGTGCTTGGCGCCATCGTGGCTGCCGGTGCCGGGCGCGAAGCCGTCCTCGGTCGTCGTATCGCAGTGATAGCCGCCCACCGCGTAGAACTGCACCACGCGCAGTAGTTCGGACAGGCCGATCTTGCTGTCGCGGTTCAGGTCCGCCGTATGGAAGGCGGGCGTATCGTTTGGCACGCCGACGTTGCAGTTGTCGAGCACCATGACGCAGTGCGTCTCGGTGGCCGTGTTGCCGGCCGCGTCGGTCGCGATATAGGTGAGGCACTGAATGCCCGGGATCGAGGTGTCGATTTCGCCCTCGATGGACCAGCCCACCTGCGGGTCGCAATTATCGCGCACCAGCACCTCGGGGTACGGGAACGCAGCGCCGCAGTTGACTGTGCTGGGGAACGGCGTCAGCAGGATGATATCCGGTGCTATCGTATCCGGGTCGCAGCAGTTGTCGAGCACCGTCACGCAATAGGTGATTTCGCACTTCTCGCCAACGGCGTTCACCGCGGTATAGGTCACGCAGTGTTCACCAGGCTTGGCCGTGTCCACCGTGCCGCTGACCGACACCTGCCAGTCGTTGCCATCGCAATCCACCGCCGTGGCGCCGGGCACCTCGAACTCGGCGTTGCAGTCCAGCTCCTGCGGGAAATCGCCCAGCAGGGTCCAGGTCAGGTCGTCACAGCCGCCCTGGCAGCAATTATCGAGGACCGTCACGCAGTAGCGCTCTTCGCACTTCTGGCCCTGGTCGTTCAGCACCACGTAGCTTACGCAGTACTCGCCGGGGTGCGAGGTATCCACCGAACCCGAAATCGAAACCTGCAGTTCCTTGTCGGTGCACCGATTGAATGCGGTGGCCCCGGGGACTACGAAATCGGCGCCGCAGTCGAGCTCCGTCGGGAAATCGCCCTGCAGATTGATGGCGATGTCGTTGCAGTCGCCCGTGCAGCAATCCGGCAGGATGACGCAGCGTTCGACACCGCAGCACTCATGCAGCTGCTGGTCGTGCACGGTCATCAGGAAGCAGACCTCGTCTCCCGGCTGGCCGCCCGTGATGGTGAACGAAAGATTGCCCGAGCCGCCCGGATTCACCGCGGGCACGTCGAAGTAATCCGGCGTAATCGTAATGCTCGGGTCGTCCGGGAAGATGTACAGGTGTTCCAGCACATCGTCCGTCAGGTTCGTCAGGTGGACGCTGTAGAGGTACGAACCCGGATTCTCCGGGTCGCAGATGATGCGCTCGTTCTCGAACGCCAGGCAGTCGCAGCGCGGCGGGTCGATGCAGATGTCGATCGAGCAGCAGACATATCCATCGGCCGACAGCAGCGTGATGGTGAAGCAGAATTCCTCGCCCTCGGTATAGCCGCTGATGTTGGTCGAGGCGGTCACCGTTTCGCCATCGGCGACGGGAGTGTTCAGGTAATGCGGCGAGAACTGGAGGCCGGGCGTCTGCGGCGTGAAGATAATGCGCGTGGCATCCACGCCGGAATCATTGGTCACGTCGAAGGTGTAGACCAGGCCTCCCGGATTGTCGGCGTCGCACTCCACCGTCTCCGCCTCGATGTCCATGCACTGGCAAATCTCGCGGTAGATCTCGACATCGCCGATTTCCGACTTGGCGAAGCCGCCATTCAGGCCAATGATGTAGCTGTTCTGCACGGCAGGGTCGCCGGCGTTGCCGCCCGCCGCAATCCACTGCAGGCCGTATACGGTGTCCGGGTTGCCGAAGTGGATGGCGTCCGAAGTCGCCCAGATGTTCTCGTCGCAGTCCACGTCCACGCCGCCCGCGCCGTTCTCCTCAGAGAAGATCGAGCCGAGCTTGTATTCTTCCACGCTCGGCGTCCAAGCGGCCTGGCTGCCCTCGAATTTGATGACGCGCGCGGCGTGCGCGCCGCCGGGGCTGCCGTTGTGAAGGTTGCCGAAATCGGCACTCATCGTGCGTTGGGCCGCAAACATGTTGCCCGCATCGCTGAACGCGATATCCGACACCGGGAAGCTCTGAGAACCGCCGGGACGCGACGGCATTTCGATTTCGTAGAAGGCGGTCGCCGGGTTGATATTACCGGCGCTGTCCACCTCGACCGACCAGATTTCGTGGGGGTTGCCCAGCACCCAGACGCTATAATACAGGCGTCCCTCGTGCATCTGCACCGCCCAGACACGGCGGCCCTTGGGGGTATAGTCCACACTCGGATCGTCGGGAATCGCGGTCAGGCTGGCATTGGTCGAAGGGACCACGCCGTTCGGGCGGCCATTCAGGCCGTGGTCGTAGGCCACCACCGCATCGCCCACGGCGCAGGGGTTGCTCGGGTCCTGGCTGTCCACCGCTACGCGGTAGACCAGGCCGTCTTCGAAGTTGGAAACAAAGAGGTTGCGGCTGGTGGCGTCGTAGCAGACATCGCCCAGCGCGGGCCCGGTATTGGGCAGCGAGGCGATGACGCAGATGTCGCCCGTGACACCGTCGATGCGGTACACGCCGCCTGCGCCGCCGGGGCCGAAGGCGAACAGGCCGTACATCGTGGTCGCGGTTACGTAGATGTTCGGCGGGTCCGCGTCATCCAGCGTAATGCCGAACACCTGGCCCAGGTTCTGCGAGGTCCAGAAGTGGCCCGCATTACCCAGTTCATTGTGGTACATGAGCGCCGACCAGTTGGTATCCAGCACCGGAATCGGGCTGTTGGCGTCCACGGGAGGGATGCGGGCGTCGATCACGCCCATCACCGCCCCGAAGGGATTCGCCGCATAGGGCGCCTGCGTCTGGCCGCTCTGCAGCCCGGAGAAACAGGTGGCCACCAGTTCGCCGCGGACCATCGGAAAAGTCGCGAAAGGTTGTGCCGAGGCCGTCGTGGCAAACGTCAATAAAGCGAAACTAAAGAAACACAGTGAGACTTTGATGCGGCGCATCATTACGATAACCCTCCCCAGATGTGACAAAAAACGCTCAGGTACTCCCTAGTAAAAGGTTACCACACGATCGCGGGATCCGCAAGGAGCGTTGCCAAGCTAAACTATTGACAAAATTCAGCTTGCGTTCGAAGTGGACCTAAATGGATGGCGTAAATAGTTTACATTTCGGGGGTGGGAGCGGGGCGGTGCCGTGCGATTCTAGGGGCGTCAGACCCGGATTCGCTCTCGGCCGCGGGTCTCGTCCACGATGGACCGGGCGGTGTCGCGTAAGGTGTTCAGCCGGTTCACCTTGGGCTCGAGCCGGGCGATGATGGCCTCGCTCTGGCGGCGGATTTCGTTTTCCCGGGCGAGCAGGCTGTCGCATTCCTGCTGCACAGCCTGGATGGCGTTGTCCACTTCGGCCTGAACCGCCTCGCGAAAGGAGTTCGCACGCTTCTTGAGGTACTCGCAGACCACCTCGACAATGGGCAATGCCGGTTTTCCGGAGGCGTCCTTTCCGCCGCGCACGAGCATATTCATGGCGTTTTCGTGCACGATCGGCTCGAGCTTTTTCAGCCAGCGTTCCTCGCTCCAGGCCAGACGGGCAAGCACGCCGCCCACCACGCCGAGGAGTCCGCCCAAGCCCGCGCCGATGGCAGTTCCCACCACGGGAACAATGGAGCCGATGGCCGCGCCGGCCGCCAGCCCCGCTACAGCGCCGCCCGCCCCGAACGCGAGATAGCTCTGCGCCATGGAGGCCTCGAGCGCGGCGGGCTCCAGACGGCCGAGTTCGGTGAGGTGCATGCGCAGTCCGCGGACCTCGCCGAGCCTCTCGGCAATGGCTTCGCGCACGCCGGCTTCATCCTGCTCCACGCGGCGGTGGATATCGGCGAGGGTCGAGGAGACGAACTCGTCTACCGCGGCCTCGAGCTGGGCGGAAAGCGGCTTGAACTTCTGGCGGCGGGCTTCCTTGAGACGACCCGACTGCCGCAGCCAGTCCAGCGTCGGCTTGATAATCTGGTTCTCGATGGCGGCCTCGGTCACCGCGCTGCGGAAGCGGCTTTCGTAGCCCTGGTGGATTTCTCCGCCGACCGTGCCGCCGAGGCTCTTGGCCTTGAATTCTTCCAACACCTCGCCCGCGCTCTTGCGGATGTGCTCCAGGCGCTTCATCAACTCGTCGCGGCGGCTGCGGAGTTCGTCGAACTTGCTCGGGTCCTTGGCAAGCGCGAGCTCGTTCTCCATGCCGGCGCTGTAGTCCTGGGCGCGCGTGGCAATGAACTGGGCGGCGGCCTCGATAACGACACCCGCCTTGTTCTCGTTCAGCAGGTAGTCGATCAGGCGCGCCTTGAGGTGCGAGAAGCGGCTCTGCCCGGTGAGGTACGCCGCGAGGTCGCGGCGGGGATCGTCGCTGTCGTCCAACCCCGAGCACACGCTCGTGGGGATCGACAGCTTGTTGTCGTCCAGCGCCTCGTCGAGCGTGATGTGGCCGTGTTCCAGCTCCTGCGCCTTGAGCGCGCGGTAGCCGGACAGGAAAAAGATTTCAGAATCTTCGGGGATGTCGTGCCGCGCGAAGGATTCCATGAGACTGCGGGCCGGGCCGCGCGCGCCGCGCACGTCGATCTCCGAGCTCTCCAGCTTGTCGGCCTTGTTGAGTACGAAAAACACACGGCGACCGCGCCACTTGATGATGCGCTTGATGAAGTTCAGGTCGTGCACGTTGCCCGCGAAGCCGCTGTCTACGAAGGAAATGACCAGGTGGCTGCGCTCGATGATGCCGTAGGTGATCTCGGCGCGGGTTTCGGACACGCTGTGCACGCCAGGCGTATCGACGAAGGCGATGTCTTCCTGCAGGACTTGCGTCGGCAGCGTGAGGTTCAATTCCTCGATCTTGCCGCGCAAGGGGGCCAGCAGGGGGTAGTCGTCATCCGCCATCACGGTGATGATCGGCTCAAGCGCGCGGCGCATGTCGGCCGGGTTTTCGCTCGAAAACGAAACGACCAGCCGGGTGCCCTCTTCGCGCGGCTCGATGGCCGCGCCGAACTCGCCCAGCAGGCGGCGGAGCGCGTCGAGCTCGCTGTCGGCCACGGCCTCGCTCAGCACAATGGTGAGGCCCAGCGCGTCGCCCCGCTCGATGAAGGTCAGGCGCGACGTGCATTCCTCCACGTCCATCGGCAGGTAGCCGCCGCCGAGGAACGCGTTGATGGCCGTGCTCTTGCCCACATTAAAGGTGCCCAGGAACACGACGCGGTACTTGCCGTCCTCGACAAAACGCCGCTGGTCGGCGATGGCGCGCACTTCATGGTTGATGCTGCCATGGAAGTCGGCGTCGTGGCGGATGAATTCCTCCAAGTCCGCCAGCGCCCGCAGCGACCAGTCCCGGTGTTCTTCGAGTTCCTTAAACTTCATGCGAAGGCTCCGCGGCGGGCACGACGGTCTGGGCCAGCCGGTGCTTGAAAACATCGAGTTCGGGCGACGAAGGGCCGGTGAGCGCGGCGGCCTCGAACTCGTACAGGGCGAGCCGGAAAGCGTCGAAGGCGGCATCGCACCAGGCGCGCACGGCGGGCTTGGTGCGGCGGCGGTACTCGTCGTCGCCCGCATAGCGCAGCGACTCGAGCCGGGCCGAGAGCGCGAAGAACCGGGGTGCCGGCGCGATGCCGTACTCCTCCATGCGCGTCGCCGCCTTGCCCGCCACCTGCTTGATCTCGTTGGCGTTCAGGTGATCGGCCTTGTTGGCTACCACCATCAGCGCGCCGCCGAAGGCCTCGTGGTACTCGGCGATCAGGTCGAGGTTGTGCTTCGACGACCAGTATTCGATATCGGTAACCACCACCATCATGGCGTGGCGGGTGTCCGAGAATTCCGGCGGGGGCGAGGCGCTGTCGCTGCTCATGCCGGCCGTGTCGACCAGCACCATGCGGCTGAAGGGATTGGCGGGCGTCAGCGCATGCAGCGCCAGGTAACCGTCCGTGTTCGTCTCGTCGTTGCGCAGGCCTTGAAACTGGCTGAGCGACTTGCGGTGCGCGGTTTTATAGTCGCGGGGAAGCGCCGAGAATTGCGGCGCGTGGCTTTCGCCCCGGCACACGAAGGTGGGCAGGGCATGGCTTTCGCGACGCTCGGTCTTCAGCACCTCGTCGCGCAGCAGCGCGTTGATAAGCGTGGATTTTCCGGCGTTGAAATCGCCGATGAAAAAGGCGAACGGCAGGGTTGCCGTGTCCCGCCCGGGGATAGGCTCTGCGGCCATGGGGAAGACTCCTCGCATCGTCGGCTTGGAGCCGCGCGCTGGCCTCGGGCGCTGAGCGCGCCGCGCGCGGCAAACCGGCTGTTTCGCTACCGCCAGCGGCGGAGAACCGCGATGATAGCACCGCCCGCCGGGCCGATGCGAACGCTAAAGGGCCGGGCAGAAGCCGTCTTCGGTCTCGCCGGGGCAGGGCTCGTAGAAGCGGAACGAGAACAGCTGCACCAGCCGCAACAGCTCGGACAGGGAGATGCGGAAGTTCTGCGGATTGTAGTCGGATGAATGCGGATCGCAGTCCAGCAGTCCGGGGCCGGGCGCGAACCCGTCTTCCGTCGCGCCGGTTGCGCAGTGAAACTGCCGCGCGTTGAAAAGCTGCACGACACGGAGCACCTCCGTAAGACTGAACTCGCCGTCGTCGTTGGAGTCCGAGGAGTGGGGGGGCAGGTTGGGCTGGATAAATTCCAGCAGGATTTCGACCGGCTCGATCGACTGTCCGGAATTGGTATCTACCAGCGTCGTCTGGGTCACGTAGCCCGGCTTCTCGATCCGGAGCGAGAAGGTCGTGTTGCCGGTAACCGTGAAGCTTTTGACGCCGTTCGCATTCGTAAAGCCGCCAAAAGCCTGGCCCGACAGGGTCAAGAAGGCGCCCGGCACCGGATCGAAACTGGATAAGTCGAGGACCGTGATGACCAGCGAGACCACCGAGCAGCCGCCCTTGCCGCCGCAAGGATTGCCCTCGCCTTCGCCCTCGAACTCGACGGGGCACTCCGCCAGCCCCCCGCCATCGCAATCGGATCCGGTCTGCGCGTCGGCCCCGCGGGCCGCGAGAATCGGCACGATAGTGTCGCAGGAAAAGGCGCTGAGGGGATTGCCATAGAGCAGCACTTCCGCGCCGTCTTTCAGGCCGTCCATCGAGGCGAGGGCCGCCAGGTCGCAGGCCTCGTTGTCGTACAGCCAGAGTGTGGACACGTTATTCAGCTTCGCCAGGGGCAGCACATTCGCGATGGCGTTGCCCTGCAGCCGCAGCGTGACCAGGCCGTCGAGCTGCGAGAGCGGCGCGATATCCACGAGGCTATTGTTGGAGAGAAAGATGGTATCGAGTTGAAAGAGAAACGTCAGCGGGGTGATGTCGGCTATCTGGTTGTTGCCCGCGAACAGCTTTTCCAGAAAAAACAGCGAGGCCACTGGCTCCAGGCTGACGATTTCGTTGCCGAAGAGGTTGAGCGTCTTCAGGTTCACGCACTTGTCGAGCCCGGTCAGGTCGGTAATCCCCCGCACCCGCGCATTGAGGTCGGTCAGGGTGGCGAGATCGTCCGTGGTGAGCGGGGCTATCGGGATGCTCAGCGTCTCGCGGATGGCCGCCTCGAGGCCGGCATCGGGAATGGTCACCGTCTCCGCGCCGATGTCCGCGGCGAAGAAGAGCGGTATGGCGCAGCATACTGCGACAACTGCGCAGCGCCAGCCGAATCTGGGCAAACGACCGTTCAAGGGCCTGGTCCCCCGGTCGCGGCTCACCCCCGCGATGCCCCGAGCCTACCACGCCTCCGGAACAGGCCGCAAAGCCGCCCGCCGCGCGGCGCTTTGTATCCCCCCGTCCCGATTGCCTACACTCTGCGCGGTTCAGAGGAGCACGACAAACGTATGCAGGACCGCTACAAGAAGGCCATTCAGCAGGTGCAGGACCATCTGCTCAACGAGTTGATTCCCTATTGGCTTACGCACGGGGTGGACGCGGAGTACGGGGGGTATCTCACGTATTACGACGCGAACGGGCGCCCGACGGGGGAGACGGACAAGACGCTGGTGTGCCAGACGCGCATGCTGTACACGTCGAGCGCGTCGCACCGGGCGAACCTGGGCGATGGCAGGTTTCTCGATATCGCGCGGCAGGGCTTCGATTTCCTCTGCACGCATTTCTGGGACGACGAGCACACGGGCTGGCATTGGGTCTGCGCGCAGGACGGCACACCCATCAACCGCTCGAAGCTGACCTACGGGCAGTCCTTCGCCATCTACGGCCTAAGCGAGTATGGCATGGCATCGGGCGATCCGCGGGCCATCGAAATGGCGCAGGAGACGCACCGTTCGCTCACGGCGCTCGCGGCGGACAATGAGCACGGCGGCTTTCTGGAGTTCATGGAGGAGGACTGGAAGCCGAAGCGCCCCGGGGTCTATGGCGGCGACCGCAAGTCCTTCGACGTGCACATGCACCTGATGGAGGCCTTCACGAACCTGTACGAGGCCACGGGCGAGGCGCGCTACAAGGAAGACGCGTGCTACGTCATCGACCTGCTGTTCGACAAGATCATCGAGCCGGTGCATGGCACGGGCTTGGCGCAGTTCGCGATGGACTGGACGCCCGTGCGCGCGATTATCTTTAAGGATGTCTGGGGTTCCGACCGCGACGTGGAGGAGGACGAGGGCCGCCCGCTGGACAACACCAGCTTCGGTCACAACGTCGAGTTCGCCTGGCTGCTCAAGCACAGCGTCGATATCCTCGGGCTCGACCTGGCCGACTACGCCCCCAAGATGCAGAAACTCTACGACCACTGCTGCGACTACGGCATCGACTGGGAGCGCGGCGGGGTGTATTGCGAAGGCCCGGCGGCGGGTCCGGCGCGCGAGCGCAACAAGGAATTCTGGCAGCAGGCCGAGACGATGGTCGGCATGCTCGATGCCCACCTGATTCTCGGCGGCGAGCGCTACTTTGACGCCTACGAAAAGGTGCACGACTTCGTGATGGACCACGTGATCAATCACAAGGTCGGCGAGTGGTACCCGCTGTTCGACGAGAACAACCGCCGGCTGTGGGATTACCTCGGCCACGCCTGGAAGATCAATTATCATACGGTGCGCGCGATGATTCAGTGCGAGCGCCGCCTGTCGCAGCTTATCGCGAAGGGAGAAAACGGATGAGCGCCCCCTGCTGTAGCTTCTGCAAGGTCCCCCTGCAGGACATCTTTGTCGACCTCGGCAAGTCGCCCCTGTGCGAGAGCTTCATTCCCGCGGACGAACGGAACCAGATGGAGCCGTTTTTCCCGCTCAAGGTGTGGGTCTGCCGCGAGTGCTTCCTGGTGCAATTGCAGGAATACGTCGCGCCGTCGGACATCTTCAGCCACTACGCCTACTTCAGTTCCTACTCCGAATCGTGGCTGGCGCACGCCAAGCGCTACGTCGAGATGGCCATCGAGCGCTTCGGCCTGGGCGAGAAGAGCAGCGTGGTGGAACTCGCCAGCAACGACGGCTACCTCCTGCAGTACTTCGTCGAGCGCGGCGTTCCGGCACTGGGCATCGATCCCGCGGAGAACGTGGCGGAGAAGGCGAAGGAAAAGGGCGTGCGGACGCTGGTGCGTTTCTTCGGCGAGCAGACGGCCGCCGAGGTACGCGCGACGGAAGGCCCGGCCGACCTGATTCTCGGCAACAACGTGCTCGCGCACGTGCCGGACATCAATGATTTCGTGAAGGGCATCGCGACCCTGCTGGCCGACGACGGCAACGTGACGATGGAGTTCCCGCACCTGCTTCGCCTCATGGAAGGCAACCAGTTCGACACGATCTACCACGAGCATTTCAGCTACCTGTCGCTCGACGTGGTCCGGCGCATCTTCGCGCATCACGGCATGACGGTGTACGACGTGGAAGAACTGCCCACGCACGGCGGCTCGCTCCGTATCTTCGCCGGGCAGACGGCGTCGGGCCGCACACAGACCCCCGCGATGGACAAGGTGCTGGCCGACGAGGCGAAGGCAGGGCTCGGCGGGCTCGAAGCCTACACCGCCTTCAGCGAGCAGGTCATCCGCACCAAGCACAACCTGCTCAAGTATCTCATCCGCATGCGCGAAGAAGGCAAGCGCGTGGCAGCCTATGGCGCACCGGGCAAGGGCAACACGCTCTTGAATTATTGCGGCATCCGCACGGACCTCATCGAGTACGCCGTAGACCGCAACCCCTTCAAGCACGGCCGCTTTACGCCGGGCACCGAGATTCCGATTTATCCGGTGGAACATGTGGACGAGACCCAGCCGGACCGGCTGCTGATTCTGCCCTGGAACCTGCGCGAGGAAATCGCCAAGCAGATGGGCTACATCGGAAAATGGGGCGGCAAACTGGTCGTGCCGATTCCGGAAGTCGAAGAGATCGACGCGGACTAGGGAGGACGTGCGATGAAGGTGGTCTTATTCTGCGGCGGCATGGGCATGCGTATCCGGCCGCTGGGTCCGGGCGGCGGCAGCGAAGATTCCACGCCCAAGCCGATGGTCACAGTCGGCGGGCGGCATCCGCTGCTGTGGCACGTGATGAAGTACTACGCCCACTACGGCCACACCGATTTCGTGCTCTGCCTGGGCTACGGCGCGGACACCATCAAGAAGTACTTCCTCGAGTACAACGAGTACATGAGCAACGACTTCGTGATGACCGACGGCGGCCACGGGCTGGAACTGAAGAACCGCGACATCGCCGACTGGCGGATTCACTTCGTCGATACCGGTTTGAACTCGAACGTCGGCACGCGGCTGTGGCGCGTGCGGCATCTCCTGCAGGACGAGCCGATGTTCCTCGCGAACTACGCCGACGGCCTGAGCGATCTGCCGCATCCGGAATACCAGCGTTCCTTCGAGGAGAGCGGTAAGCTGGCCGCCTGCGTGTGCGTGCGTCCCCCCGCCAGCGGCCATGTCGCGCGGGTCGATGCCGACGGCAACGTGAACCGCGTGGAGACCTACGAAGAAGCCGACCTGTGGATCAACGGCGGCTATTTCATCCTCAAGCGGGAAATCTTCGACTACATGAAGGAAGGCGAGGAACTCGTGCGCGAGCCCTTCCAGCGCCTGATCGATAAGCGGCTGCTCTACGGGCATACCTACCGCGGTTTCTGGCAGTGCTGCGATACCTTCAAGGAAAAGCAGGATCTCGACCAGCGATTCGCGGCGGGCGACCGCCCGTGGCAGGTGTGGGAATCGGCCGATCCGGGCGCGGGTATCTAAGGGGGATTACGCCATGCTGCCCATCCGGCTCGCCGAAAAAGAAGGCCCGCTCAATATACTCTGCATCGGCGCGCACAGCGACGATATCGAGATCGGCTGCGGCGGGGCCATGCTCACGCTGCGGAAACGGTATCCCGACGCGCGCATCGTGTGGGTCGTGCTGAGCGGCAGCAAGGAACGCCAGGAAGAAGCGGAGCGCGCGGCGGCGGCGATGCTGGGCGATGCCGACTATGAATTCCAGACCGGCCACTTTCGCGACGGCTTCTTCCCGTACCAGGGACTCGAGGTGAAAGAGTTCTTCGAGTCGCTGAAGAAGACGACCGAGCCCGATGTGATCTTCACGCACCACCGCAACGACCTGCACCAGGACCACCGGCTCGTGAGCGAACTGACGCGCAACACCTGGCGCGCTCACTTCGTGCTGGAGTACGAGATTCCCAAGTACGATGCCGACCTCGGGCATCCGAACACCTTCGTGCCGCTGGAGCCGGACGTGCTGGCGCGGAAAATTGCGGTGCTGATGGAATACTTCGGCACGCAGCGCAGCAAGCAGTGGTTCGACGAGGAAACGTTTCGGGGGCTCATGCGGCTGCGGGGCATCGAGTGCGCCAGCCCCACCGGCTACGCCGAGGCCTTCCACGCGCCGAAGCTATTGCTGCTCGGCTGATTCCGTCTCGGCCTCGACGATGAAGCCGTCTTTCTCCAGCAGCTTGGCCAGTTCGTCCAGCGCGATCTCGTCGTAAATCGCCATCTGGCGCGGGTCGATGGCCTGGATGAACTTGCGGTACTTCCGCCGGTGGAGCAGGTCCGCCATCACCAGTGCATCGTCCGATTCAATCACCTGGATGGTGCGCACGCGCACGCGCTTCATGCCGCCCATCCAGTCCTCGAGCGTCATCGCCACATTGCGCGGGAGCGAATCGGTGTGGTTGTGCCGCACCAGGAAATCGACGAATGCGGCCGCGTCGTGGCCTTCCTGCACCGCCTGCGTGAAGCTGTCCTTGTTCAGGTTGTACACCGTGGCGCTGCCGGTGCTGGTGCGCACGGCGAACTGATCCAGCGGCACGGTCAGCAGCGGGTCCATGTCCTGCGTCGGCACGACGATGTCGAAGTTCGGCTGCACGACGAATTCCGCCCGGCGCGGCAGCAGCGATTCGGCGATGGCGTCGAGTCCGTCCTCGAGCAGCATGGCCTGGCCGAGGCGCGAGAGCCGGAACACCGGCACGCCCTCGTCCGAGCTGCGTTCGATCAGGCCGAGCCAATAGAAGGTCTCCTCGATGGCCCGTTCGAGCTTCGCGCTGGTCTGGCCTGCCGCGCCCGGTGCCACGTATTGCCACTTGCCGGCCGCCTGCTTCAGCCGCGGCTGGTCGTCCTCCAGCCCCGTCGCGGCGGCGTATTCGGAAAACTCGGCCACGGCGTACCAGTGGTCTGCCTTCATGTGGTCGAGCATGGCCGAGAGCAGCTGCCGCTGCCCGATGATGTCGCGCTGGCCGGTCAGCCAGTCGTACACTTTCTTGTGGCGCGCCACGCGGTCGAGCGTCACCAGGTCGTCGATATCGCCCGCCTCGAGCTGGCTGGCATTGCGCTTTACCCAGCCCATGCCTTCAAGCAGCCAGAGACAATAACTGAGGGACGGCTCGTCGTCTTCCGCCACAATTTCCCCCAGGCGGCGGTGGTCTTCGCGGAAGAGATCGCCGTCGCCGCGCAGGCGCGCGGGGCGCGCGGCTATGGCTGCCGCGAGCTGGCTCAGCGATTCCGAGAGACGCACGCCCGCGCTTTCACCGCGCACGTCCTTCAGCTTGATGCCCTTCAGCTTCGGGGCATTGCGGTTCTTGCCGCTGTGCGCTTCGTTGTATTGGCGGATTTCGTGCAGCAGCGCGGCCACCCGCACCAGCCGCTCCTCCGCGTCGAAGCGGAAGAGTTCGAAGACGGCGAAGCCCTGGGTCAGCTCCAGCAGCCCCTGCTCGAACTGGTGGTCGCTCGCGCCGAGTGCCGCGCGCAACTGCGATACGGGCAGGATTCCTTCCTTCGATTGCCACAGCAGGTCGAAGATCTCCTTGGCCGTATCGGAAAAGCCGCGCGTTGCGACATAAGAAACCACGGAGTCGGGGTGCTTGTAATACTGGTCGAGCAGCAGTTCGGCCACCTGCTTCTTGGTGAACTGCTCATCGACGCCGACCAGTTCCTCGAGGCGCCGGAATTCGTGCGGATTGAAGGAACGCACGCGGCGGAACAACGACTCGATGTCGCCGCGGTTCTCGAGTCCCTCGATGATCCGTTTCATCGCCGTCTGCCCTTCGGGCACGATCTTCACCTTGGTGAGATCGATGAAGAGCAGCCGGTGGTTGACGTCGAGGATGTACTCGATCTCCTCCTCCGTCAGCTCCAGCTTCTTCGAGAGAAACCGTACGGTCAATCCCGAACGGCTATTGCCGGCGAGCTCGCGCGCTACCTTGAACGCGGCAAGACTCGTCCCCTCCAGCGATGCCAGCAAACTTGCACTATGGCGCATGCTTCAAAGCTCTCCGTACGCGTGGCGCACCCGAAAAGCGAACCCCGTTTCTCAACAAGACAAGCGGTCATTATAGACACGGAAAACCGCGCGGACAAGCAAATAACATGGGGATTTCACGACGCTGAATCACGAGCTTTGCTGATGCGTCCGCGATGGACTCGACCGCTCGCGGTCCGGGAAGAAATCGTGCCGAGCTACTTCGGCCTGGCATCGCCGGCGCTGTGGCGTGCTACCGCTTCGGCTCCGAGGCGCAGGTATCGCTGCCGCAGTGTCCGCAGCCGTGGCTTTTGCCGCGCGCGGCGCGGTAGAGGCTACGGCCGATGTACGCGGCAGCCGCGGCGACAACGAGACCGGTAATCAGCGCCTCGATCATGACAGCACCGCCGTGCCTATCTGGTAGGCGAGGAAGGCGCCGATATAGGCGAGCGTGGTCATGTAGGTAAAGGCGATGATGGGCCAGCGCCATTGCTTCGTCTCGCGCTTCATCACCATGAGCGTGGCGCCGCATTGGGCGCAGAGTGCGAAGAACACCATGATGGACAAGGCCACCGGAAGGGTGAATAGCGGCGTGCCGTCGGGCCAGGTGGCGTTGCGCAGGGTCTCTCGCAGGCCGGGCGATTCCTCGTCCTCGTCGGCGCCGAGATTGAAGAGGGTGCCCAGGGTCGCGACGATGATCTCGCGCGCGGGGAAGCTGGCGATGGCGGCCGTGGCGATGCGCCAGTCCCAGCCGAGCGGCCGGAAGACCGGCTCGACCACGTGGCCGATACGCCCGAGGACGCTGCCGCGCAGCAGTTCGCCCGCCTCGAGGTTGTCAATCTCGGCGATGCGTTCGTCCAGCGCGGCCGTATCGGCGATCTCATTGGCCGCGGCCGTGCGGAGTCCCTCGTATTTTTCGAGCACGCTCTCGGGATGCGGGAAGTAGGCGAGGGCCCACACGACGATCGTCACCGCGAAGATGAGCGTGCCGGCGCGCACGAGGAATTCGCGGCCTTCGCGATAGACCTTGATGAACACCGTGGCGGCGCGTGGCGTCTTGTAGGACGGCATCTCGAGCAGGAACGGCGGCTGCGGTCCGCGGAGCAGGGTTTTCTTGAGGATCCACGCCACGGGCGCGGCGACCACGACACCCAGCAGGTACATGCAGAAGAGCGTGACGGCCTGCGTGCCGAGCAGTCCGCCGAGTATCGGCCGTGCCGGCACGAAGGCGGCAATCATGATGATGTACACCGGCAAACGCGCCGAGCAGCTCATCAGCGGCGCCACCAGCATCGTCACCAGCCGGTCGCGGCGGTTTTGAATGGTGCGCGTGGCGAGTAGCCCCGGAATCGCGCAGGCGAAGCTGGTGAGCATGGGAATGAACGATTGCCCGCTCAGGCCGCACCAGCTCAGCAGCCGGTCCAAGAGAAACGCCGCGCGCGCCATGTAGCCGCAATCCTCGAGGATGGCGATAAACAGGCTGAGCAGCAGAATCTGCGGCAGGAAAATGACCACGCTTCCGACGCCCGCGATCAGGCCATCGACCACCAGGCTCTGCAACATGCCCTCGGGCAGATAGGCGGCGGCCCACTCGGCCGACATGCCAACCACGCCGTCGATCAGGTCCATGGCGGGCACGGCCCAGGCGTAGATGCTCTGGAAGATGAACAGCATGACCGCCGCGAAAATCAGCGTGCCCCAGATGCGGTGCGTCACCACGTCGTCGATCTTTTCCGAGCGCGTGCGGATGCGCTTAGGGGGACGGGTCACGCAGGCGTCGATAACCGAGTGCGCCCAGCCATAGCGGGCGTTGGCTTCCTGCACGGCCGCAGGCACGCCGTCGTTAATCGCATGTTCCCGGATGGCCTTGAGCCGCGTGGGGAATCCGCCGTCCAGCAGCTTTGTAACGCGCAATTCCGTCTCGCCGCCCTCATCCACCAGCAGTCGTACGGCCTCGATACGCGGCACATCGCGCCCGATCTTGTCGCGGTGCTGCGCCAGTTCGGCCTCGAGTTCGCCGATGGCGCGGGTCTCCGGACCCGGATAGCGGAACTTCACCTCGGCGGCCGGCACTTCGCCCCGCAGCAGCTTGGCGAACCGGAGCTTGAGGGTATCGATACCCTTGGCCGTATTGCCGCACACGGGGACCACCGGAAGTCCCAAGGCCTCGGAAAGTTTGTCGGCGTCCACCTTGATGCCGCGGCGCTTCGCCACGTCGATCATGTTCAGCGCCACCACCGCCGGAATCTCCATCTCCAGCAGCTGCGACACGAAGTAAAGGTTGCGCTCGAGGTTCGAGGCATCGACGATGATCAGCATTCCGTCGATGCGGTCCTCGTCGGCACGCTGGCCGAGCAGCACATCGGCCACAATCAGTTCATCGGGAGAGCGGGCGGCCAGGCTGTAGGCGCCCGGAAGATCAACAAGCGTGCCCGTCGCGCCGTCGCAGTTTACGCGCCCGAATTTCCGGTCGATGGTAACGCCAGCATAGTTCGCGGTCGACTGGTTCAGGCCAGTGAGCGCGTTGAAGATGGACGTTTTCCCGACATTGGGATTGCCGAGAATGGCAATGGTCGAAGGCATGGGCTCGTGTTTATTTCAGGATGACGCAGCGGGCTTCATTGCGGCGGAGCGTGAGGTGGAATCCGCGCACGTAGACTTCCATCGGGTCGCCCAGGGGGGCCGTGCGGATCACTTCGAGATCGACCCCGGGACTCATGCCGAGTTCCAGCAAACGCTGTTGCACCGGACCCAGGCACATGATGCGTTCCACTGTGCCGAAATCTCCGGGTTGCAGATCAGCCAAGGTCATGACCGTCGATGTAATTGCGCTCATCCCGAAACCCTCTACGCCGGTTGCCCGGCGTTCGTTCATCTGACTGACGGCAATTCTAACAAATGCGACATTCGTTTAGCTAGTGTGACAGCTGCTGCCATGCAAGACAACGGCATGGCCAGCCAAGCTATTCCGCCGTCCGGCTTGTCCTTCCTGCGCCTCATTCGCGCGAGACCGCCTCAAATAAGGCAGCCGTGAAAGCCCTTTCTTTGGCTAAGTGTCCGTATTTCCACGGGTTGTGTCTCTGCGCCGCACTGGCACGGAAGCTGCTTTTCACGCAGCATGAGACGGCTGAATTCATATTATGCATTATTCGCGGTGGTTTTCCTACTCGCCAGTGGGGGGGCCGCTGCCGCGAAGATAGAGGTGCAGTTGCCCGAGCATCGGCCGATTCCGGGCGAGGCCGCGGTGTTGGAACTGCACCTGCACCCCGACGCCGGCACGATTCCCCTTGCGCCCGATCTCGAGGCGGAGAAGCTGCCGGAAGGCATTTCGCTGGAGTGGGGGACGCTCGAGGCTTCGGATACGCCCGAGGGTCCAGTTTACACCCAGCTTGTGACGGTGACCGGCGCGAGCATGGGCACGTTTACGCTGGACGGCCTCGCGTACACCTTTATCACCACGCCTGATGACACGCCCCTGGCGGGCGAGAAGCTCGAAACTGAGGGCAAGACGGTCACGGTGAGTATCGAGCCTTTCGAGTTCGAGGTGGTCCGCGACATCCGGCCCTTCCTCTGGAGCGGCGTAGCGGCGCTTGGCGTGGCCTTGGTACTCGGGCTCGTCGCCTGGGCGGCGCGGCGTTCGCGCAAGCCGGTGGAGCAGGCACCCGGCGGCACCCCCGCCGAACAGGTGCAGGCCCGGCTGCATCAGGCGCGACAGCACCGGCTCGACGGAGATTTCTACAAGGTCTACCTCGCCTTCGCCGAGGCGGCGAAGATACTGCACCCGCTGGTTGGCGAAGGCCCCGCGCCCGATGCCCTGCAGCGACGCGCGCAGGAGGTCGGCTACAAGGGGGTGCGCCCCACGGACGATGAAATGGACGGCGTCGCGCGCGATCTCGAACGCGCCCTGGCCCGCTTAAAGGAGAACGTCTAATGAGTGTGAGCGTGGAAGAAGTCCGCCGCCGGGTGGAACAGCAGGCGAAATTCGTGAACCGCCTGCGCCAGCAGATCGCGACGGTGATCGTCGGGCAGCAATACATGCTCGACCGGCTGCTGGTGGGCATGCTGGCCAACGGCCATGTGCTGCTCGAGGGCGTGCCCGGCCTGGCGAAGACCACGGCGGTGAACGCGCTGGCGAAATCGATGGATTGCGATTTCCGCCGCATCCAGTTTACGCCCGACCTGCTGCCCGCCGACCTGATCGGCACGCTGGTGTATAGCCCAAAGTCTGGCGAGTTCACCACGAAGAAGGGCCCCGTGTTCGGCAACATCGTGCTGGCCGACGAAATCAACCGCGCGCCCGCCAAGGTGCAGAGCGCGCTGCTCGAGGCCATGCAGGAACGGCAGGTCACCATCGGCGACGAGACGTTCAAGCTGCCCGACCCCTTCATGGTGCTCGCCACGCAGAACCCCATTGAGCAGGAAGGCACCTATCCGCTGCCCGAGGCCCAGGTGGACCGCTTCATGCTGAAGATCAAGATCACCTATCCCACCAAGGCCGAGGAGCGCGAAATCATGGATCGCGTCGACATGCTCCACGCGCCCAAGGTGAGCCCCGTGGTCACGCGGCAGGAGATCGTCGATGCGCGCGAGGTGGTGAACCAGGTCTATGTGGACGACAAGGCGAAGAACTACATCGTGGACATCGTGCAAGCCACGCGCCAGCCCGAGGCCTACGGCCTGAAGATCAGCCACCTGATCGAATACGGCGCCTCGCCCCGCGCCACGCTGTACCTGCAGCAGGCCGCCCGCGCGTTGGCGTTCCTCCAGGGCGAAGGCAACGTATTCCCCAACGACGTGAAGCAAGTCGCGATGGACGTGCTCCGCCACCGCGTGAAAGAAACCTACGAGGCCGAAGCCGAAGGCCTGACCAGCGAAGACATCATCCGGAAAATCCTGGATACCGTGCCGGTGCCTTAGGAAGAGGATGCACCACAGAGGCACAGAGGGCACGGAGAAGATGGAAGAGGAAGAGAGGGGGAGGTGGTGGAAGAAAAGAAAACAAGAAAATAGATTAGGAACGGATATGCGAATTGCAGGCGCAGAAGGCGGCAATGGAAGTGGGAGGAAGTTTTTCGTTCTTCTTCCTCTGTGCCCTCTATGCCTCTGTGGTGAATCCTCTTGAACGAAGACCGCAGCCGATGGAGCGGAGCCGTGATTGGCGCCGCGATTGAGGTGCATAAGCACCTTGGCCCGGGTTTGCTGGAGTCCTCTTACGAAGCTTGCCTGTCGCATGAATTGAACTTGAGAGACATTCCGTACGAACGCCAGCTGGCCCTTCCGGTCGAATACAAGGGAGTCCAGGTCGATGCCGGGTATCGGATGGACCTGTTGGTCGCGGACGAACTGATTGTGGAACTGAAAGCCGTGGATAACATTGAAGACATACACAAAGCCCAGCTGCTGACTTACCTCAAGCTCAGCGGCAAGCAGACCGGACTCCTCATCAAATTCAATGTCCCGTATCTGCGCGACGGCATAGTGAGGCTCGTAAATGATTAGTACCATTTCATATTCATCCTCTTGCCGGTCTTCTTGTGTTCCTCTTCCCCTCTGTGCCCTCCGTGCCTCTGTGGTGAGATAAAGAAATGATCCCTTCTGAAGTCATGGCCCAAATCCGACGGATTCAGATCCGTACGAACCGCATGGTGAATGAAATCCTTGCGGGGCAGTACGAATCTGTCTTCAAGGGGCAGGGCATGGAGTTCAAGGAAGTCCGCGAATACGTGCCGGGCGATGATATCCGGTCGATCGACTGGAACGTGACCGCCCGCTCGGAGACGCCGCATGTGAAGGTGCTGGCGGAAGAGCGCGAGCTGACGGTGATGCTGATGGTGGACGCGTCGGCCTCGGGGCGCTTCGGCAGCGTCGGACGCTTCAAGAACGAACTGGCCGCCGAGATGTGCGCGGTCATGGCCTTCAGCGCCATCAAGAACAACGACAAGGTCGGCCTCATTATTTTCACCGACACCGTCGAGCTGTACATTCCGCCCGGCAAGGGGCGCAAGCACGTGCTGCGCGTCATCCGCGAGGTGCTGTATTTCCAGCCCAAGGGCGCGCGCACGAATATCCCCGACGCGCTGCATTACCTGAACAACGTCACGCGCCGCCGGGCGGTGGTCTTCCTCCTGTCCGACTTCATGGCCGAAGGCTACGACCACGCGCTGCGCATCGCCAACAAGCGGCACGATGTGATCGCGGTGACCGTGACCGACCCCCGCGAGGAGGAACTGCCGGACGTCGGCCTGGTGTCGCTGCGCGATTCGGAAACCGGCCGCGAGACCCTGGTCGATACGAGCGACAAGAAAGTGCGTGCCCGCTACAGCGAGGAAATGCGTCAGCGCGCCGCGGTCCGCGACACCATCCTCCGCACAAACAAGGTGGACGCCATGCACGTGCGCACCGATGGCAACTACATCGACGAGATTTACCGCTTCTTCCGCATGCGCGAAAAGAGGAAGAAGTAGATGATGGCGCAATACGGCATATACGGCGTGGCGGCAGCGATGGTCAGCATTTCTTTGCGGCGCAGCCGCCTTGGAGTGCGGGAGCTAGCTCCCGCTTTGATGAGGAAGCTCGCTTCCGTCGCTTGCACGTCGGACCGAGGCCGTACCACCGGCGACGGGAGCAAGCTCCCTCCGGAAAGCGGCAGCGAGTCTGCCGCACTCCAAAGCGGCTGCGCCGCAGTTCCGGGATCGACTTCGCGTATCCGTATCGTGTTAGCGGTAATTCTCGCGTGCACCGCGTTCGGCGCCCGCGCCGAGGATGTTCCGCCGGCCCCTGCGGCTCCAGTGCTGTCCGTGACGCTTGAGCCCTCCGAAATTCCCTACCACCGCACCGCGTCCTACACGCTGCGGGTAGAGACCGCGCCCGACGACAACATCGCGTTCCCCGAACTCAAGAGCGTCGAGCCCGACCTGACCGTCCGCAAGGGCGACGTGCGCGAAACCCGCACAGAGGACCGCGCGATCCTTGAACAGGAATACATTCTCGATGCCGTCCGCCCCGGGGTGTACTTTCTGCCCGCACAGGAAATGACCATCGAGGGTAGTACGCCGCTGTCGATTCCCGCGCTGGCCCTGCGCGTGCGCGACCTCTCGGAAGACGAAGTGGCCAGCGCGCAGGACTTTGCCGAGATGCCCCTGCCCGACGCGCTCGAGCAGCCCAAGTCGCTGCCGTCCTGGGCGTGGGCGTCCATCGCCGCCGCGCTGCTGGCGCTCGCGTGCGGGCTGTTCTGGTGGTGGAACCGGCGCCAGCCCGCCCCGGCGCTGCCGCCCGTGCCCGCGTGGGAAGTGGCGCTGCGCCGGCTCAAGGAACTCGAATCGCGCAAGCTGCCCGCCAAGGGACGCTACGAGACCTTCTACGTCGACCTCTCGTCCATCCTGCGCTACTACATCGAAGACCGATTCCGCATCCGCGCGCCCGAGCAGACCACGCCCGAGTTCCTCGACAGCGCCCGGGGCAGCGGCGCGCTGTCCATCGACCAGCAAGACGTGCTCTCGAAGCTGCTGCGCCACTGCGACCGCGTGAAGTTCGCCCGCTACGAGCCCGCGCTCGAGGAGATGGACGAAAGCATGACGGTGGTGCGCGGCTTCGTGGAAGAAACGATACCGCGTCCGGAACCAGAAACCCAGGAGAAAGCCGCATGACCTCGCTGGGCCCCTTCTCCTTCCACACCTTCGAAACGCCGCAATGGCTGCTGCTGCTCATCGCAGTGGTGGCGGTGCTGCTGGCCGAATGGTTCGCGCGCCCGCCCGGCGCCATGGCCATCAGCACGGGCGAAGTGCTGGCGGGCCTCCGGCTGCGGCACCGCGGCCTGCTCCGCGCCCTGCCGCCGCTGCTGCGGGCGCTCGGGCTAGCCTTCTTCGTGGTGGCGCTGGCAGGCCCGCTGTCGGGCATGGAAATCCGCCGCGACCGCGCCAACGTGAAAGACATCATGCTCGCTGTCGACGTGTCCGGCAGCATGCAGCAGGAAGACTTCGTCTCCGGCGGCGTCTACCGCGATCGCCTCTACGTGACCAAGGAAGCCGTGCGCGATTTCATCAACAGCCGCCGCGTGAACGACAGCGACCGCTTCGGTCTCGACCGCGTCGGCCTGATTCTCTACGCCGGCTTCGCCTGGACCCAGTGCTCGCTCACGCTCGACTACGACATCCTCGAGCGCGAACTCGCGCTGGCCTCGATCGACAACGACGACAAGCGCAAAGACGGCACGGCCATCGGTTCCGCCATCGGGCTGGCCGTGCGGCGTCTCAGCCAGAGCGAGGCGAAATCGAAGGTGATCATCCTGCTCACCGACGGCATCAACAACCGCGGCGAACTCGACCCGATCACGGCGGCCCAGGTGGCGAAGGAATACGGCATCCGCGTGTATACCATCGGCGCCGGTTCCACCGAGGGCGGCTCCGTCCGCGCCGGCGGGTTGTTCCGCGTCGAGCGGCAGCCCATCGACGAGGACGCGCTCAAGCGTATCGCCGATATCACTGGCGGCAAGTACTACCGCGCCACCGACCTCGAAACGCTCCAGGGCGCGTACGACGAGATCAACCAGCTCGAAACCACCGAGATCGACGTCGGCGATTATTACCAATACGAAAGCGCGGCCGCACCCTATGTGGTCACCGGCGCCATCTTGCTGCTGGCCGCGATGTTTACCCGCCGGCGCTACTGCGAAACGATACCGTAGAGATCAGGCATGGATATCCGATTTCAATTTCCCATGAGTCAATTGCCGCTGTGGCTCGGCCTGGCGGTGGCCGGGGTGCTCTGCCTGGCGTGGCTGCTGATGCGCTTCGACCGCGCCCGCGAGGGACGCCTCCACCGCTTCGTCGAGGCCAAGTTGGCCCCGCGCCTGCTCGTGGGCTACGACGCTCGCATCCGCCGCCCGCTCTTCTGGTTTACGGTGCTCGGTTTCGCGCTCATCGCGCTGGCGCTCATGGAGCCGCGCTGGGGCCGGACCTGGGTCAATGTGGAGAAAAGCACGCGCGACATCCTCATTCTGCTCGACACCTCGGAGAGCATGAACGCGCAGAACCCCGCGCCCGACCGGCTCACCCGCGCGCGCCAGAAAATAGAAACGCTCATGGAGCGCTGCCCCGGCGACCGCTTCGGTCTCATCGCCTTCTCGGGCGATGCCCAGCTCCAGTGCCCGCTCACGCTCGACCACGGCTACTTCCGCTCGGTGCTGAACGCGGTCGATACCGACACCATGACCGAGGAAGGCACGGACATTCAGGAAGCCATCTCCGCGGGCGAGGCGCTTTTCGCCGAGGAGAGCAAATCGGGCGGCAGCGCCGCGCGCTATTCCCGCGCGATGATCATCATTTCCGACGGCGAACAGGTGACTGGCGACGCCGTGGCCGAGGCCGCGAAGGCCTCCGAGGCCGCCACCATCCACGTGATGGGCATCGGCGATCCGCAGGGTGCCCTGGTTACCTTCCCCGAATGGATGCTGCGCCACGCGAGCATCCCCAATGCCCGCGAGCCGCACTTGTCCAAGCTCGACGAGGAGGCGCTTTCCAAAATCGCCATCGAGGGCGGCGGCGTCTATGTGCGCAGTACCCCGGGCAACGCCGACGTGGATACGGTATTCAACGAACTCGAGGCGCTCGAGGCGCGCGCCACCCAGAGCGACCTCCGCTTCAACATGGTCAACCGCTACCGCTGGCCATTGGCCGCCGCCACGGCGTGCTTCCTGGCCGAGGGCCTGTGGCTGGTGCTGATGCCCTTCATCCGCGACTGGCGCCTCCGCCGCGCCGCCGCCAACCCGGGAGCCGCCACCCATGCGTAAGCTGATCGCCGCTCTCCTGATCATCGTCTGCGCCGCACCGGTATTCGCGGCCTCCTTCGATACCCGCCTGCGCGAGGCCCATGCACTCGCGTCGCAGGGCAATTTCGACGAGGCCGTGAGCGCGCTCGACGAACTCAAGGTCGACTATCCCGACCGTCCCAGCATCGACTATGTGATGGGCGGTGTGCACTACAAGAAAGGCGCGGGGCTCGCCGAGGCGGGCGACGCCGAGGGCGCGCGTACGGAATTCGACGAGGCAGTCCGCACCTTTACCGGCCTGAGCCAGCACGAGGATCAGCGGCTGGCGCTCGATGCCTCCTTCGGCCGCGCGAACGCCATGACCCAGGAAGCCAAACTGCTCGCCGCGCCCGAGACCTTCAAGGAAGGCGTGCAGGCGCTGCGCAACGCCGAGCAGGCCTATGTCGAGCTGCTCAAGCGCGATCCTGCTTATCCCGGCGCGCAACAGAATCTCGACCACGTGCGGTATGTGCTCAAGCAGTTGCTGCAGAACAAACCCGAAGAACCCGAGCAGCAGCAGGACGAGGAACAGCAGCCGCCCCCGAAGGTGCAGGTGTTCAGCCTGTTCCGCGGGGCGCAGACCGAAGTGCCCAATGCCTCGGCGGTGGTCGACGGCGATACCGTGCGGCTCCAGCAGCAAGGAGGCGGACAATGAACGTATTTGCCGCATGCCTGATTGCCGCCGCCGCGCTTGCGCAGCCCGCCGTGACGCTGCCCAACCAGCCGGCGGTCACCCTGCCGAACCAGCCCGGCGGTGCCATGCAGCCTGTCCCCGAGTCAGAGCCGCTCAATGTCACGCTGTTCGCGATTAAGGCCAGCAGCGAGGGTCGTACGGAGCCGTCTATTCCTGAGGAATTGAAGCCAATCGCGAAGGCGTTGAAAAAACTCGCGCCGGCCGATACCTTCGAGATCATCTCGCAGGAAACCAAGCCGTCGCCCTTCGGGCAGGAGACCCAACTGCCCATCAACGGGCTGTTCAGCGGATTCGTGAAATTGAACGAGACGCGGCCGTCGAGCAGCGGCGAGGGCGAGGTAGTCGACTTCAACGCGCGTATCGAGATGCTGCGCGGCAGCGATTTTATCAACGCCCTCAGCACCCGCGGCGAGGCGGCCTACAATCAGGCGCTGATTTTCCGCGGCATGCCCCTGGGAACCGACGAACTCGTGGTGGTGCTGCAGGTGACCCAGCCCGATTCGGATTCCTCGAACCAGGGACAGAGTGGCGACGAGGATTCCGAGAGCCAGGAGGACCAGCAGTCCCCGCAGCAGCAGGAACAGGCCGGCGAGCAGGACCAGCAGGAAGAGCAGCAGGACCAGCAACCGCAGCAGCAGGATGAAATGAACCAGGAGGGCGAAGGCGAACAGCCGCCCGACCTGAAGAATCAGCAGCAGGAAGGCGAGCGCGAGGGCGAGCAGCCGCAGGACAACCAGGATTCCGAGGCATCGCAGCAGTCCGCCACCGACGAGCAGCAGGAGCAGATGGAAGAGCCCAAGGACATGCAGACGCTCGAGGCCATGCTGGAAAACCTGGAAGAGCAGGACCGCGCCGAGCAGAAGAACGCACACTACCGGCGCACGCAGGTGAAGGTGCGCGGGGACTGGTGGTAATGCGCGCATCCGCCGCCCTAGCCGCGCTCTGCTGCCTGGCCCTTCCCGCCGCGGCCCAGCCCTCGGTGTCGGCCGCGCTCGACCGCGCGGTCGTGGGGGTCGATCAGTATTTCTACCTTACCGTGACGGCGCAGGGCACGCGCGTTTCGGAGCCCGAACTGCCTGTTGCGCCCGATCTCGTCATCGAGGAAAACGCGCAGGGCCACCGCCGCAGCATGCAGGTGCAGATCATCAACGGGCGTGTGACCCAGACCGTCACCAACGAGTGGACCTACGAGGCGACCTTCTCCTCGGTCGGCAAGAAGGAGATTCCGCCAGTCAAGGTGCAGATCGACGGGAAGGACTACCTCACGCCCAAGCTGGGGATCGAGGTGGTGGCGCAGTCCGCGATTCGCTCTCAGCCGCAGCAGCGGCCGGGCACGCGCCAGCCGAGCGCGCAGAACCAGACTCCCCCGACTGAAATGGGCCTGGACGACCTCGTCTACCTCGAGTGCGAAATCGACCGGAACCAGGTGTACCAAGGGGAGCCGCTGCTCCTTACCGTGCGCTTCGGGTCGTATTGGGCCCCCGGCGTGATGGTGCGCGGCGCACAGGGCAACAGCATTTCGCTGCCCTCCATCGAGGGCTGCTACGAGGGCGACATCCACCGCGACGAGCGCTATATTGAGCGCGACGGCCAGACCTACAGCGAGACGGCGTTCAGCCGCGCAATTGTCGCGACCCGCTCGGGCGATCTCGTGGTCCCGTCGGTTTCCTGGCAGGGCCGAGTGACCGCGCCCACGCGCTTCGGGCCGAGCTCGGCCAATGTCGAGAAGTACACCGACACGCTCACGCTGCACGTGAAGCCCCTGCCCGATGCCCCCGGCAATTTCAGCGGCGCGGTGGGGCGCTTCTCCTTCCAAACATCCATCGAGCCCGGTCCGGTGGTGCAGGGCGCGCCGAAGAAATTCACGGTGCTCGTCGCGGGCGAAGGCAACGCCGACTCCGTTGCCAAGCCGGACTTCCCCGACCTCGACTGGTGCCACGTGACCGAGCCTGAAATCCAGGTCAACCAGCTCGAAGGGCCGCTGCAGTTTGAAAAGTCCTTCGTGTACACGCTCACGCCCAGCGAATCCGCGCGCCACACGATTCCCTCCATCGAGTTTTGCTTCTTCTCCCCGGAACTCGGCAACTACAAGACCCTCAAGTCGAACCCGGTGGAGGTAACGGTCAAGGAAGGCAGCGAATCCGGCGACCTCGTGGTGGTCGGCGGCACCCGCAGCGAACAAAGCGGCGTGCTGGAAGTGCTCGGCGACGACATCGCCCCCATCGAGACGCGGCACAGGGGCCTCTCGAAACCGCCCTTGCCGCTGGCGGCCGACGTTGTATTCACGGGCGTGCCGCCCATGGCCTTCGCGGCCTGCGCGCTGCTGCTGCGGCATCGCCGTCGGCTTGAGGAAGATACCGGCTACGCCCGTACCCGCCGGGCCCGCTCGCGCAGCATGAAGCGGCTCCGCAAGGTGGCGGGCAGCGCGGATCCTGCCGAGGAACTGTACAAGGCGCTCACCGGCTATCTGGGCGACAAGTTGAACATGCAGGATGCCGGACTGACCTCCAACGATGTGTCGAAAGTCATGTCGAGCGAAGGGTTCCCCGAGGCCCTGCGCGACGGCTACGCGAAGATTCTGCGCGCTTGCGAGCGCCACCGCTACGCGGGCGACACCCTGAACGCGCATGAAGTGCAGGCGCTGACCGAGGCCGCCGCGAAGGCGATGGACGACCTTGACGACGCGCTGGCCGAGCAGCGGAGGGCCCGCGCATGATGACGGCACTCTTGTTCGTCACCGCGCTCGGCGCCTCCGAAGCCATGCAGCAGGCCTTCGAAAATGCCAACACCGCCTACCAGGCCGAGCAATTTCAGGACGCGGCGCGCCAGTACCAGGAGATCGTCAATGCCGGCGTCGCCGATCCCGTGGTGTTCTACAACCTGGGCAACGCGCGCTTCCGCATGGGCGAACTCGGCCCGGCGGTTGCCAATTACGAGCGCGCGCTGCAGTTGGCGCCCCGCATGCGCGGCGCGCGAGACAATCTCCGCTATGCCATCGCGGCCACGTCGAACCGGCTTGCGCGACCCCTGCGCGACAGCTGGCGCGAGGCCCTCTTGTTCTGGGACGACAGCCTGACGCTCACCGAGACGCGCTGGGGGGGCATCGTGCTTTGGGTTGCCTTTTGGGCCGTCCTGCTCGCGCGCTACCTGCGGCGCGACAAGCGGCTAACCTACGCCGCCGTGCTGCTGTTCCTCGCGGCAGCGGCACTGATTACGTCCACCTACGCCAAGCAATTCCCCATGCAGCTGGCGGTCGCCTCGGGCGACAGCGTGGCCGTGCGCACCGGCACCAGCGACGACGATACACTGCGCTTCGAACTGAAGCCTGGAGACCGCGTGCGCGTGCAGGATACGCGCCCCGGCTGGCTGCAGGTCAGTACGGTCAATGGCGACCGCGGCTGGGCGCGGGAGGAAGGTCTCATCCTCGTCGGCCCGCCCTACACCGCACCCCGCGCACCGGAGACTCCATGAGCAACGACTTCAACCGATTGGTCGACCAGGCCCGCCTGGGTGGACACCCCACGGCCACCGAATGCGCCCGTGCCGCCCGCGAGCTGCGCGCGGCCGCCTGGGCGGAGGCCCGAGAACGGCATCGCCAGGGCGCGTCCGGAGAAACCGTGCTGCGCGCGCTTTCGGAAGCGGCCGACGTGATCGTGCAGGGCGCGGCGGAGGCCGGCGCCGCGAATGCCGGCCCGCGAGACGACCTCTTCCAGCGTGTTGCCGTCTGTGCGCTCGGCGGCTATGGCCGAAACGAGCTTAATCCCAGTTCGGATCTCGACGTCTGTCTGCTCTACACGGGCGAGATGACGCCGGATATCGCGAACTTGAATGAGTTTCTGGTGCCCTTCTTCTGGGACGCCGGCTTCGACGCGGCGTACTTGCTCAGCAGCGCCGATGAGGCTGTGGGCTTGGCCTCGGAAGACACCTCGACCCTGACGACGTACCTGCTTTCGCGCGTGGTGTGGGGCAATCCCGATGTGCTCGGTTCCGTGCGCGCCGCCATTTCCGTCGCCGACGCTACGCGGCGGGGATGCATTGCGACCTGCGCGCAGCGCGGCTACCGCCGCCACCTCGCGCGGGACTACAGCGACCGCTTCGCCCGTCAGCCGAACCTTAAAGAGCAGGCCGGCGGCCTCCGTGATTACCACGCGGCCCTGTGGATGCTGGCCCTGGCCTATGGCCCGGCCCCGCTCGAGTCGCTGGCAGCCCGTGGCATCTTCTCGTCCGAGTCGCTGGTAGAACTGAATGAGGGTCTCGACTTTCTTTGGCGCGTGCGGAACGAGCTGCATTTCTACCGCGGCCGCCGCGACGACGTGCTGACCATCGCCAACCAGAAGCACGTCGCCGCCGAATTCGACTACGGTCCCGATGCCGCCCGCGCCATCGAGCGTTTCATGGAGGACTACTACGCGGCGACGTCGCGGGTGCGCGAATTTCTCCGTGCGACCATCGCCCTCTGCACGCACGAGGAAGCCGACCCGGGCGACGCCGCCGAGCCGGAGGCCGGCCAGATCACCCGGCATCGCGCGCAGGTGTGTGCCGGCATGCACGACAAGCGCTGGTTCGCCGAGCACCCCGCGCGCTTGATGCAGGTATTCTGGGAAAGCGCGCGCGGCGGCGGCTCGGTAAGTCGCGCTACGCTCGATCGCGTCCGCGCGAACCTGCATCTCGTCACGCCCGACTTCCAGCGCAGCGATCTCGTCCGGCGCTTGTTCTTTGGCATTTGCAGCCGTCCGCTCGAGGCGGGCCGCGTGCTGCGCCAGATGGCCGAGTGCGGCTTGCTCGGGGCCTACCTGCCCGAGTTCGGCGCCGTGCGCGGCATCGTGCGTTATGAAGCCTTTCACAGCTTCCCGGTGGACGAGCACACGCTGCGCGCCATCGAGGCCATCGCTGCCATTCCCAGCCTCGGCGGCAATATCGGCAATTTCCTCGAGCGCGCGCTTGAACATGTGCGCGAGCCCCACCTGCTGGTCTTGGCCATTCTGTTCCACGACCTCGGCAAGGTGTCCGGCGAAGAGCACGTCGAGGAGGGTGTCGCGCTGGCGCGTGTGGCAGGCCAGCGCATGGGATGGACCGCCGACGTGATCGAGCGCATCGCTTTTCTTGTCCGCCACCACATGCTCATGATCGACGTCGCCATGTACCGCGATACCGACGACCCCGGCGTGGTGAGCACCTTTGCCGAGACCATGCGGAGCGACGAGCGCTTGCGGGAACTACTCGTCATGAGCCACTGCGATCTGAAGGCCGTGGGGCCTGCCGTGTGGACCGAGTGGAAGGGCGCGCTCCTGATGAAGCTGCACCTCAAAACCGAGCGCTTCCTTTCCGGACGCGACATGGGCCTTGAGGCCGACCATTGGCGCCTGCCGCGCATGGCCGGCATAGAAGAAGCATTGCGCTATTCGACTCCGAAGAAGCAACACCCAGGACTCGACGCATTGATTCGGCGTCACCTCGATGCCTTCGGAGAACGTTATCTCATCGCTTTCCACGACGCGGAAATCGCCCGACATATCCAGGCGATGCAGGAAATCGAGGACGACGCATTTGTCATGTGGCACAACGTGCACGAAGAGACCGCGCAGAGCGAGGTTACCATCATCACACGCGACAGGCCCGGCCTGTTCGCGACGCTCGCCGGTGCGTTTTCCGCCAACAACGCCGCCATCCGTTCCGCTGGGTTGTTTACCACGGAATCGGGCTACGTCATCGACTTCTTCCACGCGAGCGACGCGCGCGAATCCCGTGCCCTGACCAACGCCCAGTTCGACGCGGTGCGCCGGGTTGTGGCCGAGGTGCTCATCCACGGCAAGAACATCCACGAATTCGTCGCGGCGTCGCGGAGTCGACTGTTTGCCATCCTGCGCCCCGCCGCGCCGGTGGCGACCCATGTTACTTTCGACGACCTGTCGTCGCCCACCGATACCGTGGTGGACATCGAGACGGGCGACCGCACGGGATTACTGTACGACATCGCCGCTGTTTTCGCTGCCATGGGCGTCGATGTGCTTTCCGCGCGCATCAACACGGATGATTTCCGCGTGCGGGACGCGTTTCATATCGCCCTCGGCGGCGCCAAGATTGAAAACCCCGCGATTCGGCAAGACATGCAAGATCGTCTTCGTGCCGCGCTAGAACCGCTTGTTATGGAACACACCTGAAAGGAGAGTTCATTATGTACCGTGCAACAGTCACTTGGGCCGCGGTGTTCGTCGCCGCGGCGGCCGCGCTGCCGGCGCTGGCAGAACCCAGCCCCGTGCTCCGCGAAATCGAAGAGAGCTTTATCGAGCTGCACGACAACGTCGGTCCCAGCGTTGTTAATATCGAAGTACGTGGAAACGCCGAGCCCGAAGCCGGCGCGCAGGAGATGTTCCGCTTCTTCGGCATCCCCACCCCAGACAACCCCGCCCCGGTGCAGCCGCGCGCGCAGGCCACGGGCTCGGGTTTCGTCTTCGACAACGACGGCCACATCATCACCAACAACCACGTCGTGGCCGAGGCCGACACCATCAGCGTCCGCTTCTATGACGGCTCCGAGTACGACGCCGAGGTGGTGGGCACCGATCCCGACACCGATATCGCCGTGATCAAGATTAAGGACGGCGCGAACCTCAAGCCGGTGAAGTTCGGCAACAGCGATACCGTGCGCGTGGGGCAGTTCGCGATTGCCATCGGCAGCCCGCGCCAGCTGGAAGGCACCGTGTCCTTCGGCCATATCAGCGCGCTCGGCCGGGAGGATCTGCACGGCCTTCGCGCCCAGGGACTCCGCTTCCAGAACCTGATTCAGACCGACGCCGCCATCAACCTCGGCAACAGCGGCGGCCCGCTGTGCAACATCGACGGCGAGGTGATCGGCATGAACACCGCCATCGTGTGGGGCGCGAATAGCATCGGCTTTGCCATTCCGAGCAACGTGGTGCAGGAAGTCGTACCGCAGCTCATCTCAAACGGCAAGGTCGTGCGCGGCTTCCTTGGCGTTGGCATCGACGACGTCGGCCAGTATGCCGACGCGGTCGGGCTTAAGGGACGCAATGGCGCCTTCGTGAAGGAAGTCCGTCCGGGCACCCCGGCCGAGGCGGCTGAGCTTCAGACCTATGACGTCATCCTCAAGGTCGGCGACAAAACGGTGCGTAGCGCGTCGGACCTGGTCCGCCTCATCGCCGCCTACTCGCCGGGCGCCAAGGTCATGCTCGAAGTATGGCGCGATGGCAAGTCCATCGAGGTCGAGGTAGAGCTCGCCGAGTGGCAGGCGGAAGGCGCCGTGACGGCCTCGGCTTCGAAGGACGACGTGCTTGGCATGCAGTTGCGCGCACTGACCCCGGAAATGGTGCAGCGTCTCGGGCTCGAGGAATCCACCGAGGGCGTGCTGATTTCCAATGTGGAACCCGGTAGCCCGGCGGAAATCGGCAACCTGCTGCCCGGCGACATCATTATCGAGGCAGGCCAGAAGCCAGTTACCAGCCCGGAAGAATTCAAGAAAATCGTCGAGCGCGAGGCAGGTCCTGGTAAGTCGCTGCTTATCCGCTTCATCCGCGGCAGCGGCGATCCGGACATTACGGTTGTCCGCGTGCCCGCGGAATAACCCATAACGCGAATAACAGTAAAAGCGGGGGCGGTGCGCAAGCGCCGCCCTCGTTCTCTTTTTGTTGAGCCGCAAGCAGATTTATCGTATACTCAGCCCTCGGCAGAACTAACGCTTTCCGCAGCTTGCTGGCCCACTCTGAAGGCTCTATGGCAACCATCAGCGAAAATTATTCCGATATTTGGCTGTATCACCGGCGGATTTTGGTGGCCGACGACGAACAGCCGATTCTGGATCTGTTGCTTTCCCTACTCGACATCTGGTGTAACGCCGAGGTGGACACGGTAGGCGACTGGACCAGCGCCGAGACTACGCTGGCAGAGAAGCCCTACGACCTGCTCATCACCGACATGAACATGCCGGGCAATGCCGATCCTTCGTGCGTGCGCCGGGTGCGCGAGCAGAATCCCGACCTTGGCATCATCGTGATGACCGGCTTCCCCGAGCAGTTTCCCTACATGGCGATAACGCAGGCGGGTGCCGACGACTTCATCAAGAAGCCTTTCCCCGGCGACGAGCTACGGGCGAAGATCGTGCGTATAGCGCGCGAGAGCCGCATCCGCCATGAACGCCGCCGCGCCGAGGAGAAGTACCGCAGCCTCTTCCAGATGAGCCACGAGGGCATGTTGGTGCTGAATGCGGACACCTATGAGATCGAAGACGCCAACCCGGCCTTCGCGCAGCTTTGCGGCCGGAATCACGAGACCCTGAACGGCGTCGCGTTTCTCGACCTGCTGGTGGCTCAGGATCAGCAGCGGCTGCAGCCTTGGCTGCGCGTCTGCTCGCAGATCGGCATGGGCACGCTGGCCGACGTAAAGCTCACGGGCAACGGCAATGCCGTCGTGCATACCGACGTGAGCGCGACGTTTATCCACGCCGACAACGACCGGCTGGTCTATCTCAAGTTCAAGGACATCACCGAGCGTATCGAGGTGGAGAGCCGCCTGGCCGACGCCGCGCAGAAGGATGAACTGACCGGCCTCTACAACAAGCGCTCCTTTCAGAGCCAGTTGCAGGGGAGCATCGCCCGCGCGTCGAAGGACGAAAACAAGATCATGGCGCTCCTGCTGCTCGATTTGGACAACTTCAAGCGCTGCAATGACACCTACGGCCACCAGGCCGGCGACAAGGTGCTGCAGAACGTGGGCGAGTCGATTCAACGCAGCATCCGCTCGAGCGACCTGGGCTTCCGCTGCGGCGGCGACGAGTTCGCCGTCATTCTCCGCGACACCACGGTAGAAGCCAGCATGCGGATCGCCTCGCGCATGCAGGACGAATTCGCGGGCATGGAGGCCTACGGGACCACCATGAGTATCGGCGTCGCGCCGTTCCTGCCGGGTGAATCCGACAAGTCTCCGGAAACGCTCATCAAGCGTGCCGACGAGGCGCTGTATCGGGCCAAGGGCGCGGGCAAGAACGCGGTGGAACTCGCCACCGCCTAGCGCTCGTCAGGCCATCAGGCCCGGCACCAGCTTTCCATGCACGTCGGTCAGGCGGTAGCGCCTTCCCTGGAACTTATACGTCAGCCGCTCGTGGTCGATGCCCATCAAGTGCAGCAGCGTGGCGTGGAAATCGTGCACGTGCACGCCGTTCTCGGCCACGTTGTAACCGAAGTCGTCGGTGGCGCCATAGCTGGTTCCCGCATTCACCCCGCCGCCCGCCATCCAGACCGTAAAGCAGCGCGGGTGGTGATCGCGTCCGTAGTCGGTCGCCGTCAGCTGGCCCTGAGAATAGTTCGTGCGGCCGAATTCGCCGCCCCAGATCACCAGCGTGTCGTCCAGCATGCCGCGCTGCTTGAGGTCGGCCACCAGCGCCGCGCTCGCTTGGTCGGTCTGTCCGCATTCCGAGCGGATGCCGCCCGGCAGCCCGCCGTGGTGGTCCCAGTCGCGGTGATAGAGCTGAATAAACTTCACGCCGCGCTCCGCCAGCCGGCGCGCCATCAGGCAATTCGCCGCATAGGTGCCCGGGTCGCGGGAATCGGGGCCATACATCTCGAACACGCTGTCGGGCTCGTCGGATAAATCGGTCACCTCCGGCACGCTCGCCTGCATCCGGAAGGCCATTTCGTATTGCAGGATCCGCGCGTTCAGGCTGGCGTCCTGCGATACGTCCATCTGGTGCCGGTGCAATTCTTCCAGCCGGTTCAACAGCATGCGCCGGCTTTCGCGGTCCACGCCATCGGGATTGCTCAGGTAAAGCACGGCGTCCTTGCCCGGACGGAATTGCACGCCCTGGAATTCCGACGGCAGAAACCCGCTGCCCCACAGCCGCGCATACAGCGGCTGGCCGCCCTTGTTCTTGGTCAGCATCACTACGAAGGCCGGCAGATTCTCGTTGTCCGAGCCCAGCCCGTAGTTCATCCACGAGCCGAAGCACGGCCGCCCCGACAACTGCGAGCCGGTCTGCAAAAACGTAATGGCCGGGTCGTGGTTGATCGCCTCGGTGTAGAGCGATTTCACGATGCAGAGCTCGTCGGCGATACGCGCCGTATGCGGCAGCAGATCGCTCATCCACGCGCCGGACTGGCCATGCTGCGCGAATTTGAAGATCGAGCCCGCCATCGGCAGCGAGGCCTGGTGCGCCGACATGCCCGTCAGCCGCTGTCCCTGCCGCACCGAATCGGGCAGTTCCTCGCCGTTCAGCTTGTTCAGCAGCGGCTTGTAATCAAAGAGGTCCAGTTGCGACGGACCGCCGCTCTGGAAGAGATAGATGACGCGCTTCGCCTTGGGCGCGAAGTGGGGGAGTCCCGTCGCGTGGATGTCCTCCTCAGCGGCCGCCGTGCCGCCCAGCAGGTGCGACAGCGCCATGCCACCCACGCCCATACCGAAGCGATTCAAGAACTCCCGGCGGCTCAATCCGCTGGGGTCGAGCGGGCCGGTGCAGACAGGACACGGTTGCTTCATGGCTTCACCTGGAATGCGTCGAAATTCATGATGGCCTGGGCGACGGCTGCCGCCGCGGCCAATTCCGGCGCGGGCGCTTCGGACACGCGCGGCGCTTCGCCGTTGTCCAAATACGCGCTCGCGGCCTCCGGCGCGGCGGCGTACCACTGCTCGTGCTCGTCGTAGGCGGCCGCGAGGATTTCGCGCTGGCGCGCGTCGGGGTGTCGTCCGGTCAGCAGGCGGAACACACGCTCGATCAGCGCCTGCTCGTCGCCCTGCGTAGCGTCAAAACTCTTCTCGGCCAGCACGCGCGCGGCTTCCACGTATTGCGGGTCGTTCAGCAGCACCAGCGCCTGAAGCGGGGTGGTGGTGCGTTCGCGACGCACGGTGCACACCTCGCGATTGGGCGCGTCGAAGGTGAGCATGGCGGGCGGCGGCACCGTCCGCTTGATGAACGTATACATGCTCCGGCGGTAGAGTCCCTCGCCGGAATCCGGGTTGTAGACCACCTGGCTCGCTTCTTTCCAGAGGCCCGGCGGCTGGTAGGGCTTCACGCTCGGGCCGCCGATTTTCGGCACCAGCAATCCGCTGGCCGCCAGGGCCTGGTCGCGGATCTGTTCGGCGGACAGGCGGTAGCTCGGACCGCGCGCCAGCAGCACATTCTGGGGGTCGTGTTCGCGCAGCGCCGGTTCACAATCGCTGTCTTGCCGGTAGGTGGCCGAGGCCACGATAAACCGGAGCAGGCCCTTCACGTCCCACCCGGAATCCATGAAACGCTTCGCAAGAAAATCCAGCAGTTCCGGATGCGACGGCGGACGACCCTGCAGGCCGAAGTCTTCCTGCGTTTCCACCAGTCCGCGCCCGAAAAGCTGCTGCCAGTAGCGGTTCACGGCGACGCGCGCGGTCAGCGGGTTCTGCGGATCCAGTAGCCACTCCGCCAGGCCCAGCCGGTTGCGCGGCAGCGAATCGCCGAAGGGCAGAATGGCATCGGGCGTGCCGGGTTCTACTGTTTCGGCGCGCTGGTCGTACTGGCCGCGCGTCAGTACATACGCTTCGCGCGGCGCGTCCATGTCCCGCATCACCATGATGTGGCGGACTGTCTCGGCGAAGGCGCTTTCCTCCGTGCGCGCCTCGGCTAGCGACGCCCGTGCCTCCGCGTAGGCGTTATCGGCGTGGAACAGGTAGTGCTCGCGCCGCTCTGCGTCGGAGGCGTTCGCCCAGAGCGCGGCGGCGTCCCCGCCCGTGGCAAGCGACCGCACGTCGATGGCGCTCAGAGACTCATGGTAGAAACGGAACTCGTCCACCATGCCGCCCTTAAAGCCGACATCGCGGAAGCGGTGGCCGATCAGCAGCTGCGCACCGCCGCCGCCCTCGTACTTGATGGTCTTGAACAAGTGGTCGCGAAGGACCACGGTGTCGGCAGCCTCGCCATTGACGAAGATCCGGACGCCTGCGGCCGTGCTCGATCCGTCATACGTCGCAGCCACATGCACCCACGTTTCCGCCGGTATCGGCTCCTTCGTTTGCACGCGGAGGGCATTGCCCGGCCAGAAGTGATTCAGGCCGAAGGTCGGCTTTCCGTCTTCCAGCAGCAGTTCCCAGCCGCGGCTCGCGGCGTCGGTCTCCGCCACCGTGCGATGCGCCACCACCAGGTGCGGCACTTGCGCAGGCGTCTTCAGCCATAGCGCCAGCGAAAACGCATCCGACCGCTCGACATCGCCCGCCTGCCGGCAGGCCGCGCCGTCATCGCCCGTGAGCGCCAGAGCCTTGCCATGCGGACCATCCGTCAACCCCGCGCCCAGGACCGAAGATACGTCGGCCTTCTCGTCCGCGCTGTCCGGCGTCTTGCCGTCGGTCATGGTCTCGAACGACCACGCATTCGCGGGCTGCGCCTCGGGAATAGGGCTGCCCTCGGAAATGAACGCGGCGAAACGCGTCTCGGCGTCTGCGGCTGCTTCTGCCACCTTCCCCTCGCGCTTCCCGATCCGCCATTGCAGAATTTCGTGTTGGCGCTCCTGACCGTCATCGTAGAGCAGCATGCTCGGGCTCGGCGCGGTATGCGTGAAGTGTGAGTACAGTCCCGATTCGTCGATGTCGTCGAAGAAGGCTGTCAGCGAGTAATACTCGCGCTGCGAGATCGGATCGAACTTGTGGTCATGGCAGCGCGCGCAGCCGAGCGTCAGCCCGAGGAACGCCGTGGCGAAAGTCTCCGTCCGGTCGCCCACATAGGCCACGCGGAATTCCTCGTTGATGCTGCCGCCCTCGTTGGTCTGCCGGTGCAGTCGGTTGAAAGCTGTCGCCAGTCGCTGGTCCTGAGTCGGGTTCTCGAGTAGATCGCCCGCGAGCTGCTCTGTGATGAATTCGTCGTAGGGCATATTGGCGTCGAAAGCGCGGATGAGCCAGTCGCGCCAAGGCCAGAGGTCGCTCTCCACGTCGTTCTGATAGCCAAAGGTGTCGGCATACCGCGCGACATCCAGCCAGCCCGCGGCCAAGTGCTCAGCGCAGGACGGATCGGCCAGAAACGCATCGACCACCCGCAGGTAAGCACCCGGCTCGGTATCAGCGAGAAAGGCATCAATTTCTTCGAGCGTGGGGGGCAGGCCCCGCAGATCCAGCGACAGCCGACGGATCAAGGTCTCCCGGTCGGCCTCAGGTGCGGGCGCGAATCCTGATTCCGAGAGCTCGGCCAGCACGAAGGCATCGATCGGATTGCCGTCTTTGGGCGTCAGGCCCACCGGAACCGAAACCGATTTCAAGGGAATGAACGACCAATGCGGCTCATATACCGCGCCCTCGGCAATCCACTGCTCCAGAATGTCCGCCTCTTCCGCGCTCAGGGCGAGGTTGGATTCCGGGGGCGGCATGCGATCCCCGGAGTCGTCCGTGCGGATGCGATGCACCACCTCGCTGTCGGCCGGATTGCCCGGCGACAGCACCCCGGCGGCCATCGCGGCCTCGGGTTGGTCCAGCCGGAGTCCCGCCTTGCGTGATGCCGAATCCGGCCCATGGCAGGCGAAGCACTTGTCCGAAAGAATCGGCTGCACGTCGCGATTGAAGCCCAGCGGTTCGGCCTGTACGGAATGCCAGGGGAGTGCCGTTAATGCGCTTATTAGGAGGTAACCATGAAACCTGTGCCGCACGATGACTGCCTCGGAAAACTTGCTCGGATGAATACAGCTTTCGAGGATAACACAATTGCCCTCCGATTCCAGACCACGCCGTGCGGGGTCATCGTAACGTTTGAGGCTTGCGTTAGCTTTGTAGACAAATTAAAATTTTGTCTAGACATTATTAGACAGAGAGTGTACAATTAGGGAAGAGAAGCGGGTCGCTGCGGACCCGGTTCAAACCTCAGGCGCGGCCTGGAAGGAGCAATCGTTTTGAGTCCATCCGCTTGTCCTGCTATGATTCTCAAGCGCCCGCCAAGCGTCGGCCGCGCGCCTCTGGCAAGGATCCTCATGCCCTCCACCAAGGAAACCCCGATACCGCGTTCCAAAGAGTTTGAAAATCTCATCTTGGAACACATGGACATGATGTACGCCGTCGCGTTGAAGCTTACACGGAACGCGGCGGACGCAGAGGATCTGACCCAGAACACCGTCGTGAAGGCCCTCCGCTTCCACGACAAGTTCCAGGAAGGCACCTACATCAAGGCATGGCTGCTCACCATCCTGCGCAATACCTTCATCAATGAGTACCGCCGAAAGGCGCGCCGGCCCGCCTTGGTGGAACTGAACGGCACTGAGGCCGCGCAGGACAAGTCCACCGATCCCAACGTGCCGATGGAAGTGCGCGAGGGCGAGCGCGAGAAACTGCTGGAACTGCTGGATGACGAAGTGCGGCACGCCCTTGAGGCGGTCCCCTACGATTTCCGCCTGCCGGTCATCATGGCCGATCTCGAGGATAAGTCCTACAAGGAGATTGCCGAGGTGATGGACTGCCCGCTGGGCACCGTCATGTCGCGGCTGTACCGCGGACGCAAGCTGCTCCGCGAGGCCCTTGAATCCTATGCCGCCGAGCGGGGCGTAGGCGTAAAGCCCGAGTAACCCCGGCTATTGAATGCGGAGCAAGGCCTCCGCATTCGCCTGTAGTTCCTGCTCCAGCGAGGTCTGCGCATCGTTGATCATCGCCTTCAGCGTGGCCATGTCCATGCTCTTGCCCGCCTCACGCGCCAGCACCGGCGCATCCACCACGTAGCCCGAGCCGCTTAGCAGCTGGGAATTGGCCATCAGGTCGCCGCGCAGCGAATTGAGCCGCGTATCCACCGATCGCTGACCGGTCGAGGCCTTCTGGTATTCCAGCGGAAACTCGTCGGTCACATTGGCATAGGCATTGCGCGCTTCGTGCAGCAGGGCCACGGCTTCCGCTATCCGGCCATTGAGCACTTCCTGCTCGGACAGCACTTCGAAGCCCGCGGCCTCCTCGAGCGCCATGCGCGCGTCCATCAGGCGTTCATCGCGCGCGGCAATCATGTCGGCCGCCTCGAGCCGCCGCGCCTCCGCCTCGGGGTGCAACGGATTGGCGTTCAGGGCGGATGCAAAAAATTTCTCCGCATCCTCGAGCTTCTTCGCCGCGAGGGCCTCCTCGCCGAGCTCCATGTAGTATCCCGCGATCTTCTCCACCACGTCGCGCCGCTCGGGCACCTGCGCCAGCACGCGCTCGTACCGCTTCACGGCATCCTCGCGCATGCCGGCGTCGTAAAACAGGTCGCCGACGCGTACGGTCATGTCGGGGGTCGGCTCGATGATCTCCTCGAGCCGGCGATCAGCCGCGTTGATTTCGCCGCTGTTGCCGCGGCCGATGAAATACCCGTAGGCGTTCACCACGTAGTCGCGGATCTGCGCATCCGATATATTGGTCTCCACGCTCCGCGCCGTGAGGATGGTGCGCCACACGTCGGCCACCGACGCCACCGACCGGCTGGCGGCTTCTTCGAGCGTCTGCCCGGCCACGCCCTGGTAGCCCACGCCGTTCTTGTACTCGCGCACGATCACGTCGGCATTCACGTTCGCCTGCAGCACGCGGCGCTCGAAGTAGGGCAGGGGATCCACCACCTGCGGCGGTTCCTGCTGCAGCGACAAGTCGGTAATGTGGGATTCCACGTCCTTGTAGTACAGGTTGCTGTAGGTCGGATCGGTCTGGCTCAAGGGGCCGGTCACATTGGCCACCAGTTTGCCGAGCATGCCGAGGCGGAAGGCGTAGTAGCCGTCAATCTGTCCCGAGCGGAGGGCCTGCAGCACCAGCATTTCGTTCTCGATGGCCGCGATGGGGTTCACCCCGAAATCGGGATAGACTTGGTCCATCTGCAGGGTGCTGGTGGATGCGCCGTCGCGCAGGTCGGATTCGATCCGCTCGATCTTGAGCACGCCCTCCTTGGAGAGCAGGCGCGCGGCGCTGGTAACGATCGACGTTTCCGCCCGCGGGCCCCAGGCCCAGGCCGGGGCGGCGGCAGTCATCAGCGCGAGTGCGGCGTAACTACAGGTGCGGCGCAGGTGCTTCATCTTTCGATTCCTACAGACGCGCCGGCGCCGAGGCACCGGACTCCATGGTTTGTTTCAGTTGGGCAATCAGCACTTCCACTTCCGCGGTGCGCGCGCCCGGGAGCGTGCTGGCCAGCTCGATATAGCGCTCAAGACTCTCGAGTCCCTGCTGCGTGATGCCCTGCTTCACGTAGAGCAGGCCGCTTTCCAGGTGTGCCGGGGCGTACTGCGGGTCAGTCTGAATCGCCCGGCGGAACGATTGCTGGCCTTCGTTTTCCTCGCCTCGGGCCACATACAGCTGGCCCTGAATGGTGTAGAGCTTGGCGGAGTTTTCGCCTGCGGCAGTCGCGTTGCGCGCCATGGCTTCAGCTTCCTCGATGCGCCTGCCGGCGAGGTACATCTGAGCCGCCTCGACTGCCGCCCGCCCGGCGTACTTGGTTTGTCCCTGCGCGATGCGCTGCAGCGCTTCCAGTGCCTCCTGCGTCAGGCGCAGTTCCTTCAGGCACACGGCGTGAAAGAATTCGGCCTCGGCATTCGCGCCCCCGTCCATGGCCGAGCGCAGCAGCGGCAGCGCCGCTTCGTAGTTGCCTTGCGACATCTGAATCATGCCGACGCGGGCGTTGACGAGCGCGGTCATCTGGGGACCGGCGCCCTTCGCCGCGCGCAGGTCCTGCAGCGCCTGGGCCTCGTCGCCCTCCATGCTGGCCACCAGGCCGAGCGCCAGGTTGGCGATCGGGTCGGCGGGGTCGAGCGCTTCCGCATCCTTGAATACCTGCTTGGCCGCCTCGGTGTCGCCCTGCAGCGCCAGACCCGCGCCCTTGAGGTTCAGTACCGCGGCGGATTCGCCGTCGCGCTCGGCCACCGCATCGAGCGATTCCGTCAGCGCGGCGTAGTTACCGGCCGCGCCTTCGGTCACTGCGAGCAGCCGGAGCGCCTGCGTGTTGCCGGGCTGCGCCTGCACGATCCGGCGGTACGCGTCCGCCTTGCGCTGTGCCGCGTTGCTGACGTTGCCCAGCCGCGATGCCGCCAACAAGGCCAGCTGCGCCGCCTCGGCGTTCGCGGGGTCGGCGTTCAGCGCGGCGAGAAAGGTGTCGAGCGCGCCGCTGAAATCCTCGGAACGGCACTGCAATTGGCCGTAGAGCACATGGGCCTCGGCGTTTTCGGGGTGGGCAGGCAGGTAGGTCTCCAGCACATGCTTGGCCTCGATTACATTTTGTTCGCGCGCCAGCTGCCGCGCCTGTCCTACCGGATCCTGGCTCAGGAAATAGACCACGCCGCCCAGCAGGCCCAGCGCCACCAGGGCCACCGGCACGATGATCCAGACCGGTTTGAAGCGTGTGCGGGCCTCTTCGGCCATCATGGCGCCCTGCGGCCGCTGAATCTTCTGGCCGGTCAGCAGGTTCAGGCCGCACTGCATGCAGATGATATCGCCCTCGCCCGGCACCTTGTCCGGGTCGGCCATCTTGTTGCAGTGCCGGCAACGGATTTGCGGTTTCACTTCTGCCATCGGTTTCCTGCTCCGCGGCCGCGCCGCACGGTTACGCCTCGTTTTCGTCCTGCCCGGGCTCCGTCATCGGCTTGCCGCAACGGCGGCATTTCGGCGACTCAATGACGTTCTTCGCGCCGCAATGCGGACACCGCACCAGCAGCATATCCCAGGCGCCATAGCCTGCCACGGCCAGCGTGATGGCCACCATCACGACCAGGTACAGGCCGTTCGACTCCACGTTACTCACTCCAATCGCGCCGGCACGCGGCGCGGTCATTAACGTCCGGGGCGCCGGTAATCGCGCTCGCTCGGCGGCACATAGCTGCGTCCGGGACGGTTCGCCCCCTTGCCGCCCTTCTTCGCGGTGCCGCCCGCTATCAGGTTGCCCTTGTCGTCGTACTTGCGCTTGTGCGGGTTATGAATCTTCATGGGGCGGTATCGCGCCACAAGAATTACGATCACCACGGCAAAGCCGATTTCGAGGTAGATGATCCATTCCGGGTCGTACTTGGCCTTGTCCCAGAACTCGATAAAGGGCGTCGTCCAGTTCACCGCGTCGGTGGGCCGCCCGTCTTCCTCGAGGGCGCGCATGGAGGAACTGGTCTTGAACCACGACGCTACCCGCACAACTGCACCAATGATCACGTGCATGATGTACATGTAAATGGCGCTCTCCAAGGCGTACTGAATCACCGGAAGGGAATAGCGCCGCGTAACAAAGATGATCGGGGCCGCCAATACGGCGGCCACGGCCCAATAAAGCCAATATTCCTGAAAGTGGCTGGCTATCGCGTCCATCGTGGTTATCCTCCACACGAACCAGCCGCAGTGTAGCACAGCTTTTCGCCCCACGCCACCATAATGCTTTACACAATTCAGCGAATACTGCGATTGCAGCGCGAGGTACGTTCTAGCCGACGCTTCCGCTTCCTGCCGTCAACATTGCAAATCCGGTTTTCGAGCGGTAGCATACGCTTCTTTACAGGGCCACCTTGGATTGATTTATTTCCGATTGGAGACGATACCACCATGGAACAGGACAAGAAGACCGAGAAGAAGCAGGCCGTAACACGGCGCGAATTCATCCGCAAGGCCGCCGTGACGGCAAGCGCCGCAGCGGGTGTGGCCGCGGTGGCCGCGAAAGCCGGCGCGCAGGCGCCTGCGGGCCAATACGAATACAAGAACATTCTGCCGCCCGAAGTGCTGGGCGCGAACGACAAGATCTACACCGGCCACATCGGCATCGGCGGCATGGGCCGCTCGAACCTCGGCTTCGTGCTCAAGCGCGACGACATGCGTCCGGTCGCCCTTTGCGACATCTGGTGGAAAAACCTGATGCGCGCCGAGCAGATGGCCGGCCAGAAGTTCACCGACAAGAGCTTCACCACGCACCACGATTTCCGCGAGCTGCTCGAGAATAAGGACGTCGATGCCGTGGTGATTGCCACGCCGGACCACTGGCACTGCCTGACCACGCTGCACGCCGCCGACGCCGGCAAGGCCATCTATTGCGAGAAGCCCTGCGCAACGACAATTGCCGAGGGCCGGGCGATGGTGAAGAAAATCGAAGACACCGGCGTGGTCTTCCAGGCGGGCAATTTCCAGCGCAGCATGCCGCACTTCATCGAAGCCGTCGAGCTCGTGAAGTCCGGCTACCTTGGCCAGGTCGCACATGTGGAGACCTACATTCACGACGGCGAAGGCACGCACGGCATCGGCATGGGCGACGACGACATCAGCAAGTTCGAGGGCATCGACTGGGACTTCCACCAGGGCTGGGTGGAGCACAAGCCCTTCAACACCAACCGCTGGATCTACAATTTCCGCTGGTTCCTCGATTACTCCGGCGGCAAGATTACCGACTGGGGCGCGCACCTGGTCGATATCGCGCTGTGGGCCATGGGCGAATTCGACAACCCCGTGAAGAACGTGGTCGCCACCGGCGGCAAGTATGTCGTGCAGGACAACCGCACCACCCCCGACACGCTCGACGTGGCCTGGGAATTCGAGAACTACACGCTCACCTTCAGCAACCGCGTGTACAACAACTACCTGCCGAAGGACTACCAGAGCCACGGCATCCTCTTCCATGGTGCCAAGGGCACGATGCTGCTGCACCGCGGCGGCTACACCATCTATCCGGTGTTCAACGACTTCAGCGAGCCGGAGCCCTGCGAAGAAAAGAGCGCCACGGCCGACCGCCTGAACGAGTATCACTGGGAAAACTTCGTGGCCTGCATCCGCGACGGCGCCAAGCCGAACTCGTCGGTGCATGTGATTCACAACACCACCTCGGTCTGCCACATGGGCACCTGCTCCTACGTGACCGGCGCGAAACTGGGTTGGGACCCGAAGGAACAGAAGCTCACCGGCGGCGACAGCGACGCCGTCAAGCAGGCCAACGAATTCGCCTACCGTCCCTACCAGAACGGCTGGAGCCTCGAAGCCCCCTACCACAAGGGCTAATCGGTCAAACAATCGCAACCCCAGCGGCGCGGATCTCACGGTCCGCGCCGCTTTCGTTTTTGGGGGGCGGTAAGGCAAGCCTACCCGCGCGCTTGCTCGGCTGTAGTAGGTCTGCAACTCGGAGTAACTACACGTCTTTTTCCGTCATTGCGAGGGAAGCGCGGCAACCTCCTTGACGCGATCGCATCAAGATGGCTCGACAGAGTCTCACCCCACCGTACAGTCATTTCCTTGCAGCTTGCTGCTTTGGAGTGCGCAAGACTTGCTTGCGCTTTCGTGGAGGGAGCTTGCTCCCGGCGTTTGCTCGGAGATTGCGGCCGGCCACACGACGACGGGAGCTACACGCTCCCTATGCAAAGCGGGAGCCAGCTCCCGCACTCCAAGGCGGCTGCGCCGCAGGCGGTGGGGAAAGGATGGCGGCCGGAACGCGATCTTGATGACGGACCGGCGTCCTCGGCTCATGAGGGCATTCGCCCCACCGATGCGTAGCCATCGCCCCGCCGGGAGCGCTGCTCTCCAGAGCGGCTCTTGGTGCTGAGGCGTCTTCGCGTCAAGATGGCTCGCGGGTACGCTCGTCCTACCGAACAGGCATCATCTTGCAGCTTGGCGACTTCGCGCCTTTGCGTGAGGCGGTTCTTACTTCCCCGGGCAGAAGCCATCCTCGGTGGGGCGGCGGCAGGGAGTCCTACTCGAGCCCGCGCAGCATATTGCGGCGGATGGCGATGCCGGTGGCGGCGGCGAGGGCGGTGGCGGTGGCGAGGGTGTAGAGCATGCGGTAGTGCTGCTCGCGGGCTTCGCCGGTCAGTGCGATGCTCTCGACGCGGGGCTTCTCCGTGACGGGCTCAGGGGCCTCGTCCTGGCCCCAGGCGGCGCTGGCGGAAAGCAGTGCCAGCAGGATCGCGCGCTTTCGCATGTCGTGCCTCCGTGGTCGAGCGATGGGGCGAGTGTAGCAACCGCCATCAGCTGCGGCAAGCGGCTACCCTTGAAACCGGCCTGCGGAGCACCTATGATCGCGGGCTTGAACAGCGGCCGCAGGCGCCGCGCGGAGGGTTGGCATGTCGGCGATACGACGCGGCGCGTGGGCTGCGGTACTGATGTTGCTTGTAGCGGGCGGCTGCGCCTCGTCGCCGCAATCTGAGGCAGGTCAAACGCCGGATGAAGCCATCGCATCGACGGTGACGCAGTTCATTGGCGGCATGGCAGCCAGCAATGGCGACCAGATTGCCAGTACCCTCGCGGCCTCGTTCCACGACGACGAATACGGCGGCCGCGATGCCTTTGCGGAGACCATGCGGCAGTTCACGAACATCCGCTATTTCGATGGTCTGTCGGCCGACACCTCGGGCATGACCATCACGCTTACGGGAGATTCCGCCACGGCGGCCCCGGCGGCGCTGAGCGGGCCCTTCGGCGCGCTGGTGGCGTCGTTCTCGCTGGCCCGCGAAGAGCAGGCCTGGCGCATCGCCGGCGTGACCTTTACCGATCTGTAGCCATTCGAATCCAGCGGCCGCAGGGCCAGAAAGCATATGTTCACCCATGAGCGAATCCGCCATCCAGTACGCGCGCGATCGGCAGGATGCCTTCCTCGATCAGTTCAAGCAATTCCTCGCGATGCCGAGCATTTCGACCCTGAGTGAACACCGGCAGGATGTGCTCGATACGGCCGAATGGATCGCGTCGCAGCTGCGCCAGGCAGGCATCGACGGCGTGCAGCTGATCCCGACCGCGGGCTTTCCGGTGGTGTACGGTGAATCGCTGAAGGCACCCGGCGCGCCGACGGTGCTGGTCTACGGCCACTACGATGTGCAGCCCGCGGATCCGCTGGACGAGTGGGACACCGCGCCCTTCGAGCCGACGATCCGCGAGGAGTACCTGTATGCGCGCGGCGCTTCGGACATGAAGGGCCAGCTCTTCGCGCAGTTGAAGGCCATCGAGGCCCTCGCCGCGCAGGGCGATCTGCCGGTCAACGTGAAGTTCATGTTCGAAGGCGAGGAGGAGATCGGTTCGCCGAGCCTCGAGGCCTTCATCGACCAGGAGCGAGACCGCATCGCCTGCGATGTCGTGCTCAACTGCGACTCGATGATCCACTCCAAGGATTTGCCGTCGATTACCTACGGCCTGCGCGGGCTTGCCTACTTCGAGGTGACCCTGCGCACGGCGGCGAAGGATCTGCACAGCGGGCGCTTCGGCGGCAGTGTGCGCAACCCGATTCACGAACTCGCCGCGCTCATCGCAGGCCTGCACGATGCCGAGGGCCGCGTGACGCTGCCCGGCTTCTACGACAAGGTGCGGGCGCTTACTCCGGACGAGCGCGAGGCGCTGGCCAAGGTGCCGCGCAAGGACGACGCCTGGCTGGCGATGGCCGGCGCGAAGGCGCTGTATGGCGAGAACGGCTACACCACGGTGGAGCGCACGGGCGCGCGGCCCGCGCTTGACCTGAACGGCATCTGGGGCGGCTTCACCGGCGAGGGCGCGAAGACGGTGCTGCCGGCCAAGGCGCACGCAAAACTCTCCGCGCGGCTGGTGGCCGATCAGGATCCCAAGGATGTGCTCGGCCAGCTGCGCGCCTACTTCGAGGCGAACGCCGCCGAGGGCGTGCAGTGGGAATTGCACCAGCATTCGGCCGGCCCGGGCGCCATCATGGATCGCTATTCGCCCTACATGAAATCCGCCACCAGCGCACTGGCAACCGTGTGGGGCGTCGAGCCCATCTTCACGCGCGAGGGCGGCAGCGTCCCGGTGGTCGGCATGATGCAGCAGATGCTCGGTGTCGATTCGATCATGCTGGGCTTCGCCATGCCCGACGATGGTATCCACGGTCCCAACGAGCGCCAGTATCTGCCGAACACCTGGCGCGGCATCGAGACTTACATCCGCTTTTACGAAAACCTGGCTGGGCAGTCGAGGGGATAGGGAGGAAACATGAGCAAGGATCCGGGAGCCGTCGTCACGACGGAACGCACGCAATGGTCTGACCTGTACAAGAAGGAAGACTGGTGGGCGATATGGCTGGGAGCGGCGCTGCTTGCGACCGTGTTCTGCGGGATGGTCGCCACGGTGCCGGGCATGCCCAAGTGGACCTGGGGCGATTTCTCCGCCATCTTCCCGACCGAGCTGGCGCTGCCGCTGCTGGTGCTGGCCGTCGGGCTTGGGGTCTTGTTTACCGTCGCCGCGGCCGTGATGAAGCCGGCCGATGCGGCCAAGTTCCTTCCGGCCTTCCTGCTGCTCTTCGCGCTGACGATTCCCGTGCTTATCCTATCCTCCGAAAAGACCGTGAAGGCCTACGGCATCGGTTATCCCTTCTGGGCGGTGGGCCTCGGGCTGCTGATCGCGAATACGCTCCGCACGCCCGAATGGCTCAAGCCCGCGCTCCGCACGGAGTTCTACGTCAAGACCGGCCTCGTCATCATGGGCGCCGAAATTCTGTTTAATAACATCCTCAAGTTCGGCGCCTACGGCCTCGCGATCGCCTGGGGCGTCACGCCGATCGTCATCATTTTCATGTGGTTCTTCGGCACGCGGTTCCTCAAGATGGTGAACAAGCCGCTCGTCATCGTGGTCGCAACGTCCACGTCGGTGTGCGGCGTATCGGCGGCCATCGCAGCGGCGGCCGCCTCGCGCGCCAAGCGGGAAGACCTCACCCTCGCGGTCGGCATGACGCTCATCTTCACCGTCTTTATGATGATCGGCATGCCGGTGTTGTGTTCGGCGCTCGGCCTGCCGCCGGTGCTGGGCGGCGCATGGATTGGCGGCGTGGTGGATGCCACGGGCGCCGTGGTGGCCGCGGGCGAATCGCTCGGGCCCGAAGCCGGTGCGGCGGCCGCCATCGTCAAGATGATTCAGAACCTGCTCATCGGCGTTGTGGCCTTCTTCATCGCGCTGCACTGGGTCACCTCAGTCGAGCGCGATCCGTCGAACCAGCGGGCCGTGGGTGTCGGCGAAATCTGGACGCGCTTTCCCAAGTTCATCCTGGGCTTCGTCGGCGCTTCGCTATTGGTGTCGTTCGTGCTTGTGCCGATGATGGGCGAAGGCCCCGTGAAGGATCTCTTCGGCCAGACCAAGGAATTCCGCGAATGGCTGTTCGCGCTGGCCTTCTTAAGCATCGGCCTCGAGTCGAACTTCAGCGAACTCGGCAAGCAACTGGTCGGCGGCAAGCCCATCATCCTCTATGTCGTCGGCCAGTCCTTCAACATCGTGTTGACCCTATTCGTCGCCTGGCTGGTGCTCAGTTCCGGAATCTTTCCGGCACCGCCATCGTTAGCCCCCTAAGGAGCTTCGGATGATCGGCCGCATCGCACGTTTTGTGCTGGGCATCGCGCTTGTGCTGCTGCTCGTGGGCGGCATCATGCCATGGCTGGCGGAACACGGCTACGCCGGGCGGCTGGTGCAAACCAACTACCGCGAGGGCCGCGACGCCTCCCCGATGTTCTATTCCGATTCCGAGGAAGTGATGGCCCTGCTGAAAAGAATGAGCGATGAATGATGCAGGAAAGCAGGCCCAACTCCGCATAACCGGCATGAGCTGCCAGGGCTGCGTGAATACCGTCACGAAGGCCCTGCAGCAGGCCCCCGGCGTCCGCGAGGCGAATGTCAGCCTCATGACCGAATCCGCCGCCATCGATTTCGATCCCGCCGAGACGGATATCGACCACCTGATCGAGGTGGTGAATGGGACGGGATACAAGGCGGCGCCGCTGAACGAGCGCAAGCCCGAAGACCGCGTGCGCGAAATGGCCGAGGAGCAGCGCCATGCGCAGCGGCGGCTGCGTTTCGCCTGGGGCCTTACCGTGCCCGGCATGGTCCTGATGTTCGGTCACATGTCCGGGCTCTTCATGGTGCCCTACCACAACGTGCTCGAGTTCCTGTTGTCGCTGGCGGTGCTGGCCACGGCAGGGGACGAGACCTTCCTGCGCACGTGGGACGGCCTGAAGCACAAGCGCGCGAACATGGACACGCTGATTGCACTCGGCACAGGCGCGGCGCTGGTGAGCGGTCCCATCAGTTTCGCGGGACTGCCCGTGCTGAGCTTCGCCGGAATCGCGGGCATGATCATGGCGTTCCACGTGACCGGCCGCTACATCGAGGCGAACGCGAAGGGGCACGCGGCAGATGCGATACGCGCGCTGCTCGATGCGGGCGCGAAGGAAGCCACGGTCGAACGGAACGGCGCGGAAGAGCGCGTGCCGATCAGCGAGGTCACGGTGGGTGATGTGCTGATCGTGCGGCCGGGCGAGAAGATTCCCACCGACGGACAAGTACTCGACGGCAGCAGCGCGGTGGATGAATCCCTCGCGACGGGTGAACCGATTCCCGTGGACAAGGAAGCGGGCGACGAGGTGATCGGCGCCACGGTGAACCAGACCGGCCGGCTGCGCATCAAGGCGACGCGCGTCGGGCGGGATACGTTTCTGGCGCAGGTGGCCCGCACGGTCGAGAATGCCCAGGCCAGCAAGGTGCCGATTCAGGAATTCGCCGATCAGATTACCGGCGTATTCGTGCCCGTCATCCTCGGCATGGCCGTCGTAACCTTTCTGTTCTGGATGCTGCTGCCGGACATGATGCAGGCGCTCGGCGCCTGGGCCGTGCCCTATCTGCCGTGGGCCTCGCTCACCTCCGAATCGCCGCTGAGCATGGCGCTTTTCTCGGCCATCGCGGTGCTGGTCATATCGTGCCCCTGTGCGATGGGCCTGGCCACGCCGACCGCCATCATGGTGGGCACGGGCATCGCGGCCAAGCGCGGCATCCTCGTGCGCGAAGGCGCGGCCATGCAGGGCCTGCGCGAGACCCGCATCATCGCCTTCGACAAGACCGGGACCATCACCCACGGCCAGCCCCGCGTGGTCAATGTCGAGCCGCTGGACGGCATCTCGGAAGAGGAATTACTCGCCGCCGCTGCCGCCATCGAGTCGGGCTCAGAGCATCCGATCGCGCAGGCCATCCTCGACAAGGCGAAAGAAAAGCGGATCGAGATTCCGGAAGCGGAGGACTTCGCGGCGCTGCCCGGCCTCGGCGCCCGCGCGAAGATTGACGGCACCGCCCATATCCTGGGCAAGGCCAAGCTGTTCGAGCGCGAAAAGATCGACCTCAAGCCGCTGGACCACACGTTGTACCGCCTGGCGAAGGAAGCGAAGACTACGGTCATCGTCGCTCGCTGCGGCAAACCCATCGGCGTCATCGCGCTGAGCGATACGCTGAAAAAGGACTCCGTGCGGGCCATCAAGGTGCTGCTCCGCATGGGGATTCGCTGCGTGATGATCACCGGCGACAGCCGCGCCTCGGGCGACGTCGTCGCGCAGCAGGCCGGCATCACCGAGGTCATCGCCGATGTGCTGCCCAAGGACAAGGCCGACGCGGTCGAGAAACTCCAGCGCGAGACCATCGGCAAAGTGGCCATGGTCGGCGATGGCATCAACGATGCGGGGGCGCTGGCCACGGCCGACATCGGCATCGCGATCGGCACCGGCACCGACATCGCCATCGAGGCTGCCGACGTCACGCTCGTGCACGGCGATCTCACCAGCCTGCTCACCGCCGTGCAGTTGGGCCACGCCACCTACAACAAGATTCTGCAGAACCTCGCGTGGGCCTTCGGCTACAACCTGCTGGCGATTCCGCTCGCCATGCTCGGCGTGCTGCATCCTGTCTCCGCCGAAATCTGCATGGCGCTTAGTTCCATCTGCGTGGTGTACAACTCGCTCCGCCTGAAGCGCTTCGACCCCGAGGCATACACCGCGCACGTCATGCAGCGCTAGGCGACGCGCCGGAGCGGCGGGTACATGCCCGTCGGGTGGAGTTTATTGCCGTCCTCCGCGTTCTCGTCGGCCACGGCCGCGGCGGCGGGGAGCACGCTGCCCGAGCGTCCATAGGTGCGCATGCGGATGATCGCGTCGTAGCGGCCCGCATCGCTTTCGGTGAAGGCGCGGAGCGCGCGCCGGAAAAAGCCTTCCGATTCTCGTTCGTCTGTTCTCATGGCCCTAACCTCCAGGGTTGCCCGGGGCGCTTCCAGTTGCGCCCGCCTTATACCTCCTAGGATATGCGCTCTTTTGTTTCCAGTACAGATACAGATAATCAAAATTGTTTGCATAACAGTTTGACCTGTGTTACCCTGCCTTCCAGGAGGTTCTGGCCATGAGCGTCGTGATACCCGAGACCGACCAGGCGCTGTATCGCGCTCTGGCGGAAGAACTTAGGGACCAGATAGACACGGGTGCGCTGGCCCCGGGCGAGAAGCTGCCATCGCTGCGCCGCATGGCGCAATTGCGCAAGGTCAGCGTGACCACCGTGCTCGAGGCCTATGGCCGCCTGCAGGATTGGGGCGTGGTGGAGGCCCGGCCGCAATCGGGCTACTACGTGCTCGCGGGCTACGAGTCGCCCTGCGAGCGGCCCGCGCCGGTGGCCATCCCGGAGCCCTACGAGGTACGGCATACGGGACAAATCTCCGCCATGCTGGCCGAGGCCGTGAGCGGCGGGGGCATGCCCTTCGGCGCGGCGATCGTCAGCACCGAGCTGCTGCCGTATCAGCAGCTGGCGCGGAAGCTCGGCGACGTCTGCCGCCGCAAGGCCGCCGCCATGCAGCGCTACGAATTCTCGCCGGGCTATGCGCCGCTGCGGCGGCACATCGCGCGCCGCTACGCCGCAACCGGCGTCGCCTGCAACGCGGACGACATCGTGATCACCAGCGGCTGCACCGAGGCGGGGCAGTTGAGCCTGCGCGCGGTAACGCGGCCCGGCGATACCGTCGCCATCGCTTCGCCCACGTACTACGGCTTTCTCGAGTGGCTGGAATCGCTCGGTCTGCGCGCGCTCGAGATACCTGCCGACGCCGATACCGGCATGGACATGGACGCGCTCGCGTCCGTGATGCGGGCAGGCCGGGCGCAGGCCGTACTGACCACCCCCACCTACGGCAATCCGCTCGGCTCGCTGATGCCCGAGGACAGCAAGCGCCAGCTGGCCGCGCTCGCGGCGGAGCATGCCGTGCCAATAATCGAGGACGACATCTACGGCGAGCTGCCCTTCTCCGGCGAACGCACGCCCCCGATCAAGGCCTTCGATCGCGACGAGCGCGTGCTGCTCTGCACCTCCTTCAGCAAATCGCTGGTCGCGGGCTTCCGCGTGGGTGCCGTGGTCAACCGCCGCTATTGCGAGGGGCTCGCCCAGCTCAAGCGCTGCGCCTCGCTCGCCAATAGCACGCCCGAGCAGATCGCCATCGCGGATTACCTCGAAAGCGGCGGCTACGACCGGCACCTCCGCAGGCTGCGCCATGTGCTGGGCGACAGCATGCACCGGTTCTCGCGCTGCGTGGCAGAATCCTTCCCCGAAGGCACGCGGCTCTCGCGGCCGCAGGGCGGCTTCGTGCTCTGGGTCGAACTCCCCGCCGGCAGCGACGGATTCAAGCTGAAGACCGCCGCGCAGCGCGCCGGCATCCAGATTGTCTCGGGTCACATTTTCGCGCCCGACGACCGCTACGCCCACTGCATCCGCCTGAACACCGGCATACGCTGGACGCCCGAAGTCGAGCACGCCCTCCGCACGCTCGGCCGCCTGGCGAAAGAATTGGTCTAAGCCTCCCGGTCCGCGATCGTTTGTCGCTTCCAGCGAATCGTATCTGCAAGCTGCAGACGGTCGGACCAAGCCAGTCTGACGCCCTGCCCCGGCCTCGCACGGCATGCTATAACCATCCGCAACGCACGGGAGGCAGGCCATGCCGCTGACAGGCTTTATGGAATTCCCCTTCACGCACGAGGGCACCACGCGGACCGTCTTCCGCAAGGGCAGCGGGCCGGGCGTGGTTATCATGCACGAGATACCGGGCATCTATCCGGAAGTGCAGGCCTTTGCCGAGCGGGTGGCCGACGCGGGCTTCACCGTATTCCTGCCGAATCTGCTCGGCACGCCGAACCGGCCCTTCTCGAATGCCTACCTGTTGCAGTCCGTGGCGCAGGCCTGCATCCGGCGGGAATTCGCGCTGCTCGCCGCGCGCCGGTCGAGTCCCATCTGCGACTGGCTGCGCGCGCTCTGCCGCCATGTGCACGCCGAGATCGGCGGCAAGGGCGTGGGGGCGCTGGGCATGTGTCTCACCGGCAACTTTGCGCTGTCGCTCATGGTCGACGAATGCGTCATGGCACCCGTGCTCAGCCAGCCGTCGCTGCCCGTGGGCCCCACCAGGGACCAGCGGCGCGCGCTGCACCTGTCCGACGATGACCTTTGCGTTGTCAAGCGACGCGCCGCCGAGGGCGTCGGCGTGCTCGGTCTCAAGTTCACCCACGACGCGCTCTGTCCGCCCGACCGCTTCGAGCGCCTCCGCGAGGAACTCGGCGATGGATTCGAGGGCATCGAAATCGACTCCTCGCCCGGCAACCCCTACGGTCATCCCCGCGACGCCCACAGCGTCCTCACCCGCCACCTCATCGACGAAGAAGGCCAACCCACCCGCGCCGCGCTCGAGCGGGTACTCGCGTTTTTTCAGGAGCGGTTGGGGTAAGGGAATCTATTGGCCTTTGGTAGGAAAGGGCTTCGTGTTACAATCAAAGTATCGGACAAAGTTGCACGAAACCAGGATTGAAGTGCTCGGCATGTACATCCAATTGACGCTACTCATCGACAAAGAAGAAGGCGGCTACGCCGCACGCTGCAAGGAACTCGGCACAACTTCGTGCGGGGATTCGGTAGAAGAAGCGGCGGATAATCTTCGCGATGCCATCGTGCTGCACCTGAATACGCTCGAAGAACTCGGCGAACGCGAAGCGTTCTTCAGGGAACTATTGTAATCATTTCATTTGCCCCAGCAGCATCCAGTTCGTAGGCTGTCCCGATACCGACCGGAGGTTTTTAATGTGGCGATACGTACTCTCGTCGGCACTGCTCGTCGGGATCGTAGCTGGCATCTACGTTTATGCCGGGCTATCCCGCGTGGGTATTCATGTCGTCAATCAGCGGGATGTGGCGATTAATCTGATTCTGTACCCCGACGAATACGCAAGGACAACGGGGAAATTCGGTCGCGAATATGCGGTGCCCCCGCACTCTCGTCGATTCGTACCAATCCGATATGTTGCGCAGTCCGACAACGCGGTCGAGCTCGAGCTTATCTACGGGGGGCCCGAGCGAACCAGTTGGGTGCTCACGGAGTATGACTCGAAATCGAAGAGCGAAGCGGATGTCGCGAACGGTCCGATGAAGTTAAAAGGTTTTCCCGGTGCCCAGGAAACGCTCTACATCGGTACTGGTAACCAGGTTAACCACATTCGCAGCCGTTGGCCGGAGATGTTGTTCAAGTAAGTGCCCCATTTGCCCCGGCCTCGCTCAGCTTGTAGGCTGTCCCAATATCCACGGGAGGGCTTCTTCATGCGATGGTGCTTACTCTTCGCCGCAGTGCTGGCTTCGGGCGTGGCCCGCGCAGAAGCGCCGCGACCGAATTTTGTGGTGTTTTTTCTGGATGACTCGGGTTATTCCGATTTTCAGCCCTTCGGGCATCCGCGGTTCGATACGCCGAACATGCGGCGGCTGGCGGAGGAGGGGCGGCGGTTCACGCAGTTCTATGTGCCTCAGGCGATTTGTTCGGCGTCTCGTGCGGCCTTGCTTTCGGGGTGCTATCCGCAGCGCACGAAGGTGTTCGGGGCGCATGGTCCGGGCGCGCGGGGGCTGGAGCCCGCGTTCCCGACGCTGGCGGAGGTGCTGAAGCCCGCGGGCTATGCGACCGCCGTGTTCGGCAAATGGCATATCGGCGACCAAGAAGACACGCGGCCGCCCGCGCGCGGCTTCGATGAGAGCTGCGGCCTGATGTATTCGAACGACATGTGGGCAGGGCACCCGGAGCACCCGGAGAAGTGGGGTAAGGTGCCGCTGCAGTTCTACGAGAACGGCGAGGTTATCATCGATTCGGTAACCGCCGAGGACCAGAAGACCCTCACGCGCCGCTACACCGAGCACGCGGTCGATTTCATCGGCCGCCATAAGGAGGCGCCCTTCTTTCTCTACGTGCCCCACAACATGCCGCACGTGCCGCTCTTCTGTAGTCCCGAGTTCGAAGGTAAATCGGGCGCGGGACTCTATGGCGATGTGCTGCTCGAACTCGACTGGTCGCTCGGGCAAATTCTCGATGCGCTCGACGCCGCCGGCGTGGCGGACAATACCGTCGTGCTGTTCACGTCCGACAACGGGCCGTGGACCTCCTACGGCAACCACGCTGGGAGCACACCGTTCCGCGAGGCCAAGGGCACCAGCTTCGACGGGGGCGTGCGCAGCGCGTGCATCGTGCGGTGGCCGGGCCACGTGCCCGCGGGCACGGTCAGCCCCGACACCTGGTGCACCATCGACGTAGCGCCCACCTTCGCCGCGCTCGCCGGAACCTCATTCGCCACCGAAATCGACGGCCGCGACGTGTGGCCGCTGGTGACCGGACAGTCCGGCGCGACGAATCCGCACGAGGCCTACTACCTGACCAACAACGCGAGCTTCGAGAGCGTGCTCACGGGCGACGGCCAATGGAAACTGCACCTGCCCCACGGCTACCGCCAAGTCGAAACCTTCGGCCGCGACGGCCAGCCCGGCCAATACCGCCAGATTAAGATCGAGCAGAGTCTCTACCATCTCGACGCCGATCCGTACGAAGTCCACAACGTAATCGAGGCCCATCCGGAGGTAGCCGAGCGCCTCGAAGCCCTCGCCGAGACCCACCGCGAAGCGTTCTTTGCGAGGAGGTAATCGGTTTGAAACCTGGCCTGACTATCCATAGGCTCAATCGTATGACGACTGGCTGATCGACGAGGTGATCATGCAGAAGGTTATCGTATCGCCAAATTTTGAAGTGGTGATTCCCCGCGAGATTCGGGAACAACTCGGGATTAAGCCGGGCCTCGAATTGAGAGCCGTGGCCTACGGCGACCGGATTGAATTTATTCCCGTGCGCTCTATACGAGACCTGAAGGGGTGTCTGCCGGGAATTGATACTTCGGTACGCCGTGAGGATGACCGCTATTAAACGTTGTCGACTCGTGTGCCGCGTTTTGCGCTGCGAAGATTAGCAGTAAAATCAAGGTCTCCATGGCAGATAGCATGAATCTGGCCACCGCCCGAATACATGACGCGACGCTCTGGACGCAGGACGCCGACTTTCAAGGCCTCCCGGGTGTTCGCTATCGCGCTGCATGAATCGGTTTGAACTCCGATTCTGAATACCCGGCCCCGTGGTGCGTCCAGTGCTTTGCAGGGTTCGGGGGGCGTGTGTTAGCCTTTTCGCTTCCTTTGCCGTTTGTAGGCTGTACGACCGAGAGGAGTTGTTATGCGATACGTATCGATGGCCGGGCTGATGGGCGCGGCGGGTGTGTTGGTGGCGGGCGCCGCGAGCGCGGAATTGCCCGCCCCGGCCGAAAAGAAAGTGGACTTTCAAGCGGACATCTGGCCGATTTTCGAGGCTTCGTGCGTTGAATGCCACGGAACCGAGAAGAAGAAGTCCGGCCTGCGCCTGGACAATAAGGCCGATGCCCTGAAGGGCGGCACCGAGGGCGCGATGTTCGTCGCGGGCGACAGCGCGGGCAGCCTGATTGTGCAGCTGGTGGCCGGTATCAACGATGACTTCGACCGCATGCCCCCCGACGGCGACCCGCTGACGGACGAGCAGATCGGCATCCTCCGCGCCTGGATCGACCAGGGCGCAGAATGGCCGGACGATGGCGCCCCGGCGGCCGCGCCTGCGGGCGAGTATCCGGCGGTGGCTCAGGCGGCCGGTCTGCCGGAAACCTGGAAAGTGGAAGCGACGAACCAGGAAGGTCCGCTGGCCACCTGGGAACTCTCCAAGGACCTGAAGGGCCCGGCCGGTGAACCGGTCATCGCGCTCTCCAGCGCCAACCACAAGAGCGCGGGCACCTTCAACCTGCTCTGGACCGATTCGCGCCCCTTCAAGGACGGCAGCTTCGAGGTGACCATCAAGTCGCTCTCGGGCGAGGAAGACCAGGGCGGCGGCGTCATCTGGCGCGTGAAGGACAAGAACAACTACTACGTCGCGCGGTACAACCCGCTCGAAGGCAACTTCCGCATCTACAAGGTGGTGGAAGGCAACCGCGAGCAGATCGGCAGTGCGGACATCAAGCCCGAGGGCGAATGGGTGACGCTGAAGATCGAGCAGACCGGCAATGCCATCGCGGGCTACATCAACGGCGAGAAGCTGATTGACGCCACCGACGACGCGCTTGCCGAAGCGGGCGGCGCGGGCTACTGGACCAAGGCCGACGCGGCCACGGCGTTCATGGCCACCAAGCTGAACCCCGCCAGCTAAGCACCGGAATCAAGAACCATTAACCGGGCGTCCGCTCAGGCGGGCGTCCGGTTTTTCTTGGCCTCCATCCGATAGCCGATGGACTGGAACACGACGGACAGCGCCCAAAGCACCGTGACGGGAAACGCCAGCAATGGACCGGCGGTGACGAGGCTGTTCTTGTAGGTCCAGATGCGCAGCCGGAGGTAGCCGCCGACTTCGGGAACGTGGCGCTTGATGTAGTAATTGCCGCGCCCGCGGATGATCTGCCAGCGCAGGAAGCCGCGCAGGTCGGGCCGCTCGACGTGGTAGACGATCTGATGCGGCGCGTAGCGGATGCGGTGTCCGGTCTCGACCGCATGCCGCGCGAGCACGGTGTCTTCGCCGCCCGCCACTGGGAAGGTCTCGTTGAAGCGCCCCAGCGATTCGAAGAGGGCCTTGTGAAACGCCAGGTTGCAGCTGCTGAAGCTGCGCGTGTAACCGGCTTCATCCACGCGCCACACGCGATGGAAGCCCAACGCGCCGCCGCCGGGAAAGCCGAGCAGCGCCACGCATCTGCCGAACAACGTCTCAACACGCGTGCGGGTGTCCCCCATGATAATGGCATCGTGCGCCAGCCCCGCCGACACGCGCTCAAGGCAATCCGGCGCGAGGGTGCAATCGGTATCGGTGAAGAACAGCCAGTCGTGCTTGGCCTCCGCCGCGCCGCGGTTGCGGGCCGCCGCCGGGCCGCGGTTCTCGGGCTGCCGTACCACGCGGAAGCGCTCGTCCTGCAGCAGCGCATAGTCCGCTTCGGGCGATGCGTCGTCCACCACGATGACCTCGAAATGCGTCCAGGTCTGCGCCAGCAGCGATTCGTAGAGCGCGCGCAAATGCTCCGGCCGCGGATTGTACGACGGCACCACGACGCTGATGGGGGGCGGAATCATTCGGGCGTGGTTCCCCCGAGCGGCCGGCAGTTAGCGCAGACCGTCTCCGTGCGGCTGTCGCCCAAGTCTTCGCGCATGCCCTGCGCCATCGCCTCGAGCCGCGCCACCACCTCCGGGTGCGCCGCGGATACATCGGTCGCCTCGCCGATGTCGGCCGATAGATCATACAGCGCGGTCTCGACCCAAGCGTCCGGCTCCGGCGGCAGGTTGCGGCGATAGGGATACTCTTCCCACTGCTGCCGCTTGAACACCAGCTTCCAATCGCCCGAGCGCACCGCCTCGAGACCGAGCCCCTTGAAGTAATAGTAGGCCTCGTGCGGTGTCTCCGCGGCATCGGGGTGCAGCAGCAGATTCGAGAGGTCGCGGCCGTCGAGCGTCCGATCCGGCAGTGTCGCCCCGGCCAGCGCGGCAAACGTGGGGAGGAGGTCGATCGTGCCTGCCACGGCGTCGGTGGCGGTACCCGCCGGAATATGCCCCGGCCACCAGGCAATGCACGGCTCGCGCATGCCGCCCTCGTAGGTTGTGCCCTTGCCCGCGCGCAGCGGCTTGGCGTGGCCGCCATGTTCGCCTTGCGACAGCCACGGGCCGTTGTCCGAGGTAAAGACCACCAGCGTGTCCTGCTCGATGCCGAGCCGCTTGATCGTGTCGAGGATTTCGCCCGTGCTCCAGTCCAGCATCTCGATCACGTCGCCGTAAAACCCGCCTGCACTTTTGTCGCGGAAGCGGTCGGACACATGCAGCGGCACGTGCGGCATGGCGTGGGCAAGGTAGAGAAAGAACGGAGCATCCTTTTGGGACTCGATGAATTCGATGGCGGCGGCCGTATAGCGCTCGGTCAGCGGGTCCTGGTCCACCGGCTCCTCGATGGTTTCCTTGTCGCGCAGCAGCGGCGTGGGCACCATGTCGTTGCTGTAGGGAATACCGAGGTACGAATCGAAGCCCTGCTCGGTGGGCAGGAATTCGGGCTGGTGGCCCAGATGCCACTTGCCGATGCAGGCGGTCGCATAGCCGCGCGCCTTGAGCACCTCCGCCATCGTCACCTCGTCGCGGTTCAGGCCCACGGTGTGATACGGAAACAGTACCTGCGCCGTCAGTTCCGGGCGCTTCTGGCTGCTGCTGGGATACAGCCCCATGCCCACGCGCGGCGGGTAGCAGCCCGTCATCAGCGCCGCGCGCGACGGCGAGCAGATGGGGGACGCCGAATAAAAACTCGTCAGCCGCAAGCCCTCGGCCGCCATGGCATCCAGCCGCGGCGTCTTGATGTTCTCCGCGCCGAAACACCCCACATCCGCATAGCCCTGGTCGTCCGTGAATATCATGATGATATTCGGCGGACGCTCCGCGAATGCGGTGGCGCGAAGCAAGAAAATTAATGGAATCAATCGCATCATGGTCTCACCTCGAATACACAGACTACGGCTGCGTGGTCGCTGAGCAGTTCGCCGCCAGGACCGGGCGGCCAGGTGCCCAGTACCACGGCGGGGGAATGCTCGCCACGGATCACTTCGAGACCCCGCGCCTGCACATAATCGATGTGCGGCCCGCCGAGGTGCGCCTTGCCCTTGCGGAGGTACTGCGAGGTCGGCGTGTCGAGGTCGTTCGCCGCGTCCACATCGAATCCCGCGCCGCGCAATTGCTCGATGGCCTCGTGCGTGTGCAGCGAATTCATGTCGCCGCCAATGATGATCGGGTGCTCCCATGCGGTCGCCTTGAGTTCCTCCAGCAGCAGGCGCATCTCCAGCGCGCGTTGCTCGGTGTCGGTGATGCCGCTTTCCAGGTGGACGCTGACCAACGTAATGGGCGTACCACTCGCGTCGATTTCGGCAATCACCGCCATGCGCCCACCGAGGCGGTTTTCTCCGGAGCCGTACCATTTCTCGATGCCCGGAAAGCGCAGCATGCGGACATTGCTCAGGGGAAACCGCGACAGGATGGCATTGCCGTGAAAGCCGCGTTCGTTCTTCCGGTCGCCGGTATTCTCGAGGTCGGCCGACTTGCCGCGCGACAGTTCCAGGAACTCGACGGCATAGGCGTAGTTCATGCCGAGTCCGGCCGCCATTTCGCGCGTGGTGTGCCGGTTCTTCGAGCGCGCCATCCCGAGGTCCATCTCGGTGAGGAGGAGGACATCCGGGTTCTTCAGCGCGGGGTCTTCGGCGATGAGTTTCAGCGCGCCCTCCCAGGCCCGGCCGCGCTCGATGTTCCACGCGATGACCTTGAGGGTGCCGCCCGGCGCGGCATCGGAAAACGAATTGTCGAGCTCGACCTGGTTGATCTCGGGAACCCGGGCATTCAATTCGACCGGCGTGAGTCCGTCCGGATTCGCCGCCAGGTCCGCGCGCCGCTCGGGCGACACCTCGGCCAGGTGGTCCACGGTCTGCGTAAATTGTTCGGCGGTGCCCGCCGCGCCCGCGCCAATCAGCGCCGCGGCGAGGCCGGCCCATATCGAGAATGACACGGTAATTTGCTCCTGAAAGGTTTGCGGCCCGGCCATCATACGGCCCGGGGCGCCGGGGCGCAATGCCGCCGCGTTGATACCCTCGCGCCGTGCCAGTAGACTCACCGCCCATGGCAGATGCGAACCCCTACCAAATCGATCCCAAGCGCTCGCGGCTACAGTTCCGGCTGTTCCTGTGCTCCAATTTCGTCTATCTCTGGCTGGTGCACTGGGGCGCGCTCTGGCTCTATCCCCTGGGCACCGATTACGCCCGCCTCGCCGACCCCGCTTCGTTGGGCTTCGTGTGCGGCCGCGTGCTCAACGCCCAGATGCAGGTGTTCGGCGATTGGCTGCCCGGCTACCACGCCTTCAATTTCCTCCTGCTCTACGGGGCCATGCTGGCGGTGCTGCTGCTTACGCGCTTCGTGCTCAATGGCCCCTGGTGGCTGGGCTCGTTCGCGGCCGTGCTGATGATGGCGAACCCGGCCAAGAACGCCGCCGTGCTGCCGCTGAGCGCCGTGGCCGACCTCTTGCCCGCGGTCAGTGCACTGGCGGCGCTGGCCTGCTATGCCGGCTATCTGCGCCATGGCGGCCGCGTGGTCTATGTCGCCTCGCTGCTCCTATTCGCCGCCGCATCGCTGGCTTTCACCGACAACCTTATGCTGTTCGGGGCGGTACTCGTGTTCGACTTGTTTATCGGCGGCGGCGACGTCAGCCGCTCCGCGCGGCTGGCTCCCTTCGTGGCGGTCTTCGCCGGGGCGATGGCCCGCCACGGCTGGGTTTGGGTCGAGTATCCCATGGACCCCGTAGCTGCCTTCGCGCCGCTGTATCTCGCGCTGTATCCCCTCGGGCTGTTGCCCGGCACGGCAGTGTGGTACGCCGCCTATCCGGTCCTGTGGCTTGTGCCTGCCGTAATCTTTGGAGTCATCGTCTGGAGAATCTACCGCGTCACGCGCGAGCCCGGTCTGCTGGCGGCGCTGCTGGCGGCAATCGCCTTCCGCTCCATGCCTGCGGGAGATTTCGACTTCGTGCATCTCTGGGGCGGTGGCCAGTTGATAGTACCCATCGCGCTGATGAACGTCGCGCACGCCTCGGTCTGGATGCACGTGCAGCGGCATCCCCGGTGGAAACGCGCCGCCGTGACCCTGACCACCTCGCTCTGCATCGTGTTCTTCGTAATGCAATGGCGCGAGATTTGGCAATGGGACATCGCGGGAAAGGAGACGCAGACCTTCCAGCAGCGCGCGGCCGAGGCAGCCGCTGCCGAGCCGGGCGCGCCTATCGCCGTGCTGCCCGCTTACGGATACCGCGGCACCATTCCTGTGTGGATTGCAGAGTCCGCTGCCTTCGATACGCCCTTCAGCCAGACGCTGCCGGTTAACCGGTATCTCCGCATGCACGCCTTTTCGCGCGACGCGGTCGACGTCGAGATTCAGGAATGGTCCGAACTCGGGGCGGTGGTGCGCGTGCAGGGGCAACCCGCCTATGCCCTGTTCGGCGTCGATTGGGCGCAGCCTGCGGTGGGCGAGGAAGTGGCCTTCCCCGATTACCTCCTGCGCTTCGAGGCGGTCGCCGACAACGACTATACACTGCGGATCTTTCCGGTCGACAGCCTGATGCCGCCCTTCGTGGTACGCCATGGCAACCGCGGGGCGGGGCTGGCCCCCGAACCCGGGGAGGTGCCCGGTGCAGCGGAGTAGCCTCGCGATAGCCGCACTCGTGTTGGCCGCCTCGGCATTCGCCACCGCGCAGGAGCCGCTGGCGCCGATCCTCGAGCGCGGCTACGTGGCGCACTGGCTGGTCTGCGGTCCCTTCCCGCCGGATGTTCCCGGCGGCGTGCTGGGCAGTGTGGGATCCGGCACGCCGCCGCTGGGCGACCGCGACTGGATGGCCGGGCTGGGCGGCATCGCGGCGCTGCGCCCGAAGCACAAGCAGGTGGTCTCCGTCGAGGGAGGTCCCGACGCGCTCTGGCAGCAGGCGGGCACGGCGGACGAGCGCCTTGATCTGTCGCCCTTTTTTCCGGAGGCCAAGGAGGGCGTGGCATTCGCGGGATTCTATGCCGATTCGGACGTGCCGCAGCAGGTGTACATCGAAGTGCAATCGCCGCTGGGCGCGCGTGTGTGGTTCAACGGCCGCGGCATTCAGGATGTCCCGGGCGGCGCGCTCGAGTCGCGTGGCGTCCAGCGCATGGTTGTGCCCTTCCGCGCCGGGCAGAACTGGTGGGTGGCCGAGGTGCCCGGCGGCACCATCGACGCACTCGCCGACGCGGCCGGCGAAACGGCGCGCGCGCTTACCGCGCAGACCTTCGCCAACCGCACGCGCCTGCGCGGCGAAAGCGGCTATGAAATCGCGGTATCGACCCTGCCGGCCGAGGAACTCGGCGATCTGTACGTCATTCCACGGCCGCAACACGCCGGCACATTCTCGGGCACGCGCGGCGATGTGCGCCAGGACGAGCGCCTGACTTTCTTCAATCCCGGCGACGCGGCTTCGCCGCCGGTGGACGTACTCGTGAAATCCAAGGATCTTGTCGAGCCCTTCGTGGTGCGCGTTCCCGCTGTGCCGCCCGGCGCCACGGCCGACGCGCTGCTGCCGCTGCCCGCGCGGGCACTCGCCGGGACGACGGCCTCAGTTACCGTGGATTTGATTTATGGAGACGTTACTAACTCGCTGACCCTAGCCTACCTGCTCCGGCCGGTACCGGATTCCGGCACGACCTTTGTGCTGACCGGCACGCGATTTGACGTACCGCGGGGGTCGGTTACCCAGGCGGCCGAGTCGCGAATTGCAGCGGTCACGGCGCAACTGGACTTGTATCAGCGGGAATCCGCCTATGGCTTCGATCTCGGTACGGCGGACTTGTGGCTGCCCGCCATCACGGCAGAACCGGGGCTGATTCCCGCGCTCCGCAGGGGCATGGTGCTCGAGCGCCTGGGCGCCTCGGGCAATTTCTTGCCGCTGGACGAGCGCGTGGCCGGTCCCGAATTGATCAGCCGCAACATCGGCATGGGCATGTCCGCCACGAAGGCGCGGCTCGCTGCCGGGGCGTTGCACTACGACGCCTGGTCGCAGCCCGCTATCGCGCCGCAGACTTTTGCGCTGGCATCGCAGGCCGGACTTTCGGGCGTTGTTTCGAAGCTGCAGCAAACGGGTATCCCGGCGTTTGCTGATGCTGCTGGGTTCGCGGGGACGACGCTGCCGCTCCGGCACCTCAAGCCCTTCGCCCCGGCGGGCACGGTGGATGCCCTGCGCAACAGCCTGCTGGCGCAGCGGCGCGAATTGCAGGATCAGGGCTACACGGCGAATCTGGCCGTGCTGGAGAACCTGGGGGTGCCGCCCGAGGCCTTCATGGAGGCCGGTGCCCCGAGGCTGGCCGCCGAGCAGCCGCGCTTTGAAATCACCGGCAATGCCGCTAACCAGTTCTTCGCGGGCGCGGCGGATGATCGACTCAAGGCAGGGGTCGACGTGCCCCTGCTGACCGTGCCGCTCCTGCGCGCGCGTCCGGGCGATGTCGCCGCCAATCCGGCCTGGAAGCAGGCGCACGCCGAAATGCAGTCGCGCCTCATCGCAGTGGAGGCCTTGGTTACCTTTGCCGGAATCGAGGGCGCGGCCTATCCTGCGGGGCGGCTCGAGGCGGCGTGGCGGAGTGTGCTGCGTCTCGCCATGCCCGGCGCGATGGAACCCGAAGACGGCGAGGCGCGCTGGTCGTGGCTGGCCGATGCGCAATGGACCGCAGAGACCATCGACACGCTACTGAGCGAGGCGGCCGGCGCACTCGCTGCGATGACGGATACCTCGGCCGCCGGAGTGGACCACGCGATTGTGGTGTTCAACCCGAGTGATGCCGAACGCGACGAGCGCTGCGACATCGTGCTGGGCGTGGCGCGTGGCGAATCGGTGGCGGTGTTCGACGATGCTGGCGCACCCGTGCCCGTCGAGATGGTCGAATCGGCTGCCAATGCCGGCCCCGCGCTGACGCCGTATTCCGCGCGCGTGCGCTTTCGCGCCCAGGTGCCGGCGTGGGGCATGCGCGTCTATGCTGCGCGCGCCTCGAATGCCGAGGCCCCCGCGGTGACGCGCGACAGCGAACCCTATATCGAGAACGACGCGTGGCAGGTCTGGTGCGATCCGAAGACCGGAGACATCGCCCGCTATCTTCACAAGCCGACCGGACGCGAGTTCGGCGCAAAGGGCGCCAACGAGGTACTACTGCTGGAAACGGATTCGAGCAAAAGTAGCGCCGAACTCTGGACGACCGGCAAGCGTTTCGACCTCGCTTCGCCCCAGTTCGAGGCGGTCCGATCGCCGGTACGCCAGACGCTGACGATTACCCAAAGCGCGGCGGGTGGCACGGTGGTTCGCACCCTCACCTTGGCTTCGGATGGAGCCGTCCAATGCACCCTGCGCGCGGAGGGTCTGGACCCCAAGGCCTGGCTGCTGGGGATCGGTCTTCCGGGCGAGGGGCATCGCGGCGTGCGCTTCGGTGAACGCTTCGGCGCGGTGTCCGGCCGGCCGGGTCGGCAGCAGCATACCTACCAGACCGATGGCCTCGATCGGCCGGGCGGCGACGGGCTGTATCCCGCGTGGCAATGGGCCGCGCGCATCCCGGCGGCGTCGCTGCGCTTCGGGCTGAACAAGGAGCAGGCCTTCCTGCCGTGCGCCATTGTAGCGGAATCCGAAGCCGAGGAACCGGCACGGGCGCTGCAGACCGCCTTGTGGAATCGCGGCGTGCCGTCGGCGCCGTGGCCCCTGGCCGCGCGCAAGGCCGATGTGCCCTGGACGGATGCCACACTCCTGTCGCGCCTGGACGACGACCTCGACCACGACACGGGCATGCGTGTGTTGGCGGGCGAGCCCGCAAGCCACCGCATGCTGGCAGAACTCGCCGCGCGGCTCACACCGGATTCGCAGGTGCGGTTCGGCGCCGCGCTCGATGCCGGGGGGCTGTTCCTGGTGTACGACAACGCGTCTCCCGGACCGCCGCTGCCGGTGCTGCTGGCGGCAGGACGCGATGCGGGCATCGCCGCGCGCGTGCTTGAATCGCTCGCCGAGGCCGTCGCGCAGACCGGAGAAGTAACGTTGCCCGAATCCGCACTGCTGCAATTGGCGGACGCCGAGACGCCCGGCTTATCGCGCCCGGAACAAGGCGATCTCGCCGTGCTGTTCGAGGGCGCGCACCTGAGCGGGCTCGAGCCCGACGGCAGCCTGACCGTCGTGCTGGGGGCCGGGCAAAGTGCGGAGGCCACGCCAGCGTATAAGTATGCCTTGATGCCGCTGCAGGACGGCGCGGGCGAGGCCGAGATTGCTGCTGCCGCCGCGCGCATCAACCGTCCGCTGGTCGTGGTAGAAACGCCGCCCGGCTCGGGGCGGCTCAAGAGCGGCGGTCAATGGCTGCAGGCCTCGAACCCCGGCTGGATCACGACGGGCATCAAGGCCGCAGGGTGGGGCGCAACGCAGGGCAGCATGGCCGATCCGCACCCGCGCAATGGCATGGTCGTCCGCGGCTATGCGCCGGGCGGCAAGCCCTGGAGCGGCACGATGAACCTCGGTGTGCCCGTGCTCGCCGCCTATGCGAGCGGTCCCGGTGAAGAGCCGGGCGCGCCGCTGACTTCCACGGGCATGAGTTTCGACCCCGGCGCGGTGCCACCTCATGCACCGCGCTCGTGGTGGGTGCTGCCCAAGGCGGCGGACGTGGTGCCCGCAGTTGGTTCCCAGTCGCTGGAATGGGTCGAGAACGAATACTGGCAGCACGGGCTGCGGATGCCGCGTGCTGCCAAGCCGCTCGCCGCGGTCGATGTCGAAGCCGACTGGAAGCAGGGCAGTGCCGAGATCACCGTCGGCAACCTCGCGTCGGACGCCGCGCTCGAGGGCACGCTGCGCATCGACATGAGCAAAGGCTGGAGCTACGGTCCCGATCAGGCGCCCGTGAAGCTCGGGCCGGGCGAAAGCCAGACCTACGGCGTCCGGTTCACGCCGCCCAGCCAGGGCGCGCGCGGCGGCGTATTCGCCACGCTCGAAAGCGGCAGCATGCGGTGGCTCGCCAGCGACAGTAACGACGACTGGGTCACGGCCGAGATCGCTCAGGCGGACGGCAAGGTGAAGGTCACCATCACGAACCCCACGGGCCTGACGGTTCGCGGTGTCGTCAGCCTCGTTCCTCCGGCCGGCAGCAGCGAAGTCTGGCAGCGTTGGCGGAATTCCGGACTCTATACCGGAGCGGCCGCCTCGCTTGAACGTACCCTCGAACTTCCACCCCAGGCCCATATCGATTTCGAGTTTCCGCTCGAGCCCGGCCTCGAGGCCGCCGTCAAAGTCGCCTGCAACGGCCAATACCGCTACCTGCCCGTGCGCTGAATCCGCCGCTTCGGCCGAGAATTGTGCTAAGATTGAGTCGTACTTAGGGGTCTTTCGAACGAGGGCGATTCATGGATACGATTCGTGTCGCAGCGCTGCTGCTATGTCTGGCTGCGGGGGCGGCCGGTGCGGAGCCCATATTGCTGCGTACCGGCGCTATAGATCCAGCGGCGGCCTCGGCGAAGGCGGGAGCGCCCGAAGGCTCCGTGTATGTATTGGCGCAGTTTGCCGAGCTGCCGAGCGCGGGGGAACGCTGGCGGCTGGAGTCCGAAGGCATCCGCTTCTTGCGCTATGTGCCGGAGAAAGCCTGGTGGCTGCGCATCGAGGGCGGCCTGGATGCCCAGCGCCATTCGGCCCTGCTGAAAGCTCTCACCATCACGCTCCCGGGCGACAGCGTGGACAAAATTGATCCTGCGCTGCGTCGGAAGTCGGGCACTGCCCCCGAACAATTGCACGTGCTGTTTCTGCCCGGCGCGGCCGATGCGCAGGCGCTGGCTCATGCCGGGGCGGCGTTCCTCGGGTGGGACCAGCCCAATCTGGCGCGCGTGCGCATGGCCGCTGGTAGCGCCGATGCGCTCAACACCGTGCCGGGCGTGGAGTGGGTGGCTGCGGTGCCGCCGCCCGACAAGGACGACAACGTGACCAGCGCCACGCGCATCGGCGTCGATGTCGTGCAGGCCGCCCCCTGGAACCTGGATGGCTCCGGCGTCACCATCGGCCTGTGGGAATCGGGCGGTATCGCCGACGACCATACGGATTTCGAGGGCCGCATGACGGTCATTGATTTGGAAGTCCCCGTGAGCGAGCACGCGACCCACGTGACCGGTACGCTCATCGGCGCGGGGATACTGCAGGCCCCGGCCAAAGGCATGGCTCCCGGCGCGACCGTGCGCTGCCGCGACACGATCGATGACCTTAGCGAGATGCTGGACGATACCCTCGACGGACTCGTGGAGTTGTCGAACCACTCCTATGGCACGCGCGTCGGATGGGATTACGACAACGGCTGGACCGATTACGGTAGCGACTTCTTCGGACAGTATTCCGCGCTGTCGTTTTTCTGGGACAACGCCGTCATGAATTCCGGGCTGCTCATTTTCAAAAGCGCGGGCAACGACCGCAACGACGACCCCGACGGCAACGGCCCGATTCTGGGCGACGGTCCCTTCGACACGATCGCGCACCGCGGCGTGGCGAAGAACCTGATAACGGTTGGCGCGCTCGACGACCTTGACGGCATGTCCACATTCGGCAGTTGGGGGCCGGCCGACGATGGCCGCGTGAAGCCCGATATCTCCGCAAACGGCGTCGGGCTGTTCTCCACGCTGCCGGGCGATACCTACGGCATTTTCTCCGGCACGTCCATGTCCACGCCCAGCGTGTGCGGCATGTCGGCCGGGCTGCTCCAGCTCTTTCACCAGACTTACGGCCCCGACCCCGCGCCCGTGCAGACCATGAAGGCCATCCTCATCCACAGCGCCACCGACCTTGGGCGGCTGGGTCCCGACTACGAATTCGGCTGGGGCATTCCGCAGGCCCCGCGCGCCGCGCAATACATCCAGCAGGGCCTCTGGCGCGAGGGCGTGCTGACGACTGGCAATACCCTGTCCTATCTGGTCGATGTGCCCGAGGACGTGCCCGCTCTGAAGGTCACGCTGGTCTGGCTCGATCCGCCCGCCAGTCCCTCGGCCTCCAAGGCGCTCATCAACGATCTCGACCTCGTACTTCGCGGGCCGGGAGACGCCACCTTTCAGGCCTTCGTGCTCGACAAGGACAATCCGACCACGCCCGCCACGACCGGCCGCAACAATGTGGACAACGTCGAACAGGTGGTGGTCGATACCCCCGCAGCGGGCACGTGGACCATTGAGGTCAACGGCTACGCCGTGCCCCAAGGCCCCGCGCCCTTCAGCGTTGTCACCGAGGCCTTCGGTGGTTTCCTGGGCGTCGAGGGCGAAGGCGGCACGACGGGTACCGAAGGCGAAGGAACGGCCGACGGCGAGGGCAGCGCGGAGGGTGACGGCGAAGGCACCAACGGCGGATGCGCGGTATCGCCCATTACCTTGAATTTCTGCGACGACTTCAACAAGGTGCAGAGCAACGGCATCTTCCAGCAGCTGGACGAAGAACTCCAGCCGCTTGTGGCCCTGCTGGATCCCGCCACGGCCGACATCAACGGCATTTACTTCGTCGACATCAACGACCTCCAGCAGCCGATCATCCAGATCCAGGGCAATGGCTTGCTCGATGCGGGCAACGAACTCGCCCTCATTCAGGCCATCCTCGCGGATCCGTGTTTCGATAACGGCCGCGTGACGCACCAGCAGGTGCGCGCCGCGTGGCTGCACAACAAGAACCAGCTGCTTAACAAACAGGTGGGGCCGCTCGCACCGGTGCTCACCTCGTTCATCCCCGGCATCGCCAATATTCTCATCGCCTACACGGTCATCGGCGATGGTTCCGTGTTCACGACCGGACCGGGCAGCGCGTCGGGTCAGGGGTCATTCGGCATTGTGGCCGGGCTGTTCCAAATTCTCGATGCACAGCTGGCGGGCTACTTCGGTTCGAACTTCCTCGATTCCAGCCTCGACCCGGCCGACTTCATGACCATCGACGCGCTGCGTCCGGGCAAGAATGCCGACCGCGACGCCTTTACCAACCAGCAGGAATACGCGGCTTATCCCACACGCGCCTGCCCCTACACGCCGGACAGCAACACCGACTACGTAAAGGCCGCGCTGAATTCGCAGATCTACCCCGGCAGCCCGCCCATCGAAGGCGAAGGCTCGGTGGAGGGCGATGGCGCCGCCGATGGCGAGGGCATAACGGAAGGCGTGCAGGACGGGGAGGGACTTCTGGAAGAAGGTGAGGGAGATGGCGACGGCGTCGGATCCGGCGATGGCGAGGGCGCTGTCTCGGAAGGCGCGGCGGACGGCGAGGGCGGGGGAGAGGCACCGCGTATCTATAGCGCAGACAGCGACGGCAGCTTCAGCCTGAACCTGGCCGAATTGCTGCGCCCCATCCAGTTCTACAACGCCGGCGGCTACCAGTGCGCGGCCGAGGGCGAGGGCGAAGATCTCTACGCCGCCGGTCCCGGGGATTGCTCGGGGTGCGCCGGATACGACAGCGACTACGCCCCCGCGGATTGCCACCTCAGCCTGTCGGAGTTGCTTCGCGTGGTCCAAATCTTTAACCTCGGCGGCTACTACGCCTGCGAGTCGGGCGAGGGCGGATTCTGCGCAGGGACGCCTGCTCCCTGATATCCCGTCAACCCGCGTGCCTACGGGGGCCGTTCTTCCCCCGGCGCGGGGTGGTCTGCGCTCGCCGCGCGGCGTTTCAACTTAGGATTAACAAGAGGAGGCGATGATGCCGGGTATCGATACCAAGGGTTTGGGACTGTTTCTGGGGCTGGCTTTCGGCATCGGGGTGCCCGCCCAGCTCGTTCTGCTGTTCACGGGCATTCTCAGCATCGGCGAACCGACCCTGTTCAGCCTCGCCGCGCTGATTCTGGTGTGCCTGGCACCGGGGCTGTTCGCCCTCATCGCGCGGACGCAGGCCCCCCTGCCCGAAGACGACGCCTCCATCGTGTGGCCCCTGCCCCAATGGCCCGCCCTGCGCATCGTGGCCACCATTCCGCTGGTGTTTCTGGCCATCAATCTCCTCTGCTACGCCATCGGCTGGACCGCGCCGGACTGGTCGCTCACGCCGCTGATGAGCCAGATTACCCCCTATATCGAGCAGTCCAACCCCGACTTTGTAAAGAGCGACGGCATGGCGATGATGCCCGCCGCGATGATGGTATCGGCCTTCGTGCTCGCCGTCATCATGGGCATGACCCTGTTCGCGGCCGTGGCGCTCGGCAGCGAATACGGCTGGCGCGGCTACCTGCTGCCCAAGCTGCTGCCCCTCGGTACCGTGGCTGCGCTGCTGCTGTCGGGCCTCGCCTTCGTGTTGTGGTATTCGCCCCTCGTGTTCTACTTCCACCTGGCCGACAACGGCGGCGCGCAGTACCTCTTTGCCGACATGGTGCACTTCGTCGGTATCGGCCTCATCTTCAGCGCGGTGCTCGGCGGCATCTGGCTCCGCACCCGCCACATCGGCCTCGTCGCGCTCGCCCTCGGCAGCTGGGCCGCCCACGACATGCTCCTCTGGGAACAGCTCTTCAGCAGCACCCACCGAATCGTCGAAGGTCCCTTCCACGACATCTTCTTCACCGGCAACTGGGGACTCGTCGCCATGGCCGTATGGCTCGTGGTCGCCTGTGTGCCCGGACTGCTGGTCGCGCGGACGAAGGCGTAGCCTCCGCTACTCCAACGCCTCGGGCAGGTATTTCGCGAGCATGCCGGCGAGCATCGGGGTCTGCCAGAAGGTGTTGAAGACCGAGTCGAAGGACGGGTCGTTGGCCCAGCGGTTCCATTGGGCTTTGGCGGCGTCGAGGTAGAAGGGGTCTTCCGATAGCTCGTACGCCGCGAAAAGGACGGGCAGAATGAGCGGATCGTACACGGCGGTATTGTCGAAGCGGGGATTGTGGGAATATCCCCGCATGGCACCGGGCGCGTCCCAGGGCGTGTTCTCGCATATCATCGCATCCGCCAGCCCCACGACCAGTTGCGCGGCCTCGACATCGCCCGTGGCGAGATACCAGCGGTAAAGCGGACCCGCGAGCTGCGCGATCATCCAGGGCACGTTTCCCTGGTACACCTGCGAGCCATGAACGTCAGGCCAGGCCCCGCGCCGCGCGTCGACTTCTTTCCAGAACGCCTCGATCCGCGCGCTGCCTTCGTCCAGGAACGACGGTTCCCCGGTTTCCTCGTAGGCCGCTACAATGGCGGCGAAGGGCCCGGCGTATTGCCGCACGCTGCTTCCCTTGAGGCCGGTACCCGTCCGCGCGATGTAGTCCGCCACGCCCAGCCACGCCTCGGCCGTTTCCGGGGTGCCGGTCAGTCGGTCGAACAGCACGAGTCCGTCCGTGCGCAGGGTGGGATTCCAGGGGCCGGCCACGTGGTTCTCGCCCGGGCCGTGCATCGCCCCCAGCCAATCCTGCCCGGGCACGTCGGCATGGACGATGGCCACGTCCGAAACCAGGCGGCACACGTCCTCCGCGCGCTCGAACCACTCCGGATTGCCGGTGAGCAGCCATGCCGCCCAAGCGCCGTGCATGCGGTCGTAATAATTGTTACGCCACGCACCCGCCTGCCCCATGTAGGCCGCATCGGGAAAATCGCGCAGGCCGTACTCGAAGCCCAGCGCGCGCCAGTCCTTGCCGGCGTATTCCGCCTCGAGCCGCTCGCCGAACTTGGGCAGGCCGTCCGCCGGATGCGCCAGCCCGAAGGCCCCGCTTGCACAGTAGTACGCCGGATTGCTCCACACCGGCGGATGCTCGGCCGCCGCCGCGAAGGCCTCGGGCGCGGGTTCGTCGAGCGACAGCCAGACGGTGTGCGACTTCGCTTCGCCCGGGGTAAAGACCACCGGCCGCGCCGCCGCCGCCGCGAGGTTCAGGGTCATCGCCCCGTCCGACACGCCCGCCGCCTTCGGATGCAGCTGTTGAAAGCGTGGGAGCGCAGCGGTCAGTCCGCCGCTCGATATCCAGAATGGTGCAGCCTGGTCCAGCGGCACATCGGCAGGTAGGTCCGGCGCGGGCGGCGGAGTGAGCGTAGCAACGCGCCGGTCGGCCGTGTCCTGTGCCACCCGCAGCGCCCCCTCTGTTTCGGCTCCGGGCACCAGCGTCTTGCCGGGTTCGGCCAGCGCGAAGGAGAGTTCCAGCGCCTCGACCGGCAGCGGCTCGGGCGTGTCATTGATTAGCCGCAGCCACAGCTGCAGGTAAGGCGCCTCGGCGTAGGCGGTGATGTAGAGCCGGAACGAACCGAGCGCGCGGCTCTGGCCCTGGAATTTCCCCTCGACCAGGTATGTCGCCTGCTGCGGCTGCTCGTCGACAATCCGTACCTGCTCCGAATAGCCGCGCGCCCGCTGGCCCCCGGCCGTCAGCGTCAGGAGCGTGTCGTCGATGATCGGCTTGCCCTTGTAGGCGAGCCCCTGCAGCAGGCCGCCGCGCTGAATGCGCCACGCGGACGACGACGCCTCGATGGCCAGCCCGTCGTCCTCGATCTTCGTCTTCACCGGCGATGGCGCGTTCGACCAGTCTTTGCGGAAGGCCAGGTCGAGCGTTTCCGTGCCGGGCTTTACAAAAGTATCGAACATCGCCCAGCGCAGCGAGCCGTCGGGCCAGCGGCTGGTCACGGTCTTGCCTGCGTAGACCGCGTGTTCGCCCTTCGCTTGCAGGCGTACCTCGCCGCGCTCCTCGGCGGCTCCGGGCGGAAAGGGCACGCCCATCCGCAGCGGAAATCCGCGCGGCGGCAGACTTGCCGTGTGGTGCAGCGTCAGGCTTACCGGGGCCGAAGGCTTCCCGCCGCCCGGCAGCGGCAGCGGCCAGCGCTTCTCGTGTACCGCCATCACCTTCGCCAAGGCGGGCATCCGCGGCGCGCGGGGTTCCTGTCCTGCCTCGCTCAGTGCGAAGTCGCCCCAGTAGACGTTGGACAGAAATTTGCCTGCGTGCGCATTGGCCTCGGGCTCGGGTTTCTGGTCGTCGGACTGCGAATAGTCGCCGGGCAACTGCGTGGCCGATGCCGTACGGTCGTAGACGATCACGCCGAGCCTTATGCGCTTGCCCGGCTCGACTTCGATGGGCACGCGGTAGGTTAGCGGTTCGCCCTTGACCACAGGGTCCGCGATGTCCTCGGTCCATACCACCTGCTCGTTCACGAACACCTGCTTGAAGCGGTGGCCGATATACCCCTCGGCCGTCAGCTGCGGGGCGTCCTCGCGTCGCGCCTTCGCCTCGTAATCGTCCGAACAGTAAAACGACAGGTAGACCGGGCTGCTCCAGTTCGCCGGGATGTCCACCTCGCGCCAGGCCTGCGCGAAGTCGCCGTCGTTGCTGGGGGTCCAGTCGTGGCGCATGGCCAGCAGATCGCGGTGGTCCACCCGCACGGCCCAGTCGCCGCGTTGCTCAAACCGCCAGCCCTCGGCGTTGTCGAGATACAGGATGGGGCGGTCCGCCATCGCAGGGGCGCAAGCCGCCGCCGTAAGGAAGATTAGCGTCCGCGCCCCGCGCCTCATGGGTCCTCGGTCGGCGGCGTGCCGCCTTCTTGGAATGATTTGAGGTAACTCACCAGCCGCTCGCGATAACGTTCCGCCAGATTCGATTCCGACTGCCAATAGTTCTGCTGCGGTTGTCCGGCATTGAAGCGGTCGATGCTGATGAAGTCGAGGTATTGCTCCTGCTCCATGCGCTCGAAGGTGCTGGGGTTGAGCCCCGACTGCCACGTCAGGCGCCAGCTTCGGCTGCGGATGCTCAGCGCCAGCGGCTCACCCATTGCCGAGACCACCGAGCGGTCCGTCGCGGCCTCGAGCACGCTGCTGCCCAGCACGGGATTCGCGAAGCGTCCGCCCGCCACCCCGAGTAGCGCAGGGGCCAGATCCATCGTGCTCACCAGCGTGCGGCGCGTGCGCGGAGTCAGTTCCGGCACGCGGATATACATCGGCACGTGCAGCGAGTCCTCGGTCAGGTAGCGCCCCGCCTTGCCGTCGCGTCCCGAAAAATCGAGACCGTACGGGGCCGTCACGGCCACCGCCGTATGCTCCTTGGGCATCGCCTCGCCCAGCCAATCGAGAAACTCGCCCAGTTCGGTGTCCACGTACTGAATCGCCGTGTCGTGCATATCCACCGGCGCCGGGCTGCCGTTTTCGGGATAGAAGGTGCTTCCGTAGCGCGCCAGTTTCCGCGGCTCGGCCAGTTCGCGCAGGCGCACAAAAAGGAAGAACGGCACTGTGCGGTGCGCCTCGACAAAGGCGCGCGCCTGCTCGAGGGTCTGGTGCGAACCGCTCGGCTCGAAGCCGCCCGGCACCCGAAGTCCCTGCGCGTTGCGCGTGGTCGCCACGGGATACCGCTGGTCGAACCAGTCGAATCCGCGTTCGAAGCCCGAGCCGTACACCAGGTCGCTGGCGAAGGGCGCGCCCTTGATGGAGCTTTCGCCTTCGCTCAGCGCGCCGGTCGCGTAGCCCTTGCGGCGGAATTCCTCGGCCAGCGTCGTCACGTCGGGCGGTAGCGGCCCGCGATACCCTTCGATATAGCCGTGCCGCAGCGGAGGCTGGGCGGTCAAGATGGACATCAGCGCGGGCGCGGGATCGGGCGACGGGGAAAAGCACTCGTGGTACTGGCTGGCGTCCTTCGCCCATGCGTCCAGACGCGGCGTGGTGGGTCGCTCGTAGCCCATGCCGCTCAGGTGCCGCGCACCCAGGCCGTCCACCGCGATGAGAATCACGCTCGGGGGCGTCTCGGCCGACCGAGGCGTCGACACATGCGGCCCGCTCACCAGCAGCTGGCGGCTCGAGCGGGCCAGCGGACGGATGCCCGTGCGCGTCACCCAGGCCGGCTCGGCTTCTTCGGACCACAGCAGTTGTAGTTCCTTCGCGTCCGCCGGAATCATCACGGGCGACACCGTTACCGTGCTCCAGCCCGTCGGCGCGATGGTCACCGCTCGCACGTCGGCCTGGCTCGACGTGCCGTTGACCTGCAACGACAGGTGCAGCGTCGCAGGCGGGTCGGCCTCCGCCTCGGGAAATGCCACGTAGAACACCAGCTGCTTGCCGAGCGGGTCCTCCAGCGGCACGGTGTACAGCTTGCCCTCGGTCAGCGAACGGGCGTCGGTATACACCTGGTCGACGGGGGTCACGGTGGCGTCGGGGAGTTCGGCCAGCGATTGCTCAGCCAGCACGTCGCGATAGGCGAACAGAAATTTCTGCGCGGCGCTGCCGCACAGCAGCGCTCCGGCCGCCCACGCCACCACCACCAGCCGGGTCGTCGCGCGGGATTGTATGGCCCCGAACAGGCCCACCAGCTTGAACACGCCGTGCAGCCCCAGAAAGAGCCCGAGGTAAATCAGCGGCTCCACTTTCGTCAGCTTCGGCAGCAGCGACTGGACCGCGCTTGGAATTTCGATGCCGGGCTGGGCAAGGACCAAGTCGACGAGGGGCAGGTGCAGCAGGTAAGGCAAGAAGACTACCGCAGCCAGCAGCCCCAGCGATTCCGCCACCAGCGGTACGCCGCCCCGGGCGGGGGCCACGAAGTACAATAGGGCCATGTAGCCCAGCTGCAGCGCAGCGAATAAGGCCGCGACGCCGACGGTAAACAGGATGCTGGCCTCCATATCCGGTACAAAGCCCTGTTCGCCCAGCAGGCGGTGGGCAAAGGCCCCCATCAGGCCCGAAGATGCGGACAACGCGAATAAGTATAACGGCAGGAACAAAAGGACATTCTCACTGGTTGCGTAACGGTGTCGATTTCCGTGTCCGGGAGGTCTTCCCGCCGGGCTTAGAAATCGTTCTCCTTGCGTGCTATGATCGAGAATAGCACTTCGTCAACGAGGGAGACTAGCAGTTCGTGCTCACCAAGGTACTCACTTCAATCTTCGGCACGGGCGCCGAGCGCGATATTCAGCGCTTGCAGCCCGAGCTGGATCGCATAAATGCACTGGAACCCGCGATGGCCGCGCTGTCGAACGACGCGCTCCGCGGGAAGACGGCCGAGTTCAAGCAGCGCCTGAGCCAGGGCGAGACGCTGGACGATCTTCTGCCCGAGGCCTTCGCGGCCTGCCGCGAGGCGGCCAAGCGTATTCTCGGCCTGCGGCATTTCGACGTGCAGATGATCGGCGGCATCGTGCTGCACCGGGGCAACATCGCCGAGATGACCACCGGTGAAGGCAAGACGCTGGTCGCCACGTTGCCGGTCTATCTCAACGCGCTCGCCGGCAAGGGTGTGCACGTCGTGACCGTGAACGACTACCTCGCCCGCCGCGACAAGGAGTGGATGGGCTCCATCTATGAGTTCATGGGGCTGACCGCGGGCCTCATCCAGAGCGGCATGGGGCTGGCGGAGAAGCAGGTGGGCTACCGCGCCGACATCACCTACGGCACGAACAACGAGTTCGGCTTCGACTACCTGCGCGACAACATCGCGAACCACGTGTCGCACCGCGTGCAGCGGCCGCTTTCCTACGCCATTGTGGACGAGGTGGACTCGATTCTTATCGACGAGGCTCGCACGCCGCTGATCATTTCCGGCCGCCCGCAGCGCAGCAGCGACATGTACTACAAGGTGGACGACGTCGTCCGCCGCCTGCGCAAAGAAGTGCACTTCGAGGCCGACGAGAAGCAGAACCAGATCATCCTGACCGACGACGGCATGGAGGCGGTCGAGCGCGGGCTCGGCGTGGACGACCTCTACACGGACGAGAACATCGGCACGGTGCACATGGTGGAGCAGTCGCTCCGCGCGCATCAGTTCTTCCGCCGGGACAAGGAATACATGGTCCGCGACGGCGAGGTGTTTATCGTCGACGAGTTCACCGGCCGCGTGATGGAAGGCCGCCGGTATTCCAATGGCCTGCACCAGGCGCTCGAGGCCAAGGAAGGCGTGCCGCTGCGCTTCGAGTCGCAGACCATCGCCTCCATCACCTACCAGAACTACTTCCGCCTCTACCAGAAGCTTTCCGGCATGACCGGTACGGCCATGACCGAGTCGGCCGAGTTCGCCAAGATCTACAACCTCGAGGTCTACCAGATCCCGACCAACCTGCCGCTCATCCGCGAGGACCAGACCGATCTGGTCTTCGCTACCGAGAAGGGCAAGTTCAAGTACCTCGTGGGCGAAATTGAAAAGGTGCGCGCCGAGGGCCGCCCCACGCTGGTGGGCACGGTGTCTATCGAGAAGTCCGAGTTGATGGCCCAGGCCCTCGACGAGGCGGGCATCAACGACTATCAGGTGCTGAACGCCAAGCACCACGAACGCGAAGCCAGCATCGTGGGCGCGGCGGGCAAGCCGGGCGCCATCACCATCGCCACCAACATGGCCGGCCGCGGTACCGACATCAAGTTGGCGGAAGGCGTGCGCGAAAGAGGCGGCCTGTACATCATGGGCACCGAGCGCCACGAGTCGCGCCGTATCGACAATCAGTTGCGCGGCCGCTCCGGGCGCCAGGGCGACCCCGGCACCACGCGCTTCTATGTGAGCCTCGAGGACGAGGTGGCGCGCCTGTTCGGCGGCGACCGCGTGAAACGCATGCTGTCCATGTTCGGCTCGGGCGACGAAATCGACGCCGAGCCGCTGAGCCAGAAAATGGTGTCCCGTTCCATCGAGCGCGCCCAGCGCCAGGTGGAAGAACACAACTTCGAAATGCGCAAGCACGTGCTCGAGTATGACGAGGTGATGGACAAGCAGCGCAAGTACATCTACGCCATGCGCGCCGAGGTGCTCGAAGATAAGGACGTGACCGAGCGCATCGAGCAGATGATTACCGACCACGTGGCCGACCTGGTGGCGGAGTACGCCCCCAAGGACGTTCCGGTGGAGGAGTGGAACCTCGAGGGCCTCGACAAGGCGGTCCGGGCGAGTTTCAATTTCGACCCGGATACCTCGGGCGAGCACGATGACGAAGGCACGCCGCTGGCCGAAAGCCTGACCCAGCAAGTGCTGCACGAATACCACCGCCGCGAGGGCCTGCTGGCCGAGGAACTACGCGCGCTTTACCGCGAGCAGATCGGCGGCGACGAGTCGAACGTGGACTTCGAGGCGATGGCCCGCAAGCGAACGCACGACCTCGAGCTCAGCATCATCCTCAAGACCGTGGACGACCGCTGGGTCGATCACCTCTACGAAATGGACCAGTTGCGCGACTCGGTGCGCCTGCGCGCCATGGGACAGCGCGACCCCCTGCTGGAGTATAAGCAGGAAGGCTTCGAGATGTTCCAGGAACTGGTGCGCTCGATTGAAGAGGGCGTGCTCCAGTCGCTCTTCCACCTCACCAGCCCCGAAGTGCGCCGCCGCCGCGAGGCCAAGCTCAAGCAGGGCCAGCTGACGGAGAAGGAAGATCCCTACGCGAAGCTGCAGGAATACAGCTACCAGGGCAGCGACAAGCAGGCGGACCGCAGCTTTGCGGCATACGACACCGAGCGCTACATACTGGCGGGCCAGACGCCCGGCGCGGCCCCGGCCCCCGCAGGCGGCGGCAACACCGCGGTGGCCGCGGCGCCCGAGAAGCCCAAGCGCGAGCCGGTGCGCGTGGAGGTCAAGGTCAACCCGAACGACCCCTGCCCCTGCGGCAGCGGTAAAAAGTACAAGAAGTGCTGCGGCCGCCTCGGTACCTGATCAGCGTTCTCATCGCGGTAAGCTGGGCAGCCGTCATGGGGCTGCTGGTCTACCGCGAGATCATCGTGCCTAGCCTCTACGCCGCGCCCGTGGTGCTGGCGGCCGAGGTGCCCCGCGACTACTGGATGAGCGTTTCGATGGGGGATACCCGCGTCGGCTTCGTCCATGTCCGCTCCGATCCTGAAATGCGCGAGCGCGTGCCGGGCAGCCGCATCAACCTGACGGTGCGTCTGGCCCTGAGCCTCTTCGGACAGAACGCCAACCTCCTGCTCAGCGGCGAGGCCTGGCGTAGTTCAGACAACACCGCCGCCGTCTTTGATTTCGACATTGCCTCGGGCGAGCACGAAATGCGCATCGAGGGCAAGCTGGACGACGGCACGCTCGACGCCCGCCTGCACACAGCCGGAGAAGAGACGCCCTTCACGTTCCCCGTGGACAGCCAGCTCTTGTTCGGCGGCGGCATGGGGGCCGGCGCGGTGGATCTGCCTATTCTCGAGCCGGGCGAAGAGGTCTATATCAACAGCTTCGACCCCACGACGATGTCGATGGGTAAGGCGCGCATCCACTGCGAGCGCATCGACACCGTGCCTGCCGCAGGCGAGATGGTGCAGGCGCGCGTCTACGCGGTCTCGATGGGCGGCATCACCACGCGCGCCTGGGTGACCGAAGAACAGGAGACCGTCCGCGCAGAGACGCCCTTCGGACTGCTGCTGACCAAGACCAACCCCGAAGAGGCCATGCGCCCGCTTGAGGGCGGCGAACGCGCCAGCTTGGTACAGAGCCTCAGCGTGCAGCCCAAGGGCCTGTCCGCAGCCGTCGGACTCCAGCGCATGCGTTTCCGCATCTCGGGATTGCCGGAAGACTTGACCCTGCCGGAAGACGAATACCAGAAGAAGATTGAGGCCGGCGTCTATGAGATCACGCCGCCCGCCACGGTAGAAGCCCGCACGGGTGCGCCGCTCGAGGGCGGCGAGCGCGAGGCCCTGCTCGCGTCCGATCCCCTGGTGACGAGCGACAACCCCCAAATCGTGGCCGCCGCCGGGGAAGCCGTGCGCAGCGCCGACACCGACCTCGAACGCGCGATGAACCTGTACCGCTGGGTCTACGACAACATCGACAAGGTGCCGATCATCAGCGTGCCCTCGGCGCTCGACGTGCTCCGCACCCGCCAGGGCGACTGCAACGAGCACACCGTGCTCTTCACCGCCATGGCGCGCGCCGCCGGGGTGCCCTGCCGCATCGTCATCGGGCTGGTCTACAGCGACACCCTCGGCGGCTTCGGCTACCACGCCTGGCCGGAGGTCTACGCCGACGGCTGGCTGCCCATGGACCCCACCCTCGGCCAGCCGATTGCCGACGCCACGCACATCAAACTGCTCACCGGCAGCATCGAAAAATGGACCGGCCTCGTCAACTACATCGGCCGCGTCGAGATGGAAATCCTCGAGGCCGATCCGGGAGAGACGCATGCAGAACTCCCGTAGGGTGGGCCTCGGCACACCAGAAACTTCAGCGCGTCTGGCTCGCGAGTACGCTCGCCCTACCGAAGGCAAGCAGCGGGTAGGGCGAGCGTATCCGCGAGCCACCGGCACCTCCGCCTCGATTCCCGGATTCAGCCACCCCCAGGAGCAACCCACGTGATCCGCACCGAGCAACTCACGAAACGATTCGGTCCGAAGCTGGCGGTGAGCCCGCTCGACCTGGATATTCCCTCGGGCACGTTCTTCTGTTTTCTCGGCCCCAACGGCGCGGGCAAGACCACGACCATCAAAATGCTCACGGGGCTACTGACGCCCTCGGGCGGGCGCGCGCTGGTGGGCGGTGTCGATATCCAGCAGGAGCCCGTGAAAGCCAAGCGCCTGCTGGGCTACGTGCCCGACCACCCCTTCCTCTACGACAAGCTTACCGGCCGCGAGTTCATGCAGTTCGTCGCCGGGCTGTACGACATCCCCAAGGCCTACTACGACGAGCATTGCGAGAAGCTGCTGTCCATGTTCGAAATCGCCAAGGTGGCCGACCAGCTCATCGAGGACTACAGCCACGGCATGCGCCAGAAGCTGTCTTTCGCCTCGTGCTTCCTGCACGACCCCAAGATCGTCATCGTCGACGAGCCCTGGGTGGGCCTCGACCCGAAGAACATCCGCTTCGTGAAGGACTTCCTGAAAGAGAAGACCCGCACCGAGGGCCTGACGGTCTTCATGAGCACGCACACGCTGAGCATCGCAGAGGAAATCGCCGACCGCATCGGCATCATCAACGGCGGCAAGCTGCTGGCCGAGGGCACCGTGCCGGAAATCCGCGCCATTCACCGCGAGGGCGGCTCGCTCGAGGAGGTCTTCCTCACGCTCACGAAGTCCGACGAGGAGACCGTGCCCGCATGAACCAGATCGGGGCCGCGCTCCAGGCGAAATCGCGCATGGGCCGCCACCAGGTGGCCTCCGTCCGGCACGAGTCCAAGCTCAAGGTCGGCGTCATCAGCGTGTCGGCCGTCGCCCTCTGGGTGGCCGCGCTCGTGCTGTTCATGGCCGGCTTCGATTTCCTCATGGACATGGGCGGACGCGGCCCGGGCGACTACAATTTCGGCGACCTGCTGATGATGCGCATGCTGAACATCCTCGCGCTGGCGGTGTTTTTCATGCTCGTGTTTTCCAACACGCTCATCTGCTTTTCCACCATGTACCGGTCGAAAGAGGTCGTGTACCTCTTGCAGGCGCCCATCACCTTCGAGCATTTCTTCTACGCCCGCTTCGTCGAGTGCGCCCTGTTCAGCTCGTGGTCGCTGGCCTATCTGGGGTCGCCGCTCATCATCGCCTATGGCGTCACCACCGAAGTCTCGCCGGTTTTTTACGTCGCGGCCTTCGTCTTCTTCCTGCCCTTCATCGTCATCCCCGCCGCACTGGGCTGCATGATCACGATGGTCGCCGTGTGGGTATTTCCGCGCCTGAAGACCTCCGTGCTGGTCGCGCTTGGCATCCTCCTCATCGGGGCGTTTTTCCTCTATATCGCCAGTATCATCCGCGGCGCACAAGTCACCGACGACACCCTGCGCCAATGGCTGAGCGCTTCGGCCCGCGCGCAATCGCCCTTTCTGCCCAGCACCTGGGCGGCAGACGGCGTGCTCATGGCCGCGCACTACGAGGTCGGCCATCCGCTCTTCTACTTCGCGCTGCTCGTGACCAACGCCCTCATGGCGCTGCGCGTGGCCGGCGCGATGTCCAGCGTGCTCTTCTACCCGGGCTGGTCCTTTCTCATGGGGCAAGACCGACAGCGCATCAAGAAGGCCCGCGGACCGCTCGCCTGGGTCGACAGCGTCTTGTCGCGGCTCCCGAATCCCTATCATCCGCTCTCCATCAAGGACGTCAAGCTCTTCTGGCGCGACCCCACCCAATGGACGCAGTTCGTCATTTTCTTTGGGATCATGGGCGTGTATATTGCCAACCTTCGCAATACTTCCGCGACCTTCGAAAAGGAAATCTGGCGCAGCTGGGTGGCCAGCCTGAACGTGGGCGCGGTGTCCCTCATTCTCGCCACGCTCACCAGCCGCTTCGTGTTTCCCCTCATCAGCCTCGAAGGCCGCCGCTTCTGGATTCTCGGCCTCGCCCCGCTCACTTTCGGGCAGCTCGTGTGGCAGAAATTCTGGCTGAGCGTCTCCTGCACCTCCGTCTTCACCGTGGGCCTCGCGCTCCTCTCGGGCTATATGTTGGAACTCGCGCCCATCTACTACGCCCTCACCGTGTACAGCGTCGTGCTGACCAACCTCGGGCTTTCCGGGCTGGCCGTCGGGCTGGGCACGCTTTATCCCACCTTCTCCGAGGACAACCCCGCCCGCATCGTATCGGGCATGGGGGGGACCCTCAACCTGCTGCTGAGCATCGGGTATATCACCATTGTCGTGGCCGCGCAGGTCATCGTGCTGCAATGGCGCCTCATCGAGGGCTTCGAGAATTCGCCCGCCTTCTACTACGCCCTCTCCGGCGCCATCATGGTCATCACCAGCGCCAGCGCCCTCTGCGTCTATCTCCCCATGCGCCTCGGCCTGCGGAATCTGCAGGCGATGGAGTTCTGATCGGGGATTCGGGTGTCCGCTGATCAGGATGATTTGCGCCGATTTTGATGGAAGGGTGAAGCTTCGAGAAATACCAAGGGCAAGATCGGTACCGTGCCTGACCACATCTCGCGGCTTTCGTGAATAAATCAGCGCCAATCATCTAAATCTGCGGACCACTGTAAACCTGAATCGGCGTTCCGGCGTTGACTGGGCATCATCCCGGCCTCTATGCTGGCGTCCCGCCTTTGACGAGGAGTATTTTTCGATGAAACGCGCCTATATCGTGTTGGTTGCTGCGGCATTGTTTGCGGCCATGCCGCTGCTGCAGGGCTGTGGCAAGGCCGAAACGCCTGCGCCGGCGGCCCCGCCGGCCACGGAGTCCGCTCCAGCGGTGGAACCGGCGCCGGCCGCCGACGCCGATATGGTCGAGCCCATAGAGCCGCCCATGGAAATGCCCGCCGAGGAAGACCACGCCGAGCATGAGGAGCACGAACACCACCACGAGGCGCCGCGCGGCGGGGCCCTGGTAGAGCTTGGCGATCATGTCGCTCATTTCGAGGTGCTGCTTTCGGCGCAGACCGGCACGCTGAAGCTCTACGCCATGGACGGACACGTCGAGTCGCCCGTGCGGTTGGCCGTGCCCAGCATCCCCATCCAGGTCACCCTCGACGGCTCGGCCGAGCCGCTTGAGCTCGAAGTGCAGGCCGTGGCCAGCGAACTCACCGGCGAGACCGTCGGCGATACCTCCGAGTTTTCCGTAACCGACGAGCGGCTGCTGAACCAGTCGAAATTTACGGCCACGATTCCCGGCGTAGTGGTACGCGGCGTGCAGTTCGACAACGTCGGCTTCAGCTTCCCTGAAGGCAACGAATAAGCCGCATGCCCATCCTCGACATCAAAGACTTGAAGAAGGGGTACGCCGATCCCGAAGGGGTGCGTAGCCTCGTGGTGGACGTGCCCGCCTTCAGCGTGGACGCCGGCCAGCAGGTCGCCCTCCGCGGCAGCAGCGGCTGCGGTAAGACCACCTTCCTCAATCTCGTCGCGGGTATCCTGCAGGCCGACAGCGGCGTCATTACCATCGACGGCGAAATCTTGACCGGCCGCTCCGAATCGGTGCGCGACAAGCTGCGCGCCCGCCACATGGGCTATGTGTTCCAGACCTTCAACCTGCTGCAGGGCTACACCGCGCTGGAGAACGTGCTGCTCGGCATGATGTTCGGCAAGGGCGCCGACACCGAGCGAGCCAAGGCCCTGCTCGAGCGCGTGGGCTTGGCCGAGCGCATGCACTATCGGCCGCGGGCGCTGTCGGTGGGACAGCAGCAGCGCGTGGCCGTGGCCCGCGCCCTCGCCAACCACCCCAAGCTGGTGCTGGCCGACGAGCCGACGGGCAATCTCGACCACCACCACGCCGACACCGCGCTGCGTCTTATCCGCGAAATTTGCAGCGAGAACGGTGCGGCGCTGCTGCTGGTCAGCCATGATCCGAAGATCCTCGACCAGTTCGACACGCACTTCGACTTCGCCGATATCAACCGCCGCGTGCGGGAAAGCGCGCAGTGATGGGCGGCATCTTCCTGCTCGTACGCCGTAGCCTGCGTCAGCATGCCTTCTCCACCGTCGCGACGGTGGTAGCCGTGGCACTGTCTGCCGGGCTGGTGATGTCGGTCTTCAGCATCCAGTACCAGGCGCGGCGCGCGTTCACCGGCGGCGATGTCGGCTTCGATGCCGTGCTCGGCGCGCGCGGCAGCCAGCTGCAGTTGGTGCTTAACGCCGTCTTCCATCTCGAAACGTCGCCCGGCAACATCCCCTGGAGCCTGTATCAGGCCATCAAGAGCGAGCCGATGGTCAAGCTGGCGATTCCATACGCCACCGGCGACAACTACTACGGCTTCCGCATCGTCGGCACCACCGGCGAATTGTTCACCGATTTTGAGTACGAGAAGGGCAAGAAGCTGCAAGTAGCACCCGGGGGCCGCTTTTTCGACGACACCCACCGCGAGGCCGTGCTGGGCAGCTTCGTGGCCCAGAAGCTCGGCACGAAGATAGGCGATGTGGTGCATCCGTATCATGGGCTCGTCTTCGACGAGGCCTCGAAGCACAACGAGGAGTACGTGGTCACCGGCATTCTCGAACCCACCAACACGCCCATGGACCGCGTGGTCTGGATTCCCATCGAGGGCATCTACCGCATGCAGGGCCACGTGCTGCGTGGCACGGGCGAGGTCTACGAGGCCCAGGCAGGCCAGTCCATTCCCGACGAGAACAAGGAAGTCAGCGCGGTCATGATCAAGTTCCGCAATCCGACCGCGGGCTTCACCTTCGACCAGACCATCAACCGCCAGGGCAAGGTGGCTACGCTCGCTTATCCCATCGGCAAGGTCATGCTTGAGCTGTTCGAGAAAGTCGGCTGGGTGAACCGCGTGTTCGAACTGGTCGCGTACCTCGTGGTGCTTGTCTCCACCGCCGCCATCCTCGCGAGCATCTACAACACCATCAACGAACGTCGCCGCGAATTCGCCATTCTCCGCGCGCTCGGCGCACGCCGCCGCACTGTGCTCACCGCCATCATCCTCGAATCCACGGCCATCGCCTTCATCGGCTCGCTGGTGGGATACCTCTTTTACGCGGCCATCCTTACGGGAGCCGCCATCGCCGTGCGCCAGGCCACCGGCGTCGTGCTCGATGTATTCGCCTGGCACCCCGTGCTGCTGCTCACCCCGATCGGCATGTCCCTTCTCGGCGCCTTCGCCGGACTCGCCCCCGCCTACAAGGCCTACAGCACGGACGTCGCTCAGAACCTGACGCCGCAGTCGTAAGGGGATATCACTCGATTAGGCAGACTTGTATGGATTTCCGCCCCTGAAACTTTTTGAAGTGGCGGTCGGTGGTCCAGAACTCATCGCAGGCGTGCGACTCGGCGACGGCAAGGTGCAGGGCATCAGGGAGCGTCAAGTGCTCCGCAGCCCGTATTTCGGCGGCGCTTTCGAACGCGTCTACTGCAATTGGCAAGGTTTCGACGAGTTCAAAGAACTCGTCATAGCGTAGTTTTAGCTCCGCATTACCGCTGCGAAGCGGCCCGACGAGACATTCCATCCGTACCAGACCCGATACACAAACCGTTGCATCGGGATCGGTCAGTCGCCGCAAGTAGCGGGTGCCCAATTCCTCATTCGACTCGACCAGATAAATGACGATACACGTGTCCAAGTAGATGCGCAGCGGTACTTACTCCCAAGTCTCCCGTTCACGCCGGATGGATTCGTCGATATCGGCCCGGGAACGAATACGGAAGGGGCTGGCGTTCATTGCCGCGAGCCACGATCGCAATCTGTTTTGCCGAGCCGCCTTATCGGGCGTCTGCGTAAGCACGACTTCGACGTGCCCCGCTGGAACCGCCTCCGGCACTTCCAGCCGTCGATCCGGCCCGATGTCGCCTTCAAACCTGTATACAGCCATGTCTAGACCTTGCTTGCTGCGAACCTGTGACCAGTATGCCATACTTCCCGATTAAGGTGAACCCGAAAACCGGTCGGATTCATGCCCGGTCATTCCCTCAATACTCCCGTTCGCCGGCATTCCGCAGGCGCACGATGACGTCGGGGTTATTCAGCACAACGTAGATGATGCCGCCGGGTCCGCAGACCACGTCGCGGACGCGGCCGAAGTTCTTCACGATGGTTTCGGCGTGCAGCACACGCTCGTCCGCGATCGTCAGCAGGGTCACGTCCTCGTAGCGGAGCGAGCCCGCGAGCAGGTAGTTCTGCCATTTCGGGAACTCGTCGCCGCGGCAGAAGTCGAGCCCGCACACGCCGGTCGACGGGTTCCAGAAGTACGTGGGCTGCTCCATGCCGGGCGCCGCTACCTGGTCCGACACCGGCTGGCCGTTGTAATTGCGGCCGTAGGTAATCACCGGCCAGCCGTAGTTCTTGCCCGCGCGCAGCACGTTCAGTTCGTCGCCGCCCATGGGGCCGTGCTCGGTGGCCCAGATGGCGCCCGTTTCCGGGTGTACCGCCATGCCCTGAATGTTGCGGTTGCCGTAGCTGAAAATCGACGCCACAGCATCGGGCGTATCGGCGAAGGGATTGTCTTCCGGAATCGAGCCGTCCCGGTGCAGCCGGTGCGCCTTGCCGTTCGGCCGGTCGAGCACCTGCGCGTGCTCCTGCATACCGCGCTCGCCCATCGAGAAGTAGAGGTTATGCTCCGGGTCGAACACGATGCGCGAGCCATAGTGGTGGCGCGTCTTGATGTAGTCGTCATGGTCCGCCTCGAACACCACCTGCTCGTCCACCCAGGCATTGTCGCGGATTTTGCCCCGCACTACCTTGGTCATCGCGGGTTGAAACTTCTCCTCCGGGTCGTCGTGCAGTTCATGGCTGAAACTCAGGTAAATCCAGTCCTCAGCGGGATACTCGGGATCCACCGCCACGTCGAGCAGGCCGCCTTGCCCGTCGTTCAGCACTTCGGGCGTACCCGAAACCGGCTCCGGGGCCAGCACGCCGTCCTTGATGACCCGCAATCGGCCCGGCCGCTCCGTCACCAGGGCCGTGTCCGCGTCGAGAAAATCGATGGCCCAAGGAATCTCGAGCCCTTCCATCACCCAGTGATCGACGTCGATCACGTACTCGCGGGTCTGAATCTGATCGGGAATCGGCGGCCGCACCGCGCCCGCGTCGGCTTCGGCCGTGCTGATGTATTCCGCCAGCGCGTCGATTTCGCGGTCCGAGAGCGTAGCCTCGTAGGCCGGCATGCCCATGTGGGTCAGGCCATGCTTGATGTTCCGCTTGTAGCTGCCCGTGCCGGTGCCGTGGTTCCAGACGCCATCGACCATGCTCGAGGCGTTGCCGCCCCGCAGGTCGGCGCCGTGGCACTGGGCGCAATGCTGCTGATACAACGCTGCCGCATCGGGCCGCTCCGCCGCCGAGGTCGACGCCGCTGCTGCTGCCACCAAGAAAAAGATGCTGAAATTCCGCATGTTTACCACCTGTTGCTGATTGATCAAGGGACTGCGGCAAGCGTACCCCGAGCGCACCTGTGATCGCCACCGCGCGGTTTGCGCGCTTTCCGGGCCGATTGGTACACTTCGCTACCACGCGGTCCGCCCGCCGCCCATTGCCCTTATCACGGAGCCGCCACAGTTTCATGCCTCAAGCATCCAATCACCCGTTTCTCATCGAGTATCCTTATCGCGAGGTCGTTGGGGCGTATCGCGCCGGCGCCATCCGGCTCTATTGCCATATCCGCGCGCATATCCTGCGAAACCGGATCCTCCGCGAAGTGGGGCAATACATTCCCTTTGCCGGCCGGGTGACTGAGCTTGGCTGCGGCTTCGGCCTCTTTGCCAATTGCCTCGCCAAGAGCCGCTCCGATTGCGTGTTCAAGGGCTGCGATCTGAACGCCGGCCGAATCCAGGAGGCGTCGAACGTTTCCAAGACGCTTGGAATCGATAACATCGAGTTCCACGCGGGCGACGCGGTGGCCTATGTGGAGAGCATGGAAGAGCAGGACTGCATCTACATGCTCGACTTGGTGCACCACCTGCCGCCGGACCAAGTGGACCGGTTCATCAACACCAGCTGGAAGCACCTGAAGCCGGGCGGTCTGCTGGTCATCAAGGACGTGTCGAATAAGCCGTACTTCAAGATGGCCTTTACCTGGATACTCGACGTGCTCATGACGCGCGGCGAGATTCCCTACTACCGTTCGCCCGAGGCCTTCATTGAACTGCTGTCGCCGCTCGGCGGGCGCATCGTCGTCCACTACCTCGACGATTATCTGCCCTATCCGCACGTGATGTACGTCGTGCACAAGCCGCTCTGAGCGCCGGCGCACCATGTTCCTGACGCTCGATTTCTACCTCGATTCGTTCCGGATTCTGCTGCTGCTGCTGGGCCCCGTGCCCTGGGCGGCCTGGACCGCCGCGGCGTCGTGCTGCGGCGACGAAGCCAAGCGCGGTCCGCTGCCCTTGCTCGTCGCCTTCGGCGCGGGCTGGTTTCTCTTCCAGATGCTCGCGGGCATCCTCCTCGGCATGGTCGGCTTGTTCTCCACCACCGGGCTCGTGCTCGGTGAATTCGCGCTCATTGGCAGCGGAATCGCGGCCCTGAGCATGGTACGCGGCACTGCAGGACTCGATGCCCTGCGCTCGGCCGTACGATGGCTGTTTCCCATGGTGTACCCCGAGTCCGCTGTCCTCCGCGGACTGGTGTGGGTAGGCGCAATTACGACCGCGGCCGTGCTTCTGGTGCCCACCACCAGTTTCGACACGCTGAGCTACCACCTGCCCAGCATGGCCACCTGGGTCGCGCTCGGCAATCTCACGATGTTCGACCACTACTACTACATCAGCCTCTACCCCTTCGGATGGGAACTGCTGGGCTCGATGTGGTTTCTCGCCACGGGCTCCGACAGCCTCGTCTATCTGGTCAACCTCATGGTGTGGGCATACTGGGCGCTGTCGCTCTTCGCCCTCTGCCGCGCCATCGGGGCGACCACCGGCAAGGCGCTCCTCAGCACGGTCATCGCCGTCACGTGTCCCATCGCCGTGCTGACCCTGACCGGGGTCTACGTCGATGTGCCGCTCGCGGCCTTTTTCACCGCCGCGCTTTACTTCGCCATTGGGTACCACGAGACTCGATCGCTGCGGCAGCTTGCACTGTTCCTTGTCAGTTTCGCGCTCATTTGCAGCGTCAAAATGTCCGGACCCGTCTATGGCGTCCTGATCGGCGCCGTGCTGGCGGGGTTAGAGTTGACGCGCCTGCCCGATTGGCGTTCCTGGCTGCCGGGGGCGTCGCGCCTGCGCGCCGATGCCAAGTACATCGCCGCCCTGCTCGGCGTCGCGTTCGTCGCCTGCGGGTATTGGTATCTGCGGAATCTCTGGAACGTCGGCAATCCGCTCGGATTCGTTGAGGTCAAGATTGGCAGCTTCGTGCTGTTTCCGGCCGAAGGCCCTATCGAGGAAATGGTGCGCGATCCGGCGCGCGGCAGCCTGCTGAACCTCTTCGACTGGAGCAGCCCGGAGGATCGATTCGTCGTCGGCCGCGAGATCCTCCGTTACTTCGGACTCAATCTGCCGCTGCTGCTCGTGCTCGCGCTGGGACTGCCTTATACCCTGTTCAAGGGCGGGGACGCGCCGCGGAAGTATGGCATCGCGCTGCTGTTCCTGATTCCGATTACGGCGTACCTGTATGCGGGCAGCCCGTTTACCGGAGACAACGGCGGCCGCGGCTACGTCATTACCCCCTGGATGGGGTGGCAGCTACGCTATTCGTTTCCGCTCATTACCGTGCTCGCCGCCTCGGCGAGCATAAGCGCCTGGGTGTTGCCGCGCATGCTCGTACGCGGCCTGCTTTTCACCGGCATGGGATACACCATCGTCTCCGTCCTCATCGGCACCAAGCCCATCAAGTGGTTCTTTGTGGATCAAACCCTGCTCGAGGGCTTCCTCGGTATGTGGCAATGGTTTGCCGTGCGGCAGGCCTCGATTACCGTCACCTGTTTCTGCGCCGCGCTGGCGCTGATTGGCGGCATCAGGCTGCTGGGCGGCTGGCCGGGAGACGCGCCCCGAGCGACCGGGCGGCGGTACGGACGCGCGGCCTTGGGGGTATTCGTGCTCCTATCCGCCACCTACTTCTTTGCGCTGGCGCACCATGCGGCCAAGCAACCGGCCTATGGTCCAGTCATCGGCTACATCCGCGAGCATGCCCCGGCGGGGAGCGTCGTTGCCTATGCCCAGAGCCAGCGCGGCTACTGGTTCGTCAACGACGACTGGAGCAATCGCGTCCAGTATGTGCCTGCGCGCAACGACGACCCCATGCAGTGGCTGCAGGAACTGGTCGATGCGGATACCTCCATCTTCATCATCGGCCCGACCCGCGAAAAGATGTCCGCCAAGGAACTCGACTGGACGGGCTCCGGGCCTGTTGCGTCCTGCTTCCACAAAGTCCTCGGCAAGGACGGCATCGAGGATCCGCTCGTTTTCGAGTTCGACGCCGAAAAAGCCCGCGCCCTCCTCGGCGCCCGATAGCCCCGCCTCAGCGATCTTATGCTGCCTATTGATTGTGTTCCAGAAGTGCTATACCCTATGGGCAGGCAGCGGGATGGACGAGCCAAGCCGGTTCGTCACATGAATCGGTTTGGAGTTTGAATTTTGCCCTACAAACTCCAAGGAGAATTCGTCCTGCAACAGGAACAACTCGATATCCTCTGGATATTGCTCACCGCTGCCCTCGTCTTCATCATGCAGGCAGGCTTCATGTGCCTCGAGAGCGGATTCACGCGATCGAAGAACAGCATCAATGTAGCCACCAAGAACATGACCGACTTCGTGATCTCCATGGTCGCCTATTGGGCCTGGGGCTTCGCGCTCATGTTCGGCGTCACTTGGTACGGGTGGGTCGGTACCGACAACTTCTTCGTACCGTTTGAAGTCGAGACGGCCTGGCAGTCGTCCTTCTTTCTCTTCCAGGCCATGTTCTGCGCCACGGCGGCCACCATCGTGTCCGGCGCCGTGGCCGAGCGGCTTCGCTTCGGCAGTTACGCATTCGTGTCGGTGCTGGTCTCCGGCCTCATCTATCCCATCTTTGGCCACTGGGCCTGGGGCGGCGTCGAGGGCCGCTCGGATGGCGGCTGGCTGATGAATGCGGGCTTCGTCGATTTTGCGGGGTCGACCGTCGTGCACAGCGTCGGCGGCTGGGTCTCGCTCGCCGCCGTGCTCATCATCGGCTCGCGCGAAGGCCGCTTCCCCAAGAACGGCCCGCCCGCGAAGATCAACGCCAGCAACCTGCCCATGAGCGTGCTCGGCGCCCTCCTGTTGTTTCTTGGCTGGTTCGGCTTCAATGGCGGCAGCACGCTCTCGCTCAACAACGATATCGCGCATATCATCGCCAATACCGCACTGGCCGGTTCTGTCGGCGGCGTGGTCGCCATGACGGTCGCCTGGCTCATCTCACGCACGCCCGATGTGGGCTCGCTCATCAACGGCACCCTCGCGGGCTTGGTCGCCATCACGGCGAATTGCCACTGCGTCAGCGCCGTCGAGGCCGTCGCCATCGGTTCCATCGGCGCGCTGGTCATGATGCTGGTGGACAGGCTGCTGGAGCGGTACCGCATCGACGACGCTGTCGGGGCGATTCCCGTGCACCTCGGCGCCGGTGCCTGGGGCACGCTGGCCGTGGGGCTGTTCGGCAACCTCGATGTGCTCAACACCGGCCTCACGCGGATGGAACAAATCTACGTGCAGGCCGGCGGCATCGTCACGGCCGGGGCCTGGTCCTTCGGCCTCACGTTCATCTTGCTGTTCATCCTCAACAAGATATCGCCGATGCGCGTGTCTATCGAGGCCGAGCGCAGCGGCCTGAACTACAGCGAGCACGGCGCAACGACCGAGCTTATCGACCTGCTCTCGGCCATGGAAAAGCAGGCCCGCAAGGGTGACCTCACCATGCGCGTGCCGGTCGAGCCCTTCACCGAGGTAGGCCAAATCGCCCTACAGTACAACCGCGTGATGGAGAATCTTTCGCGCGTGGTGGCCCGGGCCAACCAGATTGTCCGCAGCCTGAGCGAGGGGGTCATCACCTTCGCGCAGACCGGCGAACTGACCAGCGCCAACCCGGGTGCGGAAAAGCTGCTGCGGCTGCGCTCGCCCTCGCTGCTGGGCAAGCCCATCACGTCCTTCTTCTCGCTCGATGCCGCAGGCGCGCCGCTCCGGCTCGACCAAATGCTGGCCGCCGGCGCCTCCGGTCAGGGTGCCGTAATCTGGGCGCAGCCTACCGGGCAGCCGCCATTCCCGGTCGACTTGCGGATCAGTAAGTCGGATTTCGCTGGCACCACCGGCTATACCGCCTTGGTCAAGGATGTGACCGAGCGGGTGAAGGCGGAGGAGGAAGTGCGACAACTGACCGTGGAACTCGAGCACCGCGTCGAGCAGCGCACCGCCCAATTGAGCAGGGCGAACGGCGAACTGCGCGAGACGCTCGACCGCCTCGAACGCACCCAGAGCCATCTCGTGACGACCGAGAAGATGGCCGCGCTCGGCGAGCTCGTCGCCGGCATCGCCCATGAAATCAATACTCCCGTCGGCGTCGCGGTGACCGGCGCCTCGCACTTCCAAAAGCGCACGCAGGATCTGCTGCGCGCCTTTGAAGGCGGCAGCATGAAGAAGTCCGACTTCGAGCAGTATCTGCGGCTCGCGGGCGATTCGAGCACCATGCTGCTGTCCAACCTCGAGCGCGCCGCGAATCTGGTGCAGAGCTTCAAACAGGTGGCGGTGGACCAGTCCAGCGAGGCACGCCGGCCCTTCGACGTGCGTCAATACACCAACGACGTTCTGCTGAGCCTGCGTCCCAAGCTCAAGCGCACGCGGCATGTCGTCACCGTGAATGCACCCGATGGTCTCGAGATTGAGAGCTATCCTGGCGCGTTTTCGCAGATCATCACGAACCTGATCATGAATTCGCTGCTCCACGCCTTCGAGCCGGACGGCGCCGGGGTCATCTCCATTTCCTACGAGCGGCAGGGCGACCAGCTGTATATGACCTATTCCGACAACGGCAAGGGGATTCCGCAGGAGAACCTCGGGCGCATTTTCGATCCCTTCTTCACCACCCGGCGCGGCACGGGGGGGAGCGGACTGGGACTCCACATTCTTTATAATATAGTATCGGTAAAACTGGGGGGCGGCATTGAATGCGAGAGCAAGCTGGGAGAGGGAACGACCTTCCGCATTCATGCGCCCATCTGCGTGCCTGAGGAGATTCACGGATGATAGACGAACCAGCCTCGCACGATGACGATTTGCTTGTGTTCGCGGACGATGCCGAGGACGCCCCGGCGGCCGCCGCCGAGGCGGGACGCCCATGGAAGATCCTGCTGGTGGACGACGAGGCCGAGGTGCACAACGTCACCAAGCTGGTGCTCGATGGCTTCAATTTCGCCGGCCGGCCGCTGGAATTCATCAGCGCGTATTCCGGCGCCGAGGCCATGAAGTTCCTGGCGCAGCACTCGGATATCGCCGTCATCCTGCTCGACGTGGTGATGGAGAGCGAGGACGCCGGCCTGCAGGTGGCGCGCCGCGTCCGCGAGGAACTCAAGAACACCCTTGTTCGCATCGTGCTCCGCACGGGGCAGCCCGGCCAGGCCCCCGAGGATCAGGTTATCCTCGATTACGACATCAACGACTACAAGGCCAAGACCGAACTCACGGCGACCAAGCTCTTCACGACCATGGTGGCGTCGCTGCGCTCGTATCAGCATTTGCACCGCCTCGAGGCGAACAAGCGCGGCCTGGAAACCATCGTCCGGGCCTCGTCGTCGCTCTTTGAACTCAAGGCCGTGGAGCGCTTTTTCGAAGGGGTGCTCGTGCAGCTCACCTCGCTGCTCAACTTGAAGGAAGACGCCCTCTACTGCCGCACCTCCGGCTTCGCCGCCTCGCTCGATGGCGAGCGCATGCGGATCGTCTCCGGCACAGGCGCATATTCCGAGTGCATCGATCACGACCTCACCGAGGCGGTCGATTCGGAATTGGTGGCGGAGTTGATACGCGCCCGGGAGGAGGGCCGCGAACTCATCCTCGACGACAACCGCTATGTCGGCTATTTCCGTTCCGACAACGGCTCGGAGAGTCTGCTGTACCTGCAGGGCTGGCAGGGCCTGTCCGATTGGGATCGCTACCTCATCGAGGTATTCTGTACCAATGTCTCGGTCGCGCACGATAACCTCAGCCTGAACAGCGAGATCATCGAGACCCAGCGCGAAATCATCTGGAAACTCGGCGAATTGGTCGAGACCCGATCGCGCGAGACCGGCAATCATGTGAAGCGAGTGGCCGCGTACTCCGCCATGCTGGCCGAAACCATCGGCCTCAGCAGCGAGGAAGTTACCATCCTGCGCTTCGCGTCGCCCATGCACGATGTCGGCAAGATGGGCATTCCCGATGCCATCCTGAAGAAGCCCGGTCCGCTGACCGACGAAGAATTCGAGATCATGAAGACCCACACCACCGTGGGCTACGAGATGCTGCGTCATTCCAAACGGAAACTGCTGCGCACGGCGGCCACAGTTTCGCTCGAGCATCATGAACGTTACGACGGCAAGGGTTATCCGCGCGGGCTCTCGGGCGAAGACATCCACATCTACGGACGCATTACCGCCGTGGCGGACGTGTTCGACGCCCTCGGCGTCACCCGCGTCTACAAGGAAGCCTGGCCGCTCGACCGCATTCTCGAGTACTTCAACGACCAGCGCGGCAAGCACTTCGATCCGGATATCGTGGACGCCTTCATCAGCCGCCTCGACGATTTCCTCGAGGTGCGCAAAGAATTCCCGGACGTCACCGACGGGGACTGAGTCGGGCCGCTATTTCGCCGCTCGCGTCACCGTCCAAGTGATCGTCTGCGTCACCGCCTCTTGCCCGGCCTCGAACTCCGGATGCACCCAGGGCGTGGGGTCGCGCAGGGTCATCACGATGCTGTGCGCCACACCGGCGGTCAGCGTCTGCGCATCCAGCTGGAATACGGCTCCGGGCGTGCCGGGCTGCACCACATCGTCCACGGCCCACGACACGATCTCCGGCGCATGGGTCGCAAAAGCCGCCAGGGCAACCTCCAACCCGATGATGCCGGTGTCGTTGGCCAGCAGGAGCGGCTCGCCTGGATCGGGGGATGCGCCGGTAATTAGGCCCGCATGCAGGATGAACTGCGTCACCAGCGACTCGCGGCATACGGTGCAGAAGCGCGGCGTCTCGGCATCGCCGGGATAGACGTCGTCGTCGCTGCGCATGCGGCACCGCAGCTCGGCGCGGTACGCGCCCTTCTGCCGGTACTTCGCGCCCTCAAATAGCCCCACGGGCGAGTCTTCCGCGACGGGCTCAGGCCATTCAGTGCGCCCATAAATCTTGCCGTCCACATCAATGAAGTCTCCGCCCGGCTCGCAGGTAGGCAGCGGCACGCAGTCGCCCGGCATTTCTGGAACCGGTCCGCATTGGCATTCCGTGACGTCGTCGGTAGTGCAATCGAAGTCCACCGCGCTGCCCAGCTGTCCCGTGCTGCAATCGGTGTCGTCCGCCAGCCAATGCCGCCACGGGATTTCCTCCAGCAGCGGAATCGTCAAGCCGGTCGCCACGGTATTCGGCTCGACCACATCGTCGGGCGGCAGCGATGCAGGCGGATTCGTGCCGTGCCGGTACTCATACTCGTCGGCCAGCAGCCCGATGCCATGGCCGAACTCGTGCAGCGCGGTCATCCGGCGGCTGTTCTGCAGGCCGCTGTATACGATGAAGTCCGCCGTTTGCGTGCCCGAACCGGTGCCGTTCGGAAACAGCACGATGCGATCCCAGGGGATTCCTGTGTTGTTCGCCACGCGGTACGCGCGCGCCATGTCGTAATCGAATCCCACCGATTGACGCCCCATGCCCAGCGCGGTATCACGGACGATCGGCGGGTTCTCGCGCAGGTCCGTCGGCTCGTCATCGCGCGAGATCAGGTCGATGCGATAGACCTTGAACAGGTCCGCGTATTCCTTGAAGGGCTCGTTCGAGAACAGGAACTGCATCGAGTCCGCCATGGCCTGGCTGTAGGGAATGAAGCTGGTATTGTGCACCCCCTCGACGAGATTCGGATCGCCCAGATTCTCCTCGATGAAGGCGTCGCCCATGAGGAGCAGCACATACGCGCGATCGTCGGGCAGGGCCGGATCTCCATGAATGAGCTTGGCGCCCACGGGTATCGGGTCGCCCGGCATCTCGGCAGGGGTGCATCCGCCGCCCTTCGCAAATTTCGGCAGCGGCAAGGGCTCGAATGGCGCGTCGTCTGAGGTCCGGTAGCCGACGGCCGACACGTTCCCGGTAAGCGGAAGATTCAGCACCCGATCCACGGCTCCGTGATAGTTTTCCTCGCCCGCCCAGCCGCCATCGACTCCGTGATCGCATACGGTTTCCGTGTGGTCGAAAGTCAGGGCAGCATCCATGTGGCAGCCCTCCTCGGTCCAGATCCGGAGCGTGCCATGATCTCCCGTGCCGCGTGGGGGCATCGGGCATGCGCCATCGAATTCGGCGGCCTCGACCAAGGCTGCGCGTCCATCTTCGGACCGCAGATGCAGCCGCAGCGTGCGGGGTGCCGAAGCGTGTTTACCCGCAGTAGCGCCGTCATTCGTCCACACGAAGGCGCCGCGCGACGCCAGTGTATCCAGCGCGGCGGCGTTCGATGCATCGCCCAAAGGATTAAACGTGAGGTTGATGCGATCCCACGGACCGGTTCCCGCAGTCCCTGCCAGCCCCGGATTGTCCGCCAAGGGCGAAATATCGTCGATGGCGTTCCGCCCGAGCCACAGCAGGTCGAGCCCCGTCAGTGATTCCAGCGCCGTGATATCGCTGATTTGGTTGTCGTGCAGGTTCAGCGACCGCAGGGCAACGAGCCCTGCGAGCGGTGCAATATCCGCGATGCAGTTGCCGTGCAGGTCCAGCTCCGTGAGGCTGGTGCAGTGCTCCAGGCCGGTGATGTCCCCGATATCCGCAAGCGCGGCATCCAGGCGGGAGAACTCTGGCACGGCCACGTCGCTGGGTTCCAAGTCTCCGCTGGGTTTCCCAATGGCCGTGCGCACGGCCGCCGCCAGGTTCGCGTCGGGAAACAACGGCCCGCCGCAATTCTCCGGTGCCCCGGGGCCCGGAGCGTACCCGTCTTCGCCCAGGCAATCTTCGTGGTAAGCACCCACATTGTAGAACTGCACGCTCCGCAAGACTTCCGAAAGGCTGACCCGGCGATCCTCGGGCGCATAGTCGCTCGCGTGCGCGGCGCAGTTGCCATCGCCGTTGCCGGGCAGGTAGTCGCCGGGATGCTCCAGGTCGCACTGGTAGGCGCCGGCGTTGTACAGCTGAATGACCCCGAGCAGCTCGGAAAGGTCGAGGACGAAATTGGTATCGGTATCCGCGGAGTGGGGCGCCGCCGCCGCGGGCCATGCAAGAGCGGCCATCGCCGAAGCAAGGAGTAGCGCCGCATACTTCATAAGATCATTCCTCGGTGGGCCTGATGCAGGAGAATGCCATGCTCCGTCGCGGCGAACAAGACCAATCTAGGCCTTCTCGCCGCGGCTTTTCGGAGCCTGCGCGGACTTCATCGGCACTTCCGGATAGAGCGAGGCGCGGCAATCGGGGCAGAGTCCATGCGTGAAGTCCGCATTGGAATGTTCCTTGATGAACGACTCGACCGAACTCCAGTAGCCCGAGTCATCGCGGACCTTCTTGCAGCCGGCGCACATGGGCAGCAGGCCGCTCAGGGTCTTTACCTCGGACAGCGCCGTGCGCAGTTCCTTGGTGCGCTCTTCTACTTTCTCTTCCAGTAGCTGCCGCTGCGCGCGCATGCGCAGTTTCACCCGGCCGGTCAGGTCGAAGGTCCACAGCAGAGTGGACAACACCACCACCAAGTTGATCCACGAAGCGCCGAATCCGCGCGAGGTGAACAGGTAGGAGCTGATGACAATGATGGTGACGCCGCCAAGATGGAGGCAGCACCAGGTCAACAGGAAGCGCCGGGCCGAGGCGCCGCCCCGCCCCGCCACCCGAATCGAGGCCGCAATCGTGATCACGGGGCCCAGTGCCACCATCGTAATTGCGATGTAAATGCGCCAGATGTTGTCGAACAACAGCGCTTCCAGAATCCCGAGGCCGCATATGGCCGCATAGAGCATCAGCGCGTTCGACCAGCGCCGCGCGAATTTCCGCACCTCCAGCAGCGAATTGCCGAATATGGCGAAGGTGGCACATACCATCAGGGTCGTTACCGTGGGCGAACGCTCGGCCAGCAGCGGCCAGTCGGGCCAGAGCAGCACCGAGCCCGTCGCCGTGAACGCCAGATACCACAGCAGCCACGCGGCGAGGAACAGGGAGAGCAACAGGTAATTGATTTCGCGCAGCGAGAAATAGATCACGAGGTGAAATACGACCATCGCCAGCAGCAGCCCCGCCATCAGGTATTCGGTCACAAACGCATTGGCGGCATGATTCAGGAATCCGTTGGTCTCCCAGAGCCGCACCAGAAAACGCATGTCTCCGGTGTTGTACACCCGCAAATAGATCGACGAGGTCGCCCAGGGCTCCATCCGCACCGTGGTGGCGGGGTAGGGAAACCGCACATCGCGTTCGGCGTACGGCCGCGCGATACCAAGGCGCGACTCCGTGAATCCGCCGTGCTGGTCCGGATAGTACACGTCGATCTCGGGAAGTCTCGGATTCAGGATTTCCAGAACGAAAGCATCCCGATCCGTCTGGTTTTCGATGTTCAGCCGCAGCCACACCGCCGTGCGGCTCGGGCCGAGCTGGAAGAAATCGCCTCCGTAGGGGGAATGCTCTGCGGCGTCGAACTTTGCGCGCGCCTGTTCCAAGGTCATTTCACGCGTGGGATCCTGTAGCCACTGCATCGTTGGGGTCAGATTGAGCCGTTCGATACCGTCGGAGAATACTGCGGGCGCCCCGGATTCCATCCCGTCGGCATGTACGATGCCGCAGGTAAACAACACGGCCAACAATGCCATCCACACGGTAGAGGGTATCGGTTGCGTGGCTCGCGTTATCCCGGCAGTAAACTTCAATACGGGGGTCCTCCGGACGAGGGAGGCCTAAGGCGTACGCGCAGATGAAAACGGAACCCCATTCCGAGGTGGGTCCGGCGCAGCGCTAAGCCCTTGATACTGAACCCCTTCGCCGAATCAAACTGTGCCACTATGCTCCGCGAACTGTCAAGGGCGGAAAATTAAGGATTGGATACCAGATACGAAAAAGGCTAGAGCTGCCGCGGGTTGTCGAGCCGGTGCAGACCGGTCTCGTCGTAGACCAGTGAGAGCCACGGTGAGGCACATTCCTGGTATTCAAACGCGGTTACGAGACCCCGCGCGTCAAACATCGTCGACTTGATGTTTGGCTGGCACCAGGGCTCGGGCGCATCTTTCAATAGGGGTAGCAAGAAGAACGAATCCCGGGCGGAAACCGAAAGGGTGTTGTTCTCTCGAGACAAGGAGAATGCTTCGGGAAAGTTGCCCGTTGCGTCGATATGGGCGACGATCTCCGGTGCCTTGTCGAATACTCCCGGTTCCAGTTCCAGCGCCGCAAAGAGGTTGTGGAAGTAAATCGGAATCGCATTCAGGGCGCCCGGCACCGTGTACAGCACCACCTGCGCCTCCGGCTCTTTCGATGTCACTGCGACGTATTCGGCAACAAACGCGCGAGCAACGTGTCCGGCTTCGCGCCACTCCGGGCCGCGCTCCATCCAGCCTCCCGCATAGGCGGCAAGGACGACGGCTGCGAGCGCGTGGCGAAGGTGGCGGCTCGCGCGAGCGCCCGAAAGGAGTTCGGCAAGCAACAGGCACACGCCCACCGAGGGCAGATAGAGGTACCAGGGCATGAACGCGGAATAGGTGGGCAGCAAGGCGCCCAGCGCGAGCCCCCCGAACAGCACGAGCCGTGCCTTATCGTGATAATGGATGCCGCACCAAAGCAACCCCGCCAGCACGCCAAGTGCAACGGGCACGGCCACGGGGTAATCGCTCAGGATTTCTTGAACGCTCAGGTGAAAGGGCAGCGTCAGGTTCCGGAGAAACTGGTAGAGCGCGACCGGCGCACCGGCCAGTCCAGGACCACCCGGCAGCGCGCGCTCCGCGCCGAACATGGCCATGCGGGCGGCGGCAAACAGCACGGCGGCGAGACCGGTCGGCAAAAGCGGAACCACCAGCGCGGGCGCATCGCGCTCGGCCCACGCGTCGCGGCGTTCATACAGCACGAGCAGGCCTGCCAGCACCGGCAGCGCAAAGGCGTTTTCCTTGGTGGCGAACGCGAGCACCGCGAAAAGCAGGTGCGCGCCGCCGTGCCAACCCCTGCCCGTGCGAAGCCATCGCAGCAAACCCAGCAGGGACAGCAGCACGAACACGGTACACAGGATATCGCCGCGCCCGGAGATCCACAGGACATCGTAATCGTGCCCGGGAAACAGGGCGAACAAGGCGGCGGCAAGCAGCGGCGGCCCCGTGCGCTTGTCGTCAGCTAAGGCAGCGGCAAGCCGCCACACGAGCAGCGTAGCCACGAGGTGCAGCAACAGGTTCGTGGCGTTGTAGCCGTCCGGCTGGAAGCCCCACAGCAACCAGTCGAGGCCATAGGTCAGCAGCAGCAGCGGCCGGTAATACTCGGGAAACGCCCAAGTTGGCGCTATGTCGTGCCAGACCCACGCGCCGGTAAACGGGCGCAGGAAATCGTCCGTGACCATGGCCCGGCCGGCGTGTACCAGCGTGAGGTCGTCCGCGAGAAAGGCACCCGGCCAGAAGGGGACCGTCAAGCAGGCGGTGGCCGCCCCCAGCACCAGGAACGCCAGTCCCTGCCGCACCATGCGGCCGGAATCAAGGGCGACCTGGGGCGTCGGCACGGCTACAGGTATCCCAGCGCCTGCATGGCGTCGCGGTCTTCGGGAGAGAGGGAGGGCATCGCCACGTCGGAAAGGTCGCGCAGCCTCGGCTCGCGCCACGCCTTCATCGCTGCGGCCATCGTGTGCGCCCGCTCTTGCTCGTCTTCGTACCGGTTCTGCAATTCGCCGGGGTCTTCCTCAAGATGGTACAGCTCATAGAGATCGCCGGGCGCATAGATGAGTTTCCATGGCCATTCAATCCACATGTTGGCCGAGCCATTGAACCGCGCCCCCCAGACGGGGTTGCGCAGGTCGTGCTCCACAGTCGAATTCCACTCGCCGGTAATCGGGTGGTTGCCCGGAGCATAGGGGAATCGCTCCCGATAGGGGGCCGCCAGCGCCTCGGGCAGCTGGTCCAGAATGATGGCCGGGATATCGACCGAGGAAAGCAGGGTTTCGCTCACGCCGCCGTCGGTCTGGCCGGGCTCGCACACCAGCATCACCGCCTTCATCAAGGGCTCATAGAGCGCCTTGTCGTGCGCTACCAGCCGGAATTCGCCGAATAGTTCCCCGTGGTCGGAGGTGACGATGATCAACGTGTTGTCGAACTGGCCCGATTCGCGCAGGTAATCGAATATCCGTCCCAGGGCGCGGTCCTGGTTGGCGAGCCCCGTGTCGTACTGGTCGATCACTTTATTTCGCAGCACCTCGTCGATGGGGTCGCTGGTGCCCATGACCTGGTTGGTCAGGTCCCCGAGCAGGTCCACGTTCTGGTCGGGCGGTTCCGGCAGCAAACCCTCCACCGGCGTCACGTTATAAGGATAGTGGGCGTCCATGAAGTTCATGAACAGCATGAACGGCCGGTCGCGTTCGCGGGCCAGCCAGCGCTTGGCGAGGTTCACAATCTGCTCGCCCGGCATCCAGTTGCAGCGCGTATACTCGAATCCGCGCAGAATGCCGAACTCAGGGTTCAGGAAGGCCTGGTTGGTGACGTAGGCCGCCGTGTCGTAGCCGAGTTCCCGGAACATCACGCCGAGCGTGGGCAGGTCTTCGGGCACCTTGGGATAGGCCACGGTGCCGTCTTCGGTCTTGTAGTGGCGCATGCCGTGCTCGGTCGGGAACCGGCCCGTGAAGATCGAGGTGTGTGTCGGCAGCGTCCAGGGCGCCGTCGTGTACGCCCGCGTATAGCGCGTGGACTGAGCTGCCAGCTTATCGATATTCGGCGAAGTGTTGCGCTCGTAGCCGTAGCAACCGAGGCGATCCGCGCGTGTGGTGTCGAGGGAAATCAGCAGCACATTCGGCAGGGGCGGTTCGGCCGGACCACCCACGCCGCAGCCCGCGCACGTCATCGCCAGTGCTGTCAGAAATAGGTATCGCAATGCGCGCATGAGTACGGCTCCTGTACCTCCCTCGGCCCGGACCCCAAAGTGTACTGATTGCGCGGCGGCGGGTCCAAGCGGAGGTATTGACAGTCAGGTGAATTCATGCTATGACCGTGTTTAGGTAGGCGGCGTAGCCGCGTCGGACAATGATCAAATCAAAGAAGGGGGCAGGCATGGGTTTTCCCAAGGGCCGCAAGGCCATTCTAGTCATTCATGGCATCGGGCAACAGGCGCCGTTCCAGACACTCGAGCAATTCGCGGCGGGGTATCTGAAGGCGAACGAGTGGCAATTCAACGCCAAGGACATCGTGCTGGAGCATCGCGTCTCGCGCCGCACGCCCGCCTTCCGCGAACCCTGGCTGGAGAGCTATCTCCGTATCCGGCCCGCCGATTGCGAGTCGCCCGATGTGCCGCCGGACCGGATCGATTTCCACGAATACTACTGGGCGCACCAGACGCAGCGCATGATGACCCCGGTCGATGTGTTCAACTGGTTCTATGGCGTGTTCGATCGCGCCGTAAAATTCGCGCGCGAGAATCACGACGCGCTTGCAGTGCGCGATGCGCAACAGCGCAAGGACATCATCAAGAATCTCGACGCGCTCGCCGTTAGTCTGGCCCGGTGGCGGTTTTTCATTCGCCCGGCCTACTGGCTGGCGTCCTGGTTCACTCGCGATACCGTGTCGGGTCGGCGCGCGTGGAGCGTGTTCGAGAAGCTCGCCGGCGTGTGGATCGCCGAGTACGCCGCAGACGTCGCGGTATATACGGCCACCGACATCAAGCAGGAGCACTTCGCGGTACGGCAGCAGATTCTCGGGGGCTGCGTCGAGCGGCTCAAGAACCTGCTCGGCCAGGACGATACCGGGCGCGACTATAACGAATCGGTCGTCGTGGCGGCGCACTCGCTCGGTAGCGTGGTGGCCTACGACGCCATCAGCCGCCTCCAGCTCTTCGAGACCAAGTCGCGGCTTGAAGGTCCGCACGGGCACAATCCGCTGCGCAAGCTCACCGGCTTCGCCACCTTCGGCTCGCCGCTCGACAAGATCTACATGTACTTCCGCGATCAGGAAAACACCACAGACAGCGAGCGCAAGATCCGCGCGCAGTTCGTCGACCAGCTGTACAACCTGCGTCTCGCGATTCCCGTGAAGGCGCCGAAGCCCGGCGTCGCGAACTACGTCAGCGATGCGCGCCTGCTGGCGGGCCTTCGCTGGATTAACTACTACCACAAGCTCGACCCGGTGAGCAGCTACCTGCTCTTTTACTGCACCGACGACGACGTGGAAATCGAAGATATTCCTGCGGAATACGACAAGTTTCTCGCGGCGCACAACGGCTACTGGTTCAGCAACGCCTTTTTTCAAGACATCCACGGCCGCCTCGTGTGCGGCGAGGCGTCCGACGCCGCAGCCGGGGAATAATTGATTCGCGCATGCCCGCTGGAGTAGAAGCTAAGGCCGGGTTGTGCATTATGTGCCTCGACATCACTTGGAGTGTTCCCATGCGTCATACTTCTTTCCGCCGCCTTTTACTGGCTGCCCTGGTCTGCTGCGCCCCGGTCGTGTTCGCCGAGGATGGTGAATGGATTCAGCTCTTCAACGGCAAGGACCTCGAAGGGTGGACGCCGAAAATCCGCGGCCAGGAGTATGGCGAAGACAAGCTGCACACTTTCCGCGTGGAGGATGGGCTGCTGACGGTGTCCTACGACGAGTACGGCGACTTCGACGGCCAGTTCGGCCACCTGTTCTGGAAGGACAGCTACTCGAAGTACAAGATCCGCGTCGAGTACCGCTTCGTGGGCGACCAATGCGCGGGCGGCGCGGACTGGGCCTACCGCAACAGCGGCATCATGGTGCACGGGCAAGACCCGAAGACCATGCGGCAAAACCAGGAATTCCCGGTGTCGGTCGAGGTGCAATTGCTTGGCGGCGACGGTGAACACGACCGCACGACCGCGAACATGTGCAGCCCCGGCACGCACATCGAAATGGACGGCAAGCTCAAGCGCCAGCACTGCATCAATTCTGATTCCGACACCTACGCGGGCGACCAGTGGGTCACCGTCGAGGTGGAGGTGCATGGCAACGATTACATCCGTCATGCGGTGAACGGCAAGACGGTGATGGAATATCAGAAGCCGCAGCTGGACGACCGCGATGGCGACGGCAAGACCTTCATCAAGGACGGCGATCCGATGCTCTCCGAAGGCACCATTTCGATTCAGTCGGAAAGCCACCCCGTGCAGTTTCGCAAGATCGAACTGATGCCGCTCGAGGACTGAAGGAAGCACAGGCTTCCGGATCGGCCTGTTACCGCGACGACGGGAGCAAGCTCCCTCGGCGAAAGCGCAAGCAAGTCTTGCGCACTCCAAAGCAGCTTCGCTGCCAATAAAACGGCGGCATGGTAGGGCGAGCGTACCCGCGAGCCATCTTGACGCGATAGCTCCGACCGTGTCCTCAGTCTTTCCGGGCGGCGGCCAGCGTCTCTTCGTCGATATCGATGGTCATTTCGAGCGCGGTCTGGCCAAGGGTTTTGCCCTGGGCATCGATGCGGAGCGAACGGCTGCCGCCGCCGGCGAGCACTTCGGGCAGCACGAAATTCAGCGCGCCGAGGTTGGGCAGTTCGTAGCGCTTCACCGCGCCGGGTTCCATGGAACCAAAGAACGCCTCGACGTGCCCGGCCGTCAGATTGCGCTCCAGCCACGCGTAGCCCTCGGGCTTATAGGCGATGATGCCGATGTTGGCACCCGTGCCCTTGTCGCCGCTGCGCGCGTGCGCGATATCGCCGAGACGCGCCATGCCTAGTCCTCCAGCACTTGCAGCATTTCGGCGATGCGCGTGAAGCGCTCGCGCGGCTTGCCGCTGGCCTCGCCCTTGGCGATTTCTACCGCGTCGATCTTCTGCCAGTCCTCGAATTTCACGATGCGCACGCCCTTGCCGGCCAGTTCGGCCAGCATGGCCACCGGCTCCGGCTCGGGGCAGGGCGTCAGGTTCGGCAGGTCTTCCAGCAGCATCTGCACCGTCTCGAGGCTGTCGGGCTTGTTCGTGCCGATGATGCCGCTCGGACCGCGCTTGATCCAGCCGGCGGTGTAAAGTCCCGGCACCGGCGCGCCGTTTTCGAGCACGCGGCCCTTGTCGTTCGGCACGCGGCCGGAGCCCTCGTCGAAGGGCACGCCCGGCATGGCCAGGCCGCGGTAGCCGATGCTGCGGAACACGAGGCCGACCGGGAGTTCCTCGGTCTCGCCCGTGCCGCGCGCCTTCTGCTTAAACGGCTCGCCGCCCTCGAGCTTGTTCTTCTCGAGCACCATGGATTCCAGGCGTTCGCCGCCCTTGAGTTCCACCGGGCTGCGCAGGAACTTGAAGTGCATCCGCCGGGATTTGGCATCGGACAGCGTGCGCCCGGCAAGCTCGCGCAGCACTTCCATGTTCTTGCGCACGTTGTTGTCCTGCTCTTCCTCCAGCACCGAGGCGGGGGAGAGCTCGATTTCTTCCTGCAGCACCACGGGCTCGCAGTCCGTCAGGTGGCCCATCTCCTTGATTTCGGCCGTGGTGAAGGCCGACTGCGCGGCGCCGCGGCGGCCGATGATGTAGATGGTCTTCACCTTGCTCTCGGCCAGCGCATCGAGCGCATGTTGCGCGATGTCGGTATCGCGCAGTTCGTCGGGCGTCTTCGCCAGAATGCGCGCCACGTCCATGGCCACATTGCCGAGGCCGATGACGGCGACCGCTTCCTGGCTGAGGTCGAACTCCAGGTCGCGGTAGTCGGGGTGGCCGTTGTACCAGCCCACGAACGAAGTCGCCGTGTGGCTGCCCGGCAGGTCTTCGCCGGGGATGCCCAATTTCCGGTCCGTTTCGGCGCCGTAAGCCAGGATGATGGCGTCGTAGTGGCGGCGGAGCGTTTCGATGCTCACGTCCTCGCCCACCTTTACGTTGCCCCAAAAGGTGAAGCCCGGCGCGGTGGCGATCTTGTCGTACACCTTGGTTACGCTGCGGATCTTGGGGTGGTCGGGCGCCACGCCGCCGCGCACGAGCCCGAAGGGCGCCGGCAGCCGGTCGAACATGTCGATGGTCACATGCAGGCCGTCCTGCTTCTGCAGCGGCTGGGCCGCGTAAAAACCGCTCGGGCCGCTGCCCACAATCGCCACGCGCAGCGGGCGCGCTTCGGTTCCCAGGGTAGACATGATGCACGACTCCTAAATCGGGGAGAATATTCGGGTTCTCAGGCGTTCCGGACAGCCGCCCGGTCGCGGAGCCGATATTGTAACAACCCCGCGCGGGCGGGATCACGCTGCGGTTATTCGGCCTTCTTCACCCAGGCGCGCGCGTGGGCGGGGAGGGTGAATTCGAGGGAGGTTCCCTGCTGTCCGTCCAGCGCGTACGCGCCATCGGCGAAGGTCATGGCGATTTCGGCCGCGGTGTCGGTGTGGTTCTGCAGGAAGAACCCCGTGCCGCTGAGGGGAAAGAGCGTGACCCCCGCGGGCGCAGACAGCGTGTAGGGCTCGGCAGCGAGGAAGGCGGCGCGGAGGGCATCGGCCCAGGCGCGGTTCACGTGGGTCAGGGCGGGCTCGGCGGGAATATAGGTGGGCGCGTACATGCGATTGAAGTCGAATTCGTCGTAGGTGTACAGGTTGAGCACCGCGATGCGGCCGCCCTGTTCCGTCGCGTAGTCGGTGAGATACACCTGCGGCTCGCCCAAGGCCTCCGCCGTCAGCACCGTCCGGGCAAACTCCGTTTCGAGGTCGCCGGATACTCGAAGGCTTGGCCGGATGTAGGTCTTCTCGCCATCCGTGATCAGCGTGTCGGCAACACGCATGTTGATGCGGTCGGGCACATGCACGCCCGCCAGTGCCGCGAGTTCGTCGCTTCGCGGCACGCGGGTCAGAAAGCGGTGCGTCATCACCGCGCTGCCGCCCTTCGCTATCCAGTCCTGCACGCGTGTCTTGATGTCGGGGTCGCCCGCCGCGTGAGAACTGAGCACGATGGTCCTGTCGCTCTCGGGCCATGCGGTCACGGGGACCAGCGGTACACCCAGCATACCGAGGATGCCTGCGGCAAAAGTCTCGCCGTCCGGATCGCTGTTGCGGGGCATGTAGATCGGAATGCCCGAAACCGGATGCTCCCGCAGGTGCGCGGCGAGGGCGCGGAAGTCGTCTATCTCAGCCTTGTACTTATCGTGATCCGCGTGGCCCTCGAGCAGGCTCTCGTATTTGAACAGTCCAAGCTCCCGGCCGCCGGACAGTACGGCATTCCAGGATTGCTGGAGCCATTCGTGTTCGCCGCAGTCGTTGTCGTCGAACCAGACGGCGCCGGAGAATCGTTCGCCCGCGAGGGCGGCCACCCAGCGCGCGCTGATATAGCCGTCGTATGCCGGCACATAGCCATAGGCGGCGGTGCGCGCGCCGCGGGATTCGGCACCGGCGGAGATTCCATCCGCCACCTCGCCGAGCGCGGCGGGGTCGTAACCGAACTCCGCGAGCCGGTCGTACCATTGGGGCATCTTGAACAGCAGCCGGATACCGGGGTTTTCCTCGCGCGCGGGACCGGCGATATTCTCTTCCGCCACTTCACGCAGCAGCGCCCGGCGGTATTCGCCCCAGCTTCGGTCGCCCTTCGATTCGGCGGACTTCAGCGAATTGTCGGCCGTGCAGAAGTATTCGCCGATCATAAGTTCATCGAACTGCCGCGCGAGCGTGCGTACGGCGCTCTCGACCGCCTTGCGTGATGCAGGTTCTTCATAGTTTAGCCAACGGATGCCGCGCGAATCCTCCACCCCGAAGTCCGGCCACTGCGCCGTGAGAAAGAACGCACCGACGCGGAAGCCGTTGTCTTGGTAGTAGTCCCGCAACAGCGCGCGGTCGTCGTCGCTGAGGTCGACATCGGCGCGGAACGCCTCGAGCAGCAGGTGCGAGATCCCGAATCCGCGCAGCAATTCGACCGAATCGGCCCGGGCATCCTCATTGCGCACCAGTTCAGGCAGCGTCTCCGCGCGGATGATGGTGCAAGCGCTGAGCGGCTCCGGATCCGGAGCTGTAAGCGCGGCGAACGCGAGGAGCAGGGAGGCCAGCATGCGGCCTAGCGCCCCAGCCGTTTCACCCACACGCTGGAGCGTGGCGGCATGGTGAACTTCAGCTTTTTGCCGCGGATGGTTTCGGCATCGAAGCCGCCGTTTCCGTCGGGGGAATACACCGTGGCTTCGTGGTCGCCGTTGGACAGCATGAGGTGCAGGTCAGCAGATTCCTGCCGGTAATTCTGCACATAGCAGCCGGTGTCGCCGAGCGGCTGGAGCGTCACGCGGCCGGGCGCCGACATGCGCACGGGCAGATCCTGCGTGAAGGCGTAGCGGATGACGTCGACCCATTCCTGCTCCAGGTCGAGCAGCGCGATGGGTTCGGGCGACAGCAGCATTTCGCCGTTTTTGTCGAAGTCTTCCTGCGAAAAGGTGTGCAGGTTGATCACCCAGATGTGCTGCTCGCCCCGGCGCAGCAGCGTAAGGTAAGGAACGTCTTCGCCCTCGACCTGCGCAGTGAGCACGCTTTCGGCCTCGCCAGGCGTCATGCGCCCTGCCAGCCGCAGCATGGGGGAGACAGCGCGCGGCTCGCTGCCGGCCATGACCACGCCGGTGCTCATCGGGTGTACCTCGGCCGGACCCGCCAGCCCCGCCTTCGCCGCCAATTCGGCATTGGCTGCCACGAAGCCCAGACTCATGACGATGCTGCCGCCGCCGTCGATATGGCTGATGGCCCGTCCTGTGGCCGAAGGGTCGGCCAGCGCCTGGTCCGGCAGAAAGATGGTGCCCTTGGTCGTCGCCGGCCAGAGATGCGTGGGCACCAGCGGAATGCCGAGCATGCCGAGGAAATCCATCGCGTAGATGTTGGCGCCGGGGCTGCTGTTCACGGGCTTGTAAGCGGGTATCCCCGTCACCGGGTGTTCATCCACGAGCGCCGCCAAATCCGCCAGCGCCTCGAAATCCCGCTTGAGCAACGCATGTCCCGGGTGGCCCTGCTGCAGCACGGAGTATTCGAACAGCACCAGTTCGTTCGCGCCCGCGAGCACGCTCTGCCACGCCTGATCGATAAAGTCGTTCGCGTCGCAGTCGGCATGGTCGAACCACGCCCCGCCAATCTTGTCCCCCGCGATGCCCGCCAGCCAGCGGTAGTTCACGAAGCCCTCGTAGGGCTGCGTATAGCCGAAGCGCGGGGTATAGGCGCCGCGGGATTCCGTGCCCACCCAGATCTCGTCGAACAGCCCGGGCAGTGTCGCGGTGTCGTAGCCGAAGGATTCAAAGCGGTCGTACCATTGCGGATACTTGAGGATCAGATGGATGTCCGGATTTTCCTCGCGGGCCGGTCCGATGACGGACTTCTGGGCCACCTCGGTCATCAGGGCGCGCCGGTATTCGCCCCAGCCGCGGCCGCCCTTGGCCTGCTTCGACACGGCGCTCTCGTCGCTGGTGCAGAAAAAATCGTCGACGATGAGCGTATCGAACACGCGCGCGGCCTCGCGGATAACCCGGGCAAGGTCGTCCTGCGTCTTCTGCGCCTGGAAGTTCAGCCAGTACTTGCCGGTGTCGTCCGCCACCCCGAAATCGCCGCCTGCCACGGTCGCGATCGCGCCAGCCGTCTGAAAGCCCTCGCCCTGGTAGTAGTCGCGCAAGGCGGTCAGCGATTCCTCGCCTACCTCCACGCCGCCGCGATAGACCTCGATGTAGACCTTTGACACGCCGAGGTCGTGGAGGATCGCGACCGATTCCGCCCGCGCCGACTCATCGGCGGCCAGCGTATTCGCCCGGTCGGAAGTGAAATAGGTGCTCAGTCGCAGGTCGTTCGCGCGCAATTCCGCGAGTCCCTGAATGCTCTCGGCGGACCCCACCGCGCTGAAGAGACAACTAAGCGCAACCAAGGCAAGGCGGGCGTACCCGCGGACCACGCGCTGAAACCGGATGCTGGAAAAAATCACGATGCCAATCTCCCATCGAACTGCCGGCGCCTGCCCGCGCGCCTGCTATCGTTCTACCTGTGGGAGCGAAGGCTATGCAAGCGCGGGGGAGGGGGTCTCGATGCGCTCGCCGATCAGCCAGTGTCCGCGGTGACTGACCACGCGCGCCTGCACGATGTCGCCGATTTCGAGGGTGGGGTCCTCAATGGTAATCGGCTTGTAGCCGTCGGTGCGGCCGTTCATGAAGTTCCGCATGCGGCTGTGCGCGCCGTCGATGAGCACTTCCTCGACGCGCCCGACGTAGGTTTCCTGCCTGGCGGCGGTAATCTCGTCTTGCAGGGCGATAACCCGGGCGAGGCGCTCTTCCTTGGCCTCGCGGGGCACGTCGTCTTCCATTGCGGCGGCCGGGGTGCCGGGGCGCTGTGAATACTTAAAGGGGAATATCTGGCTGAAGCCGACCGTGCGCAGGCAGTGCAGCGTGCGCTCGAAGTCTTCGTCCGATTCCCCCGGAAAGCCCACAATCAGGTCGGTGCTCAGTTCCACCGTGGGCACGGCCGCCTGCAGATAGGCCACCTTCTCCAGGTACTCGTCTAGCGTGTGGTTGCGGCGCATGGCCTCGAGAATCCGGTCGCTGCCCGCCTGGAAGGGCAGGTGCAGCTGATTGCAGATGTTTTTCCGCGAGGCCATCAGGTCCGAAAGCGCGTTGTTCCAGTCCTTCGGATGCGGCGACGTGAAGCGAATGCGGTGCAGGCCTTCGATCTGCGAAAGCTCGTCGAGCAATTCGTAGAAGCGGTATTCGGCGCTGCTGCGGTAGCTGTTCACGTTCTGGCCCAGCAGCCAGATTTCCTTCGCGCCGCGTTCGACCAGCGCCCGGGCCTCGCGCAGGATGTTGTCGTGCTCGCGCGATACCTCGCGCCCGCGCGTGGTCGGCACGATGCAGAACGTGCACATGTTGTTGCAGCCCTTGGTGATGGAGATGTAGGCCTTCACGCCCTCGACATGGCCGTGCTCCACCCAGCGCTCGGGGATAAAGTTCTGAATCTTGCGCTCGCGCGGCATCCACTCGGTGTGGCACACCCGCGCGCCGCCCTTCACCTCTTCCAGCATTTCGGGCAGGCGGAACAGGGTGTCCGGCCCGAACACGAGGTCGACGCTCTTCTCGCGCTTGAGGATGGTCTTGCCTTCCTGCTGCGCCACGCAGCCGCCCACGCCGATGATGACCTCCGGGTTGGCCTGCTTGCATTCGCGGATCTGCCCGAGAAAGCTATACACTTTGTTCTCGGGATTCTGCCGCACACTGCAGGTGTTCAACAGAATCAGCGCGGCGTCCTCGGCGGCGTCCGTGAAGTCATAGCCCTCCGCCTCGAGCACGTTCCGCATTTGAAACGTGTCGTGCTCGTTCATCTGGCAACCGAAGGTCTTGATATAGGCTTTGGGCTTCATGGAATCCTCGCGGCGCCGGGGGCGGCGCTGGCCGCATAGTATAGCATCCGCCGGAAAGGGCGGCAAAGACGGGCCCGCCGGGTCCTCATCGGAGGTGAATACATGGAGGACAATATCGTCCAGTTCCCGGGCGGCCATACCGGCAGCCTCGAGGCGGTCGAACAGCGCTGCCTGACCTATTTGAAGCAGTCGGCCCAGCCGATGGTACCCGTGGAAAAGCTCTACCGCCATTGCGCGCGCGAGCTGGACCCCATGCCGCTGGACCGGGAGGGGCTGCTGGCATTCCTGCGCGGCCACGGCGGCATCAGCGTGGTGGACGGTCTCGACCCGGGTGCGGCCGTGCCGCCGGACTGGTTCGCCGAGGCGGGGATCGACATGGGGCCGCGCGCGGCGGTGAACGAGCGGCTGCCCTCGCGCGTGGAGATGGTGCGGATGCTGGCCGCGCAGGTGAACGACCTCCGAACGGCGCTGGACCGCGCGGCGGAACAGGCCGCCGGGAACGATGCCCGGCTGAAGACGATTGCGGCGGTGCGCGCGCGCGCCGATGCCTTGCTGGACAAGCTGAAGTACATGGGCTGATACGCCCCAATCCGGAAGGAATGCCTGTATGCCGTGGATGTTCGCAGTCGGAATCGCCGCGGCGGCGCTGGCCGCCCCGCAGACCTATGTGCTCCGGGCGCCCATCAACATCTGGGACCAGGCGACCGAGGACTTCAACGGCGACGGGCGGCAGGATATCGTGCTGCTCTGCGCCGACGAGCGCAGCGATCCGCTGGAGAAGTCCGCCGGGGTCTACATCGCCAGCGAGCAGGGCGGCTACACCGAAGCGCCGACATATACGATTCCCCTCGACTCCGTCAGCGGCGCGTTCTTCCTGGCGCAGGTCGACGGTGCCGGACCGAGGGAAATCGTCGCGGCGCATGCCGAGGGCGCGGTGGTCTACCGGTATTCCGAGAGCGCAGCGTCCGGCTTCGAGAAAATCGCCTCGCCGCAGTTCGATTCGCTCCTGCCGAGCAGCATCCGCGAGCCCGTGTTCCTTCGGGGCTCGGCGCAGGATCTCGACGGCGACGGCACCGACGAGTGGCTGGTGCCCATGCCCAACGGGTACCAGATTCGCCACGCGGACCACGAGCTTTCGCGCGTGCGCTGCGACGTAAACTCCTCCATCTCGCAGGAATCGAATGTATTCATCCGGCACCGGCTGCCCGATGCGGAGCCCTACGGCGCGGCGGACCAGCCGCTGAAGGGGCTCGCGTTCCTGAGCGACGAATACGCCGATTTCGCCTACGGTCCGGGCTGGACCGAGCACTGGCGCTTCGATATTCCGTTGAACCTGGAAGACAAATGGGCGGCCTCGGCCCGCATGGCCGATGTGGACCAGAGCGGCTTCCCCGACCTCGTGGTGGTGCAGACGCGCGGTAGCATGAATATTGAGGCCATTACACAGGTCTACGTGGCGGACGAGGCCTACAAGTATCCCGAAAAGCCGACGGCCCGCTTCGAGAGCAAGGGGGCCGTCGAGGCTCCGATGCTGGTGGATGTAGACGGCGACGGGGACCGCGATGTGCTCGTCATCTCCGTGCCCTTCGGCGTAAAGAACCTCGTCAATTACTTTGTGCGCGGCAAGATATCCGTCGATGCCGTAGTCTATGAATTCGCGAATGGCAAGTTCTCGGACAAGCCGGTGTTTACGAAGTCGCTGACCTTCGAGGCTCCCGACGGCCGCGAACGCATCGCTTATGAGCTGGCGGACTTCAATGGCAACGGCCGCCTCGACCTCGCCTTCAGTTCCGGCGGCGACAAGCTGGTGGTGCATGGCGGCGACCCGGACGACTTCCTTACGCGGTCTCCCGTGTACGAGGTAAACGTGCCCAGCTTCGGCAAGGCCGAGGCGCACGACCTGCGCGGCGACGGCTCGAACGACCTCGTCATCACCCATCCGGGCGGCAAGGACAACAAGCGCGCCGAGGTGATTCTCTTCAATTAGGCCGGTATAGTGGCCCTTCACGTTTCGACTGCGGAGGGCCAAGCCATGCGATTCACGACCACGTTCTTATGCTGCCTGCTGGGCACCCTTGGCGCGACGGCGGACGAGCCGGAAGTGCGCTTCGAGTCGCACGTGCCCATCCGGGCCATCACCAGCGGACCGCAGGCGCACTGGTTCGGCTACTACGACAAGCAGCAGTTCAGTCCGGACGGGCGCTACATTCTCGGCATGGAGACCGGCTTCGAAGGACGCACGCCCGCGCCGGACGATACCATCGCCCTGGGCATGGTGGACACCGACGACAACGACCGCTGGATTCCGCTGGCCGAGACGCGCGCCTGGAGCTGGCAGCAGGGCTGCATGTTCCAGTGGGTGCCGGGCTCCGACACGCAGGTCATTTACAACGACCGCCGCGACGGCGCGTTCGTCAGCGTGCTGCTCGATGTGCAATCGCGTGAGGAACGGGTGCTTCCGGCCGCCATCTACACGCTGCACCCAAGCGGAAAGTGGGGCATCGGGCTGGACTTCGCGCGGCTGGATCATACGCGCCCGGGATACGGCTACAAGGGTGTCGAGGATGCTACGGCAGACGTGCTGATTCCCGAAGACTCCGGCATCTACCGCGTGGATTTCGAGACGGGCGCCGTGACGACGCTGGTCACGCTCGCGCAGGTGGCCGCGGTGCCGTGGGACGTGGAGCCTCAGGGACGGCACTGGTTCAACCACCTCTTGTTCAATCCGGACGGCTCGAGGTTCATCTTTCTGCATCGCGCACAGGTGAAGCCCGGCGGCCAGTGGAGCACGCGCATGTTCACCGCGGCGGCCGATGGCAGCGCCCTGCACGTGGTCGCCGATGCCGGCATGGTCTCGCACTTCATCTGGCACGACCCGGCGCACCTCCTGACTTGGTCGCGCGAGGAGGATACGGGCAACAAGTTCCACTACTACACCGACCAGACGGACGAGGTGAAGGTCATCGGGGAAGACGTGTTGACGCACGACGGGCACTGCACCTATTCGCCCGATGGCCAATGGATCCTGACCGATACCTATCCCGACAAGGATCGCATGCAATCGCTCATGCTCTATCGGCCGAGCGACGGCACGCTGCTGCCGTTGGGGAAGTTCTACCTCAAGAAACCGTCCGAGGCCGAATTCCGCTGCGACCTGCATCCCCGCTGGAACCGCGACGGCACGAAAATCTGCATCGACTCCATGCACCTCGGCGACCAGCGCCAGATGTACGTGCTGGAAGTCGGGAAGCTGCTCGCCAATAAGTAGGCCGAGCTCTTCTGACGAACGCTTCCCACGGCCTTCAGGCTAGCGGGGCTTGGGGAAGGTGACTGGGAGCCACTTAGTGCTGTTGGGCAAGGTTTAGGAGCAACGTGGCATCAATCAAAGATTTTGTAGCCGAACCGGTGATGAGCTACTGGACATTGATCGAGGACTTGAAGGCGTACCACGCCTGGCTGGATTCCATATTAAGATACGGGCGCTACTCATTCTCAGGAAGCAAACGGAAGTACCCCTTGATGCTGGCCGTATTCCGCACGCAGATTTGTATATGATTCTTGGCGCGGAATCCTGCGTTGGGGTATAGCTCCTCACCTTCCTGAAAAACGCCTCTGACGGAGTCGTAAGGTGCCGATTCATTCAAATCGTGTAGCGTCTCTATCACTGCGCAATCCAATTCCCGCCTTAGAAGCTCGCCGGTTCCGGGATCTCTTTTGTTTTCAGGTAATGGATATCCTGCTTCAGCCGAGATTGACGAGAGATGATCGTGTGCTTCCGAAACCAGCCGTAAAGATCGAGTCTCAAGTAGATTCAGGCAATGCCCCAAATCGATTATGGCGCCCAGAATAAACGGATTCCTGATTCTTGGCTTGCTTGGCCGCGGCATGGCGTTTAGTTCTTGCGCGAACTGCAATGCCCGGTCGGGGTTGTCTTCCCAGAAATATATGCCGTGGCCAAGCCAGTCGTACTGATTCTCGCTTTTGTCGAGATGGGTAATCTCGCCTCGCAGGATTCGTTCTGCTACTTCGCGATCGCATCCGTGAAAACCGAGGATGAGCGATGACGGGCTCGTATACATCCGCTAGCGGTAGGGTTTCGCCAGCTGACCAGACTTCGTGAAGAGTCCCGCTTTAATCAAGAATTTTCGGGCGCTCTCCTTGGATTCTGCAGCCTTCGCGGCCGCGGATCGCATTTCGTCGGAGCGCTTTTTAAATTCTTTTTGGGTCATTGCGACTTCATCTCCTACATCGACCGTGAAGACGTGATCGATATCACCTGAAATAAAGACTAACACGAAACACGATTAGCAGCAACCTCCTACCGCAGCGCCGCGTCCATCTCCTCGATCATGCGGGCGATCTGGTGGCGCTTGTCTTCGAGCACCTTGGGGTCTCTCGTGAAGGTGACGAGGGTGGGGACGAGCTCGTCGAGGTTGTAGACTTGCGAGGCCTTTTTCATGAGGGCGTCGTGGCCGCCTTGCTGCAGCAGCGCGCGGCGGCGCTCCATGAATTCGGCGAGGTAGTCGTGGTCTTCGATACCGTCGCGGATGATTTCCCACCGGATGGAGTTCAGCGGCCCGTCGGCACCGGGGTAGAGCAGCAGCCCGTCGCCGTTCACGGGGGTGATGTCGAGCTGCGAGCGGCGCGGGTCGCCGCCGGGCTCCACGTATTGCACGTCCCAGTAGTGCATGCCCTTCATGCCCAGCGCCCAGCTCTGCCAGAACAGAATGCGGTGTTCGATGCCGGCGAAATCGAGGAAGAAGTTGCCGTAAGGTCGCGGAGGCAGGTGGTGCACATACCACCACACGGGCTTGCCGGCGGCCACGCGCTTGAGCACCTCAACGCCATTGTTGGTGTCGAGCACCTGCGCGTGCACCATCCACTGGTCGAGTGAATCGGGGATGAAGGGCTTCAGGCCGATGGTCGAGACGCGCATGGGGATGGCCGGAGCGGCGTCTTTCCAGCGCTGCATGGTTTCGAGCACGCGCGTCCAGGCGGCCTCGCGCGGCTCGTGGAACAACTCGACGAACGCGCGGTCGCCCAGCTTGTGCTGCGCCACGAAATCGTTCGCCTGCTTCAACTGCTCGGGAAACTCGAGGAGCGTCGCGGGCACGTTGAACGACGTGGCGTTGTCGTCCCAGCGGGCGTCGAATCCCGCCTCGAATTTCTTGAGCGCGGCGGCGTAGTTCGGGCTCTCGGCGGGCAGGGCGGTCAGGCCATCGAGCGTCACGCGGTGGCTGAGCGCCGTGGCGGCGAAACGCGCGGCGAGCTCGTCGTCCGACAGCTTGCCGCCCGCCGCGCGATGCAATTCGGCCGCGCGCTTCAGGTCGAGCCCGAAATCGGTCTGCAGCGTCGGCCGCACCGGCAGCTGAAAGTTGTACACCTCGGCCAGCAGCGTCAGCTTGATGGGCTCGAGGTCCGGACCGGCAAGGGTGATGCTGCCGGTATAGGTGCCCGGCGCGGTGCCGTACGGCGCATACACGGTAATCCACACCGGCTGCGTCGAATCGGGGCGCAGGTCGACGTTGGCGTTCGGCTCGAGGATATCGGGCCAGGCGCCGGTCGGGCCTTCCCAATGCGAGGGCACGCGGCTGTCCACATAGCCCACGCGGTACACCCGGATGTTCTCCGGACCGATGACGGCGCCCTCGGCGTTGCGCAATTCCGACACCTGCACGCCGAGCCCCGTGGCGGCCTTGCCGGGCGAACGCAGCGCCAGCTGCAGCGATTCGCTTTCCCGGCGCGCGAGGCTCATCCGCACCACCGGGTCCGGGGCGCCGGTGGGCTCGGGCGCATCGCCCCGCAATACCTTTTCCATGGTCGATTCGCGCCACACCTGCACCGGGCCATTGGCGGCCAGCGTGCGGCGGAGCGTGCGCGGCCGCTGTTCCAGCGCGTAGGGGGCATCGGTCCACGGCTCAAGCGGCGCCTGCGCCTGCGGACCGACGGCGAACTGCGTGTCGAAACCGCCGTGCGGACTCTTGGTGTCCTGCCCCACGCCGAAGGGCTTGCCGCCCTGCCGCAGCTGCGCCAGGAATTCATAGGTGTCGTTGGCCGGAGCGTCCCATTCATAGGTCGCGCGCACCAGCTGCTTCGGACTGATGTCGAACTTCTTGGCAGGCAGGTCCCACACGCGGCCGTTCTTCGCCATCACCCGCGCGTGAATCTCCAGCCCGTCGATGGGCCGCGCGGCCGACATGAGCGCGGTCAGCTTGCCGCCGTTGTAGTCCAGCTGAATCGCGAGTTCGTCCGTCGCGAAGTCCACATGCTTCAGGCCGCGCACGGCATTGAGCCGGTACATCGTGCTCCAGCTCTGGCCGGGGTTCAGTTCGAAGGGCACGAAGTGGGCGGCATAGGCCACCGGCTTACCCTCGGAGCCGCGCAGGGTCAATATCGAGTGCAGCTTCGTCGCGTCATAAACGGTGTAGAGCGTCTGCTCCTCGAGCGGGTCGGTCACCGCGATCCAATTGCGCGAAGCGGGGTGAAAACCGTTCTCCGGATTCACCGCCTTGCCCGACAGCGACATCATCTCCACCAGGTCGCGCGATTCCGCCGCGCCGCCCGCGGCCACATCCTGCCGCACCCACGGCGCAATCCAGTGCCGCTCCTGCCCTTTGTTCTCGATGGTCCAGGTCACCCGCACCGACGCCTCGTTCGGGTCCATCTCCATGCGACGCACCACGTGCAGTCCATTGATGTTCGGCCCGTCGCAGTCGTAGCTGTATTCGAACACCGGCCGGTCCTGAAACTGCTCCAGCACCTCCATCTTCTCGTTCACGCGGCGGTTGGGCACGTAGTAGCTGCCCACGCCGAAGCCTTCCTGCAGCAGGCCATCGGGCCCTGCCAGATTACCCGGCGCGGCCAGCAGGCCCAGGTATTCGACCATGCCGCCGTCGCCCGGATGCAGGTTCAGCTTGATGAAGTAACCCTCGACCTCGATGTCGTCGCTCACCACCGCCGCCTGGGCAGAACACACCGCCAGCAGCAGCACGGCAGCAATCAGCCGTTGAATCATGAATGGAAACCCTCGGAGTACCCGGGCCGGACAGAACAGCCGCCCCGTAAAGCGTCCAGAATAAACCATTTAGGCCGGGGGGTACAAGCGCATTCCACCTCCCGCAAGCGCTCGGCCGCCCCAAAGCTAACACCTTTGCGGCCAATTGCTTACATGCCGATACCCCCCGGTTTCGGGTATTTGACAGCTTCCATCGTGTGTGGTAAACTGCGGTTGTCTGTTAGCACTCTTGGCGAATGAGTGCTAAATGGAGGCCGCAGTGGAATCGGCGAAGGATCTGTCAGAACGCGAACGGACCATTCTCTGCGCCGTGGTGAATTGCTATGTCACCACGGCAGAGCCGGTAGGGTCGCGCTCGGTGGTGAAGCAATTCGGGCTCGACTGGAGTCCGGCCACGGTGCGCAACACCATGGCCGACCTGGAAGACCTCGGGTTTCTCAAGCAGGTCCACACCAGTTCCGGCCGCGTGCCGACCGAGGCAGGCTTCAAGTACTACGTGAAATACCTGATGCAGGTGCAGGAGCTGACGCTCCGCGAGCGCTCGCAGATTCAGGATGAACTGAACCGAAAGTTGAATGACACGGACGATGTGCTGCGGCAGACCACGCAATTGCTGGCGCTGCTGACGCATCAGGCCGGCATTGCCGAGGCGCCCGCCGAGGCGAGCGTGCGAGTGCAGCGTATCGAAGCGGTGCGCCTGACCGACACGCGCATGGCGGTGCTGCTGGTGGACAACTACGGCCGCGTCCGCTCGACCAGCGTGGAAGTGGGCGAGTCTGTTTCCGGCGATCAGCTGCAGCGGCTCAACAACTTCATGAACGACAACCTGAGCGGCGTGGAAGTGGCCGGCATGGCCGACGGCGTGCGGCAGCGGCTGAAGGACTACTTCGACGAGCAGCGGCTTCTGGCGCAGCGGGCGCTCGAGGTGCTCGATGTGCTGCCGCAGCAGAAGACGAAGCAGCTCTTCGTCGAGGGCGCGATGCAGCTATTCGACCAGCCGGAGTTCGCCGACATGTCGCGAGCGCGCGAAGTGTTCGGCCTTATCGAGCGGCACGACCCGATAGCGGCGATGCTGCGCGAGGGCCTGCAATCGAGCGCGGGCCGGCAGCGGGTGTTCATCGGCGAAGAAGGCACGGCGCTCGAGGGCTTGAGCGTGGTGGCGTCGCCCTACACGGTGAACGGCCGCCCGGTGGGCATGGTGGGCATACTCGGCCCGCGGCGCATGCCCTATTCGCGCCTCACGTCGGTGGTGGATTACACCGCCGGCATGGTGAGCCGGATACTCGAACGCTTCGCCCGCTGATTCAGCGAGCCCTCGTCCGGTCAGAGCAGTATTCCGAAGGGTGGAGAAGACCATGAGCGAAACGACCGAAGAACAGGAAAAGACCGCGCCGGAAACGGCCGAAGTAGTAGAAGACGCGGCCGCGGAAACGCCGGAGCAGGCTGACGCGGATCCGGCGGCGGCGCTGCAGGCGGAGTGCGATTCGCTGAAAGACCAGCTCTTGCGCGCGCGGGCGGAGTTCGACAACTACCGCCGCCGCATGGCGCGCGAGATGGAGACGATGCGCAAGACCGCGGCGGAAAGCCTGATACGCGATCTGCTGCCGGTGGCGGATAACCTCGAGCGGGGCCTGGCGCACGCCGAAGACCGCGAGAGTCCGCTGGTGAAGGGCGTGGAGATGGTGATGAAACAGTTCGCCGACGTGCTTTCGGCGCGCGGTCTCGAGCCGGTGGCGGGCGTGGGCGAACCCTTCGACCCGAACGTGCACGAGGCGCTCGCGCAGCAGCCGTCCGAAGAGCACCCGGCCGACACCGTGGTGCTGGAATACGAGCGCGGCTATCGCCTGGGCGACCAGGTGCTGCGCCCGGCGAAGGTGGTGGTGAGCAGCGGCCCGGCAGCGCCGCAGCAGAACAATGAAGGCGATAGCGCGCAGGCCTAGCCGCGCGACTAAATACACTCGCAAAAAATCTCTCGTAAAGGAGGATGCATAACATGGGCAAGGTAATCGGTATCGACCTCGGGACGACGAATTCGTGCGTCGCGGTGATGGAGGGCGGTGAGCCGGTCGTGATTCCGAATGCGGAAGGCAACCGGACGACGCCGTCGGTGGTGGCTTTCACGAAAGACGGCGAGCGCCTTGTGGGCGCGGTGGCCAAGCGCCAGGCGGTAACCAATCCGCAGAACACGGTGTTTTCGGCCAAGCGTTTCATGGGTCGCCGCTACAATGAAGTGAAGTCGGAGGAGAAACTGGTGCCCTACAAGGTCACCGAGACCTCGACCGGCGACTGTCAGATCGAGGTGCAGGGCAAGAGCCACCGTCCGCCGGAGATTTCGGCGATGGTGCTGCAGAAGATGAAGGAGACGGCCGAGCGCCACCTGGGCCAGACGGTGACCCAGGCCGTCGTCACGGTGCCGGCCTACTTCAACGACGCCCAGCGCCAGGCCACCAAGGACGCCGGCCGCATCGCGGGGCTGGAAGTGCTGCGCATTATCAACGAGCCGACCGCGGCCGCACTGGCCTACGGTCTCGAGAAGAAGAAGGATGAAAAGGTTGCCGTGTACGACCTCGGCGGCGGTACCTTCGACATCTCGATCCTGGCCATCGGCGACGACAGCTTCGAGGTGCTGAGCACGAACGGCGACACGCATCTCGGCGGCGACGACTTCGACCAGGTCATCATCAACTGGCTGGCCGAGGAATTCCTGAAGGAACAGGGCATCGACCTGCGCAAGGACCCGATGGCGCTCCAGCGCCTGAAGGAAGGCGCGGAAAAGGCCAAATGCGAGCTGTCCAGCGCGACGACGACGGACGTGAACCTGCCGTTCATCACGGCGGACGCTTCCGGCCCGAAGCACCTGAACTACACGCTCAGCCGCTCGAAGCTCGAGCAGCTTTCCGACGACCTGTTGCAGCGGACCAAGAACCCCTGCCACCGGGCGCTGGAAGACGCCGGCCTGACCGCGAGCCAGATTGACGAGGTGATCCTGGTCGGCGGCATGACGCGCATGCCGGCCGTGGGCGCCATCGTGAAGGAAATCTTCGGCAAGGAACCGCACCGCGGCGTGAACCCGGACGAGGTGGTAGCCATCGGCGCCGCCATCCAGGCCGGCGTGCTCTCGGGCGACGTGAAGGACGTGCTCCTGCTCGACGTGACCCCGCTGTCGCTGGGCATCGAGACGCTGGGCGGCGTGTGCACCAAGCTCATCGAGCGCAACACGACCATCCCGGTGACGAAGCGCCAGGTGTTCTCGACGGCGGCGGACAACCAGCCGGCCGTGACGATTCACGTGCTGCAGGGCGAGCGCGAGATGGCCTCGCAGAACCGCACGCTGGGCCGCTTCGACCTGGCCGACATTCCGCCCGCGCCGCGCGGCATGCCGCAGATTGAGGTGTCGTTCGACATCGACGCCGACGGCATCCTGCATGTGCAGGCGAAGGACCTGGGCTCGGGCAAGGAACAGAAGATCCGCATCGAGTCGTCGAGCGGCCTGTCGGAAGACGAGATCAACAAGATGGTGCGCGACGCCGAGGCGAACGCCGAGGCCGACAAGCAGAAGCGCGCCGAGATCGACAAGCGCAATTCGGCCGACGCGCTGGTGTATAGCAGCGAAAAGGCCCTGCGCGAGAACGGCGACAAGATCGGCGCCGAAGACAAGCAGGCCATCGAGAACGCCATCGCCGACTTAAAGAAGGCGCTGGAAGGTTCCGACGTGGCGGCCATCGACGCCGCGACTGAAAAGCTGAACACGGCGTCGCACAAGCTGGCCGAGGCGATGTACGCCCAGGCGGGCGCGGCGGCGGGCGGTGCCGAGGGCGCGGCCGGCCCCGACGGCGGCGCAGGCCCCGAATTCGTGAACCCCGGCGGTTCGGCCGGTGGCGATTCCGACACGGTGGATGCCGATTTCACCGTGGTGGACGACGACGAGAAGCAGGCGTAACCAGAAGTATCCGGCGCTTCCGGGCGGCAGGGCTTTGCACCTGCCGCCCGGGGTTGCCTAGAATGGCGGGACACCCTCGCCCTCCTGCGAGCCGTCCCGCGCGAAGCGGGTAAATGCGGAAATGCCCATGCCCCAAGCACAAGACCTGTATGAAATCCTCGGTGTGCCCCGCGGCGCGTCGCAAGACGAGATCCGCAAGGCCTACCTGAAGCTCGCCCACAAGTACCATCCGGACAAGACCGGCGGGAACAAGGAGGCCGAGGACAAGCTGAAAGAAATCAACGCGGCCTACGACGTGCTGAAGAACCCGGAGAAGCGGGAGAAGTACGATCGCTTCGGCGCGGCCGACGGCTCGAATCCCTTCGGCGGCGGCAATCCCTTTGGCGGCCAGGGCGGCGAGGGATTCGAGGCCCCCTTCGACGACTTCTTCGACATGCTCTTCGGCCAGCAGGGCGGACGCCGCGGCGGACGCCGGGCCGGCGGCGGCGCGCAGCCGGGCAACGACCTCGAGCTGCGCCTCTCGCTCACGCTCAAGGAAGCGGCCAAGGGTGCCAAGAAAAAGGTGCGCTTCAACCGCAACGAGACCTGCGGCGACTGCAACGGCAGCGGCGCGGCGGCGGGCTCGCAGCCGCAGACGTGTTCCGAGTGCGGCGGCTCCGGCCAGATCCGCGCGGCACACGGCTTTTTCAGCGTCACGCGTCCGTGCCACCGCTGCGGCGGCGCGGGCAAGATCATCAGCAACCCCTGCAAGTCCTGCGGCGGCGCCGGCCAGGTCAAGCAGAGCCGCGAGGTGTCGGTCGATATTCCGGCCGGGGTCGATACTGGTTCGCAGCTGCGCGTAACCGGCGAGGGCGAACCCGGACGCGGCGGCGGTCCGCGCGGCGACCTCTACATCGCCATCCAGGTGCAGAGCGACGAGCGCTTCCGGCGCGACGGCACCACCATTCTCTGCGAAGTGCCGATCAGTTTCACGCAGGCCGCGCTGGGCGACACCGTGCGTGTGCCCACGATCAGCGGCGAGGCCGAACTGAAGGTGCCCGCAGGCACCCAGACCGGCGCGCAGTTTCGCCTGCGCGGGCTCGGCATGCCCGACCTCCGCGGCTACGGCACCGGCGACCAGATCGTCAAGGTCGTCGTCGAGACGCCCAAGAAACTCAGCAAGCGCCAGAAGGAACTCCTCAAGGAATTCCAGGAAATCAGCGACCAAGAGAACTACCCCCTCTACCGCCGATTCCTCGATTCCTTCTTCGGCGACTAATACGCGCGAAACGGCACGGGGGCGGGGCGGGTGTGTGCTAAGATCTTCCGCATGAAAACCGCAACGCAAAAGCGAGCCTCGGTGCATACGCTGGGCTGCCGCTTGAACCAGAGCGAGACCACGCTGCTGGAGGCACAGTTGAAGGCCGAGGGCTATGCGCTGGTACCGTTCGGCGATCCGGCCGACCTGGCCATCGTGAATACGTGCACGGTCACGCATGCAGCGGATGCGAAATCGCGCAAGCTCGTGCGGCGGTTCATCAGCCAGAATCCTGATGCCTACACCGCCGTCATCGGGTGCTATGCGCAGATGGGCGCGGAGGCCCTGGCCGCGATCGACGGCGTGGATCTCATCCTCGGCAACCAGGAAAAGCTGAACGTCCTCAGCTACGTGAAGGCAGGTAAGAACCCGACGCCGCTGGTGGTGCGCGACCGCATCGTGCGGGACGATTTCACCATCGAATTCGCGGACGAGGCCGCGCCGCTGGACTGGCGCATGAACCTGAAAGTGCAGGACGGCTGCGATTTCATGTGCGCCTTCTGCATCATCCCCTTCGCGCGGGGGCGGTCGCGTTCGCGGGCGCTCGAAAACATCCTCGACGAGGCCCGGAACCTGCTCGGGCGCGGCGCGTGCGAGCTGGTGCTGACGGGCGTGAATATCGGCACGTATCAACTGGACGGTCGCGGCATCGTCGAGGTGGTGGACGCCTTGGCGGAACTCGACGGGCTCGAGCGACTGCGCATCAGTTCCATCGAGCCCACAACGATTCCCGATGCGCTGTTCGACCGCATGGCCGATGCGGCGCATCCGCTGGTACCGTACCTGCACATCCCGTTGCAGTCCGGCAGTGACCGCGTGCTCCAGGCCATGAAGCGGCGCTACACCCGGCGGGAATTCCTGGACTTTATATTCGAGGCGCACGCGCGCGTGCCGGACATTGGCATCGGCACGGATATTCTCGTGGGTTTTCCCGGCGAAACCGATGCGGACTTCGAAGATACCTGCGCGGCGCTGCGCGATAGTCCGCTGTTCTACGCGCACGTGTTCAAGTATTCCGAGCGCGAAGGCACGGCCTCGGCGCGCATGGCGGACCCCATCGACCCGGATACCGCGAACGAACGCAGCGCCATCCTGCGCAAAATCAGCGCCGACAAGACCCGGTTGTTCCAGCAGCACCACCTGGGCCGCGAGGTCGAGGTGTTGTTCGAATGCCGGCAGGACGGATTCTGGACGGGCTACACGCCGGGCTTCCTGCGCGTAGCCGCCCGCGATGCGGGTTACCTGAAGAACGTGACGCGGACCGTGCGCGTCGAATCCATCCGGGGCGATCTGGTTGTCGGCACCATCGTCTAGCGGCTACCCCGCGTAGTAGTCCGGCGCGTTGCCCGCCTTCCATTTGATGTTGCAGCCCAGGGAAGGCTTCTGCCCATCCGCCGCGGGTTGTCCCGACAGCACGGCATCGAGCGCAGCGCGGAGGTCCGCTCCATCGGGTTCGATGCCATTGCCCGGGCGCGCGGCGTCCAGCTGCCCCCGATACGCCAAGCGGTGCTCCGCATCGAATACAAAGAAATCCGGCGTGCAGGCCGCGCGATAGGCCTTGGCCACGGACTGGTCTTCGTCGTAGAGGTAGGGGAATGGATACCCGTAGCGCGCGGCCTCCTCGGCCATCTTGTCGGGCGCGTCGTCCGGGTAATTGTCCACATCGTTCGACATGATCCCCACGATGCCGACTCCCTGCGCCTGGTAATCGCGTGCAAGCCGCGCAATCTCCTCCCGCACGAGTTTCACGTAGGGACAGTGATTGCTCAGAAACATGACCAGCAGGGCCTTGGCGCTGGCGAACTCGGCAAGTGAATGCCGCGTGCCGTCCGGCTCGGGCAAATCGAACTCCGGGGCAGGCGTGCCCAGCGGCAGCATGGTGGATGCAGTGCGAACCATTGGTACTCCTTTCGTTCGTTGCCCTACAGGATAACATGCCAGAAAAAGAGAATCCGGGCAGACGCGTGTGGCGTCTGCCCGGATTCGTATGGTGCTGCTGCTATTCGCCGCGCGATTGCTTCGGTGCGGCCTTCGCGCCGATGGCGTCGCGGTATTCCTCGATGCGTTCCAGCCACGTGGTGTCGAGCCGGAGCGCGGCGTCGCTGCGCGGGCTGGTTGCCGGGTCGCGGTTCCAGTCGGTCCGTACCGCCGCGGGAATGTCGCGGTAGCTCAGGTCGTGCGTGTCGGCCTTCTGCTTCGCGTCGTTACGGATGGCCAGCGCTTTCGCCGGGTCGGCCGTGCGCACGGGGGTCGTGCTCTTCAGCAGGTCCACCGGGTCGGTGCCGTACTGATAGAGCTCGATGTAGCCGGTGCCCACGCCCGCGATATCCAGGTCGGTGCCGCTGCGGTAATCCAGCATTCCGTCCAGCCAGTCGAAGGGCCAGCCGTTGGCATAGTCCCACGCGCCGAACACGCTGCCCTCGCTGAAGCCGTCGTTATAGCCGTCCGAGAAGCCGCCATCGAGGTACTCGAGGTGCTGGTCGTTCTGCAGGAAGATGGCATAGCCCGGCTGGAAGGCCACGTCGTAGCCCTCGCTGAAGCCGACCGTGAACGCGTAATCGTAGGCCACGAAGTAGCCGTCGTTATACGCGTACCACACGCCGTCCCAGTAGCCCGCGTCGTAGCTCAACTCGTCGTAGTAGGGAATCTCGCTGCCCGAGTAGTAGATCGTGCCGCCGTCCACCGTGTCGTAGCTGTCGTCGAATCCCTGCCAGTATTCTTCGTCCACCGCGAAGCCGTCGTCGTAGCCGGCGTCGTATTCCGCCTGCGAGTCCGTGGGGGGCGGATTGTCGATGGGGGGACAGCCGGCCAGCAGCAGGGCGACCAGGCCCAGGCCGGTGGCGATGAGTATCGCCTTCGGGTCGAGTGTCAGGTACTTCATGGCAATCACCTTTTCCGGTTGCATTCGTTCTTAGCGTCCGCCGCGCACATAGTTCGAGCGCGCGCCCGAGGCGCTCCGCCCGTTGGAACTGCGCGACGAGCCGCCCGAAATGGTCGGCTGCGCATTGTCGCGCTGGCGCGTTACCACCGGCGCCTGGCGGCTCGAGGGCGCGGAGAATCCACGTACCTCCGACCGCGGCGCCGAGAAGGAACGGCTGTTGTCCTGCACCTGCGGCTGCACGCGCGGGGCGCTGTAGCTGCGTTCCGCCTGCGGCGCGCTGCGTACCACGCGGGGTTCCGAGCGGCTGGGCTCCGGCGTGCGCGCCTGCGGCGCCGAGCGGTAGGTCGGCGCGCTATAGCTGCGCGTTTCGCTACGCTGCGGCGTTTCCACGCGCGCCTCGCTGCGGGGCTCGCTGCGCACCACCGAGCGAGGCGCCGTCACTTCGCGGGGCGCGGACTGCGAGCGGGTTTCGGTGCGCTGCTGCGAGGTTTCGCGCGGGGCGCTCCGCACTTCCGAGCGCGAAGGCGTCGGCGAGTAGTCGCGCGTGCGCGCCGAATTCGGCACCTCGGTGCGTCTCACGGAGGATTCACGCGTCGCGTTGTTATCGCGGCTGACGCTGGGTTCGCTGCGGCGTGGCGTCTCAATCGTCGCGTTGCCACTGCGGACCTCGCTGCTGCGCGAGCCGCTCTCGTCGCGGCGCACCGTGCTTACGCGGGGCACGTCGGCATTCCGCAGGGTGCGGTTGTCAATCGTGCGGCCCTGGGAAGCCTGCGGCGTCGAGTCGAAAGCGCTGGCGCTGCCGCGCACGGCCCGGACACTGCGCACCTCGGCACTGCGTTCATTGGCGCGGTAGCTCGTGCGCGTCTGGTGTGAGTCGGAACGCGACGCGGTGGCCGTGTACGACGACCGGCCGGCACTCTGCTCGAGCCGCGTCGCGCGGGCCGAGGCCAGCTGGCTGTCGGCCGAGAGCTGCTGAATGCCGCGGATGGAGCGGTTCGGGCTGTAGTCGCGTTCGGTAAACACGTTGCGGTCCCACGGCGTGCGCGGTCCGCCGCCGTGTCCCGGACGGTTCGGGCTGGTGTTGACGTTCCAGATATTGATGTTCACGTTCACGCCCGGCTGCTGATACGGCGCGAACACGCGGGTGTCATAGGCCGAGATGTAGCGCGGGCCGCCGTAGAGGTACTGATACGGCACGTAGCTGGTGCTGTAGATGGAGAAGTCCACGCCGCCGATGCTGAAGCGCGTGCTTTGCGTGGTCAGCACGGGGCGGTAGTAATAGTCGCAGGGGCTCCAGGCGTAGTAATCGCCATAGCGCACACCCACCACCCATGCAGGCGACCACACCGGATCATACGACCACACCCAGCCGTAGGTGGACACATAGTTCCAGCGGCCGTAGTGGCTGGTTACGTAGCAGAAGGGCTGCGTGCCCACCCACACATGGCCCGCGCCGGGCACGTAGTTCCAGTAGCCCGTGCGATACGGCACATAGTTGTTCACGACCGTCGGGCGCCAGTAGTGGCGGTTGTCCACGTAGACCCATTCGCCGTAATTGCTGAGGTCGCTGACGCCGATGGTCGACGAGGAATAGGTCACGTCGGCCGGGGTCTGCGCCGCGCCGCGCACGAGGTATTCGGCACGCTCGCGGCTCCAGGCGTCGAAGTCGTCCTCGGCCGAGCGGTCGAACACGATGGGCGTCGCCGGCAGCAGGCCCGCGTCGATCCAGGTGCGGCGTCCGGCCAGCACGGAGGTTGAGCCGCCATGCGTGCGCACGTTCACCCGGCCCCAACGCACCGAGACCGTCACATTGCCCTCGCGCTGGATGTCGATGCGCACGTTCGTGTCGCTCTCGATGGTCAGCGTACCGGCGGGCGTCTCGAAGAGCGCCTCGCCCGGGCTGCGGTTCAGCCGCTGCACGTAGAACGAGCCCTCCCAGCCCCGCATCACCGGGGTCGGGTCGAGCGATACGATTTCCACCTTGCTGCCATCGGCCAGACGCAGGAATGTGCCCTGCGGCAGTTCCGCTTCACCCAGTCCGCCTTGGTCGATCCAGAGCGTGTCGCCGGGAAGAATAAGCGTATTCGTCGTAGCGTAGGCCCAATCGCCGCCGCCTTCGCCGCGCACGAGCGTGTTGCCCGAGTCGTAGCTGATGCGGCCGTGCATCGAGTAATCCGCCTGCGCCGCCTGGGGCAGCATGATGCAGGCTGCCGCCGCTATCCAGTGCCATGCCTTCATCGTTCGTCTCCTTGCCCTCGGGACGCCGCCACGGGCGCCCGGTCTGTACTCGCTTCAATTCATACAGACGAGCAAGGCATGTAAAACATTCAACCGAGACCAAAAAGAGAGCCCCCGGACCCTGAGGTCCGGGGGCTGTAAGCGCTATGCCGCTTTCGGTTTACAGGCCCTCAAGCTGGGCGCGGTAGGAGTCCAGGGAAAGGCCGAACGCGCCCGAGGTAGGGAAAGGGTCGCCCGTGGTGTTCAGCCAGTTATTGGGATCCTGAATGTTCGTGATTTCCGCATGGCGGATGTAGGCTTGGTACTCGACGTGGCCGTCCATGTACAGCACGTTCGAGCCGCCGGGGATGTGGTTGAAGTCCTCAATGGCCGGGCCGGCCTCGTCCCACAGCACCGCCAATTCCGACTGCGCCTTGCTGCTGGCGCCCGGGTTGTTGATGTCGGTGATGTAGAAGCGCTCGATACCTTCGCGGAAACGGTACACATTGATGTTCTCGCCCGCAGGGATTTCGGCATTGCCCACGTGCTCGAAGGAGAAATCGGTGTCGTTCGCGATTTCGCGGTTGCGCAGGATGTCCTCGATCGAGCCGGCGTTGTTCGGCTCGAAGGCGACGTGGTTGAAGAAGCCGCCCATCAGGGTCGTCTGGCCGCCGGTCGAAACGGCCGTAGGCGGAATGGCCCATGCGGCGTCGCGCACGGCATAGCCCAGATACGAGTACGAGATATCCGACGTGTCGCTGAAGAGCGGGTTCGAGGAGATCTCGTTCCACTTGCCGGTGCGGGGGTCGCCGTCCATGCGCTCAATGGCCAGCACGAAAATGCCCGAACCCGGAGCCGTCTCGAAAAGCCATTCGCCGTCCGGTTCCGTCAGGTACTTTTCCGGGGTCTGTTCGGCGTCCGACGGGCAGAACAGCACGTTGGCGTCGGAGAGGTATTCGGGATACAGGGCTGCCATCTTCATGCCGAAGTTGGCGACGTACAAGGCCTTGGGCGGAAACTTCTCGCCGCGGGCCTCGCTCGAATACATCTTCATTACCAGGCCCATTTGCTTCAGGTTGTTCTGGCAGGACGCCCGACGCGCCGCTTCGCGCGCGCGCGCCAGCGCCGGCAGCAGAATCGCTGCCAGGATGCCGATGATGGCAATAACCACCAGCAGCTCAATCAGGGTGAATCCCTCACGCTTCCTCATCGAATGACTCCTTTTAAGTATGATGCCTCTGCAACCACCGGGCCCCCGGGACAAGGAAAGAATACTGATAAGGCCGCTTCCCAAGAACCCAGCACTACAGCTAAGAGCGTAACGTAATTGACTTTGCGTGTCAACGATCTTGTGAAATAAGGGGCAGGAACAGTCTAGCGGAGAAAATCGAGCAGACTGGCTTGTATTACCCGGCTTCCGGCATTGAGCGCGGCTTGGAAGGCGTTGGACTGGGCGTTCAGGTTTAGTGCGACCTCTGCAAAATCCGCGTCCAGGTTGTCGGAGACCACCTGTTCCAATTGGATACTCACGTCGCGGAGGTTGGTGTCGCTGCGTTGAAGGCGGCTTTGCAGCGCGCCGAGGCGGGAAACCTGCACCAGCATCTGGTCCTGCGCGGTGTCGAGCCGATCGATGGCGGAGTCGATGCCGGGGAAATTACCGGTCCGCATGGCGTCGCGCGTGTCGATAAGCAGCTGGTAAACGTCCACCGTGTCTGCCGATGTGGACAGGAAAACATCGCTGCCGGGAAGATTCGCGGGTACCGTGATGCCCTCGGAGATCTCCACGTTGAAGGTGTCATCGTTGCCGGCGTAGGTCACCGCCGTGATGTCCCCATTGGCATCGCGCGCGGCCACGAAGGGCTGGGTCTGGGTCCGGGTGCCGGCGAAGACATAGCGGTCGTTCGTTACCGTGTTTCCCTGTACCAGCAATTGCTCGAGCAGCTGATTGACTTCATTCGCGATCTGGTCGAGCTGATCCTGGCCATTCGTGGTGTTATTGGCCTGCAGGCTCAATTCCTTGACCCGCTGGATTACATCGACCACGGTCAGGATGGAGGTCTCCGTTTCAAGGAGCTGCGGCCCGGCCGACGAGATATTGCTCAAATACTGGTCGTTCTTGCCCACTTCGATCTTGGCGCTGACGGCGCGGCGGATGGCCAGGGGATCGTCCGAAGGACGGTTCACCTTGAAGCCGGTGGCCAATTGCTCCTGCAGATCGAGAATATTGCGGCTCTGCCGGTTCAGGTTGGTGAGTACGCGGTCGACGAGGATGCGTTGGGTTACCCGAATGGCGCCCATCGGTTAGCCCGCCTGATTCACGAGCCGCGGCGACGCGTAGCGCGTGCCGGCGGCGGCCCCGGACGCCCCGTATACCGGAGATTCCGATTCGCCATGGAAGCGACGCAGCAGCGACGCCGTGCTCCGGGCCAGCCGCGAAATGGTGCGGTGATTCGACCGCACCACGCCCTGGGTCTCGGTGACCACCGTGCGCAGGCGTTCCTGGTGCCAGGCCAGCCGGGATTTCCAAGGCTCTTCGGCTACGGCGATCAGGCCGCTCAGCGTCTGCTCGGGGGCCGCAAGGGCGAAGGCCTCGACAATCTCGGCCACCAGCGCCAGCCGCGCCTGTTCGCTGCGCAGGGATTCGGATACCAGCAGCCGGATGGCCTCCGTACGGGCTTCGAGCACTTGGGCGTCCCGCGCCATGGCGGCTTCGCCCTGCGCCCGGGTCAGGGCGAGCAGGGCTTCCTGCCGTTCGAGTTCTTCATCGAACAGCGCGCAAAGCGATTCCAGCAGCTGGCTCAATCGGTGTCTCCGTTCAGGCGCCCGGCGTCGATTGCAGGGCGTTCAAGGTGTATTGCTTAATTTCCTGGGCACTCAGGCGGCCGTCCTTGTCGGCGTCGGCTGCGGCGAATACCTTCGGGTCGAGTCCGGATTCCTCCAGCTTCAGCAGGCCATCGCCGTCGGCGTCGCGCAGTCCCACGTACTTGGCGCTCAGTTCTGTCACCGATTGCTCCAGCCGCGCGCGCTGCGCTTCGGGGGTGCGTTCCTGTTTCGCCTCGGCCACGCGCGACTGGAGCAGGGCCGCGAAGTCCTGGTTGCTGACGCGCGGCTGTTTCAGGGCGTTCACCAGGCCGGTGGCGCTGTTCAACAGTCCGCTGATGCCGCTTGCGCTTCCCAGTAGGCTCATGATGTCGAATCTCCTCTTCCGTTCAGCGCGAGGGCACGCCTTCTTTATCGGCGCGCGCCGCGCAATCCTTAACCGCTATCGGGTGCGGATGCCTTCTTTCCCGTATTGCCACGCGATGCCGCCGGTCTCCTCGACGGTAAGCGGCTGCAACGCAATGCCGGACTTCTGGATCGGCAGGGCGTTTTGGGTGCGATGCAGGGACAGTCCGTCCTGCGCCGCTGTCGTGTCGCTGCGTTTACCCGCCCGGTCCAGCTGTTCCCGCAGCTGCTTCGCGATGCCCAGCTGGCCGGACTTCGCCATGTCGCCCGCCAACTGGTCGTCCAGCATGTCGTCGAACAGCGCCTTCTGCTGTGAGTCCGGAAAGAGCGTGCCCTCGGGCACCATCTTGCGCATGGACTTGAGCATCTCGCGGAGGAACTGGCGCTCGAACTGTTGCAGGGCGACGTCTTCCCGCTGGCGCGAGTCCGCGCGCCCGTGCATCAGGGCGGGGTCGGCGGCATAGGGGTTGACGTATAGCACCCTACATCACCTCGAGGTCGGCTTCGAGCGCGCCTGCCTGACGCAGCGCCTGGAAGATCGAAATCATGTCGCGCGGGGTGACGCGCAGACGGTTGAGCGCCTCGGCCACTTCGCCCGCCGAAGTGCCTTCCACCGGCATCAGGTGTGCTTCGGTCTCCGTCACTTCCACGTCGCTCGTTTCCGTGACCACCGGTTCCGCGTCGGTAAAGGAGAGCGCGGGGGTCACGGTGGGCGTGGTCGCGATTTTGATGGTCAGGCTGCCGTGCGCCACCTGGCAGGGCTTCACGATGACGTTGCCGCCCACGACGATGGTGCCGGTGCGTTCGTTGATCACGACGCGGCTCGGGGCTTCGGTCTGCACCTCGAGGTCTTCGAGCTTAGCGATGAAGCCGATGAGGTTGTCCTGCTCCATGTCGGGAATGACGACGTTAATGGCGCCGCCGCCCAGCGCGCGCGCCGAGCCTTCGCCGAAGCTGCGCTCGATGGCCTGCTGCAGCGTGTTGGCCGTGCTGAAGTCGGGACGCTTCACCAGCAGTTGCAGGCGTTGTCCGTCGGTAATGCGCGACGGTACCTCCTGCTCGACAAAGGCGCCCATGGGAATGCGGCCCGAGGTGACGTGATTCTGCCGCACCTGCGTGCCGCCGCTGGCGTCGGCGTTGAAGCCTCCTACGGACACGGGTCCCTGCGCCACGGCGTACACGGTCTTGTCGTCGCCGGGACCATAGAGATGCGTTTCCATCAGCATGCCGCCCTCGAGGCTCTGGGCGTCGTAGAGCGAGTCCACCTTCACGTCGAGCTGCGTGCCTTCTTTGGCGAAGGCGGGAAATTCGGCCGTGACAATCACGACGGCGGAGTTTTTGGAGCTGAGCTGCTTGAGGTCGCTCACGTCGATGCCGAGCCGGTCGAGCATGCGCTCCTGGGACTGCACGGCATTCTTCGCGCCATCACCCGTGCCTGACAGGCCGACCACGAGGCCGATCCCCTTGAGCATATTGCCACGGGCGCCCTGTACTTCGCAGAGGTCGCCCAACCGGGCGGCGCTCGCGGGCAAGCAGGAAAGCCCTGCGGCGATCAACAGCGCCACAAGGGCAGGGCGAGCGAACCCGCGGGCCAGTCTAAGATTTCCATTGCGCATCGGCCGCTACTCCTAGAAGGGGTTTACCCAGTCCATCACACGGGTCAGCAGGCCGCGGCGCTGGTTGTTCCAGAGCGTGCCCTTGCCCTGCAGCTGAATGGTGGCGTCGGCCATGAGCGTCGACGGGATCGTGTTGTCTGGCGACACATCCTTCGAGCGGACCATGCCGTAAACCACCAGCGTCGAGTCGTCGCGGTTGACTGTCACCTTGCGGCGTCCCTCGATCATGAGGTTGCCGTTCGGCAGCACCTCGGTCACCAGGCAACCGACCTGGGTGGTCAATTCGCTGGTGCGTTTGGTCTTGCCGGTGTTCTTGCTCTCGTTCTGCGTGGCGCCGGCCCAGTTGGGCAGTTCCTCGGGATTGAGTATTCCGTGGCCGCCATCGCTATTCGGGCTGACAAGGAAGCTGTTCTGTCCCTCGGCGGCCGTGGTGGCGACGTCGGTTTCTTTCTTCGTGTTCGTGTCGGCCTGCACCGAGGCGTCGATCTTCTCGCGCACCAGCACGGTGATGATTTCGCCTACCTCGAAGCGCGAAAGCTTCTCTGCGATGAGCGTGCCTTCGCTGGACGCGCGCTGGTTAAAGAGCGAGTCGGCACCCGCTGTGCCGGTATACGCCAGCGCGGCCAGGGCGGCCGCAGATAAAATTCGGGTATTCATGAGGCCCTCCTTCACTCCACACGCACCGTGCCGTCCGGCAGCACGATGCCCTGCATCTGTTCCTTGGACTGCGGATTCACGCAGACAATGAGGTCGCCCTCGCGGCCGTCCATCTTGGCGACTGCCCGGGCGTGCAACTGCACCGAGCCGGCGCGGACGACCACGTCGACGGTTTCATTACGGCGCACCAGCAGCCGCTGTTCGATGTAGCGGCGGTCGAGCATCTGGCCGGGGAAGATGGTCTTCTTGGCCACCATGCCGAGCACGTCGGCCGGGTCGAACATCGCCCCGTCGCTCGTCTGGGCGAGGGCCTCCTTCCGCAGCTCGATGTCGGCCGGGCCCACCATGCTGCCGCGGGGGATGTCGCGCGCGGCGACCACCACGGCCACATAAGGCTGAATGTCGGCACGCACGGTGATGGTGCGCTGCGGTTCGCCATCGATGTTCACCGTGCCGGTGAAGCTGCCCGAGCCCGCATAGGTGAAGTGGGGGCTGGGCCGCCAATCGATGGCGAGCGCGCCGTCGGGCATGGTCAGGTCGAAATTGGGGGTCGTCACCGCAATCTCGGTGTCCCGCTCGTCCCACGGCATGCTTTCCACAATGTAGTGGCGCAGCGATTGGGCGACTTCGTCGCGGGTTACGTCGAGGTGGATGGTCGTGGCGCGCACGCTACGCGAGCCCACGATTTCAAAGTCCTCGGAGTCGACGCCGGCATCGCGCAGGCGGGACTCGACGAGGCCGGCGAAGACCTGCTTCGAATCGCCCGGGCGCGCGGCGTTGCTGAGTTTGATGGTGGCGAGTTCGTCGGCGCGTTCGCCTTCGATGTCCGCCACGTCGCCAAGCGTCACGGTCGGCCCTTTCACATACACCTCCTCCTTCAGCCGGAGCGTGTCGGCCCCGGCGGCCAGGGGCAGCGCCAGTGCGATCGCCAGCGGAATCATCGGGAGGGTACGTGTCATGCCTTACTCCTTCTTAGCGTTTCACGTTGTTGGCGGTTTGCAGCATCTCGTCGGAGGTGGTGATCACCTTCGAGTTGGCCTCGTAGGCGCGCTGCGCGATGATGAGCTGGAGGATTTCCTCCACCACTTCTACGTTGGAGTTTTCGAGGAAGCCCTGCGCCAGCGTGCCGAGTCCATCCACGCCGGGATTACCCGCCGTAGGAGCGCCAGAGGCCTGGGTCTCAAGCAGCAGGTTCTTGCCGAGGCGGGCATCGAGGCCCGCAGGATTCGAGAAGCGGACCAGTTCGAGCGTGCCCAGCAGCTGCGGCGAGTTGTCGCCCGGCACCCGCGCCGACACGTTGCCGTCCGCGCCGATGCTGATGAGTTCGGCGTCGGTCGGAATCGTGATGCCCGGGTCCAGCTGGTAGCCGTCGGCGGTCATCACCGTACCGGCCTCGTTAATCTTGAACGAGCCGTCGCGTGTGTAGGCGGTCGAGCCATCGGGCAGGAGCACCTGGAAAAAGCCGTCGCCCTCGATAGCGATATCGAGCGCGTTGCCGGTCTGAATCAGGCCGCCCGGGGTATAGACCTTGGCGATGGCGGAGGGCCGCACGCCGTGCCCGAGCTGGATGCCCTCGGGAATCGTCGTGCCGGCGGCGGTTTCGCTGCCGGCCGGGCGCACCGTTTCATACAGCAGATCCTGGAAATTGACGCGGCTCTTCTTGAAGCCCGTGGTGGAGACGTTCGCCAGGTTGTTGGCGATCGTGTCGATGTTCATCTGCTGGGCCAGCATGCCTGTGGCGCCGGTAAACAGTGCGCGGATCATCCCTCGCTACCCTTTCTTCCCGTATCAGGTCGGCATCCCGACCTGGTCAATCAATCTTCCCATGGTCTCGTCGATGGTGGTAATCACCCGCTGGTTGGCCTCGTAGGCGCGCAGGCCCAGCATCATCCCGCCCATTTCCTGCGGCAGGCTCACGTTGCTCATCTCGAGGCGGCCCTGCACCAGGCGGGTGTCGGCGGATTCGGCGCGCTGCTGCTCGACTTCCTGCGAGGCCCGCAGCAGGTTGCCGCCCTCGTGCTGCAGCCGGTAGGGCTGCGCGAATTCCACCATCCGGATACGGCCCGCCGGCTCGCCGTCCACCGTGATGGTGCCGTCTTCGCCCACGTTGAATGAGCCGCTGCCAATAGCGAGCGGCTGACCGCTGGCGCTCTGTACCTTGAAGCCGTCGCCCGTGGCCAGATGGCCGTCGGGGTCGATGGTGAAGCTGCCAGCGCGCGTGTAGCGCTCGCCCGCCGGGGTGTCCACCACGAAGAAGCCCGGCCCCTGAAGCGCCAGGTTCATGTCGTTGCCGGTGTCCTGCAGGATGCCGCTCTGGAGGCTGGGGTAGGTGTCGACCAGCTTCACGCCGCCCGAGGGCGCGGTGTCGGCGCGGTGCCAGGCCGGGCGGCGCATGGCCGTCTGGAATACCTGATAGAAACCGAGCTGCACCGGCTGGGCGCGCTTATAGCCCGGCGTGGCGGCGTTGGCGATGTTGTTCGCGATCGCCTCCTGCCGCTTTTCCACCGCGAGCATGCCGCCCGCTGCCGTGTACAACCCTTGAATCATTGCTCCGCTCGCTATCGTTACGGCGATGCCGCCGCTAAGTTCAGGAAGGCCCAACGCGTTTCCCGCGACGGATTCGGAACGTTGGGACAAACGCACCGGCACGTTGGGCCAACCACTCACGGATGGGCCGGCATGGGACTACCGACCCGTCCGCTGCGCTATCCGCAAATGCCGTGCCATGCGGAGAAAGGGCGGAAAGTCGAGCGATTACGGTGATACCGGGTAGGATGGGGCGGCTGGGATAGAAAATATTGCCCATGACCCGGCAGATGCTTCAGGGAGTAAAGGATGCCAGACACGACGGAGGAAGTGATACGGCAGGAAAAGCAGCGCTTGCGCCGCGAGGGTATTGCCAAGCGCCGCGCCATGACGCCTGATGCGGTGCGTCGGGGCGGGGAGATCATTGCGGCAAGGGTGTTGGCGCTACCCGAGGTGCGCCGCGCGCCGCTCGTGCTGAGCTACGTCGAGAAGCCAGGCATGAACGAGGTGCCGACCAGCCCGATTATCGAGGCGCTGCTTGCAGAGCGGAAGGCGGTGGCCGTGCCTCGTGTCGAGGGAGAGCACCTGATCTGGCAGAGCGTGGACGGCCTTGCTGGACTGGTGTCCGATGTCTTCGGCGTCCCTACTCCAGAGAAAGATGACAGGTTGGTTATCAGACACTATCCACCCGGTACGGTGTGTTTGGTACCGGGGTTGTGGTGGACGGACGCGGGATATCGGCTGGGCTACGGCAAGGGCTACTTTGATCGGTTTTTGTTGGTATTGAAATTACATTCAATTGGATTGGGCTGGAAGGAGAGTGTGATTGGCGACTTGCCCATCGAGCCACACGACCAAGCCGTAGAGGTCGTGATCACGGATGCATAATCCCATGCTTCTCGTTGCTCCGCTCAGGTCCCTCGTTGCACCGCTCTGCGGTGCAACGGATCTTTCTGCCGCTCTGCGGCACGAGACGGGGCGCGGAGCGCCCGAAGATGCGTTACACCGCGGAGCAGTGTAACGAGGGACAGCAGTGTAACGAGGAGGTCGGAAAAGAGCTAACGCTTGGTGTGTTCGCCTTCGTTACCGTTCCAGGTGCCGGAAGCGCCGAAGGTATAGCGGAGTACTTCGCGTCCCTCTTCGCCGGTGGCGATGTCGGGATTCTCGGCCTCCGCCTCGACGCGGGTGGGCTTGCTGGGGCTGCGGAAGATGCGGTAGCGGTATTCAATAAATCCCTGATACCCGCGCTCGCCCTTCACGCCCTTGGACAGGGGCTGGGCGTCGAGGGGAAAGAACTGCTCGTAGACCTTGGTCTCCTTGAAATAGCGTCCCTGCAAACCGTCTTCCTCGAACTTGACCTCGCCGAGGCGTCCGCGGGAATTCATGCGCTTCATTTCCACCTCGCCCACCTGGGTGAGCCGGGCGAAGACCTGGTCGGTGCCGGAGACATAGCCCTCGGGGGCCTCGCCCATGCCGAAGTCGTACTTGACCTTGTCGAGCACGGAGTCATGGGGGCCCGTGGAGCAGCCCGCGCAGGCGAGCATGGCTATGGCCAGAATGCGGAAACGGGACATGGCGATATTTCTCCTTCAGCCGGAACGCAAAGTTTCCGATACACCGGGGCGGAGTATAGCATGCGGGATGCCGCGCCGCGAGTGAGGTGCGGGGTCCGGGTGCTGTGCAGTTGCGGCGCAGGCGGAAGTACGGGGCATACGCAGCCGCATGGATTGGGCCGACGAAGATGGACATCGCGGAAGTCATCCAGCGGCAATTGGATGAGCTGGCCGAGGGGATGCGGCTGCTGTTGCGCACCCTGCGGGCGGCGGCGCGCAGAAATCGCTGATTTCAGCGTAAGGCATTTGCCTGTGTTTGCGGGCGTATGCTATTCTCGCCGCCTTGTGCGCGGTCTCAGGCAGGATTTTTTCCGGGTCTGAACCGTATTCCGGTGCGAGTTTTCGGCCGGCAAGCGAAATCCCACAGGCAAAGGAATGGCCCCCGTATGTCGAGAATCCCGGTTATTGCAGGCAATTGGAAGATGAACCTGCTGTCTTCTGACGCCGCCGCCCTGGCGAAGTCGGTGGCGGATGCGTTCGCGGGCCTGTCGGGAATCGAGTGCGTGGTGTGCCCCGTAGCCACCTCACTGCATGCGGTGTCTGGCGTATTGGCGGGCAGCAGCGTGGGCCTGGGCGGTCAGAACTGCTACCACGAAGAGAGCGGCGCGTTTACGGGCGAACTGAGCCCGCAAATGCTGCAGGACGCCGGCTGCGGCTGGGTCATTATCGGCCACAGCGAGCGCCGCAAGATCTTCGGCGAGGGTGATGCCCTGCTCAATCGCAAGCTGCGTTACGCGCTGCAGTGCGGGCTGAAGGTGATGTTCTGCATTGGCGAGACGCTGGAAGAACGCGAAGGCGGCCAGATGGACGACGTGCTGAAAACGCAGGTGGTCGAGGGCCTGGCCGGGCTTTCCGAGGCGGACTTCGCCGGGGTGGTGGTGGCGTATGAGCCCGTGTGGGCGATCGGCACCGGGGTGACGGCATCGCCGGAGCAGGCGCAGGACGCACACGCGTTCACGCGCGGGCTGGTGGCCGAGCATTTCGGCGCGGCGGTGGCGGAAGGATTGCGGATTCAATACGGCGGCAGCGTGAAGCCCGACAACGCGGCGGAACTGATTGCCAAGCCGGATGTGGATGGATTTCTTGTGGGCGGCGCGGCGCTCAAGGCGGACAGCTTCAATGCGATTCTGTCGGCTGCGGCGCAGGCCTGAATCATAACGGGAACCTGGAACGATGCAAGACTTGTTTAACGTCATTTTCAGCTGGAACGCGCTGTGGTATCTGCTGATGCTGCTGTACGTGCCGGCCTGCCTCGGCCTGATCATCATCGTGCTACTGCAGAAGGGCAAGGGCATGGGCCTCGCGGGCGCGTTCGGCGGCGGCGGCGGCGCAGAGACCGTGTTCGGTCCGCGCACCTCGCGCAGCCTGCCGCAGCGCCTCACCTACACCATGGCCGGCATCTTCATGACGATGGCCATCGTCATGTCGCTGTTGTCGGGCCGCGTGAACCGCGGCGCCGCGCCGGAACTGGTGACCCCGGAACAGGCCAGCGCCATGCAGTCCGAGTCCATCGACGCGCTGTTTGAAGAGGGCAGCGAATCCGCGCCGGCCGACGCCTCGGGCGAGGCCGCCACGGACGTGACGCCCGTGCAGGTGACCCCGATGGTGGACGGCAATGCCGTGGTGATCGACCCGTCGGGTTCGATGTCGGAAGACGACGCCAAGGCGGCCGCCGCCTCGGTGGACGAATCCGCCGCGCCGGCCGAAGCCGCGACCGTGGATGCCCCGGCGGAAGAGGCGGCTCCGGCTGCCGACGCCGCGCCGGCCGAAGATGCCGCGGCTGAAGCGGCCGCTCCGGAAGCGTCGGCCCCCGCAGCCGAGACGCCGGCCGAAGCGCCCGCCGAAGAGGCGCCTGCCGCCGCGGAAACGGCCGAGCAGCCGCAGTAATCGTGTAACAGTTATTCCCACGGTCCAAAGCGTCTGCTTTGGACCGTTTCTTTTTGGGCGGGATGCAACCGCTGCGGGGCATGGGACATAGTACCCGGGCGGGTACGGGCGGAATACAAGGAGAGCGACGCGTGGACAAGATGTTGGTGCGCGGGGGCAAGGCCCTGAAGGGAACGGTGCATGTGCATGGCGCGAAGAACGCCGCGCTGCCGCTGATGGCGGCGAGCCTGCTGGCGCACGAGCCGGTGACGCTGCACAATGTGCCCTGCCTGCACGACATCTTTTCGATGGACAAGGTGCTGTCGTCGATGGGGGTGGGCATCGACTTTACCGGCCGCTCGATGACGCTGGACTGCACGGGCGACATTGAGCCCTTCGCGCCCTACGACCTCGTGCGCAAGATGCGCGCGTCGTTCTTCGTGCTTGGCGCGCTGCTGGGACGCTTCGGCCGCGCGAAGGTATCGCTGCCGGGCGGCTGCGCCATCGGCACGCGCCCGGTCGACATCCACCTCAAGGGGCTCGAGCAGCTCGGCGCGAAGATCGAGATCGAAGACGGCTACGTGGTGGCGGAAGGCCGCATGAAGGGCGCAAACGTGGCGATGGAATTCCCCAGCGTGGGTGCCACGGAAAACCTGATGATGGCGGCGGCGGTGGCCGAAGGCGTGACCCGGCTGCACAACGTGGCGCGAGAGCCCGAGATTGAAGACCTGGCGAAGATGCTCAACGCCATGGGCGCGCAGATCTCCGGCGCAGGCACCGACCTGATTACCGTGGTCGGCGTGGAGCGCCTCGGCGGCGTGGAGCATGTGGTGATGCCCGACCGCATTGAGGCGGGCACCTTTCTGGTGGCCAGCGTGGCAACGCGCGGCGATGTGCTGGTGCAGAACGCGATTGCCGACGACCTGCCCGTGTTTCTCGACAAGCTGCGCGACGCCGGGGCCGAGATCGAGGTGATGGGCAACAGCATCCGCGCGCGGGCGCTGAACGGCATCAAGGCCGTGGACATTTCGACGCGGCCGTTCCCCGGATTCGCCACCGACCTGCAGGCCCAGATGATGAGCCTGCTGGCCTGCGCCAACGGCACGAGCCACATCAAGGAGACCGTGTTCGAGAACCGGTTCATGCAGGCGGCCGAGTTGATACGCATGGGCGCGAGTATCGATCTGGACGGCAACACCGCCATCGTGCGCGGGGTGGACCACCTTTCCGGCGCGCCGGTGATGGCCTCTGATCTGCGCGCGAGCGCGTCGCTGGTGATCGCGGGGCTGATGGCGGAGAAGGGCGAGACGGCGATCCACCGCGTGTATCACATCGACCGCGGCTACGAGCGGATCGAGGAGCGCCTGAGCGCGCTGGGCGCGGATATCCGGAGAGTGCGGGAGTAGCAGGCATGCGCAGCATTACGATTCAGAACGACGCGGACCTCGAGGCCGCGCGCAAGACCATCATCGCGTTCGGCGACGTGGACGACACGAACTCGGGCATCCACGAGAAGATCGGGCAGACGCGCGAGATTGTGGATGCCGTGCGCCTGCGGGGCGACGCGGCGGTGCGGGAATTCACCGCGCGCTTCGACGGCGCGGATATCGCCCCCGAAGATTTCGAGGTGCGGCCCGAGGCCATCGACGCGGCCTTGAAGGCGATCGATCCGTCGCTGGCGGCGATACTCCAGCGGGCCTTCGACAACATCCGCCGGTTCCACGAGCGCGCGCTGCGCCAGGGCTGGGAAGAGACCTACGACGACGGCACGGTGCTGGGACAGCGCATCACGCCGATTGCCAGCGCGGGGGTCTATGTGCCCGGCGGCAAGGCGTTCTATCCGTCGAGCGTGCTGATGAACATCGCCCCGGCGCAGGTGGCGGGGGTGCACGACATCATCATGGTGTCGCCGCCCTCGTACGAAGGCGGCATCCACCCGGCGGTGCTGGCGGCCGCGAAGATCGCCGGTGCCACGCGCGTGTTCCGCGTGGGCGGGGCGCAGGCCATCGCGGCGCTTGCCTACGGCACCGAGACCATCCCGGCGGTGAACAAGATTACCGGTCCGGGCAATACCTTTGTGACTGCGGCGAAATCGCTGGTGCGGCATCGGGTGGATATCGACAGCGAGGCGGGCCCTTCGGAGGTCGCCGTGCTGGCCGATGCGAGCGCCAATCCGGAATTCGTTGCGGCCGAGATGCTGGCCCAGGCCGAGCACGACGAAGAGGCCAAGGCGCTGCTGATTACCGATTCGCCCGAATTGGCGCAGGCGGTGGCGGCGCTGCTGCCGGTGCGCGCCGCCGCGCTGCCGCGGCGCGCCATCATCGAAAAATCGCTGGAGAACTTCGGCCTGGCCATCGTGACGCGCACGCCGGAAGAGGCCATCGTGCTGACCAACCTGTTCGCGCCCGAGCACCTGAGCATTCAGACGGAGGACCCGCGCACGACGGCCACGCAGATCACCGATGCGGGGGCGATGATGCTGGGTGCGTATACGCCCGTGGCCGTGGGCGATTACTACGCCGGCCCCAACCACATTCTGCCGACCAACCGCCGCGCGCGGTTCTCGTCGCCGCTGACGGCCGAGGACTTCCGTAAGGTGACGAGTGTGCTGCACTATTCCGAGGCCCGCCTGCAGGGGCAGGGGCCGGACATCATGCAGTTCGCCGGGGTAGAAGAATTGCAGGCGCACGCCCGGTCCATCGAAGTGCGCATCCGGCCGGGTGTAGCGGAGGAATCATGAAATACCAGCGCGACATCCTGAAGAACGTGGAAGGCTATACGCCCGGCGAACAGCCGCGCGTGCCCGGCCTGATCAAACTGAACACCAACGAGAATCCCTATCCGCCCTCGCCGAAGACGCTGGAAGCCCTGCACGCGCTGACGCTGGACGACCTGCGCAAGTATCCGGACCCCGTGTCGCTGCGTTTCCGCGAGGCCTGTGCCCGCCACTACGGCGTGCCGGGGCCCGAGTGGGTGATTGCCGGCAACGGCATGGACGAGTTGCTCGCCCTGGTGCTGCGCACCTTCGTGGATCCGGGCGACGTGGTGAACGCGACCTATCCGACCTATTCGCTCTATGAAGTGCTGACCAGCCTGCACGGCTGCGCGCTGGAATACATTGACCTGGACGACGACTTCCAGCTGACGGACGCGCACTACACGGCGCAGGGGCGGCTGTTTTTCCTGACACGTCCGAACGCGCCCAGCGGCGTGGCGATTCCGCGCGCCGACGTCGAGCGGCTGTGCGCCTCGTTTCCCGGCATCGTGGTGATCGACGAGGCCTACGTGGATTTCTCTGACGACCACTGCCTGGATTTTCCTGAGCGCTTCGAGAACGCGATTGTGATGCGGACCTTTTCCAAGTCCTATGGGCTGGCCGGTATGCGCGTGGGCACCGCTGTGGCGCGTCCCGAACTAATCAACGAGTTCATGAAGACAAAGGACTCGTACAACATGAACGCCGTGGCGCAGGCGGTGGGCCTGGCCGCCATCGAGGACGACGCCTACGTGTGCGAGCAGGTGGGGCGTATCCGCGCCACGCGCGAACGCCTGCGCAAGGCGCTGCTCGAACTCGGCTTCAGCGTGCCCGATTCGCACACGAATTTTCTGCTCGCCTATTGCGCCCCCGAACCCGGCGCGGAATACCTGTTTCAGCAGCTCCGCCAGCGCAACATCATCGTGCGCCACTTCAAGAGCCGCCGCATCGACAACGCCCTCCGGATCACCGTCGGCACCGACGAAGAATGCGAGGCCCTGGTAGCCGCACTGCGGGAGATTCTCGCGGGCTAAGCAGGGCCATCATCTTGCGGCTACGCCGCCTTGGAGTGCGCAAGTCTTGCTTGCGCTTTTTACCGAGGAAGCTTGCTTCCGTCGCCAGCCGTAGCGATTCAAACCGGCACGCGCGCTTATAAGACTTACGTCGGCGTCTGGCGTGCCTGTTCATGCCGGAATCAAGCTCCCTCCGTGAAAGCGGCGGCAAGTCCGCCGCAGTCCAAAGCGGCTTTGCCGCGAAGATAGCTGCGGGCTGGAGGGCGGCTCCGCCGCCTTGGAGTGCGCAAGACTTGCTTGCGCTTTGCCTGAGGAAGCTTGCTTCCGTAGTCAGCCGTATCGATTCAAACGGGCACGCGCGCTCATAAGACTTGTGTCGGTGCCTGGCCAGCCTTCCCGTACCGGGAGCAAGCTCCCACCGCGAAAGCGGCGGCGAGTCCGCCGCAGTCCAAAGCGGCATTGCCGCGAAGAGAAATACCCTCAGGCCTTCCCGGTTATTCGCTTACTTTTCGCCCATGAGTCCGGCGATCTGGTCTTCCATGGCGGCGGCCCAGATTTCGTAGCCTTTTTCGTTGGGGTGGAGGGCGTCAGGCATGATCTCTTTGGTGAGGACGCCGTCTTCGGTGAGGAAGGCCTGGCCGATGTCGAGGTAGTGGATCATCTCGCCGTCGGCGGTTTTCTGGATGATGCTGTTGGCCTCGGCGAGTTTCTTGCGGTTGTCGGTGCCGGGCTGCTCGTCGCGGGGGAAGATGCCGAGAATGAGGATCTTCATCTCGGGCAGCTTGTCGCGCAACAGGGCGACGATGGCGTTCACGCCCTCGGCGATTTCCTCGGCGGAGTTGTCGGCGTGGTTGTTGGTGCCGATCATGATGACGGCGAGCTTGGGGTGGATGCCGTCGATGTTGCCGTGCTGCAGGCGCCAGAGCACGTGCTCGGTGCGATCGCCGCTGATGCCGAGATTCACGGCGTTGCGCTTGGCGTAATACTGGTCCCACACGGCCTTGCCGGGGCCTTCCCAGCCGTGGGTGATGGAATCGCCGATCATGAGGAGGTCGGCGTTGCCCTGCTTCACGCGCTCGTTAAAGCTTTCGTGGCGCATCATCCAGCCCTTTTGCGGGCGGTTCACGGGTTCGGTGGCGGTGTTGGCCGCCGCGGCGAATTGAAGCACCAGCATGGCGGCAACGGCTGTAAACAGGCTGCCCATCGAAAGATAGCGTTGCATCGTGTTTCCTCCCCAAGCGCCCGGGGCGCTGTTGTGTGCGGTCAACCGTTCCTTGCTTGCCGGGTCGGTCCGTGATTCCGTAGCATACCCGTCACGCAAGGAGTCACTTCGTACCATGATAGTCGAACCCATCCGCTGGCAGGAAGGCCGGCTCACCATTATCGATCAGACCTTGCTGCCGGGCGAACTGCGGTACATCAAGCTCGACACGGTAGCAGACGTGTGGCACGCCATCAAGCGGTTGAGTGTGCGGGGCGCGCCGGCCATCGGGTGTACCGCGGCCTACGGCGTGCTGGTGGGGCTGCGGGAACGCGCGCCGGAATCGGTGGACGAGGCTTATGCCGCCCTGGCGGAAATCTGCGATTACCTGGATGCCAGCCGGCCGACGGCGGTGAACCTGGGCTGGGCGCTCAGGAGCATGCGCGCGGCCGCCGACGCGTCGCGCGGCGGCGTAGACAGCATCGCCGATCTCGAGCAGGCGCTCGAGTCCGAGGCGGACCGGATTTTCGAGGAGAACTTCGAGCTGTGCCGGGCTATCGGCGACCACGGCGCCGACGTGATTCCGGACGGCGCAGGGGTGCTGACGCACTGCAACACGGGGCCGCTCGCCACGGGCGGCGAAGGCACGGCGTTGAGTTGTGTCATCCGTGCGCACGCGGCGGGCAAGCAGCTGCGCGTGTACGCCGACGAGACCCGGCCGCTGCTGCAGGGCGCGCGGCTGACGGCGTGGGAAATGCAGCAGGCGGGCATCCCGGTGACGCTGATTTGCGACAACACCGCGGCGGTCGTGCTGCGCGAGGGCAAGATAAACGTCGCCATCGTGGGGGCCGACCGCATCGCGGCGAATGGCGACGCGGCCAACAAGATCGGCACCTATGGCGCGGCGGTGCTGTGCCATCACCACGGCGTGCCGTTCTATGTGGCAGCGCCCTATACCACCTTCGATTTGTCGATTGCGTCCGGCGCCGATATCCCTATCGAGTACCGCGATCCGGACGAGGTGACCTGCGGCTTTGGCCCGCGGACGGCCCCGGCCGATATCGACGTGTATACGCCGGCTTTCGACGTGACCCCGGCCGAGCTGATCACGGGTATCATTACGGAGTACGGCATTTTGTATCCGCCGTTTACGGAGAGTATTCGAGAAGCGGCCGAGCGCCGCGAACGCGAGGCGGGCGGCACAGCCGCCGTGCCCGGCTGAGTTTGCGCCTTGGATGTCATCGTTGACTACATCACGGGGCTTTCGCCCGAGGAACTGACCGAGGCCTTCCTCGAAGACGTGGCCCTGTGCGCGGCGTGGGAAGCGTCCTACCGCGACGAGCCCGCGAAGCTGGCGATGTATCCTGGCCTGAGCGACACTATCGACCGGTGGGTGGCCACGGTGAACCCTGCGCCGCTGCAGACGCGCACCGAGGGCCTGCGCCAGCAGCCACTGCTGCGCCGGTATACCAACGACTTGATCCGCGGACGCATCGACGAGCTCGCGCGGGACGAACTCGATTTTCTCTATTACGCCTGGATGCTGCAGGAGCGCGCCGAGAAGGACGACTTGTTCGAGCGCTCGATGGAATGCATGCGTCCCTTTATCCGGCAGCTCGAGATACGGCGGGAGATGTGCGAGGTGCGCCCGGGTCTGCCGAACCTGATGGCGCGTGTGGCGCTGTTCACTCCGGCCGACATGAAGGCAGCAGATCCGCGCGACGTGCGGGTGTTCGCGGGCATCGAGGCGCCCGTGCGCGGCCCGGTGCTGGTGCACAACGGCGACGCCAAGATTATCGGCGGCATACCCGACGATTGCGCGGTGGTGATCGAGGATGGCTCGGCCTATGTGCGCGGCGGCGTGCACGGCAAACTGGCCGCCACGAAAAGCTGCGACATCACCGGGCAGATTTCCGGGCTGGTCATCGCGCGGCAGGGGCAGGTGCGCGCCGGGGCGCTGCTCAACCTGGCCACCGTGATTTCCAAGGAAGGCTCGGTCAAGGTGGTGTCGTGCGAGGGACCGCGGCTGGTGTTTGCGGGCAACGAAATCAGCATCCGCGATACTTGCAAGGGCGGCGTCTACAAGGGCGCGAAAATCCACGTGGGCGATACCGTATCCGGCGGCGAGATTCATTGCGCCGAGGAAGGGCGCGCGCTGGTGTGGGAGCACACCGAGGAACGCAAACTGTCGATCGTGCTGCGGCGCTCGCTCACGCCGCGTGATTACGGCGAAGTGCTGACCATCGAATCGATGCGCCTTTATTCCGGGGCCATTCATGTGCGGCAGCGCGCCCACCATGTTCGCGGACTCATGGCTTTGACCGAACGCGAGACCGACGAGTACGCGGGCAATGTACTGGCATTTATCATGGGGCGCGAGTCCTCGCCGGCCCGCCTGCAGAATGCGCAGCAGTTTCAGCGCGCCCTGGCTTATGTCGACCGGATCGATGTCGCGATAGACTCGCTGGTGAAGATCATCGAGGATCAACTCGACCTGGAGGAAGTGGACGACGACGAGGATACGCCGCGCGATACGCTCGATCTCACCTCGGTCAAGGTCGAAGTGCGACTGACGATCGAGGACATGGAGTCCGACCTCGGGCAGCTCGTGGCGGAAGGGCCCATCGACAAGTCGGCCCTGGATTTCCGCGAGGTGGTGGTCAAGGCCGGGCGGCAACTGACTCGGCACTTTGTTACGGAGCACCAGACGATCCTCGAGTTGCAGGCGCTGATCAAGCTGCAGGAGAAGCTTCGCGATAAGCGCGACGAGTTGAAGCATGCGCTGACGCATCGGGACGAGCCGGCGGCCCCGGCCACGAGCGAGGCGGCGATTCTCGAAAAGGCGCGAAACGACTGCGCGCGCGTGGAAGTGCTGCACCAGCTGCTGCGGGTGGCGCGGAGCGGCGGCGGGGGCGAGGCATTCCGCAAGCGCTGCGCCGACCGCTATGTGAAAATCATGCAGCGCAACATCGAAAACCGCGGCGCGCGCATCGTCAGCTATGCGACGCAATTGCGCAAATTGCAGACCGATATCCTCACCATCCGGCATAAGCTGTGGAAGGAATTCCGGGTGTCGCTGCCCAAACAGATTCTCGATGGACCTCCCGCGAGCACGGCACGCATCCGCGGCCGGTTCACGGAGGGCGCGCTCATCTGCGGGTGGCCGCATCAGGTGGAATCCAAGGCCGCGCGCGCCGGGGAGATCGCGCTAGCGCCTGATTCCGGCGAGCAGGAGTTGGTGTTCGAACGCCGCCCCAACGGGCAGATTAAGCCGGTGCAGGAGAAGGTAAGTTGAGCGCCGCCACGCAGATCGTCGCTATCGACGGGCCCGCAGGCACGGGGAAGAGTTCTGTGGCGCGCGCGCTGGCCAAGCGGCTGGGCTTCCGCTTTCTCGATACCGGCGCGATGTACCGCGCGGCCACCTGGCGCGCGCTGCACCACGGCATCGATCTGGAAGATCGCGATGCGCTGGTGGATTCGACCCGCGCCATGCAGCTCGAGCTGCGCGACGAGGGCGCCGGCTTCCGGGTGTTCGTGGACGGCACAGAAGTGACGGACGACATCCGCACGCGCGAGGTGACGCGGACGATTGCGCGGCTGGACCAGATTCCCGAGGTGCGCGAGCACCTGGTGGAGCTGCAGCGCGCCTACGGCGAGGCCGGCCCGACGGTGGCCGAGGGCCGCGACATGGGCACCATCGTGTTTCCCAACGCGAGCTGCAAGATATTTCTGGACGCCTCGCCCGAGGTGCGCGCCCAGCGGCGCGTAGACCAGATTCACCGTGCGGGCGGCGAGGCCGACTACGACGCGATATTGCATGAGATCATGGAGCGCGACATGGCGACCCGCAAGCGGAAACTGGCGCCGCTCAAGCGAGCCAAGGGTGCGGAATTCGTCGACACGACCGAGATGACATTCGAAGCGGTGCTGGACCGCCTCGCCGAACTCGCCCGGGAGAAACTATGCCTGTAAGCCAGGTCCGACGCGTCTGGAAAATCGCCGAGCAGGATCGCGCGCGCCAGCTGGCGCTGGCCGAGGCCCTGGGCCAGCCGCCCATTCTTGCGCACCTGCTGCTGGAGCGCGGCATCGATTCCCCCGAGGCCGCCACGGAATACCTGAATGCGGGCCTGCGGCATCTGTCGGACCCCATGCTGCTGGGCGGCATGACGGAGGCGGTGGCGCGGATTACCGCCGCGCGCGACCAGGGCGAGCAGGTGCGGGTGTTCGGCGACTACGATGTGGACGGCATCAGCGCGACGGTGGTGCTGTACAACGGGCTCAAGCGCTTCGGGATCGACCCGGTGTCGTATGGCATGCCCGACCGGCTGGAAGAGGGTTACGGCCTTTCGCCCGAGCATGTAGACCGGGCGAAGCGCGAGGGCGTGTCGCTGCTGATTACCGTGGACAACGGAATCTCGGCGCTCGAGGCGGCCGACCGCGCGCGGGAGATCGGCGTCGACCTGATCGTGACCGATCACCACGCGGTGGGCGAGACCCTGCCGCATGCTGCGGCCATCATCAATCCGCGGCTCGAGCCGGAGGACTACCCCGGACGCAGCCTGTGCGGGGCGGGGGTGGCATTCAAGCTGGCCACGGCGCTGAACGGCACGCCGAACGACCTCGACCTGACGGCGCTGGGCACGGTGGCCGACCTGATGCCGCTGACGGGAGAGAACCGCGCCATCGTGCGGCTCGGGCTGATGCATATGGCGAAGCACCGGCGGAACGGCATCGCGTGCCTCGCGGCCGCGGCCGGGTTTCAAATCGAAGACGTGACCGCCCAGCGTATCGGGTTCCAGCTGGGGCCGCGCATCAACGCGGCGGGGCGGCTGTCCGATGCCGGGCTGGGACTGCGGCTGCTGCTGTCCGAGTGCCCCCGCGAGGCCGGGCAGCTCGCGCGCGAGCTGAACCAAGCCAACGACGACCGCCGCGCCCTCGAGCGCGAGATATTCGAGGAGGCCGCCGAGGAGCTCGACGCCTTTTTCACCGAGGCCCAGCGCTCCATCGTGCTCGCCAAGCGCGGCTGGCACGCGGGGGTCATCGGCATTGTGGCGGCGCGCGTGCAGCAGCGCTACCAGCGGCCCGCCGTGCTGTTCTCCATCGACGAGAACGGCAACGGCCGGGGCAGCGGACGCGGCATCGCCGGCTTCGACATGGTCGGCGCGCTGTCGGTCTGCCAGGGACACCTCGTGCAGTTCGGCGGACACCGCGCCGCGGCCGGCTGCGCGATACGGGAAGAAAACATCCCCGCCTTCAAGACCGCCTTCGAGGCCGAAGCATTGCGCCAGTTGGGTACCGAAACCCCGTGCGACGAACTCGCCATCGACGCGCTCGTGTCTTTCGGGCAGATCGACTTCGACCTGCTCCACGCGCTGTCCAAGCTCGAGCCCTTCGGCCAGAAAAACCCGGAGCCGCTGTTCTGTTCCATGGGCGTCGAAGTGCTGCCGGACAGCGTCCGCGTGCTGAAGGACCAGCACCTCAAGCTCGCCCTGCGCCACGGCGGCCAGGTGCACGACGCCATCGGCTTCGACATGGCCGGACGCTACTACGCCGAATCCCTGCCGCGCCTCATCGACGTGGCCTACCACCCGCAGATCAACACCTTCCGCGGCGAACAGAAAGTGCAGCTGCTGCTCCGCGATTACAAGCCCTGCGAGGGGTAGCGAACCTCCCTAAATCGTATGCGTGCCGATGGCGTAGGTGTGGTTGCTTTGTATGGCGCGGTTGCGGAAGAGGACGCGGTTGGTCTGGGTCATCATCCAGTCGGGGCGGGGGATGAAGCCGGGGAGTTCGGGCAATTCGTAGGCGGCTTCGTGCGACTTGAACACGAGCGGCTTACCGGCCTCCACCTCGAGCTCGATGAGCCCGCCGTCGTAGGGGATGGTGTCGAGGGATACCTGCCAGCCGCTTTCAGCGCCCCTGAGCCGGAGGCCCAGCGCCGTGGCAGCGTAGACTTGGACGCCGGGCTCGAGCTGCAGGTGGATCTGCTGCGCGTCGAATTGGGAATCCACGTGAATCTGGAGCGTGCGGCGGTCGCCGGTGGTCTCGTCCTTCAGCACGGTCAACTGTAGTTTGCCGAAGGGCGCGGCGGGCGCGGGCGCCTTCATGTAGATCGGCCCGTCGTTGCCGCCGAGGTATTCATCAAGCGACACGCGCGGGGCGTCCTCGGGGAAATAATTGAGCAGCCATTCGTCCGGCTTGGCCTCGCGGCTGATGTAGAAGGCCTCGCCGGTGTCGTAATTCACGGCGTACGAAAGGCAGTTCAGGATGGGACGCTCGGCGCTGGGGGTATTGCTGATCATGGCCGTGAGGAAGAACAGCAGGCCCGCTGCGAAGAAGCCGAGTCCGGCCTGGGTGTGCCGCCGCACGGGGACCAGCACGAGCTGCGGCAGGAAGGCGGCGAGCACCGCCAGAATCAGTACCATGAAGAGGGGCATCGCAAGCGAAGTGAGCGTATAGCTGCCCGCGGCGTAGGTGGGCGCCAGCAGGATGACGGCGGGAAGCGCGCTCAGCGCCGCGAGCACCAGCCGCGCAGTGCCGGGGTGGTCCGGGTCGGGCGAGAGCACCAGGGCGAGCAGCCCGGCCGTCATGAAGCACAGCGGCCAGAGGGCCGTGTAGGCGCCGCCGGGAAGGTAGACCTGAACAACGACGAGAAACGCTGCCCACAACAGGGCGATACCCGCGAACAGGCTCTGCGCGCGCACGCGGTGCCGCACCAGGCGCGCCATGAGCAGTAATACGCCGATGCCGGTGAAGACACTGGAAAGCGAAAACATATTGTTACGATAGAGGGCGCGTTCCTGAAAGACCTGAAACGCGATGTAGGCCAGCGACAGGCCGATGGTCACGACGATGGCGGCGCTCACGGCGAAGACGGCGATGCCGGCCAGCATGCCCCGCAGGGTGACCTGGCGGCGAGCGATGCCGAAGAACAGCGTCGCGGCGAATAGGCCGAGCGCGGCGTACGCCAGCGGCCAGTTCCACGAACGCGGATAGATGATCATGTGCGAGCCGAGGGTATTGAAGTAGGTGGCGTTCGGCGCGCGCGGGTTGTCCATCGCGATGTTGCCGAGCTGCTTCGACATGCCCAGGGTGTAAGCACCGTGGTGCTGCAGGCTGGCCAGGCTCAGGTGCTCGGGATTGTCGAGCATGGTGTGGTAGTAGGCGAAGTCGTCAATGTAGGCGACGTTGAGGCCCGGCAGCTCGCGATTTTTGTAGCGTGTGAAGTTGCTTCCGAAGGGCATGCGGTCGTAGATGTCGAACATGATGGAGGTGGCGCGGGGATACACGCCGGCCTGAGCCATCTGCCGGATGAGGAAGCCGTTCTCGGGGCCCGTCTCGAACATGAGGGCCGGTCCTGAAGTGCCGCGCGCCTCGAGCCCCAGCACGGCGGTGACTTCCTTGAACCACGGATGCTCGAAGAACACCCCGGGACCGCCGATGCCACTGCTCTCTTCCTTGTCTGCGAAGCAGAATAAGATATCGTTCTTCATCGGCGGCGCGGCCTTGAGCGCGCGGATCGTCTCGAGCATGGCGGCGCAGCCGCTGATGTCGTCGGCCGCGCCGGGGCCGTAGGGCGTGGAATCGTAGTGGGCGTCGATGGCCAGCGCGCCCGTGGAGTCCGTGCCCGGAATGCGCGCGAGCACCGCGTTGATCTGCTCGACCGTGTTCTCTTTCCGGCGCTGCATGATGGGTCGGTCGTAGGTGTACTCGACTCCCCAGGCTTCCAGTCGCGAAACGATGTAATCCGCCACCGCGTTGTTCGCCTTTGAACCGACCGGGTGGGGCTCCTGCGCCATGGCCTTCACGTGCTCGAAGGCGCGATAGGCGGAGAACTCCGTTTCGGGGGCATTGGCCGGCAGGGGATTCGGCGCCAGCGACATCCACCACGAAAAGACCGCAGCAGCCACGATGCCGCCGAAAATCACGAGTGCCAGACGGCCGTTTTCGTTATGCAGAGACAAATCAGATTCCTTCCCGGGGCGTGCCCAATATCGGGCTTGGACCGTCAGGGCGGGGGCATGGTTTCGTAAAACCGCCCGAAAACCGGCATGGCAGCATTCGGACCGGTGGGCGTGGTACCATCTCCCTCGGCGCGCGAGCCGCTCTTGAGCAGCCGTGCACCACACCAAGTGAATCCGAAGGAGGACAACTCCGTGAAGCGTACCTGTGCGAGCCTCACTCGTTTGCAGCAGTATCCGCAACAAGGGTTGGAGTCTGGTGTGCACACCAGCGAATCTACGCATCGTGCGAGGCGATACCGCGTGGACGACAGGAGGGGTGCACCCGCGCCCCTTTGGATTCGATTCACGGTCCTTCTTGTGCTTCTCGCGGCATGGCGCGCGCCTGCGCTGGAACTGAGCGATCTCGAGGAAGCGCTGGGAACACGCTACTGGACGACGCCCAAGAGCTACGACACGCTGCTGCCCCAGGCCCTCGAACTCGCGCAGCGGCTGGCCGGCGAAGACAATCCCAAGGACGGCCGCCGCGTGGTGACGCTGCTGGTCATGGCGCACGAGTCTCCGGTCGAGCAACTCTACGAAATCGCGCGCCAATTGCCCGAATCCACCCGCGCTGTACTCTGGGAAGGCGCGCCCTACGCCGTCATATCGCGCTTCGACCGCGGCGACGCGCCCTTGCCGGAGGAAATCCTGAATGCCCAGGGGCGCGAACTCGTGGCCGTGGAGCGCGAAGACGGCACGGCCAAGGTGCAGCTCGGGGCGTCGCGCTTCAAGGACCGCAGCGCCTATGCGGTCAAGGTGCGGGGCTTCCGCATGTCTCGGCTGCCGTTTAGCGTGCAGGTGAAATTGCGTGAGGAGAACGCGGTCCCGACGGCGCTGCTGCTCAAGTTCTGGGAGCCGGACCTGAAGCGCTCGCTCGAACTCGTGCTGCGCGGCTCAGATGAAATAAACGCCGAGGGCTGGAAAGTGCTCGACTCGGCCGATACGACCGAATCGTTGTACGCCCGGCTTGCGATGACCGCCTCGTCGGCGCTGGCGGAGAATGTATACCTCAACAACATCGGTATCGATGTGGACGAGGGCGAAGCGAATACCTTCCGGATTGGACGCATTGAACTGCACCTGCCCGATGACTGGGAAACGGCCGTGCCCGACGACATCGATGTCGAAGCGCTGCGCGGCCGGTGGGGCTCGGTGGATCAGGCGTCGACGTCGGAGTTGGACGGCGACACGGAGTCGGCCTTTGAGGCGCTCGACGCCATCGGCTACCTCGGCAGCACGACCGTCGAGGCGTCGGACACGAGCCTCGGCGTGACCTATCAGGAAGGCCTGGCGCAACCGGGTTACACGCTCTACGTCAGCGGCCACGGCGCGGCGGCGTATCTTATCGCACTCGACGGCACACTGCTGCACGAATGGCGCGGCGACTACCGCACGCTCTGGCCCGATGAGCCGGTGCCCGAGAGCGCCGACTGGCAGGGCACCTGGCGGCGCGTGCGGCTGATGCCCGACGGCGGCCTGCTGGCCATCCACGAGGGCCGCGCGCTGGTGCGCATCGACAAGGATTCCAAGGTGCTCTGGGCGAAGAAGGGGGGATTTCATCACGACCTCGATATCGGGAGCGATGGCAATGTGTATGTGCTCTACCGCGAGCCGAAGATCATCCCGCGGATCAACGCGAGCACGCCCGTGCTGGAAGAATATGTGATGGTCCTTTCGCCCCAGGGCGAGGAAATTCGACGGGTATCGCTGCTTGAGTGCTTCGAGAATTCCTTCTACGCATCAATGATTGCGCGTACCTCGTTCGAGGGCGACATCTTCCATGCCGATACGCTCGAGCTGCTGGACGATCGGCTTGCCGAGCAGATTCCGGCTTTCAAGTCGGGCAACTGGCTGGTGTCGCTCAAATACACCGATACGGTAGCGGTGGTCGATCCCGAGGCGTTGACGATCAAGTGGGCGGCGTCCGGCATCTGGATGTGGCAGCACCAGCCCACCGTGCTCGACAATGGCCACCTGCTGGTGTTCGACAACCTGGGGCGTCCCTTCGGCCGACGCGGTGGTTCCGAAGTGTCGCGCGTACTGGAATACGATCCCGTAACGCGTGAAATCGTCTGGGACTATACCGGCACCCGGACGGCGCCCTTCTACACGAAGACCTGCGGCTCGAACCAGCGGCTGCCAAACGGCAACACGCTGATAACAGAGACCGATCAGGGCCGCGCGTTCGAGGTCACGCCCGACGGCACCATCGTATGGGAACTGCGCAACCCAAACCACGCAGGCAGCGACGGCTCGCTCGTTGCCGCCATCTTCGAGGCCATCCGATATCCCGACACCAGCGCTTTCACCTGGCTCGAGCAGCCGTAGCGCGGGCTATTTTGCGGAGGAATCAACTATCGCGATGATGCCCGCCATGGGGCCGTGGGAATGGCGCACGTTCGCCTCGGGGCTGTACAAGCTCACGATGGCGCCATCGAGGTAGAGGGCGTTCGTGCATTTCAACTGATCGCGAAACACCACGCCAAATTCGTAGAGGGACAGGCGCGACGGTGCGAAGGCGAGCACCAAGTTTCCATCGGGCGTGATACCTACTCCCGCGCGCGTGTACTTCGACTTGCGTGCATCTTCAATTGTCGGGTTGAGCGCACCGTTCACCACCAGCATCGGTCCGGATTGCAGCGCGTACTCGGGCGAGAGTTTTGCCTCAGCATAGGCCTGCGTCGTCACGATTCCTGCACTTCCGCCGCCCCACCACAGCACGCCATTGGGCTGCAGGTAGAAGTTGCCCTTGCCGGATTCGAGCGGATCGAGCGGCACCAGTTCCTGGCCGCCTTCGATATGGAGGCCCACCGGACTGAGGCTGCCCTCGTCGTCGCGGTAGAGTCCGCTGTTCATGGCGAGCACGAGCCGCGTGCCTTTTTCCGCAAGCGATTTCTCCAGCGCAGGCGCCGTGCGGAAATCGCGTCCGGTAGTGTCGCGCCAAAAGAGGCGCATGTCGTCCTTGCCGGGATGCACGACATAGGCGTTCACCGTTGTCGGGTCGAATCCCGGCGCCGATGCAGGCCAGGTGGTCACCGGGGTCGGGGCCGCGCCGCACACAGTCTGCGCCAGCAAGAGCACAACGAAGAGTATTGTGGCCGGTCTCTGCAGGTTCGGCATGTCGCTTCCTTGGGGTTGACTGGGGCGAACCATACCACATTGCCCTCGAGGTCCAGCGCTCGTCCTGTTGGCCTCCGTAGCGGCATTGCGCTCGGCGCGCGTGCTACCATTCCGGCCATGCCGCCTTGCATCAAAACCAAAGACCTGACGAAGCGATTCGGACGCCGCGCCGCGCTGCGTCATGTGAACATCGAGGTGAATCCCGGCGAGATTATGGGCCTGTTGGGGCCCAACGGCGCCGGGAAGTCGACGCTCATCGGGCTGCTGGCGGGGTTGTTGCGCCCGACCGAGGGCAGCGCGACGATATTCGGGCAGGATGTAACGCGGCGGCACACGGCGCTGGCGAAGCGGGTGGGGGTGCTGGTGGAGCGGCCTCAGGTGTACCGCAACCTGACGGTGGAGCAGAACCTGTGGATTCACGCCCGGCTCTCGCAGACGCAGGTGAGCACGGGCCGTGCGTTGGACTTGGTGCAGTTGGCGCATCTCGCGCGGACCCCGGCGGGCCGGTTGTCGCATGGCACCCTGCAGCGGCTGTGCCTGGCGCTGGCCATGCTGACCGAGCCCGAGGTGCTGCTGCTGGACGAACCCGCCACGGCGATGGACGTCGAGGCGGCGGAAGACCTCTTCCGGCTCCTGCGCCGCCTGTCGGACGAAAGCCGTGTGACCATTCTCATCGCGAGCCACCAGATGGAGCACATCGAGCAGATGACCGACCGTGTGGCGATTCTCAACCGCGGCGAGCTACTGCGCGTGGAAGAGACCGATGCGCTGCTGACCTACGACAAGAGCCGGGCGACCGTGCTGCTGGACGGCGCGGAGAATGCCGCGCGAAAGCTGTCCGAACAGAAGTGGGTGCGGTCCGCCGAGGCGCGCAAGGGGCGCGTCGATGTGGTGCTGGACGGCGAGTCCATTCATCAATTGAACCAGTTTCTGACGCAGGCCGGGTACCAGATTTCCGGCATCGTTCCGCGCCGCCGGTCGATTCGCGAATACTTCCTGCGCGTGGTCGAGGAAGACACCGCGGCGCATCCGGAAGACAAGGACGACGAGTCATGACGCGGCGGTTCTGGAGCGCCCTCGAGGTGGAACTCTACAAGGCCGTGCGGCAGCGCCTGGTGTGGCTGGGTGTCATGCTCTGCGCGCTGCTAACCACGGCGGTATCGCTGCGGTTCGACCTGACCGCCGCCGCGTCGAGCCGGTACCTGTACATCGCGCACGCTGCGCCCGCCACGCTCAACGTGATCGGTGTCATGCTGCTCGTGCTGTTCGCCGCCACGCTTGTGGCCGGCGAGACCGCCAACGGAACCCTGCGGGGCCTCGTGCTGCGGCGCGTCAACCGGCTTGAGCTCTTCATGGCCAAGTGGGCGGCGATCGCCCTGTTCTCGCTGGTGCTGGTGGCCGTTACCTTGTTCTCCGGCTGGATGGTGGCGATGTCGGGCGGCCCCATGACGGGTGTGATTTACGGCGGCGATGTCGTGTTCACCGGAGACCGCATGTTGAAGGTGCTGCTGATCTGCGGCGTGTCGGCCTGGGTGCCGCTGTTCACGGCGGGCACGCTGGCGCTGGCGGTATCGTGTTTTTCTCGCAGCGCGCTGGGGGCGGCTGCCACCGTGCTCGGGGTGTGGGCTGCGATCGAGGCGCTGAAGTATCCCCTCCGGCTCGAGTCGTATGTATTCACCACCTATCTTGAGACGCCCTGGGTATACTACGCGGAACTCTGCGACGGTTTCGCCGGACCGTGGATGCGCCCGATGATCATCGGCGGCATTATTTGCGGCTGCACGATTGCCGTATCGGCCGCAGCTGGCGCCTGGCGCATGGTTTACCGGGACGTCACGCTATGACCCTGCTGCTCGCGTGCTGCCTGCTGGCGGCCGGTCCGGCGGGCGTGGTCGTGCCAGAGCTGCGGGTATCGCCGGCACATTGGCTGACGGGCGAGCCCAGCATGAATGCCCAAGTCTGCCGGTTTGATGCGGAAGCCCCGTACCAGTTTCTCTTTTCCGACCACCTGGCGCTCTCGGACGAGGAAGGCGCATTCCGCCCGATACCGCTGCCCGAAGCGGAGACCCCGGTCTGGTACGAAGCCGTTGCGCCGGGCGGAGCGATTGCCGCGCTGGTACCCGATGCCGACCGCGACCTGCTTGCCGTGAAGGACCGCACGGGCCTCGCGCTGTTCCGGCTGAGCGACGAAGATACTTGGGCCGAAGTTTGGCGCGGCGCCTGGGCGTGGCCCGGGGCAGAAACCTGGGAATCGGAGCAACCGGCCCTGGGTATCGACCTCTGCCTCGTGCATTGCACCGAGTCCGGCGTATGGCAAGTGCGCCCGAGCGAGAGCGAACCGCTCACGTTACTCTATCAACCGGAGCCGCAATTGCGGCTGGTAGCCTCCACGGACCTGTTTTCCACCGGCTCCTCCGGCCTGGCTCAAGGCGAGTTCCGCAGTTCCTTCGAGCACTTTCAGTTTCCCGATGGCCGCTGGGCCAGCGTGCAATTGGCCCCCGATGTATACGGCTCTGGCGCGGTGTACGTCTTGCACTCTGGCGCATCCGGCGAAAGGCGGCCGCTGGCCTTGCCAGCGGATGCCTACCCGGTCTTTATCGATCCCGAGGCGCGCGAACCGGTATTCGCACAAGTGTCAACGCGGGAATCCGACGCAGGCCTGATCAGCGAATCCCGGCGCGTGCTGAAGCTGATACGCCCCGATGGCGAGCGGCAGTGGGATGTCCCCGATCCCCTGGCCTACCAGCGCGCGGTTTCCCTGGCGCATTTGAATGCGGACGACAAACTCGACCTCGTGCTGCAGGAGTTTCGCATCATCGGCCCGGATCCGAAGGAATCGCTCTCGCGATTGTTTACCAGCGATCGCGTCCGGCTGCGGATTGCGGTGTTTCTCTGCGGTGCTGACGGCATCGCATCGCGCCCGGCATGGGTCGACGAAATTGAAATTCAGCTGGACGAGCCGCCCGCCAACCGGGGGCCCCGGCTCGATGCGCTGCTGCGCGGCGACCTCTTGGCCTTCGCACCCGTACTCCAAGTGCCCGGTGCCGACTGGTCGCAATTGATCGTACACGAGCGTCCCGGCCAACTCGGGATCTACGCAATGTCGGAACAAGGACTGGGCGGTTCTCCCGAGTGGGTGGTGGGTCCATCGCCGACCGCGCGTCTGCGTACGGTACCGCGCGAAGGATTGCCCTCGCTCATCGCCGTGGAAGAGTCCACCAGCGAGGGCACGATCACCCGTCTGCTGCCCTTCCTCTCGGAGGCGCGGCCATGATTGCCGCGGCGATAATGCTCGCTGCGGGGCTGCTGGGCCGGGTCGAAGCCGTGGCCTATCCCTACGCCACCGAGAACGAGCGCGCCTTTATTTGCGACGCGGAAGGCGACGGCAAGCCGGAGATCGGGTTTCTCGGCGGGGGGCGGCTCCGGCTGACGGAGATTGGTGCGCCGGGCCCGATGATCGAGACGCAACTGCCGGCGCAGGCCTGGGCGGTGGAGCCGGGCGCAGCGCCAGCCAGCGACGCCAGCATGCCGCTGGGCGGCGGCGCGGGGCTCTATGTACTGCTTTCCGATCGGCTGGTGTGGATGCCCCTCGGCGGCGATCCGGCCACCAGTCTGCGCGACGTGCTGGCGTTGCCAGAACCGCTCTCCGAGCCCGCCGCAAGTCCTGTTCCTTTTCCGCTGCTGCGTAAGACTGCCGATGGTATCCGGTACCAGATACCCAGCCCGGGCGGTATACGGCTGGTTGGCTCCACGGGGGAAGCGCTTGGAGAGACGGCACCACCGGCCGCGCCGCGCGTGGCGCAACTCCAACGATCCGCCGGCGCCCATGAAGACTCGCGCCCGGCGCAATTCGTGGTCAATCGCGTGGCACGCTTTCCCGCGGCCGCCGGAGTCGATGCCGCGGAAGCCGTGCCCCAGCGGCTGGGTACACCCGGCCAGTGGGTGTCGGTTCCCGACGACGCGCCCCAGCGCTGGCCCTGGATGTATGTGCGGAACGACGCCCCGGCGCCAGTCCGCGCATATTTCCATACGCAGCCGTCCCCGGAGCCTCGCACCCTGGTGCGGGTCGAGCAGACAACGGCCGAGGGGCTGCGCGGCCTGGGCCCGGTGCGCCAGTACCCGGGGTTTCCGGCATTGCCTTACGATGGCAAAACGATGGATATCGATGGCGACGGCCACAAGGATTTGCTGGTATGGAGAGCGCGGCGCTCCATGCTGCCGGGGTCGGGTGCGCTACAGCACTGGCGCGAAGGCGCGTGGCCAGTCTATCTGGAGATTCACCGGTACAATCCTGAGTTCGGCCGATTCGAGGGCGAAGCGGTTTGGCGCGCGCAAGAAGATGCACCCCTGCGGTGGCTACTACAGTCCGACCCCGGCGGGCCGGTACGCCATTTGTTCTGCCGCGACATGAACGGCGATGGTCATCTCAGCCTGGGCTATGCCACCTCGCCCCGGCATTTGGTCATTTGGAGCACAACGGCCGATGGCGGAGACTTGGCGCTGCGCGACGAGATAGCGGTGCGAAGCCCGATTGACGGGATCGAGGAGACACTTCAGCTGCCGAACGGCCGCACTATCGTCCTGATGCGCAGCGAACTGGACGCGGTGGTGCTTCGCTCGACACTCTCGGATTTGTAACTGTCCGCCGCGCCTGATTGTTTTTCTCGTTAGCATGCCGTAGATTGGAGGCACGAGCGGCCGCTCGCGGGAGGCGAAATCATGGATACAGGCATTCTGCTCGAAGCAGGCACCAACGAAATGGAACTGCTGGTATTCCGCGTGGGGGATATGCAACTGGGCATCAACGTGGCCAAAGTGCGCGAGCTCATTCCGGCCGTGAAGCCCGTTAGGCTGCCGGGCTCGCCCCAGGAAATCGAAGGCAGCTTCCGCCGGCGCGAGGAGTTACTTACCCTCATCAACCTCGCCACGTATCTTCAGGTGGAATCCATCGATCCGGCTGCGGGCGACGGCCTGATCGTGGTGGTGGAACTCAACAAGCTCTCTTGCGGCGTGCTGATTGACGCGGTCGATCGCATTTACCGTCTGAGTTGGGACCAGATCGAGTCGCCATCCGGGGCGATGATGGAAGCGGGCGCGCCGATCACCTCTATTGCGCGCATCAACAACACAATCGTCTTGATCCTGGATTTCGAGGCCATCATCGAAGACTTGCTGGGCGAGGGCGCGCATTCAGATACCGTCGAGCTCGATGGACAGGCAGCCGAGTCCCTTGCGAAAAAGAAGATGCTTGTGGCGGACGACTCGCCCACGATCCGCGCCGCCCTGGTGAATATCCTCAAGTCCGTGGGGGTCACCCGCCTTACGGTATGCCAGAACGGCGAGGAGGCTTGGCGCGCGCTCGAGGCTTCTAAATCCGATGCCGAGCGCTTCGACATCGTGCTGAGCGACATTGAAATGCCGGGCATCGACGGCCTTCACCTGACACAGCGCATCAAACAGGACCCCTTGTTATCGGCCACCCCGGTGGTGCTTTTCAGTTCGCTGATTCGTCCCGAGACCCTGAACAAGGGCAAACAGGTCGGGGCGGATGCGCAAATCAGCAAGTTCGACGCGCAGGAACTGATCGAGATTGTGGCCCGGCTAACCGGCACCCTATAGGGAACGAGGGCCACCCGCGCGCAGCGCGGCAATCTGGGGCAGCAAAGCGTCGAGTTCCCGTTTGAGCTGGTCCTCGCGCTCGCGCAGCCGCGCGCACTCCGCTTCCAGCGCATCGTTCTTACGCTGGGCGTCGTCAATCCACGTCTGCGCCGTTTCCAGGTCGAGCCGAAGTTCTTCCATGGCGGCCGTGTCGGCCGCAGGCGCTTCGGGCGCTGTCGGCTGGTCGAGGGCAGCGGCAATCAGCGAAAGGTCCGGATCGTCAGGTGGAAGCATGGCGGACTCGGCCCGCCCGCGCGCCGCAGCAAGCTCCCGTTGCAACTGGGTTACCGCATCCTGGGCTTCGTGCCTCGCACGCTCTTCCTCGCCGAGCCTGAGCTCGAGCCGATCGAATCGATCCCGTTCGTCGTCCAATGCCGACTGGAGCGACTCAATCTCCTTGCTCCGGTTTTCGGCGGGCTCGGGAGGGCGAGCCTCTGCGGCATCCAATTGGCTGCGAACGGTATCGAGTTCCGAGGACAAACGCGCGTTATCCTCGCGCAGCGACTCCAGGCGGCGTTCTAGTTCGTCGGCGTGCGTGACGGCCTGCTCGGCAGTCGACCGAGCCTGCTCGAGTTCCTCGGTATTCTCGGGCGCGGGGGGGGCATCGAGCGTACCGATCAAGTCTTCCAGTTTGTCGAGTTGCGCCGCCGCGGTCGCAATTTCCTCGGCGTAGACCCGCAGCGCTCCGCCCGTGCTGGAAGTCCAGCGTTCAACACAGCGCTCGAGCATGGTCAGCCGGGATGCCGCAGGTGTGGCGCCGGAAGTTGAAATCGCGCGGAGCTTTTCCATCGCGGATTCAGGTTCCAGGGTGGAATCGTCGAGGACAGTGCGGATCTGGTGTTCGCGCTCGTCATCCGCAGCGAGGCCCGCGGCGATACGTTCCAACTGCTCCTGCACCTGCCCGAGCGCCGAGCGGAACTGCTGCGTCTGGTCCGATACCTCGAGGCGCCAGGCCTCGAGGGCCTCGACCAGCTTCGCGATAAGCGTTCCTTGTTCCATCCGGCCCCAATCTCCTCGTTTGCCGCAGCCTGGCGCGGACATCGTAACAAAAATGTTCCCGTAAATAGCATGGGCGCACCGGCCCTTCTATCAAAATCGATTAATGTTGACAAAATTTACATTTTTCAATAACCTCCTTTTATCGCGAAGCTTGGAGAAGCCGGAGGGAATTAACCGCAAAAGCGGTTATGCGGCAGCTGAAGTCCGGTTTTTCGAGATATTTCCGTGGAACGATGTGGAATTCTGGGGCGTGCGCGCTAAGAGGAAGGGACGACCATGACGCAAGAACATACCAACGGCAGTGTCGATGCATTGAAGGTCTGGAGCGAAGTAACGTCGGCGGTACGTGGCGCCAAGACGTTCAACGCTACCCTGACTGCGACGCTGGATGCACTGCGTGAATCCGCCGGACTCGCCTTCGCCGCCTATTGGAGCGTGGCTCCTGCCGAGGGTGTTTTGCGGCTCACGGGATATAGCGGCGCGCCATCGCCGGATTTCGTCCAATCGTCCCAGACCAATGAATTTATCATGGGCGCGGGGCTGGTCGGCCGGGCGTGGCAGCGCGGGGCGCTGGTCAGTGTGGACGACATCGGTCAAATCGCCGAGTCGCCCCGGGCCAGCTCGGCGCAGCGCGCCGGCCTTCGCGGCGGCATCAGCTTTCCGGTTACCTCCGACGGCAACGTGATTGGCATCGTGGAACTGCTGACCAATCGACCTGTCGGCGGCGATGACCCGCTCATCGGGCTGGTGCAGGGCCTGTCCTCGTTCGTGATTCACACGATATCGCAGGCTGCCAAGCTCGACGAGGCATCGCGTTTCGGCATTGCCATCGAGGGGTCGCAGAATCCGGTCATGATGGTCGACCGCGACCTGCACATTACCTACGCGAACCAGGCCACGAAGGACATGGTGCGCAAGAATATCGATGCCTTCCGCGTCGCGTATCCCGGGGTGAATTTCGAGAATCTGCTCGGGACCAACATCGATATTTTCCACAAGGCGCCCGAACATCAGCGGCGGATTCTCGCGAACAAGAACAACCTGCCGCACCGCGCGGAGATCACTGTGGGGCACTTGCGTTTCGCGCTGAACGTGACTGCGCTCACGAACGGGCAGGGGGACTATGTCGGCGCGCAGCTCGAGTGGAATGACATCACGGACTCGGTTGCGGCCAAGCGCCGTGCGGAAAGCCTCTTCTCGATGATCGAGGGGGCCTCTGCGATGTTCATGACCTGCGACCGGAATTTCGTCATCAACTATTGCAATCCTGCCTTGAAGCGCATGCTCATGGCGCGCGAATCCGAGATCAAGAAGTACCTGCCGAAGTTCGACGCGCGCAATGTGATCGGGATGTGTATAGACGACTTCCACGCGAACCCCGCGCATCAGCGCCGCCTGATGGAGGACCCCCGGAACCTGCCGGCCGTGGCAGAAATCAAGGTGGGGCCGCTGCACTTCCAGGTGACGGCTACCGCGCTCATCGACGATCAGGGCAACTACATCGGCAATGCGGCTGAATGGCAGGACCTGAACGATCGGGCCGACTACGGCAACGAGGTGGGCGAGCTTATCGAGGCCGGGCTGAACGGCGACCTGAAGCGGCGCGGCAACCTCGATGGACTCTCGACGGCGTACAAGCCGATGATGCAGGGCATCAACAAGATTCTCGACGCCGTCGTGGCGCCCATCAACGAGGCGGGCGAAATCCTCCGGCAGGTGGGCGATCGCTGCATCGACGTGCGCATCACGGGCGACTACCAGGGCGATCATGCCGCCATCAAGGAGAACCTGAATTCGGCGCTGGATGCGATTGAAGAGGCGATGATTCAGGTGCGCACGGCGGCCGAGCAGGTGAACCAGGCGAGCAACCAGATCGCCTCGAGCAGTCAGCAGCTGGCCGAGGGTGCGAGCGAGCAGGCCAGCTCGCTCGAGGAAATCTCGGCAAGTCTCGAGGAATTGACCAGCATGACCGCGCAGAATGCGGACAATGCCCAGCAGGCCGACGGCATGGCGCGCGAGTCGCGCTTGGCGGCCGAGCGCGGCAACCAGGCCACGACGCGGATGGAAAGCGCCATCAATCGCATCAAGACGTCGTCGGACCAGACGGCGAAGATTGTGAAGACCATCGACGAGATCGCCTTCCAGACGAACCTGCTGGCGCTGAATGCGGCCGTGGAGGCGGCGCGCGCGGGCGAGGCCGGCAAGGGCTTCGCCGTGGTGGCGGAGGAAGTGCGGAACCTGGCGGTGCGCAGCGCCGAGGCGGCGAAGAATACCGCCGAAATGATTGAGGACTCGGTCAAGAATGCCGAGGGCGGCGTGCAGATTACCAATGAGGTCAGCGGTATCCTGAAGGAGATCGTCGAGAACGCCGAGAAGGTGAGCAACTTCATCTCCGAAATCGCCGCGGCTTCGAAGGAACAGTCGACCGGACTGACGGAAATCAACAAGGCCGTGGGCCAGATGGACAAGGTGACCCAGACGAACGCGGCGAATTCGGAAGAAACGGCCAGCGCGGCGCAGGAGCTTGCGAGCCAGGCCGACAGCCTGATTTCGGTGATCAGCCAGTTCCGGATTTCCGGTGCCGGCGGCGTCGCATCGCACGCCCCGGCGCGCCGTCAGGTCGCCTACAGCGCGCCGCCGGCGCGCCCGGCGGCCGCAAAGCCTGCAGCCTCGGGACAATCCAACTGGCAACGCAGCCGATCGCCGGAGGAAGTGATTCCGCTGACCGACGACGATCTGAAGGATTTCTAGCAAACGCCTCGAACGACCAACCCAAGGGAGGCCGCCATGGTTACCGTAGGCATGAACTATCAGGTGCGGGCGGGGCAGGACGAGAAATTCGTGTCCGTGTTCAAGAGCGTCATGGCGCTTATGAACGACCTGCCGGGCCATGTCAAGACGCACCTTTACCATGACGTGTTCGAGCCCGGCTCCTATGTCATTCTTTCGGAATGGCAGACCGAGGCGGATTTCGAGGCGTTCCAGAATACCGAGCAGTTCAAGAAAGTGACTTCGTGGGGGCGGGAGCAGATTCTGGAGGGCCGGCCCCGGCACGAAGTCTATCGTACGGGTAGCGTGACGGGCGCCCCGGCTGGGTCCGGGTGCCCCGTGCAACATCACGCGATAAAGTCCGCTTGAGCGGTCCGCTGGGAATAACGACCATGCCGGAAGCAGATACACTCCGCGAATTCGCGCGGCGCCCGGCTGCATTGGTTCGCGTGGGCGGCGCCATCCGGGCCCTGCGCCGTGCCGATTCGGAAGAGGAGCGCGCCCGCGCCCGGACGGCGCTGGCCGCCACGCTGGCGGACGCCCGGGGTCTGCCCATGAAGGTGGGCCAGTTTCTCGGTACGTTGCCCGGTGATGCCGCGTTCGCCCCCCTCTCGGAAGGCGTCGATCCCCTGCCTTGGCAGCGGATCCGGCCGGTGCTGGCAGACGGGCTTGGGGCAAAGCTGAACCGGCATTTCGAGCGCATCGAGGAGATCGGCCAGGCGGCTTCGCTCGGCCAGGTGCACCGTGCGTTGCTGCGCGACGGCACGGTGGCGGCGGTAAAACTGCAATACCCGGGCATCGGCGGCGCGGTATCGCTGGAGATGGGCCTCGCCGGACTGCTTCCTGGCGCGGGGCCGGTGCGGCGGTGGGGCTTCGACCTCTCGGGGTACAAGCAGCTGTTCAAGCAAAATCTGCAGCGCGAGCTGGATTACGCGGAAGAGGCTGCGCGCCAGTCGCGATTCCGCGCGTCAGTGCAATTAACCTCTGTCGTGATACCCGAAGTGTTTTCCGACCTTTGCTGCAAGACCGTTCTTACGCAGCGGTGGGAGGAGTCTCAGCCGCTTTCCGCAGCGCGCGCCTGGTCGAGCCGCGATCGCCGACACTTGGCGGATGCGCTGGTCGGATTGTTCATGGCGTCGGTATTCCGCACCGGGATGCTGCATGCCGATCCGCATGGCGGGAACTGGCGCTGTCGTATGATGCGGCCGGGGCAGCCTGAGCTGGTGCTCTATGATTTCGGATGTGTGCTGGAGTTGACACGCCGGCAACGAGACGGTCTGCGTCGCATGGCGGAGGCCGCGCCGGGGTGTACCCCCGCCGAGGCGCTTGAAGCGATGGCCGAGGCAGGATTCGATGCGGAGAAACTGGGGGCCATGCAGCATTTGCTGCCCGCTTTGCTGGCGCTGCTGTTCGAGCCGTTGATGTCGCCCGGCGCCTATGACGCGCGCTGCTGGAAGCTGGGAGCGCGCATCGACACGCTGCTCGGCGATCACAAGTGGTGGTTCCGTTCTGCCGGGCCGCCCGAGCTGCTGCTGCTCATGCGCGCGGCCCATGGCGTGCTGGTGCATTTGTCCACGCTCGACACCGATGCAGACTGGGCCGCCGCGGGCCGCGCTGCCGAGCTGCGCCTGAGGACGCGAAGCGTAGAACTGCCGAAGGAAGCGCCCGTAGCGGCGAGGAGTAATGCCGCCGCTGAATTCCTCCGGGTGCGCGTCATGGAGCAAGGCCTTCAGCGTATTGCGGTATCGATGCCGGCCGAGCAGGTGGCGCGGCTGGGAGAGCTGATGCCGGACGAAGTGCTTGCACGTACCCGGGCGATGGGCCTCAATCCCGAATCCATCGGTCAGGCTGCTGCGGCAAGCGGCTGTCTGCCGCAGGAATTGTTTTCTCTGGAACTTGCAGGAAGATCTTATCGCGTCTGGCTGGAATAAAAAGGGGAGACGACCGATTGCATCCTGTCTTGATACAGAAAGCGGAACGTTATGGCTGCCATTGAGTTGCTGGATCGTTTACGCGTAGTGCTGGGTGCTGCCGACCCGGGAGATTTGCCGGGTCTAGCAGAGGCCCATGGATTGTGGCAGCAGGTGGCGAGCCAGGCGGCCGAGGCCGGGCATTCCCGCGCGCATGCCGCCGCGACCCGCTGTGCAGAGTTGGTTGAGGAGATCATTCTCGACGAGGCAGCATCCGGTGAGGCCTCGCTTGAGGCCGTGCGCGAGGCGCTCGAGGATATCGCTGAGGTATTGGGCGGAACGCTGGAGGATCAGGCCGTATCCTACCCGCCGCTCTTGGGCGTGGCAGAGCCCCCGGGCACCGCGAAGACCGCTACGCCGTCCGCGCCGCCGCCCGCACCCGAGCCGGCCGCGCCGGAACCGGCGCCGGAGACGCTGCCGAGGGCCAAGCCGCTGACGCTTCCCGACTATGTCGACCAAGCGATCTTCGAGGAATTCTTGTCGCGTCAGCCGAGCGTACTCGCCGACTTGGAGCAGCAGGCGCTCCGGTTCGAGCAGGAAGGCTCCGATGGCGAAGCGGTCAAAGTGTTTCGCCGGCTCATCCATACCCTCAAGGGCGAGGCGGGCCTGCTGGCGCTCGAGGAAGTCGAAGACCTCTGCCACTTGATCGAAGACGTGTTGGACGAATTGCCCGCCGAGCGGACGGTCGACGCGGTCTTGTCGGCCGTGGATTGGCTCCAGCGCGCGTTCCGCTTTTATGGCGATTCGAGTATCTCGCTCGAGGCACCGGTGCTTGTCAACCGCGAGTTGAACCGGTTGCGTGCGAAGGATGGCGTGACGGAAACCAGCGCGCCCGAGGCGATGATGATCGATGTCCCGGAGGCCGGTCAGGGGGCCGCTGAAGAGTCTCCAATACCAACGCCGGTTGGACCGCCCTCTGAAATGGAACCGGAGCCTGCTTCTGCGGGCGTTACTCCGGAAGAGGTTGCAGCCGTTGCGCTTGCAACGCGACCATCGGGCCGCGCATCGCTTTCGCCCCATGAAATCGATTCAGATCTGGTGTTCACTGCGGGGCCGCTTACCGCCGACCTCAGTCTCCTCGGCGAATTCGTCGCCGAATCGCGGGAACACTTGCAGGCGGCGGAGATTCACCTGCTGAGCATCGAGACCGACCCGCGGAATATGGATGCGCTGAACGCGGTGTTTCGCGCATTCCACACCATTAAGGGCGTGGCGGGCTTTCTCGATCTGCCGGAAATCGGCACGCTCGCCCACGTGGCCGAAGATCTGTTGGATCAGGCGCGCAAGGGCCAGCGGCTGCTTGATGGCGCTGCACTGGATGTCGTTTTCGAATCCGTCGATTGCGTGGCTCAACTGCTGGACAACATTCAGAGTGCCCTGGAAACCAATAGCGATCTCGTTCCCGACATCGAGGTGCCCGGGCTTGTCATGGCGTTGCGGCGCATGTTGTCGGGACAGGAGCCGGCCCGCGAGGTACCGGTAGACGAGGGTGAAGCGCCCACGGAGCGCGTGCCATTGGGCCAGGCGCTGGTCGACGCAGGTGTGATCACGCAGGAAACCCTGCAAGCAGCGCTGAACGAACAGGCCGAACTTTCGCAGTTCGTTCCAAAGCTCGGGGAAATACTTCGAGAACAGGTTCTGCTGAGTCAGGCGCAGCTGGATCAGGCGTTGATCTCGCAACGTCAAGCGGACGAAAGACAAGTGCTGGGCGAGGTGCTGGTAGGCCTGGGGTTCGTTCCCAAGGACGCAGTGGAAGCGGCGCTCTTGCATCAGAAAAGCGCCAAGGCGCCGAAGCTGGGCGAGATACTCTTGAAACAAGGCCAGGCGAGCGCGCAGCAGGTGCGCAAGGTATTGGCCGCGCAGCGCCGCGCCGAGCCGCCGCGCCCGGTCGAGCAGGAAGAGGCGCCCGAGGCCGCCGGACCGCGCACCAAGACGGCGGTGCGCGAGCCCGTAAAGGTGGACGCGCAGCGCCTCGATCAGCTTATCGACATGATCGGCGAACTGGTGATTGCCGAGAGCATGGTGACGCAATTCCCCGGGGTCCGTGCGATTAAGGATGCCCGCTTCTCGCAGCGGGTGAGCCTGCTCGACAAGATTACCCGCGAGTTGCAAGAGATGGCCACGGGACTTCGCATGGTTCCTGTGCGGGCGACCTTCCAGAAGATGAGCCGAATCGTGCGCGATGTCGCAAAAAAGAGCGGCAAGGAAGTGGTGCTGCAGACCGCCGGCGAAGATACCGAGCTGGACAAGACGGTGATCGACCGTATCGGGGATCCGCTGGTGCACATGGTGCGCAATGCCGTGGACCACGGCCTCGAGGCGACCTCGGCGGATCGCGTCGCCGCGGGCAAGCCGGCGACAGGCAATGTGTATCTCCGCGCATTCCACCAGGGCGGAAACATCCACGTGCAGATCGAGGATGACGGGCGCGGATTGAACCACGATGCGATTCTCTCGAAGGCCCGCGAGCGAGGGCTGATTGGCGAAGGCGAGACCCTGAATGATCGCGAGATTGCCGCGCTCATCTTCGAACCGGGATTTTCCACGGCCAAGGTGGTCAGCGAAATCTCCGGACGCGGCGTGGGTATGGACGTCGTCAAGAAGAACATTACCGATCTGCGCGGGCGGATCGAGATCGACTCCAAGCCGGGCCGCGGCAGCGTGTTCACAATCATCCTGCCGCTCACGCTGGCGATCATCGACGGAATGGTGATCCGCGTAGGCACCGAGCGACTGATTATCCCGACGCTCTCGATTGTCGTTTCGCTGCGGCCGCGGGCGGAGGACCTTATTACCGTGCTGTCCGAGGGCGAGATGTTCAAGATGCAGGGCATGCTGTATCCGCTCGTGCGCGTGCACGAGCTCTTCGATATCAAGGAGGCCGTGCAGAGTCCGACCGAAGGCATCATCGTGGTCGTAGAGATTAACGGGCGGCGCGTGGGTCTGCTGGTCGACGAGATACTCGGCCAGCAGCAGACGGTTATCAAATCGCTTGGCGCGCAATTGCGCGGGGTGCCCGGAATCGCCGGCGGGGCGATTATGCCCGATGGCCGCGTCGGGCTTATAATGGATGTGCAGAGCTTGCTGCTGCAGCAGCCAGCCGATACGACGGCATGAACGAGGAGTCCTGAACCATGAGCCAGACTGGTACCGCATCGGGCGACGTCGCGACGCGCATGAGCGAACTCGTTGGAAAGTATTTGACCTTCCAACTCGGTTCAGAGGGCTACGGCCTGCAGATTCTGAAAGTGCAGGAAATCATCGGCATCATGCCCATTACGCGCGTGCCGCGCACGCCGGACTATCTCCGCGGCGTCATTAACCTGCGCGGCAAGGTGATACCCGTAATCGAACTTCGGCGCAAGTTCGGCATGCCGCCGGCCGAGGAAACGGAACGCACGTGCATCATTGTGGTCCAAGTCGAGACCGACGACCAGCCCATTACCATGGGGATTCTGGTCGATGAGGTTTCGGAAGTGATCGATATTCCGGAGCGCAGCCTCGAGCCGGCGCCGACCTTCGGCCGCGGGGTCAATAGCTCGTTCATTCTGGCCATGGGCAAGCTGGAGGATCGTGTGGTTATCCTGCTCGATCTCGACAAGGTGCTTACGGCTAAGGAAAAGGTTGCGCTCGAGACTGCGGCAGCCGAGAAATAGAAAAAAATCGAGATCGCATGGCATCTGAAATCAGCATAGAACACATCAATCCGTTCATCAAAAGCACGCGCGAGACCTTTCACACGATGCTCGCCTGCGAGGCGGTACGCGGCAATGTCGCAGTAACGTCGCAACAGCCCGAGGATCCCCGCCAGATACTGGCGATGGTGGGCTTGAGCGGCCGGCTGCGCGGCATGGTGTCGATTTCATTCCCCGAGCAGACCGCACTCCGCATTGTGGAGCGGTTGCTGGGCATGTCGGTAGAGGGTATCGACGAAACCGTTTCCGATGCTATTTCGGAAATGGCGAACATCATCGCGGGCGGCGCGAAGGCGGACCTGTCCGGAGAACACGATACGCCGCTCGAACTCAGCCTGCCTACGGTCGTGCACGGCAAAGGCTACGAGGTAGAATATCCCTCGGGAGCAGTTTGGGTAGAGATCCCGTTCGAGTCGGAACTCGGCGGATTTGTAGTTCGGGTTACGTTTGCCGGGCAATAACCCGGCACGCAAAGCAAAGGTGGTGAGGCTATGAGGGCTTTGATTGTCGATGATTCCGCGGTGATGCGGAAGGTGCTGATCGGTGCGCTGTCGCGCGCCCAGATCACGGATATCGACCAGGCGGCGGACGGGCAGGAAGCCGTAGACAAGGTGCAGACGGAGGATTACGGGCTCGTCCTGATGGACTGGAACATGCCGCGTAAACTGGGTATCGACGCCGTGCGAGATATCCGTGCCCTCGGAAAAACGATGCCCATCATCATGGTGACGACGGAAGCGGAGAAAGGGCGGGTTGTCGAGGCCCTGAAGGCCGGCGCGAACAACTATGTGATCAAGCCGTTCCAGCCGCAGACGATTGTCAAGAAGATCGAGGATACGCTGGCCCGTTCGCAAGGCGCTGGCTGAGCAGGCCGTGCGATGGCGCCCTGAATGATGGAAACGGACGCCTACGGAAAGAAGGTGCTCTACGTCGAGCCGGGGCATAGCCTCTGCACGAACGAGCCAGTCATTCTGAAGGCGGTCGTGGGGAGTTGCGTCGTGGTTTGCCTCTACGAGCTCGAAATGCAGTTCGGCGGCATGGCGCACTTCAAATGGCCGCTGGTGCGGGATCCATCCTCGGCCACGACGCGCTACGGCAATGTGGCCACGGGCGATCTGATACGGATGATGCTGGAGGCCGGGGGCGAGGCGGAAACGCTGCGGGCCCAGATTATCGGCGGCGCGGCCGCCGGTCCCGGCGAAGAAGAGGTCGGAAAGGACAATGTAAGTGCGGCGCGCGGCGTGCTTGAGCGCGCGGGCATACCCATCGCGTCGGAAGACGTGGGCGGGCTGCTGGGGCGCAAGGTCGCTTTCGACGTGACGAGCGGACAGGTTGCCGTGCTGAAAGTGCATCAATTGAGGGAATCCGACTGGCTGCGCGATGCCGAGTCGGTGGACTAGCGGAACAGAGGGAGACCCGGGGCGTTGGATCCCAGGACGTTTGAAAAATTCCGCGAGTTAATCTACGCCAAGAGCGGAATCCATCTGGCGCCGGAGAAGGCGACGCTGGTCGCATCGCGCATCAGCAAGCGTATGCGCGCGCTCGAAATCGATACGCCGGGTCATTATTTCGACTACGTGGTGGAGGATCGGAGCGGTCAGGAACTGGTGCAATTGCTCGACGCGATATCCACCAATTTCACCAGCTTCTACCGCGAGCCGGTGCATATCGAGCTGATGGCGAAGCTGTTGTCGGAGTGGGCAGCGCGGGGCCAGCGCCGGTTCCGGTTGTGGTCGGCGGCCAGTTCTTCGGGCGAGGAGCCCTACACGATGGGCATCGCCGCGCTCGAGGCGCTTGCCGCCTATCCGGGGTGCGACCTGAAGATCCTCGCCACCGACATTTCTACCCGCATGCTGGAGCGCTGCATGGCCGGGGTGTATGACGAAGAGCGCGTCAAGCCCGTGCCCCGAATGCTCATGCAGAAGTACTTCGATCGGGAAGACCGCGACGGCGGCTCGTATTATCGAGTAAATGATTTGTTGCGGCGCGTATTGGTGTTCCGCCGCTTCAACCTGAGCGAGACCCCGTTCAAGCTGAAGGGCCCGCTGGACATTGTCTTCTGCCGCAATGTAATGATTTATTTCGACAACACGGTACGGACGCGGCTGGTGAATGAAGTACATCGCATTCTCAAGCCCGGCGGCTACCTGATGATTGGACACTCGGAAAGTCTTAACGGACTGCCGACCCCGCTCGAAAGCGTGCGGCCGGCGGTCTATATGAAGTGAAACTTGGAGCGGCGATGGACGTCGGCAGTCGATATACCATCGGCATTTCGGACATGCGCATCAGCACGGCCCCGGATGACGTGCTGGTGACGTATTCGCTGGGCTCGTGCGTCGGAGTCACGCTGTACGATGCCGAAGCCTGTGTGGGTGCCATGATTCACTGCATGCTGCCGCTCTCGAAGAACGCACCGGAGCGCGCCAGGGATGAGCCGCTGATGTTCGTGGATACCGGGCTGGCCGAAATGCTGCGCAGCATGTACGAGGCCGGCGCGCAGAGCCACCGCATCATCGCGAAAATCGCGGGCGGCGCGCAGCTGATGAACGACAACAACACCTTCCGGATCGGCGAGCGTAACCTGGTGGTGGCGCGGAAGGTCTTATGGCGGAACAATATCGTGCTCAAGGGAGAGGACGTCGGCGAGGCCATCGCGAGGACGATGTACTTGCACATGCGCAATGGAACCACGGTCATCAAAACCATTCAGGGCAACAAGACCATATAGCGGGACGGGATTGTAGGGATGAACGCGCTACGCTCACAGATTATCGAACGGTTGCCGGAGGTGAAAGCCCTGCCGGTTTCCGCTATCGAAGTGGTGCGGCTCTGCGGGAATCCCGAGGCGGGCGTGTCGGAAATCGCCTCGGCTATCGAACGCGATCCCTTGTTGACGGCCGAAGTGCTCCGGCTGGCGAATTCGGCCTATTTCGCCGTTCCTGGCGGCATTGCGACGGTTCGCGAAGCTTCCGTGCGGCTCGGGGCCGAAGGACTTCTTCGCGCGGCGGTGGCGGCCGGGCTGTCGCCGTTGGCCGACATGTCGATTCCCGGATACGACATGCCGGCCGGGGCGCTGCTCGATCACATGCGGATGGTGGCCGTCGGCACGAATATCCTTGGATGCATGCAGACGGCCCCGGTGCCCTCGTACGCGTTCACCGCCGGCATGCTGGTCGATATCGGTAAATTGGCGCTGGGGGAAATAGCGGCAGACAACGTACCGGACATCCATGCGGCCTGCCAGGCGCAGCCCATTACCTTTGACGCCGCCGAACGCCTTGTGCTCGGAATTGACCACGCAGAGGCGGGCGCGCTGCTCCTCGAGGCTTGGGGCCTGCCGGAGCCGCTTACGCGGGTCGTCCGATGGCACCATAGGCCGAAGGAGGCTGGTTTCACCGACCTCGCGCTCGATCTCGTGCATGCGTCCGATGTAATCAGCCTGAGCATGGGCATCGGCCTGGGCAGCGATGGCCTGCGATACGAGTTGTGCCCCGAGGTTTTGCAGCGATTGAATTTGAATGCGCCGAGTGCCGAGCGGGCGACTGCCGAGATGCTTGCGGAGCGCGGACGTTTGAGACTGGATTCGGACGGAAAGGAGGGGCGTCTTGGCCTTTAATTTTCTTGTGGTGGACGACTCGGAAACGGCGCGCGCGGTCGTGGTGAAGATCCTGCGCCTTTCGGGTGTCGCCGTGGGCGAGGTGCATGAGGCGTCGAATGGAGTCGAGGCGCTCCAGCTGCTCGAAGTGGAGCCCATTGACGCCCTGCTGACCGATATCAACATGCCTGAAATGAACGGCGCCGAGCTGATCGCGACCATGCAGCAGGACGAGCGCCTCGCGGCGATTCCGGTACTGGTCATCTCGACCGAGGGAAGCCAGACCCGTGTGGAGCATCTGCTGCAGGAAGGCGTGCGCGCCTACCTGCGCAAGCCATTTCCACCGGAAAAACTGCGCGAGGCGCTTGAAGGATTGCTGCCGCAATGAGTGAATCGTCCGGACCCATCATCGACCGCGTGCTGATCAACGTCCTGGAGACGATGGCATTCATCTTCGCCGATCCTTGGGAAGAAATTGAAGTGGAAGAGCTCGCGCCCTGGCTGGCGGTTCGGCTCCGGTTTCATGGGCACGGCGAAGGGCAGGTCGTGCTCGCCACCACGAACCGGTGCGCGCGGATGCTCCGGGCCGAAGTGCTCGGTCAGGACGCGGACGAGGTGACGGATGCGGCGGCGGAGGATACCGTGCGCGAATTGTTGAACGTGATTTGCGGCAATATTCTTACGGAGTTGTATGGCAGCGTGCCCGTGTTCAATCTCGAGGTGCCGGAAATCCGACCGGCCGAGTGCGATGAAATTGCCGGTTTGGCCGAATCTCCGGAGTCCGGGAAGGTCTTCATCGACGGCGAGCCGATCATCGTGGCTCTGCAGCCGGCTTAATCAGGGTTCTCCCATGAGCGAAAAATCATTACCAGGTGTTTTCGGCCAGGTGCCGGGCGTGCACCGGCCCGTCCGGGTGTTGGTCATCGATGATTCCGCGATGGTGCGCAGCATTTTTACGCGTTGTCTGCAGGAAGACCCCATGATCGAAATCGTCGGCGCGGCGCCCGATCCCTTTGTCGCGCGCGACATGATCGTCCGGCTCGCGCCCGATGTGATCACGCTCGACATGGAAATGCCCCGCATGGACGGAATCACCTTTCTGCGCAAGCTGATGGCCCACCATCCGATTCCCGCCATCATCGTTTCTTCGCTGACGCCCAAGGGCGGCGAGCTCGCGCTGGAGGCCATCGACGCGGGCGCGGTAGACGTGCTCTGCAAGCCGGGTTCTGCATTCAGCGTGGGCGACATGACCGAGCAGCTGAAGGACAAGATTAAGGCGGCCGCGCGGGTGAAGCTGAGCAAGCGCGCCGAGAAGCCCGCGCCTTCCGGACCGGTCACGCGGCTCTCGATGACGCGCACGACCAATAAGATTATCGCCATTGGGGCTTCCACCGGCGGCACGCAGGCGCTGCAGAACGTGCTGACGCAATTGCCGGCGGCCTGCCCGGGCATTGTCATCGTGCAGCATATGCCCGAGCATTTCACGCGTGCCTTCGCCGACCGGCTCAACGAGGTCTGTGAAATCGAGGTGAAGGAGGCGGAGGAGGGCGATTCGGTGTTGCCCGGCCGCGCGATCATCGCGCGCGGCAACCACCACATGGAAATGCGGCGCTCCGGCGCGCGCTATTACGTAACCCTGCAGCAGAATCCGCCCGTGTCGCGACACCGGCCCTCGGTAGACGTGTTGTTCAAGAGCGTTGCGGAGTACGTGGGCAAGAACGCCGTCGGCGTGATGCTGACCGGCATGGGCAACGATGGCGCGGCGAGCATGAAACTCATGCACGATGCGGGCGCCAAGACCATCGCGCAGGATGAAGCCTCGTGCGTCGTCTACGGCATGCCGCGCGAGGCCGTTGAAATTGGGGCTGTGGACCACATCGTGCCGCTTTCCCAAGTGCCCTCCAAGATGCTCGCGCTCGCCCAGGAACTCGGCTAACTGCTGATGCGCGTCGCGCCGGTTTGACACCTTGCCCCACGCTGCGGTATTACCTACCGTTCGTTAGGTTGCCGCCATGCAGCCGATATCGAGGGAGGCCTCTACGTGAAGATAGCCGTGTTGGTGAAGCGCGTGCCGGATACCGCGTCGGTGTTCAAGGTCGCGCCGGACGAGAAATCCGTGGTGACGGACGGGCTGAAGTACATCATCAGTCCTTATGACGAGCATGCCGCCGAGGAGGCCATCAAGATTCAGGAGGCCGGCGGGGCGGAGATCGTCGTGATTTCGCTGGGCGGCGACGACTGCCAGGAAACCATGCGCACGGTGATGGCGATGGGGGCGGACCGCGGCGTGCTGGTATCGGTGCCCGCCGGGCTATCCATTGGCGCGCATGGCGTGGCGCAGGCGCTGGCGGCCGCGGTGAAGCGCGAGGCGCCGGACCTGGTGCTGGCGGGCAAGCAGGCCGTGGACGACGATGCCTCGCAGGTGCCCGAGCGCGTGGCCGAGTTGCTCGACCTGCCGCACGCGAGCGTGGTCTCGAAGCTGGAACTGGCCGACGGCAAGGCGCTGGTGGATCGCGAAATCGAGGGCGGTAAATACCGCATCGAACTGCCGCTGCCGGCTGTGGTGACCATCGAAAAAGGCATCAACACGCCGCGCTATCCCAAGCTGCCGAATATCATGAAGGCCAAGAAAAAGCCGCTGGATACCGTGACGCTGGAAGACCTGGGCCTTTCGGCGGATGCCGTGAAGAATCAGGCCGAAGTGACCAAGGTGGCTTCGCCGCGCACCGACCGCCGCAACCAGATTGTGGGCGGCGACACGGCCGATGCGGTGAAGGAAGTGGTGCGGCTGCTGCGCGACGAAGAAAAGGCGCTGTGATGACGCCGGAACCGAGGGGATAAGGCGATGAGTGTATTGGTTCTACTGGAGCAGCGCGGCGAACTGAAGCCCTGCGCGCTCGAAGCCGCCTCGGCCGCGCGCGATATCGCCGCCGCCGCGGGCATGCCGCTGAACGCGGTGTATATCGGGCAATCGCTCGAAGGGCAGGAAGGCAAGCTGGCGGGCTACGGCATCGCCAAGGTCTACGCCTACGAGCACGCCTCGCTGTCGCACTACTCGAACGACGCCTATGTGCCGATTGTGCGCGACGTCGCACGCGAGCTGGACGCGAAGGTGATCATCGGCTCGGCCACCGCGCTGGGTAAAGAACTGTGCGCGTCGGTGGCGGCGCGACTCGGCGTCGAACTCGCGCAGGACGCCATTGGCGCGGCGTGGGCGGGCGGCTTGGTCGCCAAGAAGCCGCTCTACGCCGGCAAGGTGCTGGCCGATGTAACGATTCAATCCGTGCCGGCCATGGTCAGCCTGCGCCCCAACAGCGTGCAGGCGGCCCCACAGGACGGACCGGCACCCGAAATCGAAAAGCGCGCGATGCCCGAGGTATCGCTGCGCAGCGTGCTGAAGGAAACCGCCGAGGCTACCGCCGGCAAGGTGGAGCTGACCGAGGCCAAGATCGTGGTCTCCGGCGGACGCGGCGTGGGCGGTCCGGAAAACTGGCACATCATCGAAAACCTGGCCGAGGCGATGGGCGCTGCCGTGGGCGCGAGCCGCGCGGTGGTGGACGCGGGCTGGGTGCACCATGCGCTGCAAGTGGGCCAGACCGGCAAGGTGGTGAGCCCCGACATCTATGTCGCCTGCGGCATCAGCGGCGCGATTCAGCACCAGGCCGGCATGCGCACCAGCAAGATTATCGTCGCGATTAACAAAGACCCGAACGCCAACATCTTCAAGCTCTGCGATTACGGCATCGTGGGCGATCTGTTCGAGGTATGCCCCGCGTTGGCGGAGGAGGTCCGGAAAGTCCGCGCATGACGCTCGGCGGCTTCATTCTTTTCGCGCTGTTCGTGCTCGCGCACCTTGTGTTCGTGCTGCGGGTGATGAATGTCGTCCAGTGGGTGCATTTGGGCCAGGGCGAACTGCAATGGGGCGACGCCCGACGCCGCGCGCGCGATCTGCTGGTGAAGGGCTTCGGCCAGTCGCTGGTACTGCGCAAGCCCTCGGGCATTTTCCACGCACTCATCTTCTGGGGCTTCTTCGTGCTCACGGTGGGCACCATCGAGGGGCTCATTAAGGGCATGTTGCCCGCGTTCAGCCTGTCCTTCCTCGGGCCGCTGTACCCCGCGCTCAACACCTTGCAAGAGATCTTCGCCGTGCTGGTCATGGTGTCGCTGGCGGCCGCGCTCTACCGCCGGTTCGTCATCCGGCCCAAGCGGCTCGAGGGCCCGCTCTCGCACCAGCTGGACGCGGTGGTTATCATCGGCCTCATCGCGCTGCTGATTACCGCATACTTCGGCATGGAGGTCGTCGAGCCGCGCCCGGGTTTCACCCCCGTGGCCGACGCCCTGCGCGCCCTGACACTCGGCGATGGCGAGGCCCCGGGAATGGCTTACGCCGCGTTCAGCTGGACCCACAATCTGGTCGTGCTCGCGTTCCTCATGTACATTCCGTTTTCGAAGCACCTGCACGTGATTACCGCGCTGCCGAACCTGTTCTTCCGCGAAGAGCGCGTGCGCGGCCGCATCAACCGGCTGAACCTGGAAGACGAGAATTCCGAGTCCTTCGGCGTGGTGCGGATTACCGACTACACCAAGAAAGAACTGCTCGACCTTGCGGCCTGCACCGAGTGCGGTCGCTGCCAGGAAGCCTGCCCCGCCTACAACACCGGCAAGCCGCTCAGCCCGAAGAAGGTGGTGCTCGATTTGAAAGAGCACCTCTTCGAGCACGGCCCGCGCATCGCGCGCGATCCGGCGTCCGCGCCACCGCTGTTTCCCGACGTGATCTCGGCGGACGTGCTCTGGAGCTGCACCACCTGCTTCGCCTGCGAAGAGGTCTGCCCGGTCGAGATTCAGCCCATGAGCAAGCTGCTCGGCATCCGCCAGGCGCAGGTGCTCATGGAAGGCGAATTTCCCGAGGAGGCGCAGAATACGCTCCGCAACGTCGAGGGGCAATCGAACCCCTGGAACCTGCCGCAGCAGGAGCGCGGCCACTGGGCCGAAGGGCTGGGCATACCCACGCTGGCCGAGAACGCGGAAGTGGAGTATTTATTCTTCACCGGCTGCGCCGGGGCCTACGACCAGCGCTACGTGAAGGTGGCGCAGGCGCTCACGAAGCTGCTCCAGCACGCGGGCGTCAGCTTCGGTATTCTCGGCAACGAGGAATGCTGCACCGGCGACGCCGCCAAGCGCATCGGCAACGACTACCTCGCGCAGGAACTGGCGCAGACCAACGTGGACACCATGAATGGCTACGGCGTGCGCAAGGTGATTACCGCCTGTCCGCATTGCTTCAACGCGATCAAGAACGAGTTTCCGCAGTACGGCGGCGAGTTCGAGGTGATGCACCACACCGAGCTTATCGCCGACCTCATCCGACTCGGCAAGCTCAAGCCCGATACGGCCAAGGCCGGCACGACCACCTACCACGATTCCTGCTACCTTGCGCGCTACAACGGCGTCGATGCCGCCCCGCGCGAAGCGCTGGCCGCGGCCGGTGCGTCCGTGACCGAGATGCCGCGCCACGGCAAGGACGGTTTCTGCTGCGGCGCGGGCGGCGGCCGCATGTGGATGGAAGAACGCATCGGCACCAACGTGAACCAGAACCGCGCTCAGGAAGCCCTCGCCACCGGCGCCGATACCATCGCCACCGCCTGCCCCTTCTGCCTCACCATGATGACCGACGGCGTCTCCAAAGAAGGCCGCGCCGACACCGTCCAGGTCCGCGACGTAGCCGAAATCCTCGCCGACCTCCTGTAGGGTAGGCCTCGGCCCACATCGTGGTGCGAAGAATTTTTCGCCACAAAAGGCGCGGAGATCGCAGAGAAATGTAGGTCGGGATTCTATCCCGGCAAACACCGCAGCACACGTGCCAAGATGCCGGGATAGAATCCCGACCTACATTGCTTGCGCGGCGGTAGGGCAAGCGTACCCGCGCGCCGTCTTGATGCGGAGATTTTGCGATTACGCCATGATGGCTCACGGGTACGTTCGCCCTACCGATCATGCATGTCTTGCCGACAAGATTCGTGCTACACTTGCACGCAGGTATCAATGCCGTCGCGAGAGCGTGATGAACGACTTTACAGCCATCCTGGGGCTACCGCCCGAGCAAGCCCAGTTATCGCTCGAAGAGTCGACCCGCGGGTTGGCGCTGGATACCTACATCACCGAGGTCTCCAAGTCCTTTCCCAAGGCGTCCCACGAGGATGTCCGGCAAGACATCGCTGCACAATATCAAATGTACTTTGCAGAAGCGACGGGGCAAGGTGCTTTGAGTCTGGATGCGCACGAGACCGCCATGGACAATCTCGGCACGATCCGGCGTCAGCGCAGGCAGTTGGACGAATGCTACATCAACCGGCTCGACGAGATGTGGCTGAAGAAGTTCGCCCCTTCGCTCGTGGGGCTCAATACCAGGGTTCAAGTACCGCTGCTAGGGCGGTTGTCTGCACTCGGCACCTGGGTCATGATCGCCTGCCTTCTGGGCGTGCAATTGAAGGACTGGCGGATAGCCTTCGCGATAATCGTGCCTGCCTTCTTCTATTTGTCCGTATCGCAGTATTACGTACAGCGACTCGCTGCTGGCGGTCGTCTCCTCGAGGCGTTACGCGCCTACGGCAAGCTCGTTCTCGTGGATTCGCTCGGATGGATAGTGGTCAGCATTTTGGCGTTGAACACGGTCGAGGGCCTGTTCTCCTCAGTGCTTTATGCAGTGCTTCCGCTGTTCATTGTGGTTTATCCTATTTACGAATCCACTTGCTATCATCGCCTCGCCCGGAAATTGTAGGTCGGGATTCTATCCCGGCATATTGACGCGTTGGCTGCTGTATCTGCCGGGATAGAACCCCGACCTACGTTGCTCGCGCAGTGGTAGGGCAAGCGTACCCGCGCGCGGTCTTGATGCGGGGATTTGGTGATGACACCACGATGGCTCACGGGTACGTTCGCCCTACCGATCACGCATACCCTGCTGGGAGCGCTGCTCTCCAGAGCGGCTCTTGACGCCGAGATGTGGTCCTTACACCAAGATGCCGCTCTGGAGAGCAGCGCTCCCGGGGGATGTCGTTACGCCCCCGCCTTTGCGCGATTGTGTTTTTCGACGTAGATGTGGAGGACGGCGATGTCGGCGGCGCGGACGCCGCTGATGCGGCCGGCCTGGCCGAAGTTGACGGGCTGGATCTGCTTGAGGCGGTCCTTGGTCTCGCGGGGCAGGCCGGGGATGCCCTCGATGTCGAGGTCGGTGGGGATGGGTTTGCACTCGGCCTTGCGGAAGCGCTCGATGTCCTTGCGCTGGCGCTCTAGGTAGCCGTGGTACTTGGCGCGGATTTCCACCTGCTCGGTCGTTTCGAAATCGAGCGCGGGGGATTCGCCGAGCAGGGCGTAGATGTCGCCGATGCCGATGTCGGGGCGGCGCAGCAGTTGCAGCGCGGGCAGGGCGGAATCGAGCGGCGCCTCTCCGGCGGCGCGCATCCGTTCGTTCACCTCGTTCGTGGGCAGTATCATCGCGCGCTCGAGCCGCGCGGTCTCCGTCTGGATGGCGGCCTCGCGCTGGCGCACGCGCTCAGTGAAGGCGTCGCCCAGAAAACTGTATGGCGCCATGCGCGCGTCGGCGTTGTCGTGGCGCAGGTGCAGGCGGTACTCCGCGCGCGAAGTAAACAGGCGGTAGGGCTCGATCACCCCGCGCGTAACGAGATCGTCCACCAGCACGCCGATGTAGCCCGCATCGCGCGGAATGTACACCGGCTCGCGGCCCTCCAGCGCGCGCACGGCGTTCATCGCGGCGTAGAGTCCCTGCGCCGCTGCCTCCTCGTAGCCGCTCGTGCCGTTGATCTGGCCGGCATGGTAGAGGCCGCTGACGGCCTTGGTCTCGAGCGTAGGCTTCAGCTGTGTCGGCGGCACAAAGCAATACTCGACCGCGTAGCCTGGCCGAATGATTTCCGCCTGTTCGAGCCCCGGCACGCTGCGCAGGTATTCCAGCTGCACCTCCTCCGGTAGGCTGGTGGACAGGCCGTTCACGTAGACCTCGGAGGTCATCAGACCTTCCGGTTCGAGGAACACGCGGTGCTCGCCCTTGTCGGGAAAGCGCATCACCTTGTCCTCGATGCTTGGGCAATAGCGCGGGCCGATGCCCTCGATCTTGCCGCAATACAGCGGCGACTTATCCAGGTTGCGCCGGATGACTTCGTGCGTAGCGTCCGTCGTATACGTCAGCCAGCAGTCGATCTTGTTCGGGTTGAAGCCCTCGATGGGCGTGCTGAACGAGAACGGACGCGGGTCGGGGTCGCCGCCCTGCGCTTCCAGCTTGCTGATGTCGATACTGCGCCGGTGGATGCGCGGCACGGTGCCGGTCTTCATACGGCCGTACTCGATGCCGAGGCGCTTGTAGGTCTCCACCAGTCCCAGCGTGGGGGCATCGCCGCCGCGGCCGCCGGCCACGGTTTTCAGGCCGAAATGCAGCTGTCCGCCCAGAAACGTGCCCGTACACACGATGACCACCGGCGCGGTGATTTCCTCGCCGAGCGCGGAGAGGATGCCCTGCACCGCGCCATCGCGCACGATGATGTCCTCCACCTCCATCTGCTTCAGGGTGAGCCCGTCCTGCATTTCGCAGACGCGCTTCATGTCGAATTGGTAGAGGATGCGGTCGGCCTGCGCGCGCGGCGAATGCACCGCCGGGCCCTTCGAGCGATTGAGCATCTTGAACTGGATGCCGGTGCGGTCGATGCAGCGGCCCATCTCGCCGCCGAGCGCGTCGATTTCGCGCACGAGCTGGCCCTTGGCTACCCCGCCGATGGCGGGATTGCAGGGCATCTTGCCGATGTCGTCCAGCTTCATGGTGGCGAGCAGCGTCTTGCGGCCCAGGCGCGCCGAGGCCAGCGCGGCTTCGGAACCGGCGTGCCCGCCGCCAATGACGATGATGTCGAAGTCGTGACTCATGCAGTACTTAACCTGTTTTCGATTTCGGCCGCGGAGTATAGCACATGCCCGTGTTTACTCGCTGTTTGCGGGGCCTGAAACTGAAACCGGTATCGTGGCATAGTAGTCCGTAGTACGGGAGCCATAGACTTTGCGGGCAGGGGGGGCACTCCGGCCTGCAGGAAGGGGAAGCGCATGCCAAGCCGTGTTGGGACGTTTGCCGTCGTAGCGTTCGGGATATGTCTGCTGCTGGTCGCGGCACCGGCCCCAGCGCTTGACGCGGGCCTGGAAACAATACTGGGCAAAATCCAGCGTCTGGATTCCACCATCGACCCCCTCACCCACGACGCCGATATGAACGGCCTGGTCGATAAGGCAGAGGTCCGGCTGCTGGATCGTGTGCTTCAACTCGAGGAAGCCCCGCAACATGCCCTGATTCTGGGCGTCTACCTCTTGAACCGAATCCAAGTGGGAGAGGACAACACGCTCACCTCGCAATGTACGCTGCTCAGCGTGCTCTACAAGTTCACCTGCGACGAATTGGAGAAATTCATCGCCGGCGGGCTGACCATCGGCGAGGAGACGTACGTCACGGGACTGTTAGAGCAAGCCGCCGAATTCGGCTTGGAATTGGATACTAATGATTACGATCTGACCATGAACCAATACCTCGGCGCTCAGGGGGATCTCGACGGAGACGGATTCACGAACGTCGAAGAATTCGAATCCGTTTGCGGCCAGTTCGACCAATATGTCGAGGCCGCCATGGACCCCGAGCTCACGCCGGACACGGTGCCGTGCTGCGGTGTTTGCCCGCTTACGATTACCCAACAACCTGCGGGCGGCCGCAAGTACACCGGCCAGCAGCATGCCTTCTTCACCGAAGTTACCGATACCGAGGGCGAAGTGCTCTATCAGTGGTTCAAAGACGGCGCAATGCTGCCCGGGGCAACGAGTGATTTGCTGGAACTAAACCCCCTGGTGCTTTCCGACGAGGGTACCTATTGGTGCATCATCACGGATGATTCTGAGTCGGTCACGACCGAAGAGGCCGTATTGCAGGTGGCAGAGCGGGTCGCCATCACGAAGGACCCCGAGAGTGTTACCAAACTCGCTGGCGACAGCCACCAGTTTACAGTCGAAGCGACCGGCGGCCTGGGACGCCTGCGGTATCAGTGGGAAGTAAACGGCAGTCCCATTGGCGGAGACGCGCCGACGTTGACCCTGGGCGACCTCGAAACGAGCGATGCCGGTAGCTACCTCGCCGTGGTATCCGACGGTATCGAGTCCAAGACGTCTGCCGCGGCGACGCTGGAAGTGCTTCCGCGGCTGGAAATCGACATGCAGCCCGAGGGACTCAAAGCCTACGCTGGCGGCAGTCATACGCTTCGCGTCGGCGCGCGCAACGGCCTGGGCGACTATCGCTTCACCTGGTACCGCAGCGGTTCCATCGTGGCGACGGGTTCGGCCGAAGTGGTGCTCAATCCCGTGGCGGCGAGCGATTCCGGCAATTGGTTCTGCCGCGTGCAGGACGATTTCGACACACGCGACAGCAGCATCGCAAAGCTGACCATTGCCAATCCCGTTGCCATCAACCAGCAGCCCATTTCGGGCACCTACCTCGTGGGAACGCCGCTGGTGCTTTCGGTGGCGGCCAGCGGCGGCTTTGAGACACTCGCCTATCAGTGGCTCAAGGGCGGTCAGCCCGTGAGCCGCGGGCGACAGGCCAACCTGACGTTCGATGCGCTTACGCTGAACAACGCCGGGTCGTATACCTGCGAAGTGACCGACGGCACGACGGCGCTCACCTCCGAGCCCGCCGTCATCGTTGTCGAGGAAATCGTGGTGGTCGAGGGCGAGGGCGAAGGCGAAGGTCTCCCTGAGGGTGTAGTGGAAGGGACCAAGGAAGGCGAGGGCCAACCGGAAGGCGTGCTTGAGGGGAGTGCCGAAGGCGAGGGCGCGACCGATGGCGAAGGCGCTTTCGAAGGCTCCCTTGAAGGAACCGCCGACGGTGAGGGTTCGCGCGAGGGTTCGGTAGAAGGAACGAGCGAAGGCGAGGGCCAGCCCGAAGGCGTGGTCGAGGGAACCGCCGAGGGCGAAGGCAGCGTAGATGGCGACGGCGCACCCGACGGCGAGGGCTCCGTGGAAGGTGTTGCGGAGGGAGAGGGCGCGCCCGAAGGTATGATCGAGGGCGAAGGGGGCGCCGATGGCGAGGGAACAGCCGAAGGAGAAGGCGCGATTGAGGGCGAGGGTGAGCCGGAACTGCTGGAGATTCCCGCCTCGCTCGACACGACACTCTACGAGGACAGCGCCGGCAGCATCGGCAATGGCGCCGGTCAGCATTTGTTTGTCGGCCGCTCTGGCGAAGGGCTCGATCGCCGCGCGCTGTTATTTTTCAATGTCGCCGATGCGCTTCCCGGAAATGCCGAAGTGCTATCCGCGCGCCTGAAGTTTACGGTCAGTCGGGGCGACCGGAGCGCTTTCATTACGGTGCATCAGGTCACGCGCGAGTGGGGCGAAGGCCCCAGCGATGCTCCCGGAAACGAGGGGCAGGGGGCGCCTGCCCCATCGGGCGATGCGACTTGGATTCATTCCATATACGACACGGCCTTCTGGGCCACGGCCGGCGGCGACTTCGTATCTTCGGCGGTTGCCAGTGTCACGGCTCCCGGACTTGGCAGCTACGCCATCGGCGGCAAGCCGCTGGGTGCGCTGGTAGGCGCATGGCTGGACGGCACGGCAGAGAATCATGGCCTTTTGCTGGCCGCGCCGGAATCGGGCGACGGCGGCGCTTTGCGGCTGGACTCGCGGGAAAACGCCACCGAGGCGAATCGCCCGGTACTGGAGGTTCGCTACACCGCGGCCGCTGAAGAGGGCGAAGGCGCGGTCGACGGTGAAGGCGCAGCCGATGGCGAGGGTACAACGGAGGGCATGATCGAGGGCGGCGGCGAAATGGATGGCGAGGGAACCATCGAAGGAACGATGGACGGAGAGGGCCAGCGCGAAGGCGAAGGCCAGGCCGAGGGTAGTGTGGAAGGCACGACCGAAGGCGAAGGGCAGACTGAAGGCGTGGTCGAGGGCGAAGGAAATGCCGACGGCGAAGGCGAAGGGGAGGGCGAATCCATCCCGCTCGGCGAAGCGGTCGTCACGCTGATCGAGAACCTGGGCGACTACGATCTCGACGACGACCTCAACCTGAACTTCATCGACATCGAGGCACTCAAGCCTGATATCACGCAAGAAGAGTTCGACTCGCTCGATCTCAACGCCGACGGCTTCGTCTCGCTTTATGAACTCCGGGAATTCGCCGGCCTGCCCAACGGCGTGCTTGCGCTGCCCGATGCGCCCGAGGGCGGCTACGACTTCGGCAGCCGCCTCATCAACGTGATGGCCACCCGCACCATAACGCTGACCAACGCGGGCGATGGCCCCTTGTCGCTGCGGCTTCGGGTGTCGAATGGTGAACATTTCAAGGTCGATTCGCCGCTCGATGTGGTGCTGTCGGCGGGGGGCAGCACCACGCGGACCATCACGTTTGTGCCGCTTGCGACCGGCTTGCTCACCGATCAGTTGATTGTCAGCACGCGCGACGGTGAACCGGCCGTGCGTGTGGACCTGACCGGAACCGGCACGTCAACGCAGGTGCAAGGCTGTCTCGCCGATCCGAACGGTCCCGGCGGTGTCGACTTGCAGTCGCTGTTTACCGTCGGCATCGGATTGCTCGTGTTGGCGATATCGTTCCTGCGCTCATCGACCCGGGGCAACTAAGCGCCGCGGGTCAGCTGTTGGAAAGCCCCAACATGTCGGCCACGTCCGAGATGACCGGGATGTTCCAGCCGAACACGACGGACGCGAGCACGAGCATCAGGAATACCATAACGAGCGCGAACAGGCCCGCCACAATCTTTCTCGTTTGCAGCATCGTTCCCTCTCCTTTTCGCCATTAGCCCAAGATGGCCGTGAGCGGCAGATCGCGCTCGCGTCCCCAATCTTCCCATTCGGCGGCCGTTCGCTGCAAAAACGCCTCGGCGAAGGCCTCGTGCGTAGGTTCCGCCACGCCCAGCGCCTCCACCAGATTCCGCATGAAGTGGAGTTCCAGCGCGCCGCAGGCCACGTATCCCTCGCGCGCGGCATACACCCGGTAATTCGGCAATCCGCCACCCAGCACGCCACCCTCGGTGGTCACGTCGTACCGGACCGACACCGCGAAATCGCGTGCCGCTTCTGAAAGCGCTACATAGCGCATGCCCGCGTGTCCGCCGCGTTCCCGCGCAAGCAGCAGGGCCAGCGCCTCCTGTACGGCACGCTCCGCCCCGGCCATGTCGGCCACCAGTACGCGGGGCATGGCCGGCGGATTAAGCATGCCGAAGCCCGCCTGATAGTTCAGGTCGTGCCCGGGTTCATTCTCGTTCGGGGGCGGAAAGCCCACAATAGCCACCCAGCTGAGGCGCGGGAATTTCGCCTGAAGCGCATCCCAGGTGATACCCAGCCGCGCCAGCGCCGACGGCCGATTGGCGGTCAGCAGCAAATCGGCGTCTTCGAGGTGTTCGTGCAGCACGTGGATTCCGGCGGCGTCCTTCAGGTCCAGCGTGGCAATCTCCATGCCCGCGGTCAATTCCTCGTACCACCCCGCCCCGAGGTGGTTCATCGGGTCGCCGCTGGGGGGCTCGATCTTCAGCACCGAAGCGCCATAGTCGCGCAGCCGGGCTGCCGCCACAGGGCCGGGCGCATTGATGGCCAGACTCACAACTTGCATGCCGTGCAGGGGTCGCATGGATTACTCCTTCCGGATACTCGGGATTCCGCGTTGTATCGGTATCGGGGCGCCCGATTCAACCCGGGGGTTTACGCCGCCCCGGTCGGGAATGCTACACTGTCGCCACCCGGTACCCCGCGCGTACACGTGGGCTTTCTTATCCCGTACCCGTTTGGAGTTGATACCCATGAGTTTCGAATTTCTGCTGACCGGCCAGGAAGGGTCGGTGCGAATCATTACCTTGAACCGTCCCAAGGCGAATGCCCTGTCGCAGGCGCTGATGGCCGAATTGCTCGCCGCGGTGAACGACGCAGTCGCCGATGCTGCCACACGCGCCATCATCATCACGGGCGGCGAGGGCAAGTTCTTCGCCGCAGGCGCCGATATCCCTTCGCTGCAGAATACCCTGTCCGACCCGCTTGTCTCGGGGGGGATGCTCGCCGAGGGCCTCAAGACCATCCAGGCCATCGAGGAATCGCCCAAGCCGATCATCGCGGCCGTAAACGGCATCGCGCTTGGCGGCGGCTGCGAGATCTGCCTCGCGTGCCATCTCCGTATCGCGGCCTCGACGGCGCTCTTCGGTCAGCCAGAAATTAACTTGGGCATTATTCCCGGCTGGGGCGGCATGCACCGCCTGCCGCAGCTCATCGGCGAAGCCCGCGCCAAGGAGTGGCTGCTTACCGGCCGGCAGGTCACGGCGGACGAGGCCTGCGCCGCAGGGCTGGTGTGCCGCTTGGTGCCGGCAGAAGAGCTGCGCGCCGCGGCGCTGGAGCTTGCCGGGGTGGTGGCATCGAAGCCGGCTGCGGCCGTCGCCGCCACGCTGAGCGTGCTTCGCGAGCGTGCCAAGTTTCCCGAACGCGGCGCCGAGCTGGAGGCCGAAGGCTTCACCCGGGCGGCCGCCAGCAAGGATGCGGCGGAAGGCATCGCGGCGTTCCTCGAAAAACGCGCCCCGAACTTCACGGGCGAGTAACCACGTGTATCGCCTGATTCTGGCAGCCGCAGTGCTGCTGGCAGCGGCCACGCCCGCGTCCGCCCTCGAGGCGGGGGCGGCGAAGGTCGAAATCACGCCTGCCCCCGGCGTGCCCATGAACGGCTACGGCGATCGGTGGGGCCGCGATTCCACCGGCACGCATGATCCCCTCTGGGCGCGATGCGTGTATTTGAACGATGGCGAGACGTCCGTGTTCCTCGTGAATGCCGACCTCTGCCTGATCAATCCCGCGCTGCGCGAGAAGGTGCTGGATTACGCGCCCAAGGCCGTGCCGCCCGAGCATATCATCCTCACGGCCACGCACACGCACAATGCGCCGGGCTCGATGGAGCCCGACTTCCCGATCCGTTTCGTGTCGGGGCGATTCCTGCCGGAACTGCTCGAGCACACGGCGCGCCGAATCGCCAAGTCGATGGAGGATGCGCTGGCGGCCAAGCAGCGCGCCGCGATCGGCTATGCGGCCGGCGAACACAATGGCCTGACGGTAAACCGACGCAACTCGGACGGCCCCTCGGACAAGCAGCTCGGCGTCATCCGCGTGGACAACGCGGACGGGCAGCCGATTGCCATCATCGCGAACATGGCTGCGCATCCCACTTCGGTGCCCGATTCCCATCACTACGAGTACTCCGCCGATTATCCGGGCTTCTACTACAACGCGCTCGAGGCGGCCACCGGCGAAGGCTGCGTGGCGCTCTTCCTCAATGGCTCCGAGGGCGACCAGACCATCCGTTCGCCCAATGGTCTGGGCGGCTGGGACCGCGTGAAGGATGTCGGCGAGTCCCTCGCCGGACGCGTAAAGGCAATCGCGGACGATATCGATTGCGTCGAGGCGCGCCTGCATGTCAGCTACGCGCAGACGCCCCTGCCGCTGACCATCGCCTCGCTGCTTCCGCGCACCTCGACCGTGTTGCAGACCCTCGAAATCGACGACTTGCTACTGTGTTTCTGGCCGGGTGAGCCCTTGGTGGATCTCGGGCTTGCGCTGCGCGAGCGCGCGCTGAAGGCCGGTTACAAGATGCAATGCACAATCGGACTGAGCAACGACTACCAGATGTATTTCGTGCCCGAGCCCCTGTACGACGCGCCGGGCTATGAGCCCTCCATGAATTTCTTCGGCCCCTTCGCGGGCGAGTACATCATCGGAGAATTCGTGCGCATGATGACCCGCGCGACCGACCGGGGAGAGGGCGAGCCCGACGAACTGCCCACGCCGCGCACCGTGGCGGGGGGACGTTATGTGACGCTGAGCGGCGATGCCTCGGCCCGCGGGTTCCAATTGGGCCGTCTCTTCGCTGACGATTTCCGCGCCCGTTACGAGCAGCGCATCGCGGGTCCGATTGAAGCCGGCGCGTTGTTGCCCGATTCTGCGCCGTGGTCGTTCGTGCCGTCGTTTATTGATGCCACGCCCATGGCCCTGCTTGGGCTGGCCTCGGGCGCGCGGCCGCGCCTGACCGGCGTCTCTGAAGATACCATGCGTGTCATGGACGGCATGGCGCGCGGGGCCGGACTGCCGTTCGACGCCATCTGGCTGTTGCAGTCTGCCGCCGACCTCAGCCGCTATGAGCCCCGGGAAGATTTGTTCGTAGGACCGGCCTGTACCATGTTTTCCATGGAAGGCGAACGTGCGGCAGGCGGCCTGACCATCGGCCGCAACCTCGACTGGCCGCTGGATGAATGGCCCGTGATTACCGAGGTGCGGCCGGAAACCGGACTCGCCTATGTGCAGGTCGGCTTCTCCTGGAATGCCGGCGTCTTCACTGGCATGAACGAGCGGGGCGTGGTCGTGTGCCTGCAGCGGCTCGAATCCGCGGCGCCGAGTCCCTGGAACGAGACCCCGCTGGAGTTCGCACTCGAGGCCGTGCTGAAGGAAGCGCGCACCTTCGAGGACGCGGTCACGCTGTTGCGCCGCGTGCGCGCCAGCCAGGGCTATGTGCTTGCCGCTGGACCCACTGAAAAGGGCGGCAGCGCGGCCGTGCTGGATTACCACGGCGAACCCTCGGTGCATCGCGCCGATGACGGCTACCTGCCCGGTGTCCAGCTCGACGACGGCCGTATCGACAGCGATACCCGCGATCGCTACACGCGGGCCGAGATCCTCATCAAGGATCAGGAGCGGGTCACCCCGGAGATGATGCGCGATGCCCTGGTGGACCAGATTGAGGGCGGTGCCCCGGGAAGCATTCTCCGTCCAGACACGGCCCATTGCGTCGTATTCGAACCCCTCCGCGGCGTCATGCACGTCGCCTTCCCGTCTCACGACGGCAGTGCGGTGAGCTTCGAGACCATCAAGGTATTCGATCGCGATCCCGCGATGCTTGCCGAAGAGGCGGCCGCCCGATGAGCGAGACGATTCGATCCTACACGGGCGGCGCGAATCTACGGCGTCGGCGCCGGCCTCCGGTCGTGCGCTATGTGCTGCTCTTCCTGCTGCTCGGCGTATTCAGCTGGATGTGGTTTGTCACGCGGGATACCCACGAGGCCGGTGAACTGGTGCCCCTGGGGCAGCAATACGAACTCTTTGTATCGGACCTGCTCGGCGGGCGCGAGGCGATTGCTGGCAGCAGCCTGTGGGAAATCGCGCCGGAATCAGTGGCTTCGCCCGAACTGCGGGAAGCGCTGCGCAACGATTTCGGCATTCCCGCGTGGGTGCTGAACAACTACACGCTCGGACCGTTTCACATCTCCGGCAACAACCTGCCCAGCTTTGACGATGCCCTGATCGTCTCGCGCATTACCCGTGTGGGCTGCCTGCTCGAGCGGTTCCGAGGGTGGTCGGATCAGATTGAAGACGACTTCGCGGGCGGGCTCCGGCTCCGGCATGTCCCCTCGGCGGGTATCTACTACGCGATACGCGGCCGGATTTTGTTGGCCAGCAGCAGCCGCAAGACGCTTGTGCGTGCCCTGACGCTGCGTCCGGATGAGGCGGTGGGACAAGAGCACATCGAGGAAGCGGCCACTTCGCGTCGCGACGAGATCGCGCACGCCCGAGTGCTGTGTGCGGGCTGGCCCGAGGCAGCGGCCTATTTTGAGGCGGCCGAGGCGCGCGTATGGCTGGCGGGGAAAGAAAGCCGGCTCTGGCTGGCGGGCCGCATGACGGACGAGGCCCGATCCCGCTGGTCGGCCCTGCTCGAACATGCGCGCCCGGGGCGGCTGCTGAATCCTGCGCCCGGGGCGGTGCAGCTTTCCGTGAACCTGGGGTTGTCCCTGCCCGACGCGGCGAGCGCTGCGGCGGCGCTGGCGGGCACGCCGAACTACCGGCTGCTCGATACCCTGCAATCGCTCCTGCCCGAAGAGAGCCGGGCCTTCGCCGCGCCGGTCATGGAAGATTTCGTATCCCACCTGGGTGCGGGATTCGGCGTCACCTGGCGCGGGGCGAATCCGCTCGAGATGATTCCCATGCCCAAGATCGCGCTGGTGCTGCAATGCGACCCCGCGTGGGCAGGCGAATGGGTTGGCAGCATGCCGGCGGTCCCCGACACGGTGCAGCCATGGGAATCGTGGCCCCGCGCGGCCGAGGAACCGGATCGCGTCTATATTCCGGCCGTAGCGGGTCCGGACTTTGAACCCACCTTCGCGCCCTTTGGCGCAGGCATGCTGCTGAATTCGAGCCATCCCGATGCCCTGCAGCTGCTGGCGGATACGCCGGAACCGGCCTGGCGCGAGGAAGAGGGCAACCTGTGGCTGCGGGTAGAGCCTGCTCCGCTTTGCAAGGATCTTCTGGACCTGGGCCGGGAACTCGCGCGTGCGGGGCTGCTCCGCGACCTCGACAAGGAAGCCTTCGATACCCTCGCCGAATCGTGGAGCGGACTGGCCGGCAAGGTCGAGACCGTGCAGGTTCTGGCGCAGCATGAGGCGGGCGTCATCACCATCGATCTGCGGCTGAAGACGATGGAGTAAATCCAAGCGGGAATCTGTTATCCTCCCCGCGTTGCAGTCAACGGAGGAGGTTTCGATGAAGCGTGGGGTGCTGCGTCCGATGGGCGCATGTCTGGCGGGATTCTTGGTATTCCTTTTCTCGACGGAGGCTTCGGCAGGTCGCCATTCCTCTGATTATCTGGGCGAACCGGGGCGCATCGAGCTCGAGGAACTGCTTCGGCTGGTGCAGCTCTACAATGCGGGCGCTTACGCTTGCCCAGGTGCCAGCACCGAGGACGGTTATGTCCCGGGCCTGCCTGCGTGCACCGGCCCCTTTCACAGCGCCGACTATAACCCTGCGGACGGCCGTATCTCCTTGGGCGAACTGTTGCGCGTAATTCAGCTGTTCGTGGCGTCCGGCTACGCTGTGGATTGCGACAGCGAAGACGGATTCCGTCCCGGCTTTGGTTCATTACTCGATTGTGGCGCTGAAGGTGAAGGGGAAGGCGGCGGCGAAGGCCGCATTGAGGGCGGTGGCGAGGGACTGGTTGAAGGCGGCGGTGAGGGACTCGTTGAGGGTGCCATCGAGGGGGTCGAAGAGGGCTCCGATGAAGGTGCCTTGGAGGGACAGAGCGAGGGCGTATCCGAGGGCAGTACCGAAGGCGCGCCGGAAGGCATCGTCGAGGGTACGCAGGAAGGCAGTTCCGAGGGTACTGCTGAAGGCGTGTCCGAAGGTGCCAGCGAAGGCACCATAGAAGGCATCGCTGAAGGCTCGCCCGAAGGTAACGTTGAGGGTAACGTTGAAGGCAGCGCTGAAGGCTCTGCCGAAGGTACCGCCGAGGGCGTCGTTGAAGGCTCCATCGAGGGCACTCCGGAAGGCGGCGTAGAAGGCAGTTCCGAGGGTACGCCCGAGGGCTCCGTCGAAGGCACTCCGGAAGGTGGTCAGGAAGGCTCTGTCGAAGGCATGGCCGACGGCGAAGGCGCATCGGAGGGCGGGGTTGAGGGCACCACCGAGGGGGCTGATGGCGAAGGCGCAACGGAAGGTGGTGTAGAGGGCACCACCGAAGGTGCCGACGGTGAAGGCCTCATCGATGGTGAAGGTCTTGTGGACGGCGAAGGCGTCACGGATGGCGAAGGCATCACCGAAGGGGAACGGCTCGCGCCGCCCTATGCCATCGGCAGCCGCAGCTACACGTTCAACGACATTACGCGCAGCAACCGAAGCATACCGGTCAGCGTCTATTATCCGGCTGAATTCGACGGTGCCGACGCGCCGGCCGTTACCAACGCCGAAGAGGCTTTCCCGGTCATTGTATTCGGGCATGGCTTCCTGATTGGCATCAATTTCTACCCCTACATCCAGGAAGCGCTGGTGCCGCAGGGATTCGTCCTGGTGCTGGTCAACACCGAAACGGGCTTCCCGGATCACGGAGCGTTCGGCCAGGATCTGGCTTTCGTCGCGGATGCGATGCTGGCGATGAACAGCCAGTCAGGCTCGCCGTTCGAAGGCCTGCTGGCGCCCAAGGCGGGCGTGGCCGGTCACAGCATGGGCGGCGGTGCCACGCTGCTCTCCGTGCAGTACTCGTCGAATATCGGCGCGGTGATGCCGCTGGCCGCGGCCGACACGAACCCGAGCGCCATCAGCGCAGCCGAGAACATCACGATTCCGGCCGCCATCGTCTCGGCCTCCGGCGATTGTGTCGCCCCGCCGGACCAGCACCAGATTCCCATGTACGTCTCGCTGCCGGGTACGAATCGCTACTTCATCAGCATTATCGACGGCAGCCATTGCCAGTTCGCAACCGGGTCGGCCATCTGCAATTCCGGCCAGATTCTCTGCCTCGGCCGGCAATACATCGCCGAATCGAAGCAGCAGCAGATCACGACCGACCTGATGGATGAATGGTTCGACGCGACGCTGCGCGGTCGGCCCCAAGGCTTCTCCGTGTTCGATACCTTGCTCGGCCAATTCTCCGCCAGCAACGACATCTACTACGAGAAGAACTGAGCCTGAGCGAGACGCCGCCGACCGCTATACGGAGGTCTTGGGCAAGTACTCGGCGAGCAGGTCGGGGCCCAGGTCGCCGCGGCGGAACCGATCGCCGCGCACGACTTTCGCGCAGAGCGCGGCGGTCGTGACAATCTGGTCCGTGTAGACCTCGTCCAGCGCATTGGCCAGACGGTCGATGGCTTCTTCGCGATTCCGGCCGCGCGCGATGATCTTCGCGAGCATGGAATCGTAGTAGCGCGGCACCACGTAGCCCGGGTACAGGTGCGAATCCACGCGGATGCCGATACCGCCCGGCAGGTGCAGCTTGCCGATCTTGCCGGGGCAGGGACGGAAGTTGTGCTCGGGGTCCTCAGCATAGAGCCGCGCCTCAATGGCATGGCCCTGCGGTTTCACCGCGCTGTAGCCCAGGCTTTCCCCTGCGGCTATGCGAATCTGCTCGCGGATGAGGTCGAAGCCCGTCACCTCTTCGGTCACGGGATGTTCCACCTGGATGCGCGCATTGAACTCGATGAAATAGAAATAGCCGTCGGGCGCCAGCAGGAATTCGACCGTACCGGCGTTGGTATAGCCGATGGCCTTCGCGGCGCGCACGGCCGCCTTGCACAGCTTGGCGCGCATGGAATTCGTCAGTGCAACCGAGGGCGTTTCTTCTATCAGCTTCTGGTGCCGGCGCTGAATGCTGCACTCGCGCTCGCCGAAAGCCACCACGCGGCCCTGGTTGTCCGCCATGATCTGCACTTCGATGTGGCGGGCGTTCTCGAGGAACTTCTCGAGGTACACGCCGCCATCGCCGAATGCGGCCTCGGCTTCCTGCGCGGCCATCTTCACGGCGTTCTTCAGCGCGGCGTCGTTGTGGGCGATACGCATGCCCTTGCCGCCGCCGCCCGCCGCCGCCTTCACCAGCACGGGGAAACCCATGGACTCGCCGATGCGGATGGCCTCGGCAGGATCCGTGATGAGCCCGTCGCTGCCCGGCACAATCGGCACGCCCGCGGCCTTCACCGCCTGCCGGCAGGCCGACTTGTCGCCGCTCAGCGAAATCGCCTTGCTGGACGGCCCGATAAACTCGATGTGGCAATCGCGGCAGATGTTGGCGAACTTCGCGTTTTCCGAAAGAAAGCCGTAGCCCGGGTGAATTGCCTGGGCGTCGGTTATCTCCGCTGCCGAGATGATGCGCGGAATGTTGAGGTAGCTCTCGGTGGGGGACGGCGGACCGATGCAGATGCTTTCGTCCGCCAGCTGCGCGTGCAGGCAATCGCGGTCGGCCGTGGAATACACGGCGATGGTCGTGATGCCCATGGCACGGCAGGCACGAATGACACGCACGGCGATTTCGCCGCGGTTGGCAATCAGGATCCGGCGGAACATACCCGGCATTACGACGTCGGCCGGATGGCGAACAGGGGCTGGCCGAACTCGACCGGCTGGCCGCTTTCCACCAGCACGCGCTCGATGATGCAGTCTTCCTTGGCCGCGACCTCGTTCATGATCTTCATCGCCTCGATGATGCAGACGGTGGTGTCAGTCGAGACGCGCGCGCCCGCCTGCACAAACGGGGGTTCGCCGGGGCCGGGCGACGAGTAGAACGTGCCGACCATCGGCGACTCGATCACGTGGGCCCAAGCTTCCTCGGCATCGTCTGGCGCCGCCGCAGGTGCCGCTGGCGCGGCCGCAGAGGCCGCTGCCGGCGGCGCAAACTGCTGCATCGGCGGGGCGTAGGCCGCCTGAACCGCCTTCGACAGCCGCACGCGGCGGTTGTCTTCCTCTATCTCGAGTTCCGACAGCGTGGACTCTTCCAGCAGCCGCATGAGCTCTTTAAGTTCGGTAATATCCACGCCGTGTCCTCCCGATAGTCCGGGTCCGTTACACTACTTGTTCACGCGCTCGATATAGCTGGCCGTGCGGGTGTCGACACGCAGCACATCGCCCTCTTCCACGAACAGCGGCACCTGAATCGTCGCGCCCGTCTCCAGCGTGGCCGGCTTGGTCGCGCCCGAAGAGCGGTCGCCCTGCACGCCGGGATCGGACTTCGTGACCGTCAGGATCACGTGCGCAGGGCATTCCACGCGGATCACCTTGCCTTTGTGCATGGTCAGCGTTACGTTCTCGTTTTCCTTCATCCACTGGGCGTTTTCGTCCACCACGCCCGCGCTCACCTCGATTTGCTCGAAGGTCTCGGGGTGCATGAAGTAATACAAATCGCCGTCATTGTACAGATATTGATAGCTCTGCGACTCGAGGCGCGCCTCGTCGAACTTCTCGCCCGAGCGGTAGGTCTTTTCCACCACGCGCTGCGTCAGGAAATTCTTCAGCTTTGTGCGCACGAAAGCGCCGCCCTTGCCCGGCTTCACATGCTGGAACTCGATAATTTCCAGCAGGTTGCCGTCCACCTCCATCACCAGCCCATTGCGAAAATCCGCGGTTGAAATCATGCGTTGAGTACCTTCAGTTCCTTGGGTGTCTTGCTAAGTATGTCGCAGCCGGTTTCGGTGACCACGACGAGGTCTTCGATTCTGACGCCGCCCTGTCCGGGCAGGTAAATGCCGGGCTCCACCGTCACCACCATGCCCGGCTCCAGCGTGGCTTGGGAAAGCCGGTTCAGGCGCGGCCCTTCGTGCACCTCCAGCCCTACTCCATGGCCAAGCCCATGCCCGAAGTAGTCGCCAAAACCCGCCGCCGCGATGATATCCCGGGCAGCGGCATCGGCCGCAGCACAGGGCGTCCCCGGACATACCAGTTCCAGCGCCGCCAATTGAGCCTGCAAGGTGACCGCGTAAATCTCCTCGAACCAAGCGCCGGGGATCGTACCGAAGGCGTAGGTGCGAGTCAAGTCAGAGCAGTAACTTCCGAGAATACAGCCAAAATCCAAGAGTACCACATCGCCCCGTTCCAGCGGCTTACCGCCGGGCACGCCATGCGGCAGCGAGCTTCGGCTGCCGAACAACACGATGGGCGCGAAGGAGGAACCCTGGGCGCCGCGCCGCTTGAACTCGTATTCCATCCGGGCGGCGAATTCCCGCTCCTCGATGCCCTCGCGGAGTTCCGGCAGCAGGTCGGCCAGCACGCCTTCGGCCAAGTCGTTGGCGGCGCGGAGTTTAGCGATTTCCTCCGGATCTTTGTGCTGCCGCAAGCCCGCGAGCAGTCCGGGGGCGGAAACCAGCTCCGTTGCCGTCGCCTGCGCGGCCACCGTGGCCTGCTGCTCCACCGTCAGCACGCCGGGGTCGAAGGCCGCGTGCTGGATACCCAGGTCGTGGAGGCGCTCGCCGACGAACTTCTCCAGCCCGCTGTTGCACACCTCGATGGCGTAGCCCGACACCATGGCGTCGGCCTGCTCGGCGTAGCGGAAGTCGCAGAAAAAGAACTGGGTGTCCACGGTAATCAGGACGGCCGAGGTGGTGCCCCGGAAGCCGGCCAGATACTCATTCGCCGGGGGCGAAAAGCTGAAATAGGCCTCGGCGCCTGCGTCCGCCAGCAGTTGGCGGAGGCGTTCCGCACGTGCATTCATTCGGAGGTCCTTTCTTCGACGGTCTTCCGCGCGTTCTCATCCGGACGCGGCATGGGCGGCAGGCCGAAGGTCAACACGTCCCACGCATGGCCCCGGGCGGCGTCGCCCAGCGCACGGTATTCGTCGGCCTTTGCTTCATCGCCGCGCGCGCGATAGGCGCCGCTGACCCGGTCGAGCGCGTGCGCGTAGTAATACTGCTGCTGCGCGCGCGCCGGGGCAAGCTCCGCCGAGCGCTTCGCGTTTTCGAGGTACTTGTCCAACAGTTCCAGCTTGTCCGGCGTGTAGTGCCAGAGCGAGAGGTAGCTTTCGGCGAGGCATTCCCGGGTGACGGCATTGAGCGGGCTGCGGCGTACGGCCTCCTCCGACCAGTGCAGCATTTCCGGCAGGAACTTCTCGGGCGATTCCTTCATCCAGCTGCGGGAAGGCCGGTTCGCGTACAGCTGATACCAATGCGCCAAGTGCAGGGCCATCATGAAATCGTAGGGGTAGCGCGCGTCCTCGCGCTTGAGTTCCTCCACCCACGGCAGCGTGTCTTCGACCAGGTAGATGCCGGCCATCCAGATGCGCTGGAAGAGGAGATTCGACTGCGGCGTGAGCGGCGAGCCCTCGGGCTGCGGCCGTACGCGGCCGGGTCGTGCCGGATCCGGCTCGTAAAGCTTGGCCAGCTCGGCGTAGCGCTCGGGGTCCGCGTGGAACAGGGAGAACGCCGCCACGGGCACGGGCCGGACGGGACGCTTGGCCACGTGCTCCTCGGCCATTTCGTCGATGATGTAGTGGGCGACATCCAGCTTCTGCTGCAGGGCATCCTGATAACTGGTCACGAAAAATTGCATGCGGTTCAGCGCGAGGTTCTGGAAATACGGCCGCGTGCTCAGGCCGAAGGCGAGCGCCGCAGCCACCAGCACGGCAGCGATCGAGGCCTGGCCCGCCGTCGCCCTGAGCGCCGGGGAGCCCTCGGGGGTGGACCACACCACGAAGAAGCCCGCGAACATCATCGCGAAGAACATCAGCGTGGGGTGCGAGAAATGGATGTCGAGCGCGGCATGCAGCAGGAACGCCACGACGCCCGCCAGCAGGGCCGCCAGCATGCCGCGCCGCTCGGCGTTCTCTTCGGCGCGAACGCGGCCGGCTGCCCAGAGCACGAAGTACCCCCAGAAGGCGAGTAGCGCGAGGCCCCCTAGGATACCGGTTTCCGCGAAGGCCTGCAGGTAGCCGTTGTGCGCCTCCTGCACGTCGCCTGCTCCGAGATATTGGTACGCGGCATAGGCCCACTTGAAGTTGCCGAGGCCCACGCCGGTCAGGAAGTTGTCGGCGAATATCGACAGGCCCACGCGCCAATAAGTGAAACGGATGCCGAGCGAACGCGTATCGGAGAGATCGTCGAGGGTAATGTTTTCGCCCTGTGTCGTAAGTTGGCCCGCCGCCTGCGCGTGCGCTGTGGCGGGGTGAACGGTCGTGTAACCTGCGATACCCAGCAGGACCAGGATACCGAGCGCCCGCGGGGCCCAGCGCAACAGGGGACCCGACCAGGCCGCGGGCATCATTACCAGCGCCATCGCGAATGCGCAGCCTGCCGCGAGGCTGATGATGCCCGCGCGGGAAAAGGTGAGCAGCAAGGCCCATGCGAGAATGAGGAAGCAGACGCCTGCCGTGAGTACGCTCAGGCGGTGGTTGGCGAAGGCAATACCTTGCTTGCGGCCGAGCGCGGCATAGGGCAGCGCGCACGCAACAGACAGGGCGAGACTGCCGCCGAAGGCTGCATAGAGCCCCAGATACCACGGCAGCGCGCCCTTGGCCGTCGTGTAGGAAATCGGGAACTGATAGACGGAGTAGATGAGGCTGAGCAGCACCACGAAGAGCACGGCAGTCGCGCCGAGCACCGAGCGCAGCTCGGCCTTGGACGCCGCGGGCCGGCCCGCCAGGGGGCGCTCGCGCCACAGTTGCCGCGTATACAGCGCTGCCGCCGGAACCACCAGCACCAGAAAGCCCGCCAGCGCATTGGGAAACAGGACCGTGCCGAAGGCCCGGTTCCGGTTGAAGCGGCGCACCATCTCGTCGGTCACCTGGTCGACCCCGAAATAGGCGCGGAGAATCTGGGGCTGCGCCTGAATGAGCTCCCGCAGGAAGGGCAGCACAAAGTAGTACTGGAGAATGGCGAAGATCGCTTGGGCGGTCATGGCCAGCAACACCGCCATGAAGATAAACCGCTGCACCCGGCGCGTTTGCAGGTTCTGGTAGGTGACAATAAACACCGCCGCGTAGCCGGTCCAGTTCAGCAGCTGCTTGTAGGTCTCGCCGAAGTCGATGCTGGTGAAACTCAGCAGCAGCGCGACGGCGATATAGGCGAGGCTCAGCAGGGTGAGCACCGGATAGCGCAGGCCCTCGCCTCGCAGCACGGCCCGCACGCCCCACAGCATCAGGATGAATATCGCCCCCCAAAGGAAGTAGGTGTTGTCGGTCTTGAAGGTGTAGCCGTCGAGCCACGGGCGCATGGCTGCCAGGGCAACCAGGCCGAGGGAGGGGTGCAGCAGCGTGTTGCCGCCCACGAGGCATAGGCACCAGATCAAGATGCCCGCGTCGAGGCTTTGCGGCATCGGCCCGAGGTCGCCGGGGTGTTCCATGCCGATCAGCGTGCCCACCAGTTGTTTCACCCAGAGCAGGCTGTTGAACTGAATCCCGAGCGTCAGGAGCACGCCCAGCGCAATCAGGAATCCCATGTGGATCAGGGCATAGCGGAAAGGCGCGAATTCGCCGGGCCACCAGGCGTAGGGCGTTTCATCGATAACCGCGGGAGCGGATTGCTTCTTCTTGGCCAAGAGAGACCTTCCTTGCGGCAGCGCGCCTTAGCGCGCCGCGTTCATGAGTATCACAATCAACGAATAGACGCCGACGGTCTGCGCCAGAATGATCAGCGTGCCGCCCAGGTCCAGCAGCGGAAGCATGGCGGCGCCCAGTCCCACGACGATGGCGACGAGATAGATAAACTCCACGGCCTGCCGCGGCGACATGCCAAGGTCGACCAGCCGGTGCGAGAAGTGGCGCTTGTCACCGAGCATGATGTTCTGCCCGCTTCGGAAGCGGATATACACGACGCTCAGGGTGTCGAAGAGCGGCACGCTCAGGGCCAGCACCGGCGCGGCCACGGCGATGCGCGACGGCGTCGATTCCACGTGGAAGGTGCCCAGCACCGCGATGGTCGCCAGCAGGTAACCGCAGAACATCGCCCCGGCGTCTCCCATGAAGATCCGCGCCGGGGCGAGGTTGTAATAGAGAAAGCCGCCCGCGCCGCCGACCATCATCATCAGCAGTACCCGCACCAGCGTGTCGTCGGCCTGCACGCAGAGAAAGAACGACAGGCAGGAAATGATGCACACCCCCGCGCAGAGGCCGTCCATGTTGTCGAGAAAGTTGAGCGAATTCGTCAGCAGTACGATCCAGAGCATCGTGACCGCCGCGGACATCCAGAAATTACCCAGCACGAAAAGCTCGAGCCGGATGCCCGACATCACCAGCACCGCTGCGGCCACGATCTGGCCCACGAGCTTCAGCCAGGGCTTGAGCGCGTAGAGGTCGTCCACCACGCCCAACAGGAAGATAAGAACGCCCCCGGCCAGCAGTCCGGCTACCTTCACCTGCGCGTCCTCGCCGAGGAACTGCAAGAGCTGATGCTCGATCCAGTCGTCGCCGAACTGGGTCAGCAGCATCAGCCCGCCGATATGCCCCAGGGCGAAAATATAGAACGCCCCCACGATGGCGACCCCGCCGAGCAGCGGCATCGGTTCCGCGTGCATCTTCCGATGGCCGGGCTGGTCGAGAATCTTGTAACGCAACGCGAACCAGCGCACGGCGCGGGTGCCGAACCACGAGAGCACGAAGGTGCAAAAGAAGGCGTAAGCGTAGATCAGGTAGTCGTAACTCATTCAGACCGCCTGCCCGTAGAGTTCGAACTCGCGCCGCGCCACCGCCTCCGCCGTGAAGTCGCGCTCGATACGCGCCCGGGCGTAGCGGCCCATGGCCTCGCGCCGTGCTGAATCGCCCAGCAGTGTATTGACCGCCTCGGCCAACGCGGCACTGTCGCGCGGCGGCACATTCAGGCCGGTGCTGCCATGCTCGTTGATAAATTCCACCCCCGTGCCGAGCCGCGTAGCCACCACCGGCTTGCCTGCCGCGTGCGCTTCCATGATGGAGATGCCGAAGGCCTCGCTTCGGGCGATGGAGGGGAAGGCGAAGACCGAGCAGGCGTGCAGGTGCGCGACGAGGTCTTCATGGCTGAGGCGACCGGGAAACGCGATATCCGCCCCGATGGACGCCGCCAGCCGCATGGCCTCGGCGCGTTCGGGGCCATCGCCCGCTGCCACCACGCGCGCGCGGATGCGCGGCGCCGCCTGGACCAGGTAGGGCAGGCCCTTGTAGTAGCGGTGCATTCCCGAAAAAAGCACGAACGATTCCCCGTATTCCCTGCGCAGGGCCGCCACGCGCTCCGGGTCCGGATGCTGGAACGCCTGCGGCTCGATTCCCAGCGGCACCACGGCGCATTTTTCCCGCAGCTGGCACAGCACCGGCGACGTTTCGACGTAGGGCTGGGAAGTGGGCAGAATGATACCAGCCCGGCGCAGGAATTGCATTTGCAGGGGGCCATAGAAGCGCATGGCGGAGGCCTGGCGGACCACGTCGCTGTGGTACCGCACGACCAGCCGACCCTTGGGCCGCGCCAGCAGCCAGCCGAGTTCCGCCGTCGGGTTCGGCACATGCACCACCACCACATCCGCTTCCTGCGCGCGCATGTGCCAGGGGAACGCGGGGGAGAGGGGGGCGCTCTGCACGCGGCCCCATTCGCCGACCTCGAGCACCTGCGTGCCGTCGCGTTCGGCCCAGGCCGTGCGGCGGCTGCGGCTGCATACCAATGCCCGCACATCGGCCCATTGCCGCTGGTACCGGCACATGAGCGCGATATGCTTCTCGACCCCGCCGTGGATGGGCGGATCGAAGTCTTTGTACACGTGGAGAATTCGCATGGGGAAGTGCCGCAAGCTTAGCATATCGGCGGCCGATCCGCACGGTTTGCAAGGGCTTGCCGCCGCCCGCGGGGCCGTGCGATAGTCTTGGCATGGCAGCCTTTCTGCGCAATATTCAGCGGCGGATGATTTCTGTTTCGGCCGTGTCTGCGGTGTACCTGCTGCTGTTGGCCGGGCTGCCGCTACTCGCCCCGGCGTGCCTCTTTGCTGATCTCGTCCGCGCGCGCCTGCGCTTCCCCGTGTTTCGGTTTTATTGCTTCCTGCTGTTCATGCTGGCCTGGGAATGTTTCGGCGTGGCGGCCGCCTTTGGGCTCTGGTTGCTGCATGCCGCCAGTGCTTTCCAGCTTCATGCGGCCTATATCCGGGCCAACTACCGACTGCAATGGTTCTGGGGTGCGTCTCTGGCGCGGGTCTCCGTGTGGTTGTTCCGCCTGCAGCTCGAAGTCGAACATGCCGCCGACATCCTGCCGGGCGGCGCCTTTTATTTTTTCCGCCACACCAGCTTCGCCGACACGATTCTGCCGGTGTATTTCATCTCCCAGCCGCACGGACTGCGTCTCCGCTATGTGCTCAAGCGCGAGCTGCTGTGGGATCCCTGCCTCGATATCGTCGGTCAGCGGCTGCCGAATCGCTTCGTGGCGCGCGATGGCTCGGACGTCGAAGCGCTGGACGCCGTGGGGCAGCTGGCCGGGGGCATGGGACCGCAAGACGGCGTGCTGATCTTTCCCGAGGGCACGCGGTTCAGTCCCTCGAAGCGGGAGAACTTATTGCGGAAAATGCGCGCCGACCCGTCGGACTGGCGCTTGCCCTATGCAGAACGCTGGCGGCAGGTGCTGCCGCCGAAGCTGGGCGGACCGCTTGCACTGCTGCGCCATGCTCCCGAGGCCGATGTCGTCTTTTGCGCGCACACGGGGCTCGAGGCCGCGTCTTCCGTCCGTTCGGTGTTGAATGGCGGACTCATCGGTGCGCGGATCCGCATTCGGTTCTGGCGCATACCGGCGGCCGAGGTGCCCGCCCGGGAAGAAGATCGGGCACGCTGGCTGTTCGAGCAATGGAACGAGGTAAATGCGTTCGCCGAGGCATCGGCGGCGCGAACGTCGGAGGAGTCCAAAGCATGATCGAAGCCGTACTTGCTGTCGCGATTTCGTTTCAGGCGAACGTGCTGGTCGAGCCCGCCACGTCCGAGCCCTTGCCCGAGGCCATCGAGGCGGGTGGCCTCGAACTGGAGATCACCGGGGCCGACGTGCGGCGGGTAATGGGCATGAATGCCTATGCCCTGGGCCACTATGTCTGCGATTCCTCGGCGGTCCCCGAGGATCCCGCCGCCGCGCTGGATTATCTCTGCGAGGCCCCCCTGGCGAAGGCGCTGGTATTCCGCGGCACGCATGCTATTCCGGCGCGCGGCATCCGCTGGTCTTGGCGCAAGAGCTTGTCCCGCGTGGACTACGAGGGCGAGTACCGGAGCAGCTTCGTGGATGCGTTCAGCGGGGACTTCGAGGTGGGCACGGTGCTTTGCCTCTACACCGACGGCAAGGGCGGCCTGAAGGCCGTGCAGGATGGCAAGGTGCTGGGCGAATGGAATGAGCCAGCCCTCGTGGCCGCCGTGTGGAACGTCGCGCTGGGCGAAGACGCCGAGGTCGTAACCCGGGAAAACCTGGTGGCACGCGATCGGCTTGAACCATGCACGGCCTGCCCGGCCGACACGGCCGCACGCTATGCCGCCGCGCTGCAAGGGCTCGATGCCGACTAGCTGACTACCCGGATTTCCGTGAAATCGGCGATGACCGGGTGCCCGTGGCCGTCTGCGACCGGCGCATTGCCGGGGCGCACGACAAGGACGGTTTGCCAGCCTGCGGAGCGGGCGGCATCGAGTTCCTCGACGACGTCGCTGAAGAAGAGCAGTTCGCCAGCCGGAATGCCGAACGCCGTGGCGATGGCCGCATAGCTTGCCTGTTCGCGCTTGGGTCCGGTCGTGGTGTCGTAGTGCCCGGAGAACAGCGGCAGTAGATTGCCCGCCGCCGAATGCCCGAAGAAGAGGTGCTGCGCCTTGATGCTGCCTGAGGAATAGATGCGCAGGTCGATGCCGGCATCCTTCCAGGCGCGCAGGCAATCTGCCACTTCTTCGTACACGTGCGCGCGCAATTCGCCCGAAGCGTGGCCCGCTTCCCACACCAGCCCGTGAATCGCCTTGAGCCCCGTGGCCTTCACGTCGCGATCCATCTGGTCCAGCAGCACCGCCGTCACGGCCTCGTGCTGGGCCGTGTCGCTGTCGTCCAGCGTCCAGGCGTCCAGCGATGTGTAGCCCGCATCCTTCGCCACCAACTCGCACGCGGCCTGCGTGTCCGGATGGTTCCAGTACTCTTTCAGAAAAGCGGCCAGGTGCTGACGCGCGTAGGGGAAAAGCACCTCGTACACAAACGACACCGACGAGGTCGTGCCCTCGATATCGAACAACATGCCGCGAACGGGCGGCGCGGGGGAGAAGGCCATGATCAGTTCGTGCTGTTCAGTTGAATGCCGACGCCTTCGCCCGCCGGGCGCAGGCCGCCCGCCGCGATGTAGGCCGGGCCCCAGCACACCGGCGCGTAACGCTCGTGGATATCGGTGCCCGTGTAGTGCGGCGTCCAGCCCGAGGGATCGAGAAACAGCCGGATCGCGCGGATGGTGCGCTCGCTGCACAGGTCGAACCAGTGGTGCGTACCCGCAGGCACGTTGATCAAGTCGCCCGCTTCCATCTCAATCGCGAAGATCGTGCCGAAGCTGCCGTCTTCATTCTTCGGGCGGATGTGGAACGTGCCGCGTCCTTTGACGATATAGCGAACTTCGTCCTCGGAATGCGTGTGTTCCTTGTTGAACTTCTCGAGCATGGCATCCAGTCCGGGCGTCTCGGGATGCACGTTGATCACATCCGCGGTCACATAGCCGCCCGCTTCTTTCAGCGCATCGATTTCCGGCGCGTATTCCGCGAGGATCTCCTCGCTCGTGGCGTCCGGGCTGTCGAGCCGGCCCGAGTTCCATTGCTCGTACACAATGCCGTGCCCGCCCAGGTACGCGGCAATCGCCTCGACCTCGGTAATCTCGCGCTGTTCGTCGGCAATCGTAATTTTGGCCATGGGGTGCTCCTCTTCTTACAGGCTGACCGGCGGCGCGACAAGGCCCGCAGGCAGGGCCGAGCGCAGGGTAAGCGCGCGTCCGGCCACTTCCAGCAGGAACTCGAAGCCCTCCACATGGCGCCGCGCCTCGTCCAGATCGCGGCCCCACGTGTAAAGGCCATGGCGGCGGATCAGGAATCCGTGCATCTTCGGCTTCGTGTCGTCCTCGAAGCGCTCGGCGATTTCCTCCGCCAGCGAGCCGATGTCCTGCGTGTTTTCGTAGATCGGTATCTCGAGCTCGTGGTCGTGCGTGGAAACGCCATCGAGCGCCTTGATCATTTCATAGCCGTGCAGCCGCACGTGCCCCAATGAATGATACACATCCGAGAGCAGCGTGCCCCAGACCGAGTGCGTATGCAGCACCGCGCCGATGCTCGAACGCTGCGCCGCCACCACGTGCAGCATGGTCTCCGCCGAGGGACGCGGCTCGCCGGGCAGCGGCCGGCCGTGTTCGTCCACCACCACGAAGTCCGCCGGCGTCAGCCGACCCTTGTCCATCCCGCTCTTGGTCAGCAGCAGCCGGAAAGGATCCTGCGAAAGGCGCACGCTATAGTTGCTGCTGGTGGCCAGGGACCAGCCGCGGCCGTGCAGCATGCGGCCCACTTCCATCATGCCCTGAATCTCGGGCCAGGTTTCGCGGCCCGCGCGGCCTGCCAGCCACGCCTCCGATTCCATGGTTGCGCTCATTTCGGCTCCTGTCGGGGTAGGCCGCCATTTTACCCCGCCGCCCGCGCGTGCGCCAAATGGGTTCCGGCGGTCCCGGGTGCGCGGTTCCCGCGCCGCATGGCATACTGCGCCCTTGTCTCGAGGCCTCGATTCCCGCGCCATGCGAAGAAAACTCCTGAATACCGCCAAGTACTTCATCGCCTGGGGGCTGGTGCCGCTGCTGCTGATTGCCGGAGCCGAGCTGGGTCTGCGCTGGAGCGGCTACGGCATCACGGTCCGGCCCTTCGAGAAAGCGCACCTCGACGGCGAGGCGGTATACAACTACGCGCCGTCCTACTTCTCCTACTACGCCGACGCAGCCTCCGCCTTTAAGCGCGAGTACACCGCGCCGCAGGTGGCCGTGCCCGCACGCAAGGCCGAGGGCGCTTACCGCATCTTCGTGCTGGGCGGTTCGGCGGCCTATGGATTCGCCCAGCCCGATTTCAGCGTGGGCCGCCAGCTCGAGGTGATGGTTCGAAGCGCCTATCCTGGCGCGAAGATCGAGATCTACAATACCGCGCTCATCGGCATGTGCTCGAACATCATGGCCGACGTGGCGGGCGAGGCGGCACGGTTGCTCGAACCCGACCTGTTTCTCGTCTATATGGGCAACAACGAGTTCGGCGGCCGCTTCACCATGACCGCGAACGCCTGGGAACGCGAGTTGTCGCCGTCGCTCGCGCGCCTCGCCATACGCGCCCAGCTTCACCTCGCCGATTTGCGCATGGTCCAGTGGCTGCGGCATGCGTGGTGGGACGCGGCAGAGGGGAGCGGGGGAAGTGCAACCATCGGCGTGCGGCCCCAGGAGCAGCTCTACGCGCTGTACCTGCTCAACATGGAGGCCATCTGCGATGCGGCCGAGTCGGCGGGCGCGCGGGTGGCGCTGTGCTCGGTAGGCTACATCCGCAGCGGCATGACGCGCGAGGGGGACGTGCCACCACTCAACCTGCAAGGCGAAGCGCGGGATACCTGGCTTCAGGCCTACAACGAGGGCACCGAGCGGCAGGCCGCAGGTGACTTTTGGGGGGCCATCGAGTCCTATCAGACCGCCGCGAAACTTGAGCCGGATTCGCCCCCCTTACAGCAGCAGTTGGGCCATTGCCTCGAAGCAACCGGCCAATACGAGGCTGCGTCCGGAAGTTATGAGCGCGCCATCTATGCAGCGGCTTTGCCTCCCAGCGCATCGGTCAAGTCGAATGCGCTGGTGCGCGAAGTCGCCGACGCGCACCCGGAGAACGTGAAATATGTGGGGGCGGACGAGGTCATCCGCGCGGAGGCACCCCACGGCATTCCTGGACCGGATTTATTCATCGACCACTGCCACCTGAATTTCCACTCGACCTACCTCATCGCGGCGTCGGTATACGAGCAGATCGCGCCCGCGCTTGCGGAGCGATTCGGCGCACCCGCGGTGGCCGGCGTGCCCAGCGAAGACGCCTGCCGCACGAAGCTCGCGCGGACGATTGTCGATGATCGCGCCACGCTGCGGTCCTCGCTGGAGAGTCCATTCCCCAAGCCGGAATCCGAACTGACTCGGCGCGCTGTGGAGCTCGACGCCGCCATCGCGGCGCTACCCGAAGATGCCGAGGCCAAGGCTCTCGATGCGGCGCTTTCGAATGGCTGGCGGTCCCCCAATGTGCTCGCGCGGCGGGTGCCCGGATTTATGGCCGAGGGGAAGCCAGACGAGGCGCTGGCGCTCGCGGAAGAACTGCGCGCGGCTTCGCCCTACCTCTGGCGGCATGTCGAGCCTGAAATCCAAGTGTTGCGCTCGGTCGGCCGCGCGGACGAGGCGCTGTCGATTGCGCGCGGCTATGGCGAAGATTTGCTGCCGGGTATCCTGCAGGTGCAGTCGGTGCTGGCCGATGCGGCCATCGCCGCCGGGGATCTATCCGTGGCCGAACGCGCCGCCCGGCGCGCCCAGCGGCTTTCGCCCGAATCCCCCAGTGCGCTGGACATCGAACAGCGCGTTCAGTCCGCCGCGGGCGGCTCCTGAGCTTTCGCTTTCAGGGGCGCGACGTAGTACTCGGGCGGCGGCGGCGTCATCCATTCCGACTGCCAATTTAGGCGCAGGCGCTGGTGCGACTGAAACTCCGACGCGTCCTGCTTCACCGCCATCGTCAGGAATAGCGGAAACGGGCCCGTGTCTGCCACGCGGAACAGCCCGGCGAAATGCTTGGCGTCTTCGGCGCGCAGCACGACGCCCGAAAAACGTGACCATCCGGCGAAGAATTGATTGTCTGCCTTCACTTCGTAGGCAGGAAAGAACACCTTGACGCCCGATTGCGATTCGGCGGCCTCGGGAGGCAGCGGGTAGTCGAAGCGGAAGGTATCCCAGTCGTCGCGCTCCGCCTCGCAGGCGATTCCTATGGCAGGGACGCCCCCATTCAGCGCGACCGCGAGGTAGTCCTCGCAGAGGTCGTCGAACGTGCAGGTTAACAGCGCGGAAGGGTCGGCCACCTCGAAATACACGAAGTCTCCAAGCTCGACGCGGCGCGTCGCTATCGGCTGCAAGGCTGCTTCGTCAGCCGCCTGCGCATAGTGCTGCACTTGCGGCCCCTGCCACGCGCGCGCCACGACGTACGGCAGTGCGAGCATGGGCACTGCCACCGCCGCAAAGCACAGTAAGGATAGAGCTCGCGTGCGAAGCCACGGCCGGCCTACGATTGGGACTGCATCCTTTTGCCGTCCGCGAACCACCCCCCAAACGCCGCCGGCCATCGCCACCACGAAGAACGCCGGAAGAAAGGCCAGGTGCACGGCATGGCGCGGCTCGAACTGGATGCTGAGGTAGCCGCCGAGGTAGGTGAGCAGCAGGACTCCCAGCACCGCGCGGCGCCAATCCTGCGCGCCGAGCAGTACGAAGAAGCACCCGGCCAGCCACGGTCCCCACGCAAGGAATCCCAGCGCCGTGGGCGCGTGTTGCTGTGTCGGACAGCCCCGCAGAATCCACAGCACCGCCGCATAGCCGCGCAGCAGCATGTCGGCGGGGAAGGTGGTGATCGTTTCCCACGCGTACTCCGCGCCGTCGCGCGCCATCTCGGGCGACACGAATTTAACCGGGTGCGTTGCGCCGTGTTCGCGCCGGGCGTAGCCCGCCTTGGCCACCGTCGCCATGTTGTCGCTGAAGATCGCGAGACGCTCGTACGACGCGCCCGTCAGCCCGAGCGCATCGTCCCGGTTCGCGGCCAGCCCCATCACGAATTGGTGCGCCCCCTGCGATCCCTCGGTATAGGCCAGGAGGATCGGCGCTCCGAAAGGCAGAAATCCCAGCAGCACCAGCCCCGCCATCGTCGCCCGCGCCTGCAGCTGCTTGCGCCATCCGGGCGTACTGCAGGGGGAAGCTGCGGCGACGAGCAAGGCCGCGGGCAGTAGCGCGAGGACGTCTTGCCGGAAGCCGATGCCGATTCCGATGGTCAGGCCAAGCGCGATCGGAATGCCGTAGCGGCGCGATCTGGATTTGTGCTGCCGCGTGAGCAGCAGCATGAACAGGAACGAGAGAAAGAAAAAGGGAATCTTATTGAAGTCGCGGACGGTGGGGAGGAGGCTCAACACCCCGGGCGTGCAGAGGAAGGCGAGCGCGCCCGCGAGCGCCAAAGGCCACGGGCCCGCTGCGCGCAGCAGCCGGAAGAGCAGCCAGGCCGTGAGCGCGAACACGCCCACCTGCATCCATCCGAGAGAGTGCCAATTGATGCCGAACAGCCACCACCACACGCCCACCAGCCGCAAGAGGTACTTGTGGGTCTGCTGGTTCTCGTCCAGGTTCTCCTCGAAAGTCAGCCCCTCGAGTTTGGAGGTGTCGAGCGCCGGTTCGCGTCCCGCGATGAACTCGGCCGACTGCGGCGCCTTAACTACGCCGGGGTTCGACCAGCCGTGCCCCGCAGCCCAAAGCGCCGAGGGTTCGTACCAGTCGGTATAGCCGTGCCCGGGGATGCCATTCGTCTGCACGAACAAGTACTGATAGGCGAGGACGGCGGCGGCAAGCGCAACGAAAGCGCCGGGCGCCCGCTTCAGCAGGCGCCCGGCAGCGTGCCAATAGCAATTATCCGTGGGGGATGGTCTGGGGCTCGACGAACTCATGCAGGCCTTCCGTGCCACCCTCGCGTCCCCAGCCGGATTCGAGCATGCCGCCGAAGGGGGCCTCGGGCGTCGGGCCCGTGCCGGTGTTGATGCCGCAGTGACCGAAGTGAATGCGCTCGGCCACGCGCTCGGCGCGGTCGATATCCTGCGAGAACACGTACGAAGCCAGCCCGAACTCGGTGTCGTTCGCCAGCCGGATGGCCTCTTCTTCGTCCTCGAATTCGATGATGGGGGCCAGCGGCCCGAAGGTTTCTTCGCGGAAGCAGGCGGCCTGGGGCGTCACGCCGCGCAACACCGTCGGCGGATAGAAGCAGCCGAAATTCTCGGTGGCCAGCGGCATCAGCTGTCCCGTCACGATGGTCGCGCCCTTATCCAGCGCGTCCTGCACGTGCTCGCGCACCTTGTTGAAGCCGTTCTTGTCGATAAGCGGCCCCATCGTCACGCCTTCGTCCAGGCCATTGCCGACCTTGATCTTCTTCACGCGCTCGACGAACTTCTCGGTGAACGCGTCGGCCACGCCCTTCTGCACAAGCACGCGGTTTGCGCACACGCAGGTCTGGCCGCCGCCGCGGAACTTGTTCGCCGCGAGGTTGTCCGCCGCCTTGTCCAGGTCGGCGTCCTCGAACACGATGAACGGCGCGTTGCCGCCCAGTTCCAGCGCCAGACGCTTGCAGTGGTCCTTCGTGCGGTCGATCAGCTGCACGCCAATGCCCGTGCTGCCGGTAAAGCTCAGCACCGCCACGCGGTGGTCGGCGCAGAGGGTATCGCTAATCGGGCCGGCCGAGCCGGATACCAGGTTCACAAAGCCCTTGGGCAGGTCCAGCTTTTCGTGCAGGATGCTGAACAGGCAGATCATCGAGAGCGGCGTCTTCGACGAGGCCTTCGTCACGCTCGGGCAGTTCGCCGCGATGGCCGGCGCCAGCTTCTTGGCAATCATCCCGATGGGGAAATTCCACGGCGTCACCAGCGCCACGGTGCCGGCCGGGCGGTAATGCACCGTCCAGGTACAGCCGCGCGGCTTGGTGTCCAGCGTATGCGGCTTGATGCAGTCGATATTCTCCGCAGCATCCTTGAAGAATCCCGCGGCGTATTCCACTTCCGCAATCGCCTCCGCCAGCGGCTTGCCGTGCTCCATCGTCAGGATTCGGCCGATTTCTTCCTTGCCCGCGCGCAGCTCGCGGTCGATGGCCAACAGCCATTCCACGCGCTGCTCGAAGGACGCCCCGTTGAAGCGGGCCGCCTCGGCTGCGTCGATGGCGCGCGTGGTCTCGTCCGGACCCATCGCCGCCACCTGCGCTAGCAATTCGCCCGTGGCCGGGTTCTTCACATCGAAGGTCTTGCCGGAATCCGCCGCCACCCAGGCGCCGTCGATATAGCCGTTCAGCTCTTTCAGGTAAGGAGAATCAATCATCGTCCGTGTCTCCGCTCGTTGGTACTGCTCTCAGGGCGTCGCGTTCTCCGCCGCACACAATAGCACGCGGCGGCGGTTCCGCGCGATTAACGCAGCGCCTTCCGCACGTCGCCCGCCACCCGCGTCTTGATACCCAACTGCTGGCAGGTGGCGATCAATTCCTGCAGCACGTCGCCGTAGCCGATGACGATATGGTTCGACATGTGCGTGGCCATGAGCTCGTTGCGGCCATACCCCGGGATATGCACATTGGCGATGGGCCATACCGGCGTGGTCGCATCGAGGCGCTCGCGTACCTCCTGCTCCGGCAGGGGGATCACGTCGCCCGTGCCGCAATCCATCCAGAGCGCGCCGTCGGCCTCGAAGGCCCGCGCCCAGGTGACCACGCCCGGCTTCGAGATGCCCGAGCACGTGCCGCCACCCTTGGGGAAATACATGGGGGGCTGGCGGTACACCTGCGTGTGCTTCCAGCCGCCGAAGTGCGCGGGCGGCGCCGCGCCGCTGATCAGGAACACCCACGTGAACGCACCTTCCCACTCGCGGCCCCAGCGTACGTCGTGCAGCGTCGTCTCAGAGGGCATCCCCTTGCGCTCGTAAATCTCGTGCAGCAGCAGCTGCGGAATGCCCGCGCCGAGGTCGCCCTCGTTGAAATGCACAATCGGCTTGCCCGCCTTCACCACCTGCTTCGACGCCGGGTCCTTGATGGGCGGACGGTCGGCGTTGTTCAGCATGCCCTCCACCAAATCGGACGCCGGGCACTGGCGCACCAGTCCCAGCTGATAGGGAATGCCGATGCTGCTCAGGCCATAGCGCGCCATGAATCGGCCCGCCGCGGCGTACATCTTCATCTGCGTGCGCACCTGGTCGTGCGTCAGGTCGGTCGAGGCATCGGGACCCCAGTCGAACCACGCGCCCTTCTTGATCAGCCAGTTCAGGTGGCGCTGGGCCTCCTCATCGCTCACGAGGTCCATCTCCGCCAGCAGATCCGACTGGTTCAGATACTCAATCGGCATGCCGCACGCGCCGACTTTCGCCGGGTCGAGCACGGCATTCAGCATGCCCATGCAACCGGGGTCGAACTGGCCCATGATGCGGCGCTCGCGCTTGATGTCGCCCGCCAGCGCCGCGCCGAACTTCTTCGCGGCGGCGTCCAGCTTCAAGTCTTCCGCCGGGGTCAGGTGCGATTCGCTGTGGGTGGCCCGGCCCGTCTTGGTCCATTGCTCCAGCTTCTTCATGAAGTACGCGTCCTTCACGAAGCTGTCGGTCCACAGGCGGGAATGCTTCACGTTCAAGCGCGCCAGCGTGCCGGCGTGGTTCAGCAGCGCCACCAGCCCCGGCCAGGTGCCGTCGAAATTGCCCAGCAGCAGAATCGGCCCCTGGTGCGTCTGCAACGGTCCGCACACGTGGTGTGCATAGGCCCAGCAACTCAACACAATCACCACCGGCGCCTTTGGATCGATCTTCGAAAAGACCTCCGTGCCCTCGCACTGACGCGTCACGAAGCCATGCTTCCGCTTCGCGTCGTACTTCGTCACGATTTCCGTCTTGTGGCCCAGCTTCTTGAAGGCCTTCTGCACCTCCTTCAGCGTCAGATCCTGCGTCGGCCAGCACACCTCGCACGCCGCATCCCGGAAATCCCCGTTCGACACCAGATAAATCGTCTCGCCCTGCTTCATGGCGGAAAGCTCCCAATAAGGTTTGCAACCACAACCGCGCGCACCCGAACGCCCGGCCCCGCATCATAGGAAGCCCGGAAGGCGGCGGTCAATACGGGGACATTCGCTCCCTCGAATGGAGAGCGATGATTCAAGGTAGGTCGTGGGTTCTACCCCGGAATCTTGACGCGGGGGCCGGGATAGTTGTCGGGGTAGAACCCGCGACCTACAGGATCACGCCGGGAGCGCTGCTTTCCAAAGCGGCTCTTGGCGTGGAGGCCGTGATGCCAGAATGCGATTCTGATGGTGGACCGGCGTCCTCGGCTCATGCGGACCTTCACACCACCGATGGGTAGCACTTTAGCCACATACAAAAAGACCGCGCGGCGGTGGGGGTGCCACCGCCGCGCGGGAGGATTCGCTATCGGGCCGTTGCTTAGCTTTCGCCAATCGGGGCGCTGGCCACGGTGGCGGCGCCGGTGGCGTCGCCGCGGATGACGCCGCTGGCATCCACGAAGAAGCCGCGCACGCCGGTCACGCCCTGCTCGTCCGGGGT
>WGMK01000021.1 GCA_016125095.1 Candidatus Hydrogenedens sp. | reverse complement strand
CGTAGGGGTTGCCTACCGTCGCGATGCGGCGCGGTTTAGGTAAGACCTACGGGGTATCTTCTTGGGGGGCCTGATACCCGGCGTAGGCCCACGAAGACGCGGACCAACACGGGGCTGGTGTAGGCATCTGCTCCGCAGTTGGGGAGTCACACAGCGGAGGCGGGTTGGGTCGGCGACCAGGCGGCCATCAACGCCGGCGGGTGGATAGACCTACCCAGCGCGAAAGCCTTGGATGCCGGCTTACGCCTCTTGCGCGGGAAAGAGTTCACGGAGCCAGGCGAGCACGTCTTCGCCGCCGGGGTCGGTGCTACCGTGCTTTAGAATGGATTCCAGCTCACCGCGGTCGAACCACATGCCGTAGGGCGAATAGTCGTAGGTGACTGGCTCGGGGCCGGCCGTGCGTCCCTTGAGCATGCTTTTGCCGGAAATGGGGCACTTGAGCTGGCGGTCGCGTTCCCGCTTGCCGGAATCGTCGCTGCGCATGAAGTCGTCCGCCAGCTGCCGATCACCGAAAAGCAGTTCGAGCTCCGAGGCATCGAGCCACACGCCGCCGCAGGCATCGCAGAAGTCGGCCTCGACGCCGTTGTACTCGAGCACCATCATCGGGTTCTTGCAGGCCGGGCAGTCCATGGGGATCAGGCCTGCGGGCAGAAGCCGTCGTCGGTACCGCTTTCGGGGCACCAGGCGAAGCCGGCCGTGTTGTAGAACTGGATCATCCGGAGCACCTCGCTCAGGCCGATACGGCCGTAGGGCGCAAGATAGTCCGCCGTATGCCGCACGCAATCGAGCGGCGCCGTTCCGATGGCGAAGCCGTCCTCGCTCGGGCCGTCGGCGCAGGTGTAGCCGTTGGCGTTGTACAGCTGAATCACGCGCAGCAGTTCCGTGAGGCTGATGGCGTTGTCGAGGTTGGTGTCCGCGTGGTGCAATTGGCCGATGCCCGCCGCATTCAGCAATTCCGCGAGTGTCAATTCGCCGTTGTCATCCGCATCGAGGTCATTGAAAACCTCCTGCGTAATCTGCACGCCGGCATTCTGCAGCGCCTGCAGGCTCGCCGAGTTGTCTCCGCCCGCCGCGGTGGCGAAATCGGGCAGCACGGCATCGCGCACCTCGCGCGCGGCCGGTTCGTAGATGCGGTACAGCGTCTGCTGCGTGACTATATACAGTTCGCCGTGCTCATCCTCGCCGAACGACGTGATGTTGCTGAAGGGATCCAGCTCGGCTGTGCGATCCGAGAAATCCGTGAGGCCGAGACCGTCGCGGTAGCGGAGCGAATACACGTCGTGGCTGCAGTAGTCGGCGAAGAAGTAAAGCCCCGCGGAGCGCGGCATGGCCTCGCCGCGATAGACGTAGCCGCCCGTGATGGAGCATCGCCCGCCCGTGTGGCCATAGGTGTGAATGGGGCCCGTGAAGCCGGGATCATTGCACGGCGGATTGCCGCCCGTCTGCGAGCCGTCAAAGCAGTTGTCGCCCTCCATCACGCGCCACCCGTAGTTCTCGCCGCCGATGCTGGCGGCGGCCTGAAAGTTCACTTCCTCCACCGCGTTCTGGCCCACATCGGCAATGTAGAGATCGCCCGTCTGCCGGTCGAAGCTGTTGCGCCAGGGATTGCGCAGTCCGTAGGCCCAGATTTCTTCGCGCACGTTCTGCATGCCGAAAAATGGATTATCCGTCGGGATGGTGTAGGGCTTGTTGCCGTCTACGCCGAGGCGCAGCATGTTGCCCAGGATGGTCGAGCGGTTCTGTCCATTGCCGCCCTCGCCCCAGGGGTCGCCCCCGCTGCCGCCATCACCCACCGCCATATACAGGTAGCCGTCCGGACCGAATCCCAGCCAGCCTGCGTTGTGGTTCGCGGCCGGCTGGTCGTAGCTCAGCAGCAGCGCTTCCGACGAAGCGTCGGCCCGGTTCGGATCCGCGCTCACCTTGAAACTGCACAACCGCGATTGCAGCTGGCCCAGCACCGTCGTGGTGTAGTTCACGTAGAAGTAGCCGTTGTTCTTGTAATCGGGATCGAAGGCCAAGCCCAGCAGCCCGCGCTCGCCGCAGCAGGTAACCGTGATATTGAGGAAGGGCGTCGGCAGTGTGACGCCTTTCTCGCGCACCCAGATTTTTCCGGATTGCTCCACCAGAAAGAGCCGGTCCGTACCGTCGCCCGCATGGGTGACAAACACCAGGTTCGTGTAGCCGCCCTCGACCTCTTCGACGTCGAGGGTCTGCGCGAGTGCGGGCAGCGATAAGGCAGATATCGCGAGCGCGATCAGATACTTCATCATTCGGCTCCTCCTGCGCAGACTGCTGGCTCCCGCAGACGGTCCACGCTTCTTCAGCATACCCTAGAAACGCCGAAAGTGGCGAACGATTCCTGCGCGTTGTAAACGATTCCCGCGGCCCGAGGCATCTGATAGAGCGAGGAGACAGACAATGAAACGAATACTGGGAATTCTATTCGGCATCGTGGCCACGGTTACTGCGCAAACTGCGTTAGGCGAGGACGTGCCGCTGGCGGGACGCTGGGAACGCACCGATGCCAGCCCGAAAATTATCCTTCGATTTGGAAATACACTCGACCCCGATGCGGCAGCCGAGGCCGATTTTCCGGAGTACGAGCTGGTGGGCGTGCCCGTCGGCAAGGTGGAGCAGGACGGCGACACCTACACCATCGAGCATGGACCCCGGGATAGCCGGGGCACGTTGTCGCTGCAACTGAAAGAAGGCCGGCTCGAGGGCACGTGGACCTATGGCGACTACCACGCCGAGGTGGTACTCGAGCAGCGTCCGGAATCCTGGCGATTCACGCGCGAAGAGGTCCACTACGACAACGACGGCACCAAGCTCGCCGGCGTATTGTTTTTGCCCGAAGGCGACGGTCCGCATCCGGCGATGGTGTGGTACCACGGCTCCGGCGACAACGAGCGCACGCACTACCTCTATCAATCCGTGCAGTTTGCCGAAGCCGGTATCGCGTGCCTCGTGACCGACAAGCGCGGCAACCACGATTCTGAGGGCGATTGGCGCGAGGTGGGCTTCGACACGCTTGCCTCGGACGGCATAGCCGGTGTGCACTATCTCAAGACCCGCAACGAAATCGACGCCGGTCGCATTGGCGTCATCGGCATCAGCCAGGCCTGCTGGATCATGCCGCTGGCCGCCGCCTCTTCCGACGACGTGAAGTTCATCGTCGCCGTCTCCGGCGCCATGGTCACGCCGAAAGATGAAGGGCACTACGACTTCGTGGTCCGTCTGCAAGACGCGGGCTACGGCGAAGCGGAACTGGCCAAGGCGAAGGCCTTGCTCGAACTGGACGACAATGTCACGCGCGGCACGGCGGACATTAAGAATCTGGTGGCCCAGGTCAAGGCGCTGCGTGGAGAGCCCTGGTTTCAAGCGATGGAGTTCACCCCGTCGCCCGCGCACTACTACTGGCGGGAGTTCTACAACCGCATCATCGATTACGACCCCATGCCGGTCTGGGCGGGGCTGCACGTGCCGGTGCTCTTTATCTATGGCATGGCCGACAAGAGCGTACACGCCCCCACGAGCATCGGGCTGCTCCAGCCGCTGCTGAACGACCCCGCGCACGATTACACCCTGCGCACTTTCGAAGGCGCCGACCACGGTATCCGCGTGCCCGGCGGCCCGGATGCCGCCTTCCCCCTCGTGCCGCACGCGGAGGGCTACTACGAGGCCATCCTGACGTGGGTACAGGAACAATCGGGGCTGGGCGCTACTTCCAGGGATTGACCTGAATCGGCAAGGACTCGGCGGACTTGAGGCGCACCAGCACGTTCCAGGGCGTATCCACCACGGTGGATTTCACCAGGAGCGTGTTGCGGCCATGCTTCACCGGATGCGTTACGCTGTCCGGCCCCGTGCCCTCCTTCGAATCGAAGATCAGGCGGCCGTTCAGCCAGGCCTTGAGCTGGCCCGGAAAGTCGAGGTCGAAGCGCATCGCGCCGCGACGCTGGGCGTTGAACTCGGTGTAGGCGTACGCGGTCGAGGCGGTCTGGCACACCTCCGTGTGCCAGGGCGAAGCCAGCGCCTCGCCGAACTTCAGTTCGTATTCATCGCGCTCGAGCGTGTACCAGCGCTGCCAGCGCGCCATGCGATAGGCCGCGGGGTAGGTCGTCAGCACATCGAGCTCGCGCTCGGGCGGATACTCGGCGTCGTGCCCGCCTTCGCCGGGGAATTCCCCAATGACCAGCCAGCGCCACACCTGCTTCGCGCGTTCCTTGCGGTGCCATTCCACCACCTGCTGGTTCAGCGCCAGGGGCTGGCGCGCCGGCACCGAACGCCGCGCGAAGTGCGCGATCATGTTCACGAACACCTGCTGGGCGATCACGTCGTTGGCCAGCGCCTCCATCACCCGGAGGCTGACAAAGGCCACGCTGCCCGAGCCGAAGCGGCGCACGACCACATGACGCAGGGAACCCAGACCTTCCGGCCCAGCGAGCACGGCGCCGCAGATCTCCTCTTCCGATTCCCCGGCGAACCCGAACCGCGGGGCGATGGCGCGGTAGGCCTGGCGAATCAGGCAGCGCAACGGCAGGTGCTCGAATACCGGGTGGAGTTTCACATAGGACGCCGCCGCGACATCGGCCTGCGCGAACTCGACCCGGTCGATCTTCGGCATGCCCTCAATGCGGGCGGCCCAGTCGTTCCAGTCCGCAGGGGGATCGAATACCAGTGCCACGGCGCCGCCGTGCACCTGCGCCATCACTTGCGCAAGCTCGTTGTCCGGATACGCCAGAATCGTGTTCGCGAGCGGCGGCACCACGTGCACCGGCGAAAGGAGGTTATCCAGCTTCGCCCACGGGCGGCAGTCCTTGGCATATTCGTCGTGCGGATCGAGCAGATGAATTGACGTGCCCGAGCTCGCCGCCTCGGGCAGCACCTGGAATTCCAGCACGCTCTCGGCAATCGGCTGCTCGTTGCGCAGGACGCGCACCACAAACTTGTGCTTGCCGGTCGAGCCCGATGCCGCCACCTGGCCGCTCCACAACTCGCGGCCGTGTTTCGGCAGCTTTACGCCGCGCCGCTTTTTCCAGAGCACCTGGTTGGTCGGACCGACAATCTGGAGCGACAGGTCCGCGCGTCCCTCGAGACGTTCTTCGTTCAGCAGCGTCAGGCTCACGTGGGCCTCTTCGCGCACCCGCAGGTTGGGCGGGTTCATGGCAATCACCGGCCGCATGGGCCGCTGGAGCGCGCCGAGCACCTTCGGCAGTGGCGTTTCGCAGGACGAAGCGTCCGCTCCGGCCTTACCCGCGGGCAGCGGCGAAGCGCGCCAGGCATCGTAGAAGTATCCCGCGATCTTCGGGTTGCTGCGCAGGGCATCCAGCTGGAAGCGCGCGGTCTCGCATTGCTGCACGCGCGTAGCGTTCGCCCAGTCGCTGTTGGCGGGAAAGGCGATCTCGAGACCGCGCTCGCGCCGCATGGCGTCGAAGAGTTCCGCATCCGCGCCCTCTTCCACGCCCGTCAGCGCCGCCGCCGTCACCCGTTCCACCAGGCCGAGCGCGGTATTCGAGCCGAGGCGCCGCAGGTAGGCCTCCGCCCGCCCGTCGACCGGGGCAGGCTCCTGCACGGTCAGCGCGCGCATCGGCTCGCCTTCGTCGCGCGAGGGGCGGTAGAACGCGCCGCCCTGGCCCAGCGCAGGATTGAACACAAACACGACACGCTTACCGTCGGCCGCGCGAATGGCGTCCTTAGTTTCTACGTTGCACGCCACCCAGGCGACCAGCGATGGGTGGCCGCCGTAATACTCGGCAATGGCGCGGGCGGCTGCGGTATCGGCGCCTGCGGGCCAGTCGCACCAGACGAGCATGCCGCAGCGGTCGGCGGCTTCCAGCACACGGCGGTCGGGGCGCGCGAGACGCACGGCATCGAATCCCGATGCCCGGGCCGCCTCGAGGTCGGCCTGTACCTGCGCCGCGTCCGCCCCGTCCGGCGCGTAATAATGCGCGCCCGCAAGAAAGAGCGGCTTCAGGTTATGGTGGAAGCGCTGCTCCTTCACGGTGAATTCGGAGAAGCCGAAGGTAGCGGAGACGCGGTCGACCGCGCCGTCTTCCTGAATCAGGTCGGCGTGCAGGGTGTAGCACTTGGGCGAAGCGGGACTCCACGCGCCCGGCTGGGGCAGGTCCAGCGTATACGCTTCGTCGCCGGGGGCCGCCTCGATCAGCGCCGGGGTATCCTCCACCTGCAGATGAAGCTTGCCGGTGTCCCCGCAATCGATCCGCACGCGCACCTGACCCCGCCGGAAGTCGGTTTCCCAAAGGAGCGACTCGATGGCCAGGCGCGGCAGCAGGAGTAGTTCGACACTGCCCATCCAGCCGCCCGGCGCGGCGGCGCGCACGGCCACGGTGTTCTCGCCGGATTGAATCAGCGGCGTCACGACGATGGCCTGCGGCACGCTCGGGGCGTCGAGCGATGCGGCGCGCTTGCCGTTTACCCACACCTCTCCCTGGGCAGAGGGGGATTCAAAGCGCAACTCGGCCGTGCAGCCATCGGGAATGGAATCGATTGAAAAGGACTTAATCGCCCAGGCCGGCTCGGGGAGCACCTTTGGCGCGGCCCCGGGGACTAGCGCCACTCCGGTGGCGTAGAGCGCATGCTCGGCTGCCTCTGCGGCTGTACCGCCGCCGGTCCATCGCCATGGACCATTTAGTGAAACCGAGATCCTGCTTGCGCTCATTCAATTGTATCCAGCCGGGTAGGGGTAGAGGTTTTTGCCTAGTATAGCGCGCGCGGCGGTGCGGCGTCCACTCGCTGCAAAAGAAAAGCGGGAGCGGCCGCTCAGCGTGCCGCTCCCGCCCTATCGTCATCGAATTATGCGCCGGGGCAGAATCCGTCTTCGGTGCCGTCATCCGGGCACGGATGCAGGCCGCCGATGGCGTAGAACTGAATTACGCGGAGCAACTCGCTCAGGCTGATAATGCGGTCGCCATCGCGGTCGGCCTGGTGCTGCGAGCACGAGGAGCCCCCCGAGCCGGTCAGGTAGCCGTCTTCCGTGTCGCCCGGGCGAGCCGCGCACTGGTAGCCGTCGGCGTTGTAGAGCTGAATCACGCGGAGCAGTTCCTCCAGCGCGATCGCGCCATCGCCGTCGGTGTCGGCCGTGTAGATGATACCCGGCCCGATCTCCGCCAGCAGTTCCGGAATGCTGAGTTCCCCGTCGCTGTTGGTGTCGAGCGCATCGAACTGCTGCTGCGTCAGCCCCGGCAGCGCGAGGCCCGCCTCTGTATAGGTTAGTCGGCCGGAACTGTCGCCATCGGAATCTCCGAAGGTCTCGAGCAGCGGCGCGTATTCAGAACCCTCTCCGTCGCCTTCAACACCGCCTTCACCGCCGGGCGTCCCCTCTACGGAGCCTTCACCGTCCGGAATGCCTTCAATCGTTCCCTCGCCGTCCGGTGCGCCGTCAACGGTACCTTCGCCATCTACAGCACCCTCGCCGTCGGGCGTACCTTCGATGCTGCCTTCTCCGTCCGGCGTGCCTTCCACCGAACCTTCGCCCTCGATACCCGGTGCGGGCGTCAGGCAAAAGGCCAGGTCGAAGCCGACGTTCTCGTTCTGCAGCTGGTTCGCGTCGAAGCGGTTGCTGCTGCCGTCGCCATCGAGCGAACGCGCCCATGCGAAGCGGCAGGTGTGGCTGATGTCCGGGTCGTACACGCTGAACCAGCCCACGGCACCGGCCGGCGTGTACACTTCTGGCAGCTCGGCGTCGAAGCGCAACAGCGGCGCGCCGGCCACCGTAGCGCCCGTGTCCGTAATGGTAGGCACCACCGTGTAGCCGACTTGCTCCACGCCCGGCAGGGTGAAGTTGTCCGCATGGAACGAAATGCGGTAGGTGGCGGTCGAGGCATCGCAGGCCGTACCGGCCGGCGATTGCAGCGCCACGCCCCACCAGCGGACCGCACTAATCGGCAGACCGGCTTCGGACAGCGTGAACTTGTCGTACAGCTGGTGGTTGGTGAAGCGGTTGCTGAACGCGATATTGCTCAGGAAACCGGTTTCAGGGGTCTGGCTGAAGAGCGAATCGCCCTCGCAGGAAACCAGCGGGTCCGGCTCTCCCTCGCCCTCGCCCGACGGCGTACCGGTCAGGCAGAAGCTGAAGTCTTCGCCGGGATTGGTGTTGCTGAAATTACCGAAGTTAAACACGTTCGCCGTGCCGCCGCCCGTCTGCGAGGTGACCCAGCCCAACCGGCAGCTGTGGTTGACGTTCGGATCGAATACGCTCACCCATGCCGTGCCATCGATCGCCACGGGCGGGTCGAAGGTCACTTCGTAGCGGTACACCGTCAGCCCGAAGAGCTTTTCGCCGGTGTCGGTGATTACGGGCGTCTTGTTGCTCTGGACAATCGCGCCGCCGGGCAGCGTCACGTTGTCCTCGTGCAGCGCGATCTGGAAGGTAATGTTCGCATTGTCGCAGTCGACGGCAGCGGGCGATTGCGAGGCGACACCCCACCAGGTCAGCCCGGTTACATCGCCATGCACACCGCTGAAGCGCTGATACATCTGCGTGCTGGTAAAGCGGGTACTGAAGAGCGCATTGCCTGTAAAGCTCAGGTCTGGCAGGGCGCTGTAGAGGGAACCGGGGGCGCATTCCAGCGGCGGCACCTCGACGCTGCCCTCGCCTTCGGGCGTGCCCTCGACGGTACCTTCGCCATCCGCAACGCCCTCGCCGTCCGCCACGCCATCGCCTTCGCCATCCGATACCGGAGGCGGCGGCGCAAGGCACATCGCAAGGTCAAAGCCGACATTCTGATTCTGCAGCTGGTTCGCATCGAAACGGTTGCTGCTGCCGTCGCCGCCCAGCGAGCGCGCCCAGGCGAAACGGCAGGTGTGGTTGATGTTCGGATCGTACACGCTGAACCAGCCGGTGGCGCTGGCAGGCTCGTACACGGTGGGCAATTCCGCCTCGAACTGCAGCAGGGGCGCGCCGGCCACGGTGGCGCCGGTGTCGGTAATGTTCGGTACGACGGTGTAGCCCACCTCTTCGCCGCCGGGAAGCGTGCCCTGGTCCGAGTGGAACGACACGCGGTAGGTGGCGGTCGAGGCGTCGCACGCCGTACCGGCCGGCGCCTGCAGCGCCACCCCCCACCAGCGGACCGTGCCAATGGGCAGACCAGCTTCACTCAGGGTGAATTTCTCGTACAACTGGTGGTTGGTGAACCGGTTGCTGAACGCGGCATTGCTGAAGACACCCGTTTCCGGGGTCTGGCTGAAGTAGGAGTCGCCCTCGCACGAAATAAGCGGGTCGGGCTCGCCCTCACCTTCGCCCGTCGGCGTACCAGTCAGGCAGAAACTGAAATCTTCGCCCGGGTTCGTGTTGCTGAAATTGGAATAATTGAACAGGTTCGCCGTGCCGCCCCCGGTCTGCGAGGTTATCCAGCCCAGACGGCAGCTGTGGTTGATGTTGGGGTCGAACACGCTCACCCAGCCGACGCCGTCGATGGCCACCGGCGGGTCGAAGGTGACGTCGTACTGGTAGACCGTGAGGCCGAAAATCTTCGCGCCCGTGTCGGTAATGGACGGGGTCATGTTGCTTTGGAAGAGCGCGCCACCGGGCAGCGTCACGTTATCCTCGTGCAGCGAGATCTGGAACGTGATGTTCGCGTTGTCGCAATCCACCCCGGCGGGGGACTGTGAGGCTACGCCCCACCAGCGCAGACCGCTCACATCGGCGTGGACCCCGCTGAAACGCTGGTAATACTGGGAACCCAGAAACCGGGTGCTCAGCAGCGCGTTTCCCGTAAAGGAAAGGTCCGGCAGCGCGCTGTAGAGGGAGCCCTCCGGACAGGTCAGGATATCGGCATCGGCCGACGCCCGGGGCGCTGCGGCCAGCAGGACGGCCAGGCTCAAGAAAACGAAGCTGCGACGTAGGAATTTCATGGCACACCTCTCCTGTGATTCACCAGAACCGAAGCAACGGGATAGGCGTGCCCGCGTCTACACACGGACAAAAGCAAGATTCAAAACCGCTACCATCAATTCCCCCGGGAAACCGATTGGGCACCCCGGACCGACGAGCAGCGCTTCTCCCCTGAACACGGGCCGAATCCTACTTCGACTCCGGATCGCGTTTCAAAATGGAATACCCCCCGGGCTAGAGGTAGCCCAAAGAGCGCATACGCTCGAGCACCCCGTCGTCCGCGCCGCCGGTTTCCCCCCACGGCGATGCCGCGGCCTTCCAGGCGTCCAACAAAGCGCGGAGCTCCGCCACGCGGCCGGTCTGCGTTGCGGATAAATCACGCAATTCCTGCGGGTCCGTACTCAAATCGTAGAGTTCGAATGTTGTGCCGCCCCGGTGCTCGATGAGTTTCCAGCCCTCCTGTATCACGGCACAGCGATGCATCGGGTGGCCTTGCTGTACGGTGCCATAGGCAAACACCGGTTGGTCGGAAGAAGGTTGCGGGGGGGCCGCACCCGTCAAGACCTGTTGCAGCAGCGGCAGCACGCCGGTAAGCCCGAAAAAGCCCGGCTCGCGGCGTGGCCGCAGCCCTGGCGCTGAAACGATGAGCGGCACGTGCAATTGTTCTTGATACAAGGTGTGACCGTGGTAATAGCCTCCGTGGTCCCAGAATTCTTCGCCGTGGTCTGCCAGGAAAACGATGGCAGGATGGCAATCGGCGGCGTCGAGTGCATTAAGGATACGTCCCAGGCTGGCATCGACGTATCGGATTTCGGCCTCGTACAACGCCTTCGCTTCCTCTTGCTGTTTGGGTTCGAGCTTAATTTGGCGGGCCTCATCCAACATTGGAGCCCCCCAATCGCGCGCCGGTGAGGGCGAGAAGAATCGGTCCGCCAGGCCGGCCGGGGCGAAGGCACGCGGTGGGGCGTAGGGATCGTGGGGGTCCATCAGGTGCAGGTAGATGCCGCTGCCTTCCGGCACGGCGTTCCACGAAGAGAGCAGTTGCTCGACGAGTTCCCGCGTGGTATCGAGCGGACGCTCCGTTGGCGCGTAAAGATCGAGTGTTTTCAATGCCCCGGCGAGAAACGGCGCTCCGGAAAAGAAATGCTGCCTTTCCGGCTGCAGGCTGTTGAGCACGGCATAGGGTGCGGTGTGACCCGCATACGGCTCGAGCAATCCGCCTTCCGCCCCCAGCAGCCAGTTCCCCACGAGAATTCCGGGAAGCGCACCATTGGACGGGAGCCACGACCCATCGGCGAAATTCGTGGGCACGCCGCTGGGCGGCAGAGGGAAAATGCCCCGGTGCGCTATCGAAAACATCGAAGGCAGCGTCCATGGGGCCGGGGCGATGGCGTTTTCGTAGAGCACCCCGCGCGCCGCGAGGCGATCCATGTTTGGGGTCGGAACGTGGCCGCCGTAGGTGGAGCAATAATCCGCACGCAGCGCGTCGGCCACGATGAAGAGATAGCGGTTCGAGCCGTCGTGGCGGATGGGCGTCGGTAGTACCGCACCCGTCGCCAGCCGCAGCGCGCCGATCGTCGCGCTCAGCAAGACAAGCCACGCGAGAGCTGACGCGCGGGGGGGGCGGCGTATCCAGGGCAGTGCGAAGACTACATCCGCCAGCGCGAGGCATCCGGCGGGAAGCGCGGCCAATGCGCTCGTATCCTTGGCCAACGCGACGAGCGGCATCCAAAGGATCGCCGCGGCGGCGCAGGCGGCTGTCAGAGCGGGACAGGAAAACCGGAGCCGGCTCGCGATGCGTGTCATCACCGCCGCAAGAGCGCCGATGGCGACGGCGTAGATTGCCACGGCCAGGAGCCACCCGGGCAGGCAGGACACACGCAATCCGTTGAAGTCGGAGGCGCGCGTCGTCTTCAGGAGTTCGATGGCGCCCAGCAGCAGGGCTACGCCGACGCTTGCGCCGGCTGCGGAGAGTGCCGCCGCGAGGCGATTACTGCGGGGTGCCGAGCTTGGCCGCGACATAGGATTCCAGCGATGCGGCGACCACACGGGCCTTCTCCTCGATGCCCCGGTCGCGCATGTGGCAGATATCGCCGAAGATCTCCGTGCCGCCGCGGACATGCTCCGCCACGGGGACGTAAAGCAGGTGGTCTTCGGCGGCGAATCGCTTCACTTCCTCGTTCCACAGCTGGAGCATGTGGAGGTAGTCGTTGAAGGTGAAGAAAACGCCCGTCCACTCCAGCTGGGAATACACCTGGTAATAAACGCGCTCTTCGGCATCGAGCTGCTCCCAGTCGGGATGGGCGAAACTGCACACCGCCGTGTCGACCCCCTGCGACTTCGCATAGGCCGCCATCGCGCGGATGTTCGCGCCGGGTTCCGAGCGCAGCGCGGCGAGAATGCCCTCGTCGTCCGGCAGCCGCCGCTGGCGTAGCAACAGCGACAGCAGCTTCGAGCGCGTGGCGAACAGCCCGAGCGTGCGCTCCACGGGCGTCCAGCCCGGCAATATCGCGTGGCAGATATCGTTCACGCCGTTGTAAAAGACGATCAGGTCCGGCTCCATCATCAGATAATCGGGGAAGCGTGCGCGTTCGCTTTGGGTGCGCGTGCCCGAAACCCCTGCGTTGATCACCTCGACCTTGCCCGCGCCGAAGCGCTCGTTCAGAAATCGCTCGAGCAGGTTTGGATAGGTGAAGCCGTTGGAGGGTCCCTCTTCCGTGGTCGAGGCGCCGATGCATACAATCCGCACCGTGCCCTCCGGCTTGGGGAGCCGCACATCGTCGTCGCGGAACCCGAAATTATTCAGCCGGAACTCGGGCACGTTGCCGTAGACCTGCGCCTGGCCAGCCTGCGAGGCGTGCGGCCGGTAGCTCATGTAGGGCCGCTCCCAGGTGGTGTCGGGCTGGGCGCCAGATATCGGCCGCTGCAGCAGCGCCACGCTTATGCCGTCTTGTCCGGCGGCGGCCACGCAGGCGTCGGTGAACGGCGCTTCATCCTGGGTAAGCGGCTGGCAGGACGTGGTACCCGCACTCGCAGCGGTCCGCAACGCGATGCCGCCATCCCGCGGGCGATCCAGCAGCGCATTCAATTGATCGGTTTGCAGCCAACTCTCCGGCGCATAGGCGGACACCACGGGCGCGCCGCCGTCCGGACCCGCTTGCAGCAATGCGCCGAGGCGGTCCATCGCGATGCCGTAGGTCTCGCGGAACGCGGGATCCATGGCCGCGAAATATTTCGCGTGCGCGGCGGCGTAGTCCTCGGCGCTGGGCACCGGCAGTTCCGTCGGGTCGGCCAACGGCACTTCATGCACGAGCGCGCTCTGGGCTTCCTCCGTCTTGGGCCACAGCTTACCGTCGGTGCGCGAGAGCACGAAGGGATTGTCGGTCTTGCTCCAGCCATCCCAGACGCGCAGCGCCATTTCGGCAGCGAGCAGCCCGATGACCAGCCAGAGCAGCCCGAGCGCGGCCCGGAACACCCAGCCGAGGCAGCCGCGCGATTTGGTCTCCGCGCTCATCGGCCGCGCTCAGCCGCCATGGCCGGCGCAGTGTTCGCGCCATTGCTGAAAGGCGTCCAGCTGCATGCGCTGTTCGGTCTGGTCCATGAACGCGAGCGCTTCCTCGCAGCGGCCCGATAGCGCCAGCGCGCGGGCCATTTCGCTGTGCGCGGTCATGTCCATCGGCAGCGCGTCGCAGGCCTTGCGCAGCATCGTGACTGCGTCCTCAAGCCGGTTGATCTCGATGTAGCAGGTGCCCAGGTTGATCAGGTCCCACGGGTAATCGGTGTTGCGCTCGAGGGCCTGCTCGAAGGCGCGCGTCGCCTCGGGCCACATCTTCAGCTCTTTGTAGCTCATGCCCATGTAGGAGTAAGAGATGGACACCGAGGGGTCGATAAAGGTCGCGCGCCGCGCCACTTCCACGGCGACCTCGAAATTCTGGGCGCGCCAGAGCTCGAGCGAGAGATCGGCGACCTGGTTGATGATGCCCTCGGCCAGCGGGCGGCGGTTGCGCGGCGGCGCGGGCACATCCGGATCGTCGGACACGTGATACACGCACACGTGCTGCATGCCGTTGAAGTCCTGGTAGTCCCACTTCAGGCCGCGCGCGGCCAGCGCTTTTTCCAGCTGCGGCACGGGGCCCTTCTGGAAATAGCCCGTGCGCACCAGCACCCAGAGCCCGCGCGGCTGCGCCGGATCGTCGGCGCGGGGGGGCGCAATCTCGGTCCACGACAGGCACAACTCGGCCAGATTTTCGAATTCCCAGGTCGAGTATACGCCGCCGTAAGAGATAACGTTCGGCACGGGGCCCATGTTGTAGGCGCCCACGCGCTTCCACAGCCAGTCATGAATCAGCACGAGGTCGTCCGGATTGGCGAGGGCCTTCACGTGCGCCGTGGCGCCGCGCCAGTCCGGGTGTTGCGGACCCTTGAAGGTAAGTGCATGCTGGTAGCCGTAGCCCAGCAGCAGGAGCAGCACGACGGGAACGCGCAGGATATTCCAGCGCAGCGCGGCTACGCCGCCGCCGACCAGCAGGTACATGCCGAGCGAGCAGTGCATGGTGTAGCGCGGCATGATCATCGGGCGCCACAGGTGCGACAGCGCCAGCAGGATGACGGGTGCGAGCACGACCCAGAGCAGCAGGAACACGGGCCAGCGCCAATCGCGCTTCGCGCCGCTCTCGGGCTCGGGCTGTCCACGGAATACGGACCATGCCGTGGCCCCGACAAGCACTCCCGCCAACCCCAGAAACAGGGCGACGAGGGCATAACCGGCCTGCATCTGCAGGCTGACCAGCCACGTGGCGGTGCCTTCCGATACAAAATCCAGCAGGGTATCGGGCTTGCCCCAGAGCTGGGTGGTCAGCCCGACGAAGTCGTCGCCCAGCACGTCGAACACCCAGCCCCAGAAGGGCGGAATCGTCATCCAGGTGCTGGTGCTGTCCTCATCGAAGAACTGGATGGTGCTGACGTAGATGCCCGAGGGAATCAGCAGGGCCACGTGGAGCAGGCCCCACGTGAGCACGAGCCGGATGCGGTGCCAATAGAGCAGGCAGAGAAAGACACCCTCGGTGAATGGCAGCCACACCGCGAAGGGATGGGTCCAGAAGAGGAGGAAATTCACCAGGGCGTGCGCTATCCACCAGCCCTTTCCGCCGCGCTCCACGACGTTGTAAAACGTATACGCGGACGCTGCGGCCAGCGTGCCGAAGAGGGCGTACATGCGGATTTCCTGGCCGAACTGCGCATGAATCGGCGACAGCGCAAACAGCAGCATGGCGACGAGGCCTGCCGAGGTGCCGAAGAGGGCGCGTCCCAGCAGGAACAGCAGCGGCAGCCCGGCCAGGCTGATAACCACCGAAAGCAGCCGGAGTGTCGCCACGCTTCGGCCGGTCAGGTTCCACCAGAGGTACTCGAGCGAGTAATAGAGCGGCATGGTGGCCGGGTCGAGTTCGCGGTTCGCCTGCCAGAAATCGTAGATGCTCGTCGAGGTGTCCTGAATCGCAGCCTGCTGCCAGCGCTGGAAGTGCGGCGACTCCTCGTATCCCGATGGCGGGCTGAGGTGAATCAGGCTCGAGAACTCGTCCCACCACACGGATTCCGTATCGAAGTTGTTGAGCCGCAATACAGCGCCTGCCGCGAATATCGCGAGGACGGCGATCGCGGTGCCCAGTTTGGCGGCGTTGCTGGCTGGTTCGCCGGTGCTCATGGCTTCGCTCCTGAAAAGTGCTGCACGATGATCGGCTCGTAGGTGTCCACCAGAATGCGGTTGCCCTGCGGATTCAGGTGGCAGTGATCGCTGAACAGGGTCTGGCCGGGCACGTGGTTCGGCTCGGCGTCAGTGACGGCCTGCTCCACGTCGGCCAGTGGCACTTCCTCCGCCGCTGCTACGCTCCGGATGATACCGTTTTCCTTGTCCGAAGACTGGTGCCGGATGGTGTGCATGAGGATTTCCATCGCCCGCTTCTTGCCGGCGTCCCACGCGCCGCGCGCGTACATGGCCTCCACCTCGGCCCATTGCTGCGGGTCCACGCCCGGCAAGCTCGGTTTGATCAGGTTCGAGGGTACCGTGCCGATGACCACGAACACGCCCTGCTCTTTCGCCATCCGGATGATGTTGGTCAGGTTGCGCTGGAAGTTGTCCATGCGCTCGGCCACCTCTGCGGGCGTGAATTCATGGCCCCAGGCGCGCGAGGTATCCGGCACGCTGTCGGCCAGCATGCGCTCCTCCTTCGCCTCCTCGAGGCCCGCGATGCGGCGGCGCGCCTGGATATCGCGCATCAGCACGAAAATGCCCAGCTTCTCCGCCGTCGTTTGCAGCGTGGCCGCCTTGATGTTCGCCAGCTGCAGCTGCTCCAGCTCCTCAAACTCGTTGTGGCCCATGTAGATCATCAGGACATCCGGCTCGTAAGCCAGCACTTCCTGCGCCACGAGCGTCAGCCGATGGCTGCCGTAGGACAGGCCCCCGCAGTTGATGATCTCGATGTCGTCGTATTGCGGCATCTGCGGCTGGATGCGATCCGGCCAGACCGAAAACTCATAGTCGAGATAATTGACGGACGATTCGCCGAGCGCCGCGATGCGGAGCGTGCCCTCGGGCTTCTGGGCGAGAAAGCGCTGCGTCTGGAATGACACCCGTTTCTGCGGATGCGTGATGCGGTAGTCGAAATTCGTGGGGTCCGGCACAAACAACGGGATGCGGCCGGTAAAGCCCTGCCCTACGTCCACGGGAATCGGCGGCCGGAACAGGAGCCAGACGCGCGCGCCGCCTTCCACCAGCGCCAGCAGCAGCAGCGCCGGCAACAGGGAGTAGACGACCGTCTTCACCAGGCCGGGCTTGGCGCGCTCCTGTGCTTCTGCCGGGGTGTCCGCCACGCGCCTACTGCGCCCCGCCGTCGATCTGCTTTGCAATGACGGGCGCGATCGCCTCGCCATACAGCGCGTGACCCTTGGCCGTCAGGTGTCCGTCGAGTTCGAAGTAGAGCCCGTCCTCGTCGCGGCGTTCCTTGAACACCTGCGACACCGTGGCAAAGGGCAGCCCCGCTTTATTGGCCGCAATCCGCACCGCCTCGTCGGGCGCGTTGGAGTCGATCATGCCGGGGTCGACCTCGTAGCCCACGCGCTGGATATCCTCCCACGCCGGCTGGTTCACATACGGACCGTCGGGCACGGCCACCACCAGCACCTGCGCGCCGTAGGACTCTGCCACCCGCTTGATGCGCCCAAGGTGATCCGACAGCCGGTCGATACAGGTCTGCAGCCACGAGTCGTCGAGGTTCATCGTGATGTTGTAGAAGCGGTTGTTCTTCAGCGCTAGGTCGATCAGGTAGGGGTTCAGGCCGCCGCTGAGGAAGGACTCTTTCACCTTGGGCTCCAGCTGCTCGAACTTGGCCCGCTCTTCGTCGTTCCATTGCTGTTCGAGAAACTGGTGTGCGGTGTTCGCCTGATACTTGCGGTTGTCTTCCGCGCGGGTCACCTGCGGGGGCATTTCCTGCGTGCGCTGGTCGTCGGCCACCTTGGGCGTCCGCATCCAGCGGGTCAGGTTCGGATAGAACCAGCCGAGCCTATTGGCCACGGCGCGCTCGACGTTCGTCTGTTCCGAGGGCCCCGACGCCGCCACGTCGTTGCCGAGCAGAATGGCCACGACCACCAGGTCCGGCTGGAGAAGCGGAAGCGACTTCTCGGCCAGCTCGGCGTACCAATCGGGTCCCGAACCGGGCTTGCCCATATTAATGGTCTGCACGTCGTGGCCCGATGCGATGAGCGCCTGTTCGGCGTGCCGCAGCCAGGTGTCCTCCGCCTCGACGCCCCAGCCGTAGGTATAGGAATCCCCAATGGCGCAGATGCGGTACTTGCCGTCCGGCGCCGCAGGAATATCGCGCTCGCGCAAGCCCAGCCGGTTGATGTGGGCCGTGTACGCGAATTCATCTGTAGCGTAGGATTGCGTCGCGTTGGGCGGAAAGATGAGTTCCATCGTGCCCGGCAAGGCAGGCCGCGGAAACAACGCCGGCCCGAGCATGCGGTCGGCCGCCATGGTCAGCGCCAGCAGCACGGCCACCGAACCGGCCGCGAGGGCAGCGTTTAGAATGCTGGAGCGTGCTGACATGACTCGACTGTCCCCGGGAAAAACGCAGAAAATAAAACGAAAAATCGGACGGCCCGTGTTGACGGGCGATTATTTCAAATGCGATCCTCGATTGCAATGAACCGAGGGGAGATACCGGGGTGACGCACCAGTCCGCAGGGCCAGCCAGCGCTTCACGCTTCTGCTACGCCTGCATCGTCGTGGTGCTCCTGGCGGGGGCGTGGCTGCGTCTGCACGACATCGCGCGCGAATCGGTCTGGTGGGACGAGTTCTCGAGCCTGATTCACCTCGCGCCTCCCCAGGGCTATGCGGATTCGCCGCACATCGGCCAGTGGCAGCAAACCGTGATCAACGATCCCGCGCCAACCCTCCCGGCCTTTCTCGCGGCGAACCGAACGCTCGATCCGGCCACCATGCCGCTGTACTACACGCTCGAGTATTTCGCGTGGCAGGCCGGGGGCGGTTCGATTCTGCTGCTACGTCTGATCTCCTTTGTCCTCAGCATGGCCGCCCTGCCGTTGATGTACCGCTTCGCATCGTCCCTGTTCGGCCCCCGCGCCGGTTTACTGGCGATGTCCCTGCTCGCGCTCTCGCCGGTGCATGCGCAGTTCGCGCAGGAAATCCGCATGTACGCGCTGTTCACGCTGCTTGCGCTGGTTTCGGCACACGCCTTCGCGCAGGTGCTGCGCGGCGGCGGGCGTCGGTGGTGGGCCGTGAACGGAGTAGCCAACATGCTGCTGCTCTGGACCCACCCCTTCGCGGCCTGGGTGTTGCTCGTCGAGGGGCTCGCGCTTCTGCCGGTCCAACGCGACCACTGGCGACGGTTTCTCGCCTGGGGTTTTCTGAACCTGCTGTTGGCTGCCCCGGCGGCGGCGTACATTCTCTCCATCCGGTTCTTCGATTCGGCGTACACGGACTCGTGGATGCTGTTGCCCACGGTATCGGGGTTTATCGGCGACCTGATCGGCGACGATTTCATCGGCATGACAACGGTGTTCTGGGGGTCGCCGGAGGGTTTGGCCCGCGTGCTGCCCGATGCGCTGGCTGGCTGGCTAGCAAATCAGGCCGCGAGCATCGGGGCGCTGCTCAGTCTGCTGGTGCTGGTGCTGGCGGCGATGGCCTTGCGGCGTTCGCCCTCGGATGCCGGACCCGAGGTAGAGTCCCGCAGGGTCAAGGCATTCCTCGTGCTCTGGGTGCTCCTGCCGCCGGTCATCCTGCTCGCGCTTTCCTACGGCTGGCGCCCGATGATCCAGCCCCGCTATACGCTCCAATGCTCGCTCGCGCTGTATGCGCTGGTATCGGCCGGGGCCTTCGCGCTGCCCCTGCGCTGGATGCGCACGGCGGCAGTCGCAGTCCTTCTGGCGGGCTACGGCTATCAGCAGGCTTTGCTGATTCCGCAGGTGTACCACCCCGACTGGCGCGGCGCCGCAGACCTGGTGCGCGAGGAATCCGGCCCGGACGATCTGATTCTGGCGCATGACTGGCTCTTCAAGCGCGTCTTCGCCTACAACCTCGGGCCGGTGCCCAATGTCGTTTCGTATGGGGGCGCCTCCAACCAGCAGGACTACGGCCGGCTGGCGGATATCGCCGCGCGCTGGACTGCCCAGAGGCAGGACGCCGATGGTCCGGGGCTGTGGGTGGTGATCCGTAACGGCTATTTCAGTGCGGGGCCGCTCGAGGTATTCGAGCAGGCGCTTGCCGCGCGCGGCTTGTCGTGGACCTTCCACGAATTCGGCGGTATTCAGCACGTCTGCGTGTATCGAGTCTTGGGCACGGCAGCGGGCAGCGACTTGCTGCAGGAGGCCTTGGATCCGGAGACCGCGGATCAGCTGGTGGATCTGGCGAAGGCGTACATGGCAACGGGCGACTACGCTACGGCCCTGGCGCTTGCTGGCGGCAGCGGCCCTGCGCCACGGGACAACGATCCGGAGTCTGAACCTGAACCCGCATCCCCGCTCGACCGCGCGTTCGCAGATGCGCTCGCGGGGGTCGCTTTGGCAGCCGGCGCCGAGCCGGAACCTACGGCGGAAACCTGCCTCGGACTTCTGCTGGATCCCTTGCTGCGCACCGCGCTGCACGACGACGCGGAGGGCCGTGGTGTTCCATGGGACGCGATTGATGCGGCGTACCGGGAGCACGCGCCGGTGCTCCACGCGGCGGTACTGGCGCCGCTTGGTCGACGCCTGGACTCAGGCCAACCGCTGGACGACTTCATCCGCTCGCTGCGCGCACTGTACACCGGTGGCGACGCGATCGCTGCGGGCGACGTGGAAGAGGCGCTCTATCATGTGGAAGCGGCAGTCGAGGATGCACCGGATCACGGTCGCGCGGTGCTGCTGCAGGGCCTGATGCGCGCCCACGTGCAAGGCGATATCCCGGCCGCAGGCGTTGCCGTCGGGAAGGTGCTGGAATCCGATCCCGGCCTGGGCGGATTGCTGCGGCGCCTGGCGGCGGCATTGGAGCAGAACGATCGCGCCGCCGCCATGCGGGTGATCGATCCGTTGGCGCATGCAGGCGTCGAGTTGGGTAACATCTTGCAAGGCGTGTTCGGCCGGCTGCTGCCCGCGCCGCACTGAATCCCTTCGGGCGCCTTGCACCCCTGCAAGCCTGCGTGCGATTCTCCTCCGCAACCACCGTACGGGAGTCCGCCGCTTGCATACCACTACCGAAGCCCGCCCGACGCGCGCGCTGTATCACTACGCAGCGCTGGCGGTGATCTTGCTCGCCGGCGCGGGGCTGCGCCTGCACAACATCGGCTCGGAATCGGTGTGGTGGGATGAGTTCTCGAGTCTGATTCACCTCAGCCCGCCCGCGGGCTACGAGGAATCGCCTTACTTCGCGCAATGGCAAAAGACCACGCTGCAGGAAGTCGCGCCCTCGCTCTTCGATTTCTGGCAGGCGAACCGCACGCTCGACCCCGCGACGATGCCGCTCTACTACACGCTCGAGTATCTCGCGTGGAATTACGGCGGTCACTCGGTGCTGCTGCTTCGGATCATCTCGTTCGTTATCAGCATGGCCGCGTTGCCACTGATGTACCTGTTCGGCCGCAGGCTCTTCGGCGCGCGCGCCGCACTGCTCGCCACGGCCCTGCTCGCGCTGTCGCCCGTGCATGTGCAGTTCGCGCAGGAAATCCGCATGTACGGACTGTTCACGCTGCTGGCCCTGGCGTCGGCCTACACCTTCTGCCGCGTGGCGGATGCGGGGAAGGTGCCCTGGTGGGCCGCCCATATCGCGGTCAACATTCTCCTGCTTTGGACGCATCCCTTCGCGGTCTGGATTCCCTTTGTCGAGGGCCTGACCCTGGTGCTCGCTTTCCGCGACCGCATCGGCCGCGTTGCGGTCTGGGTAGCATGCCATGCGGTGCTGCTGGTGCCCACGGCGCTCTACATTTCCACCATCCGCTACTACGGTGTCGAGTCCACCGGAAGCTGGATGCAGATGCCCGACGCCTTCGGCTTCTTCGGTGATCTTATCGGCGATGATTTCGTCGGCATGACCTATCAGTTCTGGGCGAAGGCCGATACGCTCAACCAGTTCCTGCCAGAATCCATCTCGCTCCTCTTCGTCAACTACTGTGCGTACATCGGACTCGGTCTTTCGGCACTGGTGCTCGCCCTGCTTGTGCTATCGGTTAGGAGCGCCTATACCAATGCACCCGAGTCCGGCACCGCTGTCGCGCCGTTGCAGCGGCGCTGGCTGCTGCTGCTGTTCCTGTGGGCGTTCCTGCCCCCGCTGATACTCCTCGTCCTTTCGTTGACTTGGCGTCCGATGATTCAGCCGCGCTACACGCTCCACTGCTCGCTTGCGCTCTATCTGTTGGTATCCGCCGGGGCGGTGTCCATCCCGCGCCGTGCTTGGCGTACCGCCGCGATGGCGCTGCTGGTGGCAGGCTATCTCTTCCAGCATGCGCTGCTGTTCAAGGGGCCGCATCACCCGGATTGGCGCGGCGCTGCCGAGTACATCGAACAGAACGCCCACCCCGACGATCTGATCCTCGCACACGACTGGCTGTGGCGCCGGGTGTTCGCCTACAACCTCGGCCCCGTACCGAACATCGTGTCGTACGGCGGCAAGTTCTCCACCCAGGAATACCGCAGCCTCGCAGAACTTTGCATCACCTGGACCGAGCTCAAGCGTTCGCGCCTCGATGGTTCGGGCCAGCCGCGCGGGCTGTGGGTCGTCATTCGCACCGACTACTTCAACATTGGTCCGATCAAGGCTTTCGACAAAGAGCTCGAGCTGCTGGGGCTCGCGTGGGACTACCGCGAGTTCAAGGGCATGCAGCACGTGTGCGTGTACCACATCTCCGACGACCCCAACGTGCCTGCACCGCCGGAATCCCAGCGCCCCCTCGACAACGAGACCATGATCCAGCTGGCCGACTTGGCCGGCGAATTCTTGTTTGCGAAGGATTATGAGACCACGGTGGCGCTGCTGACGGGCCGCGCCAGCGAAATGAATCCCGAGGACTTCCGCATCTTTTCTTACGCGGGCATGAGCTACCAGGAAATGGGCAATATTGAGCAGGCGGCCCAAGCCTTCGAGAAGGCCATCGCCAAGGGCTCTGATTACCCGTGGGACTACGTCAACGTCGGCAGGTATTACATCGACGAGGGACGCGCGGACGAGGCCATCCACCTGGTCGATGGCGCGTTCAAGAACTTCCCGGACGAGCTGACCACCTATCCGGATCTCGCCGAGAAGTACCAGCTGCCCTGCTGCCTGAACGCCTTGTTCAACGAGATGATGCGCGATGCCGTCGAGCGGCACCTCGCTGGCGAAACGGTAGACTGGCAGGAACTCGTCGATGCGTACCGCAGTTACCCGACCTTGTTTGAAGTTTGCCTCGGCGCGCTTTCACGCCGCCTCGAGGCAGGACTGCCCGTGGATGACATCGTAACTGCCATGAATGAAATCCATGCTGTCAATGACGCGTTCGCTGCGCGCGATCTCGAGGGGGCGCAATCGCATATCGAGAAGGCCGCGGCGGCCGCTCCCGACTACGGGCGTGCCGTCTTGCTACCCGGGTTGTTCAAGGCCTACATCATGAGTGATTACGATGCCCTGGCGCCGGCTATCGAGGCCGCCGTCGCCGCCGACCCCGGCATGCGGCAGGTGCTCGCGCCGCTGGCGGAAGCCATCCTCAAGCGGGATTTCGCCCAGACCGAGGCCCTGCTGGCGCCCCTGCTCGTGGCCAACATCGAGGTCGGCATCGCCTTGTACGGCATCGCGGAACGCATTGCAGCGGAACCCGCCGGCGCGCCCTCCGAAGGTCCATAAATCAGCGGTTCCGGCTGCACTCCCGGCACTGGCCGTAGAGAAAGACCTCGTGGTCTTCCATGCGGAATCCCGCAGGCAGCAGCGCCTGGAAGTTTCCGGTGCAGCCGTGCAGGTCGAACATGCGGCCGCACCCCCTGCAGTGGAAATGATGGTGGTGCTTTTTGCCGGCCGCCTCGAAGCGGCGGCCCTCGCCGGGTAATTCCACCGCCACAATCTTGCCCGACGCCTCCAGCGCCTTTACGGCGCGGTACACCGTCGCCATGCCCATGCGCGGCACGGCTTCCCGCGCAGCCTGCAGAATCTCGTCCGGCGTAAGCGGTCGGTCCGTCTTCACGATCGCATCGAGTATGGCGCGTCGCTGCGCCGTATTTCGTTCGAGGGCCATCCCGCCATCCTGTGGTAATGAGAGAACGATATCAGTTAACATGCCCATCATAACCCGATGCCCTTCCAAGGGCCAAGTTCAAGAGGTCGTCATGCGTTTTGCCATTGTTATCGCTATTGTGCTCCTCGTCGCCGGGGTGCTCGCGTTCGCCTTTTTCCGCGCTCCCGCGCCTGCTCCCGACGTCGTCGTCACCATTGCGCCGCTGGCCGCGCTGATGGAGCCGATGCTTCCGGAAGGCGCGACGCTCAAGCAGATTACGCCGCCAGGCGCTTCGCCCCACACCTACGAGCCGTTGCCTGCGGACGCGCGCGCGGCGGAGGGCACGAAGCTGCTGGTCTATGTGGCCGATTCCCTCGACGGCTGGGCTGCGGGTCTAAATGCGCAGAAACAGTTCAAGGCGCTCGATGGCGTGCCGGATACAATGCGGATTCCCTACGCGGACGAGCACGGGCACGAGGGCGCAGACACCATCGATCCGCATTTCTGGCTCGACCCGATGACGGTGATGGAAGTGCTGCCCGCACTCGCCGGGGCGTTGAATGAGTCCGGCGTGGCCTGCGTTCCCGAACATGTCGTGCAGTTCGCGCAGGACATCTTCGCCATGCACAACCAGATCGAAGTCGATCTCGCCCCGTTGCGCGGAAAGTCAGTCGTGGTCTTTCACGATTCTTTGCGGTATCTCTTCAATCGCTACGGCATCGAAGTGGCAGGCGTCATCGAGCGCTCGCCGGGCAAAGAGCCTTCGCCAAAGGATATTCAGGACCTTACGCTGGCCATCAAGGATAAGGGCGCCATCGCCGTGGTGACGGAACCGCAGTATCCCGAGGCGCCCGCGAAGGCACTCTCGGAATCGACCGGCGTGCCCCTTATCGTGATCGATCCCATTGGCGGCGTGCCGGGCAATACCACCTACGCGGAACTGATGCAGGCCATCGCCAAGAGCCTGCTGTCTGTGGTGGAAAAATGAGCGGTGCCGCGGTCGAACTGCGCGCCGTTTCGGTGCGGTTCGGCGCGCTTGACGCCTTGGAACGGGTCGATCTGGTCATTCCCGCCGGGGCCTTCGTGGCCATTTTCGGGCCCAATGGCGGCGGCAAAACCACCCTGCTGCGCGTGATTGCCGGCCTGTTGAAGCCGACCGGCGGCACCGCACTGGTGCTGGGTGAATCGCCCGAAGCGCTCCCGGCGGCGCGCATGGGCTACGTGCCCCAGGTGAAACGGCTCGACCCCCAAGTGCCCGCGCAGGCCCTTGAGGTCGTCGCGACCGGGGTTACCGCGCGTTGGCCGTGGCGCATTGGCGCGGCGGAGGCACAGGCTCGGGCGGCGATGAAGGCCGCGGGTGCCGAGCACCTCGCCGAGCGTCGCGTGGGAAGCCTCTCTGGCGGTGAACTGCAGCGCGTCTACCTGGCGCGCGCGTTGGCCCGGCAGCCTCAGTTACTGCTGCTCGACGAGCCCGCGGCGGGTATCGACGTCGCGGGCGAAGCGGCCATGTATCACGCGCTGCTCGACTACCAACGCGCGAGCGGTTGCACCATCATCATGATATCGCACGACTGGGAGGGCGCGCGCGCACATGCCTCGCACGCCCTGCTGATCAACCGCACCATCCGCGCCTTCGGTCCAGCGGCCGAGACCGCGGCCAACCACGCCCTGCTTGAACTATTCGGCCACACCGGCCACGTGAAGGCGACCCACTAGATGCCGCTGCTCGATGCCCTATCGGCGGAGTTCATGCAGCGCGCGCTGTTGGCCGGGCTGCTCGTGTCGCTCGCTGCCAGCTATTTCTCGCCCTTCGTGGTGCAGCGCCGCATGGCGTTCCTGGGCAGTGGCCTCGCGCATGCGGCCTTCGGTGGCGTGGCGCTGGGCGTATTCCTCGGCTGGGCGCCGCTCTACACCGCGCTGCCCTTCACCGTGGCCGCAGCGCTCGCCATCGTGGCGGTGCGGCATCACTCCGCGCTCGATATCGACACCGCCATCGGCATCCTGTTCGCCCTCGCCATGGCGCTCGGCATGATCTTTCTCTACCTCACGCCGTTCTACACGCGCGACGCCTTCACCTACCTGTTCGGCTCGCTGCTGGCGCTGGGGCCCTCCGACATCTGGCTCGCCGCGGGGGTCTGCGCGCTTACAGCCGCGCTTGTTCCCTGGTGGAGCGCGTGGGCCTTTGCCAGTTTCGACCGCGAACTCGCCGTGGCCGATCGCATTCCGGCCAACCGGCACGACTACCTGCTCGCCGCCGCGCTCGCGGCGCTGATTGTCGCCTCCATCAAGGTGGTGGGCATCATCCTCGTGTCCGCGTTTCTGGTACTGCCGGGTGCTGCCGCACGGCCCCTGGCAAAACGCTTTCGCACGTTCACGCTGCTTTCGCTGGCCATCGGCACCAGCACCACGATCGGCGGGCTGCTGCTCTCCGCGCCGCTCAATCTTCCCTCCGGACCCGTCATTATCCTGTGCCAGTGCGGCGTGTTTGCGGCCGCGCTGCTGGCCGCCCGATGGCAGGATTGACACCTTGTGTCTAAATATTCTACAATGCGCGACTTACCATCTGGGTAGAACCATGTTTGCCGGTTTGGGGCGCCGTCCCGATTACGGGAGGCCTATGCCTGCGCCCCGGGCTATTTCTGTTGTTTTCGTGAGGAGAAAATCGTGAAACGTACGTATCAGCCGTCGAATACGCGACGCAAGAACACCCACGGATTCCGTGCGCGCATGGCCACGCGCGGGGGCCGCGCCGTGCTGAACGCGCGCCGCCGCAAGGGCCGCAAGCGCATCGCCCTGTAGGCGCTGCGAGGCCGCTACGGTTCAACTGCAACAATTTAACCAGGGAGGACACGAGCCAAGCGTGCCGGACCGGTTCCGTTTTCCGCGCGCGAAACGCCTCACCCGAAAAGCCGAATTCGACCTTGTATTCCAGCAAGGCCGAAAACTGGTCGGGAGGCATTTCGTTTGCTACGCGGTCCGGCGGGAGGAACCAGACAGCCAGTTGGGTTTGGTGGTGTCCAGAAAGGTTGGCAATGCCGTCGCCAGAAACCGCGTGAAGCGGTATTTGCGACAGTTATTCAGAACGCATTGCGGCCGATTCGATGAACCCATCCAGCTTGTGGTGATTGCGCGGCACGGTGCCGCGGACTTGGATTTCGCCGCGTGCGAACAAGCCTTCACCAAGCTGCTGCGACAAGGAAACTGGCTGCGTGAGTAAGCTGCTGATTGGTATCATCCGCCTGTACCAGCGCTTTCTTTCGCCCCTCCTCGGTCAGAACTGCCGCTTTCACCCCTCGTGTTCACAATACGCCATCGAAGCCATACAGGTTCATGGCGCGGTAAAAGGGCTACTACTCGCGGCTTGGCGCATACTCCGATGCCAGCCGTTCTGCCCGGGCGGGCACGACCCCGTTCCGCCCCGGGGCGCATGGCGCTCCGACACACCGCGCGGCCAAGGCTCCTGATAGGCGCGTTCCTCCCCTACTGCGCGTGAGATTCATGCGCGTCTTGGAGACGCGGGCTTGCTCGACGACCAGAACGATAAGGACATGCAGCGTAATCAACTGATTACGGTGGTCCTTGTTATTGCCATTATGAGCGCTTGGATCTTCTTCTTCGGCCCCAAGCCTCCCGAACCCGGGCAGCAGCCCGCGGCCGAAACCGCAGCCAACGGCACCGAATCCCCTTCCGAAGCGGCTGCCCCGGCCGAATCTCCTGCGTCGCTCAGCCATCCGGCAGCCACCCCGGTGTCGCCCGACGCCGAGGCGGTGATGTCGTCGCTTCCGGCGGCGGCCGATGCCAATCAGCCGGATGACGCCATCACCCTCGAGAATTCCGAAATCCGTTTCGAGTTCACCCGTGTGGGCGCCCGGCTGAAGCAAGCCGAACTGCACCTGGGCCAGGAAGAAGTAGACCTCGTGCCCGGTTGGCCAGAGCTGCCGGACTCCGAGGCGGTGTATCCGCTGGGCCTGCGCTTCGCCGACAACTACCTCGGCGACGCGCTCGATACCCGCCGTTGGGATGCCGTTCAATCGCCAGACGGCAACAGCGTGGTTTTCTCGATCACGGTGGATGGCGCGCGTATCGAAAAGGAATTCACGCTCGACGGCGAGACGCACGTGCTCGACACGACGGTACGCTATACCAATACCACCAGCGAGCCGCGGCTGCTGGGGGTGGACAACAAGGAAGCCGCCCTGGCGCTGGTGTGGGCGCCGCAGGTTACCTCGCACGACGATACCAACCGCCTGGTGCACCAGAAGATTCTGATGCACACGCCCGAAGAAATGGTGCGCTTCGCCACGACGGATGTCGAGCCGCCGGTGCCGGGAGCACGCTACAGCGAGCGGACGGCCGGTGCTGACTGGGCCGCCATCCGCAGCGCCTACTTCGTGGTGGCGATGCAGGCAGGCTTCGAGAATCCCGATACCTGGCTGGTGGGCGATAAGCACATGGTCGCGCTGGGCGTGGGCGTGCCGCGCGTCGAGGTGGGTGCCGGCGAAACGCTCGCCGCGGACTACCGCGTCTACATCGGGCCGAACCAGCAGGAATATCTAGCGGAGGCCTGGCCGGGCCTGACCGCGGCGCACGAGTTCTTCGAAATGTTCGCCATCATGGACACCTTCGCCAAGGTGCTCCTCGGCATGCTGAACTGGCTGCACAACAACGTGATCGCCAACTACGGCATCGCCATCATCATCCTCACGATCGGCATCCGCATGCTGCTCTTCCCGCTCACGTGGAAGAGCATGATGAGCATGAAGAAGATGCAGAAGCTGGCGCCCGAAATGGAGCGGCTGAAGGAGGAGTACAAGGACGATCAGGAGGAATTCCAGAAGAAGATGATGGAATTCTACCGCGAGCGCGGCGTGAACCCGCTCGGCGGCTGCCTGCCCATGTTCCTCCAGATGCCCGTGTTCATCGCGCTCTACCGCATGCTCGGTACGGCCTTCGAGCTGCGCGGCGCGCCCTTCGCGGGCTGGATTACCGATCTCAGCGCGCCGGATCGCCTCATCGATTTCGGCACGTCGATTCCGGTCATCTTCTTCGAAATCCATTCGCTCAATGTGCTGCCCTTTCTCATGGGCATCTCGATGTTTCTCAGCACGCGGTTTACGCCCTCGGCGCAGACCGCCATGAACAACCCCCAACAGAAAATGATGATGAACATCATGCCGGTGATGTTCAGCGTCTTTTGCTACAACGTGGCCAGCGGGCTCAACCTCTACATTCTCACGAGCACCCTGCTGGGCATCGCCCAAAACGTCTTTATCCAGCGCCTGGATATCGACGTAGACGTGGACAAGAAACCCAAATCAGACAGCAAGACCGCCGCTAAACCCAAGCATTTCTACAACGCCGCCCAGGCCCGCAAGCGCGAAATCGCCAAAGAGACGCGCAAAGACAAGCGGGCCAAGGCGCTGACGGCGAAAGACAAGAAAGACAAGCGGTCGTAATCGCCGGCCGCACATGCGCGGCCCGCAGGAGGACATGCATGAAGCAAGTCGAAGGAAGCGCCCCCACGCGGGAGGAGGCGATCCAGAAGGCCCTGGCCGAGCTCGGGGCAGAGATGTACGAAGTCGACGATATCAAGATCCTCGACGAGGGCAGCAAGGGGCTGTTCGGATTCGGCGCCCGCAACGCCCGCGTGATGGTCACCATTGAAGGCCGCCACGACGAACCCCAGCGAGCCCGCAAGGAACAGCGCGAGACGCGTGAACCCCGTGAACAGCGCGAACCCCGCGAGAAGCGCGAGCCCCGGCAGGCCCGCAGCGAATCGCAGCCGCAGCGCGAAGAACGCCCCAAGCGCGAAGAGAAGCGGGAAGAGACCGCCGAGGGCGGCGAACAGCGTCCGCGCCGGCGCGGACAGCGCGGACGCCGAGGCGGACGCGGTCAGGGCGCGGCGGCAGGGAACACGACCGGCGCTGCGCAGGCCCCGGCCGACAAGCGCCCCGCAAAGCTGGAACGCACCGAGCGTCCGGCACGCGAAGACCGCCCGCAGCGCGAGAACGGCGAAGCGCGTCCCGAACGTCCCCGCCGCGAGCCCCGCGTGCAAGACGAGCGCAGCGGCATGGAAACCGATACGGAAGCCTTCGCGGCCATCAGCGACGAGCAGGGCGCGCAGGCGGCGTCGATGCTGCAGGAAGTCATCAACGGCATGGGTATCACCGCCGAGGTGAAGTTCGTGCGTACCGAAGACGGCGCGGCCCGGCTCGATGTCTCGTCGGAAGACGGCGCCATCCTCATCGGGCGCAAGGGCTCGACGCTGAACGCGCTGCAGTACCTCATCAACCGCATGATTCCGGCCGAGGACGGCGAATCGCTCGAGCGCCTCATGGTGGACGTCGAGGGCTACCTGGACCGCCGCCGCGAATCGCTGCAGGAACTGGCGCTCAGCCTGGCCGACAAGGCCAAGAAGGGCGGGCGAAACATGAAGCTGAAGCCGATGAGCCCGCAGGAACGGCGCATTGTGCACCTGGCGCTGCAGGACGACCCCGACGTGCGCACCTTCAGCCAGGGCGAATCGCTCTTCCGCGCCGTGGTCATCAGCCCGCGCGGCGAAGGCGCCGTGAGCACGAAGTCGTCTTCGCGCGGCAGCCGCGGCGGACGCGGGCGCGGGGGACGTCCGAACCGGCCCCGTCGCAACGAGTCCGAAATCGATGTCGGCGCGCTCAGCGACTGATTACAACGCTACGATTGTTGCAATCTCCACGCCTCCCGGAGAGGGGGGCGTGGGGATTGTTCGTTTGAGCGGCCCGCGCGCGCTCGAAATCGCCGCGGCGCACTTCCGCTCGTCGCGCGGGAAAGACCCGCTCAACTCGAAGGCGCGCGTCTTCCACGGCCACTGGATCGAGGCCGGGCAGCCCATCGACGAGGTGCTGCTGCACTGCATGCGCGCGCCGCATTCCTACACCCGCGAAGACGTGGCCGAGATCAACGCGCACGGCGGTGCGGGTCCGGTGAATGCGATCCTCGAGGCCTGCCTGGCGGAGGGCGCGCGGCTGGCGGGTCCGGGCGAATTCACGCTGCGCGCCTTTCTCAATGGCCGCATCGACCTCGTGCAGGCGGAGGCCGTCATCGACCAAATCCGCGCGCGCACGAAGGCGGGCCTGCAGGCCGCAGCGGCTGCTTCGACCGGCACCCTGTCGCGCGCGCTGTATTCGCTGCGCGAACGGCTGGCGCATGCGCTGGCCCAAGTCGAGGCTGCCGTCGATTTTCCCGAAGAAGACCTACCCGAATTGGTCACGCCGGCATTGCTCGCCGCGCTGACCGGGGCCGCGGACGAGATGCAGGGCCTGCTCGACACCGCCGAGGCGGGGCGGCTCTGCCGCGAGGGCGCGAGCGTGGCCATCGCCGGGCGGCCGAACGTGGGCAAATCGAGCCTGTTCAATGCGCTACTACGCGATGCCCGCGCGATTGTGTCGCAGCATGCCGGCACCACTCGCGACCGCATCGAAGAATACATTGCCATCGGCGGCGTGCCCGTGAAGCTGGTCGATACCGCCGGGCTGCGCGAGACCGAGGACGAGGTGGAGCGCATCGGCGTCGAGATGGCGCGGCAGGCGCTCGAGGGCGCGCAGGCCGTGCTCTTCGTGGTCGACGCCCACGCAGGCATTCAGCCCGAAGACCAGTCCCTTGCCGCCCAGCTCGCTACGCTCGACGTGCCCGCACTGCTCGTGTGGAACAAGACCGACCTGGCCCCCGCGCCCGAAGGTGCTCCCGACCTACCCGCAGAGTTCGTTTCCGTTTGCGGCGTGAGCGCTCGCGAGAATGCCGGCATCGCCGCGCTCGAGGCGGCGCTCGAATCCGTGCTGCTCCGCGGCGCCCACCTCGACGCCGGCCAGCCCATGCTCACCCGCATGCACCAGCGCGACGCCATGCGCCGCGCTCACGAACACCTCAGCCGACTGCTCGAAGACACCACCCGCTCCCCAGAATTCCTCGCCCTCGACCTCCGCGAAACCCTCGACGCACTCGGCGAAATCACCGGCGAAACCACCCCCGACGACATCCTCGAAACGATCTTCGCTTCCTTCTGCATCGGGAAATAGCGCGGAGATAGCAAGGCCGGTGGGTTTCGTGTCTTGGGTGCCGCTTATTCCGGAGTGGCCGATTGCCCCGTCTACGCGATGATGCGGACTTCGGGCTCGAGTTCGATGCCGTGGGTGTCGAGCACGGTCTGGCGCATGAGCTGGATCAGGCCGAAGACATCGTCGAAGCTGGCGTCCTGATCGTTCATGACGAAGTTGGCGTGCATGGGGCTGATGATGGCGCCGCCGCGGCGGGTACCCTTGAGCCCGCAGGATTCGATGAGCCGCCCCGCATGGTCGCCTTCAGGGTTTTTGAACACGCTGCCGCAGCAATGGCCCTGCGGCTGCTTTTCCTTGCGGCGCTGAATGTAGTGCGCGTAGATGGCGCGCTGATTCCGTTCGGAAGGGGCGAAGTGGAAGACGCCCCCGAGGATGGCGTCGCCCGGCGGACAGAAGCGCTGGCCGCGGTAACCCCACAGTTCCTGCGTCACCTCGACCGTGCGCGGGCCTTCCGGACCGACCAGATCGACGGTGTCCATGAACATGCAGGTCCAGCCGTTCACCGTGCCGGCATTCATGTATATCGCGCCACCCACCGAGCCGGGAATGCCGGTAAGCCCGCCCACGCCCTCGTAGTTGTTCGCGAGCATGATCTCCTGCACCATCCAGTCCAGGTCGAGCCCCGAGCCCACGTAGTAGCGGTGTCCGCCCAGGGGCTCGAAGCGCTTGAGCCCAGTGGTGAACAGCACGACGCCGGGAAAGCCGTCGTCGGAAATAAGCACGTTGCTGCCGCCGCCGAGGATCAGGCGCGGCGCGTCCTGCGCAATCATCCAGGCGTAGGCCGTTTCCAGCTCCGCCGCGTCGCGCGGCACCAGCGCCACGCGCGCCGGGCCGCCGATGTTGTACAGCGTAACCGGCGCCAGCGGATAGTTCTCGTGCGCGAATTCGAAGGGGGGGCACTGCATGGCGGAAAGAATACCTGAATCGGACCGCGGGTTCCCACGGACCGCGGCTCAGTCCTCCGCCAGGGCCGAGGCGAGCAGTTCGGCGAGGTGAATCGGCTTGTTCTCGCTGAGCGCCTCGATCTGGTGGCGGCAGCTGGTGCCGGAGGCGACGAAGCGCGTGCCTTCGGGCAGGGCGTCGACCTGATCGATGAGCGGCTTGGCCACCTTCACGGAGAGTTCCTGCGTGTCGCGCATCATCCCGAAGCTGCCGGCCATGCCGCAGCAGCCGGTCTTGAGTAGGGTCACGTCGTTGTTGGGAATGCGCCGCGCAAGGGCCGCGAAGGCGCCGGTTTCGGTGAGCGCCTTCGCGTGGCAGTGCGCGTGGATGGCCGTGCGGCGCGGCACTTCGCTGAAGCGGAGCGCGTCGGGACGGTCCTCCAGCAGCCGCTGCACGAAGTGCTCGAAGAGATAGACCCGCCCCTTGAGTTCCGCCGCGCCCTGCAGGCCCAGTTCGAGATAGTCCTGCGCGAACATGGAATAGCAGGAGGGCTCGAGAAAAATGATCGGCTGTTTCGAATCCTTGAGCAGGGCGATGTTCTTGCGGCCCATGTCTGCGGCCACGTCGAGCTGGCCGGTGCTGAAGGCCGGGCGTCCGCAGCAGGCGCGTCCGTGCACCAGCGACACCTCGAAGCCCGCGGCCTCGAGCACGCGCACGGCCGCATGGCCGATGTTGGGTTCGTTATGCCGCACGAAGCAATCGTCCCACAGGTACACCTCGCCGCGGTCGCCGTGGCGGGCGAGACCGGCCTGTTCACGGGCCTCGAACCAGGTGTCGAAGCGCTGCTCGGCATAGCGCGGTAGCGAGCGGTTCGCCGCGATGCCGGTCATGCGCTCCATGAGGCCACGGACAACATCGAGGCCCATGCCCCAGTTGGCCAGCGCGGGCGCGTAGGAGGCGAGGTCGCCCAGGGTATCGACACGCGCGAGCATGCGGGCGGCGAGCGGCGTGCCGAAGCGCTGATTGCGAGCGTGCTGCAGCTCCGCCTTCAGCAGCGCCATGTCCACGTTCGAGGGGCACTCGCGCTTGCAGGCCTTGCACGACAGGCAGTACTTCAGGGCCTCGTCGAGTTCCTTCGCGGCGAGCGGGTTGCCGTTGCCGAGGCGACCGTCGACGACGGCGCGGATGGTGTTTGCCCGGCCGCGCGTCGCCATGATGTCCTCGCCCGTGGCGATGAAGGTGGGGCACATGGTGGGCTCGGCCTTCTTGCAGCCGCCGCAGCCGTTGCACTGCTCGAGGTTGCCCATGAAGCTGTGGTCTTTCGACACATAGCCCAGGCGCAGATCGAAGGGGAGATCGCCGTCGGCGATCTTGGTGCCGTAGCCGAAGCGCAGGTGCTTGTCGAAGGCGGTATCGGTATTCGGAAAGATCTTGCCGGGGTTCATGATCGACTTCGGATCGAATTCCTGCTTGATGCGGCGCATGACGCCCAGGAGTTCCGGGCCGATGTGCTCTTCCATGAACTCGGTGCGCGCGAGGCCCACGCCGTGCTCGGCGGCGAGCGAGCCCTTGAACTGCTTCGTCAGCGCGCTCACCCCCTCGGCGATGCGGCGGAATTCCTTGAGGCTCGCCGCGCTGTGCAAGTCGATCACCGGGCGTACATGCAGCAGGCCGCTCGCTGCGTGGCCGTAGAACGAGGCCTTCGTGCCCAGTGGCGCCATCAGTTCCAGCAGGCCGCGCACGTAGTCCGGCAATTGCGCGGGGGTGACCGATACGTCCTCGATGCCGGCGGCGGGCTTGGCGTCGCCCTTGCAACCGGTAAGCAGCGACAGCCCGGACTTGCGCAGCTCAAGGATGAAGGCCTGCTCGCTCAGATCGCGGCAGACCTTCTTGCGCACGCCCACGTTCTTCTGCAGGAAGCGCTCCAGCTTGTCGTCGATGTCCTCGTAGAACTCGACCATGAGGATGGACTTGCAGGGCTTGTCGTCGAGTTCAAGAAACGCGCGCGCCGCCTCGAACTCGAGCTGGCCGCGCGTCTGGTCGAAGAGCACGTCGTCGATGTGTTCGATGGCCGCGGCGTTCAGGTCGAGCAGCTCGACCGTCGCCTCCATGGCGTCGATGACGGAATCGAAGAACACGAGCCCGAGCGCCTTCTGCCCGGGCAGGGGCACTACGTCGAGCACGGCGGACCACACGCCCGCGAGCGTGCCTTCGCTGCCGCCGATCACCTTGGCGGGATTGCGCTGCGAGCGGAGGTAGCGGTCGAGCGCGTAGCCGGGCCAGCGCTTGACGATGCCCTCATGGAAGCGGCTGCGGATCTCCGCCTCGTGCGGGGCAATCAGGCCGTCGAGCGCGGCACTCAGGGCGGCGGGGTTTTCGTCATGCAGGCCGAGGTGCCGGATGCTGCCGTCGGTCATCACCAGTTCGAGCGAACGCACGTGATCGATGGTGGCACCGTAGCGCGGCGCGCGTGCCCCGGAGGAATTGTTGTTGATCATGCCACCCAGCGTGGCGCGAGAACTCGTCGCGACATCGGGACCAAACGCGAGGCCGTGCGGCTTGAGGAAGGCATTCAGCTGATCCAGCACCACGCCCGCGCCCACGCGCACCGTGCGGGCCTCGGGATCGAACTCGGTAATCTGCTTGTTGTAGCGGGCGAAGTCGGCGATGACGCCCGAGTTGAGCGCGCCACCGGCCAGGCCGGTGCCCGCGCCGCGCGGCGTGACGCTGACGCCTTCCTGCGCGAGCACGGCGAAAAGCGCGGCGGCTTCCTCGGCGGATTTCGGCAGCGCGGCCGCCAGCGGTTCAATCTGGTAAATGGAGGCGTCGGTTGCGTATAGCTGGCGCGACAAGTCGTCCCAGCGCACTTCACAAGGGGTTGCCGCCTGAATTGCTCGTTTCAGTTTTTCGCTCATGGGTGCCTGAAAATCCTGCCGTTCTGCTACGTCGCCATCTTATGCGAACCCGATGCGCCCGGACATCTTTACCGATCAACGCGCGCGGGAAGAAATCGGATACAGCACCGCGGCGGCCGCTAGGCGGCGTAGTGCACGATGCGTCCGCCGCAGAGGGTGTATTTCACGCGGCCGACAAGCGCCTTGCCGAGGAAGGGCGAATTGCGCGAACGCGAGCCCAGGTCGGCGGGTGTGGGTGTCCAAGGCTGCTCCGGATCCACGAGGCAGAGGTCGGCCGGGCCGCCGGGTTCGAGCGTGCCTGCGGGCAGCCCCATGACGCGCGCCGGGGCGGCGGACATGAGCTCGATCACCCGCTCGAAGCTGAGGTGTCCCGGCTGCACGAGGTAGGTGATGGCCGCCGACAGCGCCGTGTCGAGCCCGATGCAGCCGAAGGGCGCATGCGCGAACTCGACTTCCTTCTCGGTGGGCGTGTGCGGCGCGTGGCCCGTGGCAATGCAGTCCAGCGTGCCGTCCTGCAGGCCGGCAATCACGGCGGCGATGTCCGAAGCCTCGCGCAGTGGCGGGTTCAACTTGGCGTTGGTGTCGAAGGTCTGCACCATTTCGTCGGTGAAGGACCAATACGGGGGGCAGGTCTCGGCCGTCACGCGCACGCCCCGCGCCTTGGCGCGGCGGATGGTATCGACCGCGCCCGCCGAGGACACGTGCTGGATGTGGATGTGCGCGCCCGTCATTTCGGCGAGGCGGATGTTGCGTTCCACGCGGACTTCCTCGGCCTGGCGCGGCATGCCCGGAATGCCCAGCACGGTCGACCAGTAGCCCTCGTGCATGTGGCCCTTGCCGGTCAGGTCCGCGTCTTCGCAGTGCGCCACATAGGGCAGGCCCACCATGCGGGCGTATTCGAGCACGCGCCGCAGCACCGCGCTCGATTCGATGTCGCGCCGGTTGTCGGACACGAACACGACACCCGCCTCTTTCAGTTCCGCCATCTCGGTCAGTTCATGGCCCTGCATGCCCTTCGTGGCGCAGGCCGAGGTATAGACCCGGATCGAGGCGGCCTCGCGCGCGCGCCGCAGCACGAATTCCACCATTCCCGCGTTGTCGATCGGTGGGTGGGTGTCGCTCATGGTCACGACCGTGGTAAAGCCGCCACGCGCCGCCGCGATGCTGCCCGATGCCAGCGTTTCTTTCGATTCGAAGCCCGGCTCGCAGAAATGCACGCGCAGGTCGACCAGGCCGGGACAGGCCACCAGCCCGGACGCGTCGATCACCTCGGCGTCGACCAGGCCGGCCGGGGCATCCCAGCCTTTCAACACGCCCTCGTCGATATAGAGCGAGGTCTTCTTGTCCGAGCCCGGCAGCGTGGCGTTGTTGATAACAATCCTGCTCATACTGCGCCCCCGTAATTCACCAGCAGGTGCATGACGGCCATGCGCACGGCGACGCCGTTCGACACCTGCTCCAGAATGACCGAGCGCGGTCCGTCGGCGATGTCGGCCGCCAGTTCCAGGTCGCGGTTGATGGGGCCGGGATGCATGATGAGCGCGTCCTCGGGCGCGTGCCGCAGCGAATCGTGGTCGACGCGGAAGAGGCGGATGTATTCGCGGATGCTGGGGAACAACCCGTGCTGCTGCCGCTCGAGCTGGATGCGCAGCGAGTAGACGACGTCCGCGCCGCGCAGGGCTTCGCGCAGGTCGTAGCACACGCGCGCGCCCATCTCCTCCACGCGCGCTGGCATGAGCGTGGCCGGGCCGCACAGCGTCACCTGCGCGCCGAGCTTGTTCAGGCAGAGGATATTGCTGCGCGCCACGCGGCTGTGCTCGATGTCGCCGACCAGCGTCACCTTGATGCCGTCGAGCGAGGCCTCGGGGTTGCCGGTCTTGCGGCGCAGGTGCTCGCGGATGGTAAAGGCATCGAGCAGCGCCTGCGTGGGATGCTCGTGCCGGCCGTCGCCGGCGTTAATCACGTGCGAGGTGTGACTGGCGGCGAGGATGTGCGGCGCGCCGGCACAGTCGTGCCGGAGAATGATGATGTCGGCCTGCATCGCCTCAATGTTCGCCAGCGTGTCGTGCAGGGTTTCGCCCTTCACCACGCTCGATGCAGACGTTGTCATGGCGAGGGTGTCGGCGCTCAGGCGCTTGGCCGCCAGTTCGAAAGACAGGCGTGTGCGGGTGCTCGGCTCGTGAAACCAGTTCACCGCCAGACGGCCCGTGAGCAGCGGCACTTTCTTGATGCCGCTCTTGCGTTTCGCCACGGCGGCGAACTGCGGCGCCGTGTCGAGCACGGTTTCGATTTCCTCACGCGACAGGTCGGCGATGCCGAGGAGGTGGCGGCGCGTCCATTGAATCTCTCGCTCGGTGTGCGGGGCGGCGCTCATGCGGTTTCCTCCGCCGCGTCCTCTTCCTCTTCGCGGGCGTAGCGCTCGATAAGCACCATGTCCTCTCCGTCGAGTTCGCGCAGGCGCACGCGCACCCACTCGTTGTCGCCGGCGGGAATTTTCTCGCCCAGGAAATCCGCGCGGATGGGCAGCTCGCGTCCGCCGCGATCGATAAGGCAGGCCAGCTGGATGCGGGCGGGACGGCCGTAGTCGAAGACCTCGTCCATCGCCGCGCGGATGGTGCGGCCCTTCGCCAGCACGTCGTCCACCAGCAGCACCGAGCGTCCGTCGATCTCGAAATCGAAATGCGTGTAGCCCTTGGGCGAAGCGGGCGAGCGGCTGATGTCGTCGCGGTAGAGCGTGGTGGCGATGGCGCCCACTTCCGGCGCGCGGCCGGTCATGCCTTCAATCAGTTTCGACAGGCGCTCGGCAATCGGGAAACCGCGGCGCAGGATGCCCAGCATCACCAGCGAATCGATGTCGGGATTCGCCTTCGCAATCTCGCGGGCCATGCGGCGCAGGTGCACCTGCATGGCCTCGGACTGCATCACGATAGTCTGATCGGCCGCGTCGTCGCGCATCACACGCCCTCCCGATACGAAAAAAACGCCCGCAGGCGCTGGCGCGCCGGGGGGCGTGGAAGGTTCGTCTGTCGCGCTGGCTGCATCACGCGTTTCGCTGGGGCTCCTGTCGCGGAGAGTATACCAGCGGGCCCCCGCCCTCGCAAGGAACGACTGATCCGGCCCTTGGCGCGCCCGCGCGGAGGGCGGTATACTGCGGCCCATGTCTCCATACTCTCGGAATCCGGAAATACGCGGCGGCGACTGGCTCGGCGCAGCGGCGGCGCTGTATGCGCTGGGCGTGCTGGCGGTGTATTTCGGCAGCCTCGGGCTGGCGTTCTCGGCGGCGGGGGCGTGCGGCCTGCTGGCGGGGATGCATACGCGCCTGCAGGGCCGCAGCCTGGCGCGCGCTATCTTCGCGGGCGTGGTCGTCGGCGTCCTCTGGCCGCTTGCGGTGCCGGTGTACTGGTGGCTGAGCTATCCGCCCTTGCGCGCGGGGGCGCTGGCGTGGGAGCATCGCGGCCTCGCGCTTGGCGTTGCGGTGGTGCTGACGCTGGTCTACACGATGGCCACCCCCGGCGCCGTGCGCACGCCCGGCTCGTACGACACCCTGGAGCAGCAGATGCGCGACGCGCACCCGACAGACCAGGCGGCCCGCAAGGCGGCCGTGCTGGAGGCGCTGAACGGCAATCCCTTCTCGCCGCCGTGGTGGCTGCGCGGCGGCCACGCGCAGTCGTTCTGGAGTCCGTTCGCGCGCCGCAGCCTGCATGTGGATTACCGCAGCGAGCGCTTGGAGACCCCGGACGGTGATTTCCTCTACGTGCGCTTTTTCGATGGCGAGCCGGTTAAGCCGATGGTGGTGTTGTTCCACGGGCTCGAGGGCTCGGCGCAGTCGAAGTACATCATGGGCTACAACCTCGCCTTCCACGCCCTTGGCTGGAATGTCGCCACCATGGAGTACCGATTCTGCAGCGGCGAGATTAACAAGGCGCAGCGCATTTACCACATGGGCGAAACCACCGACTGCGACTTCGTGGTGCGGCGGCTGGCAGAGCAGCACCCGGACAGGCCGATTTACCTTGCCGGGTTTTCGCTGGGCGGCAATATCCTCGCGAAGTGGCTGGGCGAGCAGGGCGATACCGTGCCGGCGAACGTGAAGGGCGCGGCGGTCATCTCGCCGCCCTTTGATCCGGAGGTGTCCGCGCCCACCTTCCACCACATTCTCGGCGGGTTCTACGCCTGGAATTTTCTGCGGACGCTCAAGCCCAAGGCGCTGGCGAAGGCCGAGCAATACCCCGGCCTGCTCGACGAGGACGTCATCCGCGGCTGCAAGGATTTCTATACCTACGACACCGTGGTGACCGCGAAGCTGCACGGCTTCGAGGATGCTGTGGACTACTGGCACAAGGTGGGCTGTCATCAATTTCTCGCGGGCATCCGCGTGCCCACCATGCTGCTGACCTCGGCCGACGATCCCTTCAATCCGGCCATCACGATTCCGCACGAGGAGGCCGACGCCTCGCCGTGGCTGCATCCGCAATGGACCGAGCATGGCGGGCATGTCGGCTTTATCATGGGTAAATCGCCGCTGCGTGTGCGATACTGGGCGGAGGAGCAGACCGTGGGTTTCTTCCAGGCGTACCAGGCACTCAACGAGGGCGGCTGATCACCATGGCAAACGCGCGCCATATCCTCTGGCTCTATGAAGAACTGCCCGCGCTCGTGCGCGAAGGACTGCTCTCCGAGGAACAGGCCGCCGCGCTTCGTGCCCGCTACGGCAAGGTCGAGTCCGTCTCCCGCGCGTCCATTATAATCGTGCTTTTCAGCGTGCTGGCTGCTGCCTTAATTGCCAGCGGCATCATTTTGTTGCTCGCCAGCAACTGGGATCAGCTGGGCCGCGGCACCCGCGCGGCGCTGTCCTTTGCACCACTCGCTATCGGTCAGGCGCTGGCCGCCTTCACGCTATGGCAACGCCGCGATTCGGTGGCCTGGCGCGAGGGCTCGGGCATCCTCCTCGCGGGTGCCATCGGCGCGTCCATCGCCCTCATCGGACAGACCTACAACGTGCCCGGCGACCCGCAGGCTTTCCTGCTGACGTGGATCGTGCTGGGCATGCCGCTGGTGTACCTGCTCAATGCCACCACGGTCGCGCTGGCGGGCATGGCAGCCACGGTTTCCTGGGCGCTGGGCCAGCGCTGGCAGAGCGAGGAGACCGCCTACTTCTTCTGGGCCTATCTGCTGTTCGTGCTGCCGCATGTGTATATGGCCTGGCGCTCGGACCGCGCCGGGGCCCGGTTTCAGCTGCTCGGCTGGGGGCTCTGCCTCATGCTCCTGTTCCTGCCGGTCGCGCTGCCGTACCGCCACAGCGGCCTGTGGCTGCTGGTGTATTCCGCACTGGGTTCCGCGGGTGTGCTACTCGGCGTGTCGCCCTGGGCGGGCCGCTGGTGGAATGCCTTTCTCTTCATCGGTGGCGGCGGTACGGCCCTGTTGAGCCTGATCTTCTCGTTCAGCGGCTTTTGGACCAGCGGCATCCTCGACAAGTCGGAACTGATCTCGGTATCCGGCGAGTGGCTGATGGCCTTGCCGCTGCTGGCGCTGCCGGGCGCGCTGCTGCTAATCCGCCGCGCCGAGCGCGATCCGCTCGTGATGCTCTGGGCAGCGCTGCCGCTGCTGACCTATCCCACCTATGTGCTCGCGGCGGCGCAGTTCAGTCCGGGCATCATTACCTTTGTCTATAACCTCTTCGCCTTTGCGCTGGGCGTGGCCACCCTGGTCACCGGGGCACGGCGCGGCAGCCTCGGTCAGGCCAACATCGGCATGGCGCTCGTGTCGATGCTCGCCATCCTGCGCTTCTTCGATTCCGACTTCGGGTTCCTGCTGCGCGGCGTGGTCTTCATCCTCGTCGGCGCGGGCTTTCTGGTCGTGAACCTGTATCTGTCGCGCCGCAACAAGCGCGCGGAGGCCGCAGCATGATCCGGGGCAAGATCGCGATAGCTGTGTTCGCCCTGATGGCCTTCGCGCAGTGGGTTGTGCCGGGTTCCATGATCCTCCAGCACGAGCGCACCCTGACGCAGGGTGAGGAATGGAAATTCCGCTGCCAACTGCTCGACCCCTACGATCCCTTCCGCGGCCGCTATGTGATGATCGACGTAAGCGCCGGCGGCGTGGACACCGAGGGCATGGATCTTCCCTGGAGCGAGAAGGTCTACGTTTCGCTCGAGCGGGACGACGAGGGCTACGCGAAATACGGGGCCGTCAGCACCGAACAGCCGGCAGACGGCGCGTATCTCCTGGCCCAGGTCTACGGCAGCCAGGTCGTGTTTCCGCTCAACCGCTTCTACATGCAGGAAGACATCGCGCCGGAGGCCGAGCGCGTGTATTTCGACGCGACCCGGAGCGAGGAATTGCGCGCCTATGTGACGGTCCGTATCCTCGACGGCCACGCCGTGCTCGAGCAGCTCTACATCGACGACACACCCGTGGCGGATTACGTGCGCGCGCAAGGATCCTGAGTACCGATGTCCCACCCCGAACCGAACGACACCCTCAGCCCCGCCCGCACCGTTCTGGAAATCGCCGCGCTCGCCGTACTGCTCAGCGTGTGCCTCGGGCTGTTCATCAGCAAGCCCTTCCACATCGACGATCCGCTCTTCGTGTGGACGGCCCGGCAGGTGGTGGATCATCCCTACGACTTCTACGGTTTCGACGTGAACTGGAAGCACGAGCCGCAGCCCATGTGGGAAGTGATGCAGAACCCGCCGCTGCTGTCGTACTACCTCGCCTTCGTGGGCGAGCGCGTGGGCTGGAGCGAGACGATCTTCCACCTGGCGATGCTGCCGTTCTCGGTCGCGGCGCTGCTGGGCGTATACGCCGTCGCGCGGCTCTATTGCCGGAACGCCTGGCTGGCGGCGCTGCTGTGCTGCGCCTCGCCGGGCTTCCTCGTGTCCTGTACGTCGATCATGACCGACGTGCCCATGTTCGCCTGCTATGTCTGGGCCATCTATTTCTGGATGCTCGGCTTGCGCGTGAACCGTCCCGAGCCGCTCGTGGGCAGCATGCTCTGCGCGGTGGGCGGGTTCCTGTTCAAGTACTTCGCGCTCTCGCTCGTGCCGCTGCTGCTGGTCTACACACTGCTCTACGACCGCACCCGCTGGAAGCAGCTGGGCTGGATGGTGCTGCCCATCCTCGCGGTCGCCGCCTATGAAATCTACACCGCCTCAGTCTACGGCCGCGGGCTGCTTTTCGACGCCATGCTCTTTGCCTCGTCCTTCCGCGAATCCTACAGCCAGGGCGCGTTCGTCAAGACCACCAACGGCGTCGTGTTCATCGGCGCGTGTCTGGCGCCCATCGCGCTCGCGGCCTGCGCGCTGCTCCCGCGCAAGGCGCTCGCGGCGCTTGGTGTGCTCGCTATCGTGCTCGTCGCGCTGGCGCTGCTCCTGCCCGATTGGGCCTTCCTCGTGCCGCGCTGGCAGTGGAAGAAGGTGGTGAGCGATATGGGTCTCTTCACGGTGATGGACTTTCCCGCGACGCCCGGTGTGCTGGGCCACGCGCAATGGGCGCTCTGGCTCTGCGCGGGGCTGGCGCTGCTGGCAACGCTGGCGCGCTCGGCCAAGGCCTCCTTCGAGCCGGCCTATGTGCTACTCGCGCTCTGGGCGGGCGGCACGATTCTCTTCGGGGTGTTCATCAACCACCTGGTGAACGCTCGCGTGCTGCTGCCGCTGGCGGCCCCGGCCGCCATCTATGTGGTGATGGCCTGGGAAGGCCGCCTCGCGCGGAAGGAGCCGCTGCCGTGGATGCCGCTGGCGGGCGTGGCGGCGGCAGGCATCGTACTGTCGCTGCTGGTGGCCCAGGCCGACCAGGCCATGGCGCAGGCCCACAAGGCGGCCCCGGAGCGCCTCACCCGCATGACCAATTTCACGGGGCGCAACGTGTATTTCTGCGGGCACTTCGGCTTTCAGTACTACATGCAGGAACTCGGCGCGGAGATTTACCACGGCAGCAAGACGGAACTGCACGAGAAGGATCTGTTCATCCTGCCGCTGAACACCGGCTGGCCGCTGTATCCGCCGGAGAAATACGTGCGCGTGCTGGGGCGCATCGAGGAGCGTGCCGGCTCGCGTAGCGCCACGCAGCACTACTACGCCTATGCCGGTTTCTACGCCGACACCACCGGGCCGCTGCCCTTCGCCTTCGGCATTCCCGCGCCGGAGGAATACGTGATGCTCGAGGCCACGGCCGACATGCCGCCGCTGCTCAGCATCGACAATCCCGAGGCCGATTTCGACCCATCGAGCGACCTGGATGCGCATGAGGACGAGGAAACGGAGACGGCACCGGCCGAATAGAAACGCGGCGGCGGACGTTCCTGTGGCATAATCCCGGAAAGCGCGCTCGCCCCTGTTGCACCCGCCGCGCGCCCCGAATCCCTGAATACACGCAGGAAACCCATGTCTTCACGCTGGATCGACATCCCTTTTTCGCCCCGGAAAAGCCCCTTCTTCTACGGATGGGTGATTCTCGCGTTCTCCACGCTCGGCACCCTCGCCAGCGTGCCCGGCCAGACCATGGGCGTCGGCGTGTTCACCGATCCGCTCATCGAGGCCTTCTCCCTGTCGCGCATCCAGCTGGCATACGCCTACGCCCTCGGCACCATCACCAGCGCGTTCATGCTGCCGCTGGCCGGACGGTTGATCGATATCCACGGCTGCCGCGCCGCCATCGTCTATTCGGGCGTCGGGTTCGGCATCTGCCTCTATTTTATGGCCGTGGCCGATCGCATGCTCGCGGCGTCGCCCTTCCATGGGTTCGCCGCGGCGTTCCTGGTCGCCACGGTGGCGTTTCTCGGCGTGCGGTTCTTCGGCCAGGGCTGCCTTACCATGGTCTCGCGCGTGATGATCGGCAAGTGGTTCAATCACTTCCGTGGACGCGCCACCGCCATCGCGGGTTTGTTCATCTCCTTCGGCTTCACCAATGCGCCGTTCCTACTCCACGCCATCGTGGTTGAGCAGGGGTGGCGCTTCGCGCTCTACAGCCTCGCGGTCAGTACGGGGCTCCTCATGGCGGCGTTCGGCTGGATCTTCTACCGCGACAATCCCCAGGAATGCGGGCTCGTGCCCGATGGCGTCGACGATCCCGAGTGGCACGAGAAGATGTCGGCGCGCACGCCCGACGTGCGCCACGAATTCGAGCGCGGCGAGGCCCTGCGCACCGCAGCCTTCTGGGCGCCTACGCTCGCGCTGTCGCTGCACGGCCTGCAATTCACGGCCTTCACCTTCCACACCACCGACATGGGCGTCGAGCTCGGTCTGCCCGCCGACAATGTGTACCGGCTGTTTCTGTTGCTGCCGTGGTTCAGCGTGCCCGCGAACTTCGTCTGCGGCTGGCTGGCGGATTACATCAAGCTCAAGTGGTTCCTGGTGCTCATGCTCCTCTGCCAGGTCATCGGCACCTACGGGCTCAGCATCGCCGGCACGCCGATGGGATGGTTCCTGTTCAGCGCAGGCTACGGCATCAGCGGCGGCATCTTTGCCATCATGATTACCCTGCCCTGGCCCCGTTTCTTCGGCACGCGGCACCTCGGTGCCATCAGCGGACTCAACATGTCGATGATGGTCTTCGCCAGCGCGTTCGGGCCGATTCTCTACAGCATCGTCCACGACTACGCCGGTGCGTATAGGCCCATCATCCACGCCTCCGCCTTTGTGCCCGCCTTCATCGCCGTGCTCGCCTACTTCGCCGAGAATCCCCAGGAGCGCTACCCGGAGCCCGACCCGCAGGCGTAGTCGCGATTACGGTGCGAGGTAATCGACGCGGAAGATCTGCTGATAGGGCAGGCCGGCGTAGTTCAGGCGGCTGGTGTCGGGGTCCGGGCCGATGAAGAGCGTGAAGTCGCCCTTCGGCGATACGACGAGCTTGTGGAAGTCGCCGCCTTCGGTGAGAAAGCGGGTGGCGCCGAAGTTCTCATCGCGCAGGCTAACCGCGAATACATCGCCGCCGCTGATGGCGAGGAGCGCATCGTCGCCCGGATGCCAGCGCAGGCCCTCGGTCGCGTCTTCCTCGAGCGCCGTGACCATGCGCTGGCCGGTGCCGTCGGCGTTGATGATGCACAGCTGCCGCACGCCGCGGCCGTCCTTGCCGTAGTATGCGATGCGCTGACCGTCGTAGCTGCCACGCACAATGCCGTCGGCCCATTCGTTGGTCAGGCGGCGGATGGTCAGGCCCTCGGGCGGCGCGGGATAGTGGTCGGGGCCGCCGGAATCGGCGGTGGTGATGTCGACCGACTTTGGCACATCGACCACAAACAGCGATTGCTGGGTACAGCCGCTTTCCTCGACGATAGTGCCGATGAAGGCGCGCATCGTACCGGCGGCATCCACCCAGGAATCGCCCAGCGCGCTGATGAGGTCGCCCGGCTGGGCGTCCGCCTCGGGCACGGGACGCACCAGCACCGCGAAGTAGTGACTCACACCGTGCGGGGCCTTGGGGTTCGGCTCCATATAGCCGATGGTGCGTCCCCGGCTGCGGTCCAGTTGGTCGTCGTAGGTGAAGCCGATCCGCTGGCCGTCGCGGCTGTATTCGTGGCGGTGCGTGCCCCCACGGTGCGCGCCGGGCGTCGTGTCTCGGTCGGTCGCCACATCGCGGTAATCCAGCCAATGCACCACGCCGGGCTCATCGAGCCGCACCATCGCGCCGTTGCGATTGGTCTTGGCGTAGGGACCGCGCGCATCCACCTGATCGAGCATCGGCCCGTGGATGAAGGCGGCTTCCTTGCCGTCAGGCGACAGCGAAGCCGCGCCCGCGCCGGGGGCCGCGCCGACGCCCGTGCGGTATTCGCCTACGTCGTACAGCACGCTGACCTTGCCCGTTTCGAGGTCGAGCAACTCGATGCGGTTGTTTTCTTCGATACCCGGGCCGTGAGTCTCGCGCGTGTCGTAAATCGCATAGCGCCCGTCGGGCGTGAAGTTGTCGTTGTTGTCGAGGTCGTGCCCGTAGGGCGCGCGCGTGAGCTGTTGCAGCTCGGGCATGGGGGTTCCTCCCGCGGCCAGCGCGCACGCTGTTATCAGGCACGCCGCGAACATGGTTACAGGGCCTCGGTCATCAGCTTCGCCACGAGCTTGCTGAAGTCGCCCGGGTTGGGCAGCTGTCCGCCCTCGGCCAGCACCGACTGTCCGTAGAGCAGCTGCGCGTACTCGGACAGCGCGGCATCGCCGGCATCGGCCGAGAACCGCGTCTGCAGCTTCTCGAGGATTGGGTGCTTGGGATTGATCTCGAGGATGCGCTTCACCTCGGGCGCGGCCTGGCCCATGGCGCGCATCATCTGCTCCATCTGCGGGGTCAGGTCGCCCGCATCGGTCACGAGGCAAGCGGCGGATGAAGTGAGGCGATTCGAGATGCGCACCTCCTTCACCTGTTCCGACAGGGTCTTTTGCAGGTATTCCAGCAGCGAGCCATAGTTCTCCTGCTGTTCCTTGCGGGCCTCCTCGGCCTGCTTCTTTTCGTCTTCGCTGCCCAGTTCTACCGCGCCCTTGCCGACGGACACCAGCTTCTTGCCCTTGAACTCGAAGACGGACTGGGTCCACACCTCGTCCACGGGCTCGTCAAGCAGTAGCACTTCGTAACCCTTCTCGCGGAAGGCCTCGAGGTGGGGGCTCTGCTCGATCAGCTTGCGGCTTTCGCCGGTCATGTAATAGATGGCGTCCTGGTCGGTCTTCATCCGGTCGATGTAAGCCTGCAGGCTGGTCAGCTCGGTTTCTTCCATCGTGCTCGAAAATCGCGACAACTCGAGCAGGGCTTCCTGGTTTTCGTAGTCGGCGAAGAGGCCTTCCTTCAGCACGCGGCCGAAGGTGCTCCAGAAGGTCTTGTACTTTTCGGCGTCCTTGTCGGCCAGGTCTTTCAGGAAGGCGAGCACCTTGCCCACGATGCCCTTGCGCATGCGCTCGATCTGTCGGTCCTGCTGCAGCATTTCGCGCGAGATGTTCAGCGAGAGATCCTCGGAATCCACCACGCCGCGGATGAAGCGGAGGTATTCGGGCAGCAGTTCCTTGCACTCGTCCATGATGAACACGCGGCGGACATAGAGGTGCACGCCGCGGTTGCGCGATTCGCGCATATACATATCGAAGGGCGCCGTGCCGGGAATGAACAGCAGCAGGCGGTACTCGAGCGTACCCTCGATCTTCGCCTGGATGCGCGCCATCGGGTCCTGCCAGTCGTGCGAGATGTGCTTGTAGAACTCGTTGTATTCCTCGTCCGGCACGTCGGCCTTGTCGCGTAGCCAGAGCGCCTTCATCGAGTTCAGCGTCTCGGTGGTGGTCACGGTCTTTTCTTCCGCGCCCTCCACCGGCTTGCCGTCCTCGTCGCGCTCCACTTCCGTGCGCGACACATCCATCTGAATCGGGTAGGCGACGAAGTCCGAGTATTGCTTCACGATGCGGCGGAGCATCCACTCTTCGGTGAAGTCGGAAAGCCCGTCTTCCTCGTCGGTCTCCTTCAGGTGCAGCGTGATGGTCGTGCCGGCCTCGGCGCGCTCGGCGTCCTCAATGGTGTACATGCCATCGCCCGCGCTTTCCCACTTGGTCGCCGTGTCCTCGCCCGCCTTGCGGGTTACCAGCGTCACGCGGTCGGCCACCATGAACACGCTGTAGAAGCCCACGCCGAACTGGCCGATCAGGTCGGGCGACACTTCCGAGCCCTTGGCCTGCTCGAGCTTCTTCATGAATTCCTTCGTGCCCGATTTAGCGATAGTGCCAATCAGTTCGTGCACGTCGTCGCGGCTCATGCCGATGCCGGAATCGACGATCGATAGCCTGCGGCCCTCGGTGTCGGGCTCGAGCCGGATGCGAAGCTCCGTGCCCTCCGGCAGTAATTCCGGCTGCTGAATCGCCTCGAACCGGCGCTTGTCGAGCGCGTCGGACGCGTTCGAAATCAACTCGCGCAGGAAAATGTCCTTGTTCGAGTAGATGGAATGGATCATCAGGTCCAGCAGCTGCCGGGCCTCGGTCTTGAATTCGTGTTTTTCCACGGTCGCAGACATGGCTTTACCTCCTGCTACAGCTTCTTCGGTCTCCGCGTACCCTTGCGGACAGCCCGGAAGGATAGCAAAGAACAAGGGCGGGCGTCACTTCCGCTGTTTCAAAATAAGACACGCGGGCGTATCCAGGGAAGATACGCCCGCGCGCTAGGTTGACTGCGGGGAACGCCTACAGGGCGCTACCCGGACAGAAGCCGTCTTCGGTCCCGTCGATCGCGCAGTAGTGATACGCGCCCGACGAGAAGAACTGAATCATGCGGAGCAGCTCGCTCAGGCTGATGGTGCCGTCGGCACCGCCCTGGTAGTCCGCCGCGTGCGGGAAGTTGCAGGCCGCGGTCTCGGCAGCCGGCGCATAGCCGTCTTCGCTGTCGCCCGGCAGTTCGAGGCAGGCATAGGCCCGGGCGTTGTACAGCTGAATCATGCGGAGCAGTTCGGGCAGGGATACCGCCTTGTCGCCATCGACGTCGCCACTGTGCACGACCTTATTGCCGCCCGCGCCGCGGAGCAGTTCGGCCACGTTCAGCACGCCGTCGCCGTTGGTGTCGAGCAGGTTGAAGGTGTCCTGGGTAAGCGCAGGCAGCAGGGCGGCCGCTTCCTGGAAGCTCAGCAGATTGTCGTCGCCCTCGAATCCACCGAATCCATCCAGCATCTCGATGCATTCGATTTCGATTTCGGTCTCGCCTTCTTCACCTTCGTCATCGCCCTCGCCGTCCTCGATACCTTCGTAGCTGCCTTCGCCTTCGAATTCGCCATCCAAGCTGCCCTCGATGGAGCCTTCGCCGTCTTCCGCGCCTTCGACGGAACCTTCGACACTGCCCTCGGACGAGCCTTCGCCCTCGATGGAACCTTCGATGCTGCCCTCGGACGAGCCTTCACCCTCGATGGAACCTTCGATGCTGCCTTCCGGCGAGCCCTCACCCTCGACGGCGCCTTCAATAACGCCTTCGGAAGAACCTTCGCCTTCAAATACGCCCTCGATGGTTCCTTCTACAGAACCTTCGCCTTCATACACGCCCTCGACAACACCCTCGGGCGCGCCTTCGCCCTCGAAGATACCCTCGACGGCACCTTCACCCTCGAACGCGCCTTCGCCGCCTTCGCCCAGAATCGTCAGTTCGTATTCCTGCGTGACGTCTGCACCGGCCGAATCGACCGAGTTGACGGTGAAGGCGAAGATGCCGGACTCGAGCGGGGTGCCGGAGAGCACGCCGCCGATATCATCGAAATCCATGCCCTGGGGCAGGTCGCCCGTGACCGTGTTCACGATGGGCGGGGTACCCGCCACCACGATGGTGCGTTCCACGTAGGGCACATTGATCTCGCCGTCCTGAAGGTTGTCGATCAGGCCCATCTGTCCGGCGGGGTCGAAGCCGGCCATCTGCGCGCCGATGTAGTCGCCCACCACGACAATCTGGGAGAAGTCGATCAGGTTGCCTTCTTCATCTTCCTTGATACCGTCGCCGTGAATGCCGTCGGGGCCGACGTTGTCGGTCATCGCTTCGCCCGACTCCGGATCGAGCGGGCCTGCGTATTCGTAAAAGTCGTAGCGGTAGGTGACCACTTCATCGCCATCGCCCAGTTCGAGCGGCTCGTTTTCCAGCTCGCCATTTTTGCCGCCGCCGTCCTGGCTGAACTCGATTTGCATCAGCTGCCATTCGACTTCCACTTCGTCGGGCTCGCCGTTGCGCCAGTTGCGGTCGTTGGGATCATCCGGGTCATCCGATACGAGATCCTCAAGCTCCACCTTGTGGTTGCTGTGCGTCTGCGTGCGGGTCACCTGCACCCAGATCGGTTCGCCGAATTCCTTCACATGCACCTCAGGGGGATCCGGCGCCTCGATGACCGCGTTCACTTGGCCGCCGCCATTGGGGCGCGGCACATAGGAGAAAGCAGGCGTAGCGATGTTTACCGGATCGCCGCGGCGCAGACCGCCAGCGAAATCGTCCAGCAGCCAGAAATAGCTGACCTTTGCCGGTACGCCGTAAAAACCCGCGCCGAAGTGCTCGCCGCCGAAGTTCACATTGGGGTTGGTGAACTGGTGGCCATCGGTCGGCGCAACCGGCCCGTCGGGTACGGCGGTATAGGCCGCCCACGAGCCATCGGGGTTCTTCTTGCTCTCGTAGCGGATCCGGACAATAGGGTGCAGCGGATCGGTGGTATCTTCCTCAATCCGCGGCGTGCCGTAGTGGTTGTAGTCGTAGGTGTAGGTGATATCCCGGGCGTGGATATCCTCGATTTCGATCTCGAAACCATGGCACGGCTCGCCGGTGTCGTTCACGACATCGAAGTTGTTCAGGCTGCCGTAAGCCTGCGTTGCGTAGACCGGCAACGGAACTGCCGCCAGCAAGACCGCCGCTGCCCAAAATGCCTGTTTCATATCGCCTGTCTCCCGGTTGTCCTGTCTGTGGCACCGATTCACTGCACGGCCGCACAGTCAGGGACGCACTAACTCCGGACCAAACTGGACCGGGAGGCCGCCTAAATCCCGTATATGGTGCCATTGCACCGCCGGGTATCCGGCAATCCTCGCACTAGGAGACGTGAAATCGGGAAAAGCGCTTACATACGCCGTTCGGCGGCGGCGGCCCAGTCGGCGCGGGGTATCTTCAGGCCGCGGGCCTTGAGTTCCTCCGGCCAGGGGAAAATGCGGCGGGGCTTGCAGAACCGGGGCAGGGTTTCCGCCACGAACTCCTGCAGGGCCGCCTCGTTCAGCCGCGCGCCAGGCGCGATATCGACAAAGGCCACGGGTATTTGGGCGCGCTCGGGGTCGGCCACGCCCACCACGACGGCCTGCATCACGCTGGGGTGCTCGGCCAGGCGCCGTTCAATGGCCTCCGGCTGCACATTTTCGCCGGATACCACGAACACGTTATCGCGGCGGCCAAGTACCTGCAGGTAGCCGTCGGCATCGATTTCACCGCGGTCGCCCGTGGTAAACCAGCCTTCGTCGTCCACCGGCCGGACGATGGCGCCCCGCTGGAGATACCCCAGAAACAAACTATCGCCTCGTACCTGAATGAGCCCTTCCGGACTGATGCGCACGGTGCCGGCGCTGAGTTCCCGCCCCGAGGTGTAGAGGTGTTCCAGCGAATCGCCGGGCGCGGTGGTGGTGGCCTGGCTTGCCGTTTCGGTCATGCCGTAGCTGGTGTAAATGGGCAGACCCAGCCGGTGCGCCTGTTCGATAAGCGCCGGGGGAATCATGCTGCCGCCCAGCAAAATGGCCTTAAGCGACCGCAGCGCAGCGAGTGCGGCGGGCTCGCGCAGCAGACGGTACAACTGCGGCGCCACGAGCGACACGTGGGTGACGGCGTATTTCCGGATGGCCTGCGGAATCGTCTCGTCGGTGCCGGGAATCACGGCGGCCGCGCGGGCCTCCATGCAGCGGAACAGCACGCCCCAGCCTGCAATATGATAGAGCGGCAGCGGCAGCAGCCAGCGGTCGTCGGGCTCGAGCGGAATATTGCGGTTGCTCGCCCGGGCGTTCGCCACCATGTTGCCGATGCTCAGCGCCGCCGCCTTGGGCGGGCCCGTGGTGCCCGAGGTAAGGATGATGGCCGCCGGGGCAGCGTGGTCGGGCCGGGGCGGGAGCGTGGGGTGCGCGCCTTCGAGCAGCGCCCGGGGCGGCAGCAGAATGCGCTCCCGGAGCCGCGGTGTGGCAGCCGCGCCATAGGGGGCTACCAGGTGCCGCGCGCCGGCCGCATCGAGCCGGTCGGCCAGGAAATCCGCCGGAAAGGCCGGATTGACCGGAAAGACGATGGCGGGCGACCATGCCAGACCGAGTAGCAGGACTGCCGCGGCCGAGCCCGGGGGCAGGGCGACGGCGACCGGCTCGTTCTCCAGCACGCCGAGCGACGCCGCCTGGGCCGCGACGCCGGCGGTTTCTTCGGCAAGCTCGCCATAGGTATACACGCGGTTGGGCGCCAGTAGCGCGGGCGCATTCTTCGAGTCGCGCGCCGCAGCGCTCAAGGGACATTCCTGCACAGCCATCCAAGGTTCTCCTGAACCCGCCATTGTTCAGGAAGTTGTGCGATTTCTCAACCGCTACGTATACTGCTTGCTGGTGCCTACTTCACTTGGGAAACCCTACTCTTGACCCCTGTCAGCGAGACGCGGATGCTGAGCGGCTGGGGGCGGATGTCGCCTGCCGAATGCGAGGTCGTCCGCCCGGCGGCTCCGTCGCACCTGTCCGATGCGACCGCCGGAACCGGCACCTGGATTGCGCGCGGACTCGGCCGCAGCTATGGCGATCAGGCGGTCAACGCGGGCAATCGTGTGCTCGACCTTACGCAGATGAACTGCATGCTTGGCTTCGACGCGGGCACCGGCGTGGTCGAATGCGAGGCCGGCGTCTCGCTGGAGGCGCTCATCGATACCTTCCTGCCGCGCGGCTATTTTCTTCCGGTCACCCCCGGCACCAAGTACGCTACGGTCGGCGGTGCCATCGCGAACGATGTACACGGCAAAAACCACCACGCGGTGGGTTCCTTCGGCAACTTCGTGGAATCGTTCCGGTTGATGACGGCCGAGGGCAACCTGCTGGATTGCGCGCCGGATCAGAATTCCGAGGTCTTCTGGGCGACTGTGGGCGGCAGCGGTCTCACGGGTGCCATCGTCTCGGCCCGAGTCCGGCTGCAACCCGTCGAGACGGGCTACGTGACGGTCGACTACGAGCGGTGCAAGAACTTGGACGACGTGCTGGCGCGTGCGCACGACGGCGACGACCGCTATCAGTATTCGGTGGCCTGGATCGATTGCCTGGCCAAGGGCGGCTCGCTGGGGCGGAGCGTGCTGATGCGTGGCAACCACACGCCCCTGAGCGGTCTGCCGACGGCGCTCTCCGGAAATCCCTATCCGGGCACGGCGCGTCGAATGGCCATTCCCTTCGACTTTCCCGGCTTTGTGCTCAATGCCGCCAGCATCAAGGCCTTCAACGAAGTCTTCTACCTGCGGCATCATACGCGGCAGGGCGTCGTGACGGACTGGAATACCTATTTTTATCCGCTTGACCAGATCAAGAAATGGAACCGGATGTACGGCAAGCGCGGTTTCGCGCAATACCAGGCGACGTTTCCGGAGGAGAGCGTGAACGGCATCGTGCGGCTGCTCGAACGGCTGAGCGCCACGCGCCGCGCTTCGTTTCTGGCCGTCATCAAGCGCATGGGCTCGCCAAACGCGGGACTGCTTTCGCACCCCATTGAAGGGTACACGCTGAACCTCGATCTGCCGAACCGATCCGGGCTGGTGGACTTCCTGCACGAACTCGACCGCATCCTGCTCGACCATGGCGGGCGGTTGTATCTGGCCAAAGATGTTTGCGCGAAGGCCGAGACCTTCGCCGAAATGTATCCGCGGCTGGGCGAATTCCGCGCCGTGCGCAATCGCCTCGATCCGAACAACCGGCTGGCCTCGAACCAGGCGCGCCGGCTGAAACTCGTGGAGGTACCGGCATGAGCGCAGCAGCGCCGCGCAGCGTGATCATTGCAGGGGCGACCTCGGGCATGGCGCGTGCCTGTGCGGCCGTGTTCGCCCGCGAGGGCTATGCCGTGGCGCTCGGTGCGCGGAACGACGAGGAGAACGAGCGCATCGCGAACGACCTCCGCGTGCGCTACGGCGGTACCGCCGCGGCAATCCACTTCGAGGCGGCGGACTTCGATTCGCACGAGGGGTTTCTCACGGCCTGCGCCGAGGCGCTGGGCGGTGAGGCCGGCGGCCTGATCTATTTCGCCGGGACCATGGCCGAGCAGCGCGCGGCGGAGCAGGACTTCACCCTCGCGCGCACCATGATCGACGTGAACTACACCGGCTGCGTTAGCCTTACCGAGGCCTTCGCGCGGCGCTGCGAGGCGCGGCAAGCCGGCTTCATTGGCCTGGTATCCTCGGCTGCCGGCGACCGCGGCAAGCAGAGCAACTACATCTACGGCTCGACCAAGGGCGCCATGACCGTCTACGCGCAGGGCCTCCGCAATCGGCTGTTCAAGTCAGGCGTGAGCGTTACCACCGTCAAGCCCGGCTTTGTGGATACGGCGATGACCTTCGGCATGAAGCTGCCCCCGGCGCTTACCGCCAGCCCCGAGCAGGCCGCCGAGGCCATCTTCCGGGGCGTAGTCCGGCGGCGCGACGTGGTGTATGTGCTATGGTTCTGGCGCTACATCATGCTGATCATCTGCGCCATCCCCGAATGGCAGTTTAAGAAAATGGGCATGTAGAGGGAGTCGCACGCGTGCTAGCATCGGATTCGCCCGCACGGACCAACCCCGTGATGGTATTGATAAAAGGGCTGCGGGTTTACCAGTGGTCCAAAAACCTGCTGTTGTTCGCCGCGCTTATTTTCGCGCAGGAAGTCTTCCGGCCCGAACAGCTTGTGCCGAGCGTGTTGGCCTTCTTCTCTTTCTGTCTGGCCGCCAGCGCCACCTACCTGTTTAATGACATCCAGGACATCGAGAAGGACCGCGCGCACCCGAAGAAGCGGCACCGTCCCATTGCCAGCGGCGAAATGCCCCTCGGCGTAGCATGGGCTTTGCTCATCGCGCTGTTCGCCGGATCGTGCGTGCTAGCGTGGCTGGTGCGTCCGGCGTTCCTGCCCATGGTCTTCGCGTATATCGGGCTTACCCTGTCGTATTCGCTCTTCCTCAAGCACATGATGATTGTCGATGTCATGGTGCTGGCGCTCGGCTTCGTGGTGCGCGCCATCGCGGGTGCCGTCGCCATCAATGTGCAGTTCTCGAACTGGCTGGTGGTATGTACGCTGTTCCTCGCGCTGTTCCTGGGCTTCAGCAAGCGCCGCCACGAAATCACGCTGCTCGAGGACGGCGCGGAGTCGCACCGGGCCGTGCTCTCCGAATACAGCGTGCAATACCTCGACCAGCTCATTCTTATCGTGGCGGGCGGCGCCATTCTCACCTACACCATCTATACCTGTTCGCCCGACGTGGTGCAGCGCCTGCACACCGACAAGCTCTACCTCACGCTGCCCTATGTGCTGTTCGGCATCTTTCGCTACCTGCACCTCATTCACCACAAGACCGGCGGCGGCGACCCGAGCCGGACCCTGGTGACCGACAAGCCGCTGATACTCACGGTGCTGCTGTGGGGCGGCACCTGCATCGGCATCATCTACGCCGGACGCGTCGCGGCTGGACTTTAGGTTCTTCGCGGGTTGCGCACCGTTTTTGGCGCCGTGTAGAGTTGAGGTGCGCGTGGCGCATGTTCAGGGCCTTGATACCAGAATCAGGAGACGGTTGCGGATATGATGCGAGAAGTCGGGGCGATTGTGCTGGGCGGCGGCCGGGGAACGCGACTGTATCCACTCACGGCCGTGCGCGCCAAACCCGCTGTGCCCCTCTGTGGCCGATATCGCCTGGTCGATATCCCGCTGAGCAACTGCATCCATTCCGACATCAAGCGCGTGGCCGTGCTCACCCAGTTTAACAGCCACTCGTTGAACCGTCACATCAACCAGACCTATCAGTTCGACATGTTCAGCAACGGCTATGTCGAGGTGCTGGCGGCCGAGCAGACCGACTCGAGCGGCGATTGGTTCCAGGGGACGGCCGACGCGGTGCGCAAGCAGATGATTCACATCCGCAATATGCGCGCGAAGTATTACATTATCCTCTCCGGCGACCAGTTGTACCGGATGGATTACCGGCAGTTGCTCGATACGCACCTGCGCAAGCGGGCCGACATCACCGTGGCGGCGCTGCCCGTGAACCGGCAGGACGCGCAGTCCTTCGGCATTATGAACGTGGCGAGCAATGCCCGCATCCGTTCGTTCGTCGAGAAGCCCACCGATCCCAAGCTGCTCGACAGCCTGGTCACCTCGCAGAAGGTCTTCGACGACTTCGGTCTCGAGGCGGCCGGTAAGCCCTACCTGGGCTCCATGGGCGTCTACGTATTCAATGCCAGTGTGCTCGAGCAACTCCTCGAGGCGCGGCTGGACGCCATCGACTTCGGCAAGGAGATCATTCCCGGGGCGCTCAAGACACACCGGGTCTTCGCGCACATGTACGATGGCTACTGGGAAGATATCGGTACGGTGCGGTCCTATTTCGAAGTCAGTATGGCGATGACGGGGCCGAAGACGCCGTTCCAGTTTCACGACGAGAACCACTTGTTCTACACGCACTCGCGCGCGCTGCCCGGCCTGCGTATCCAGGACGCGCATTTCAAGAACTCGATCATCTGCGAGGGCAGCCGTGTGACCAAGGCCGCCATCTCGGATTCGATTCTCGGCGTGCGCAGCATCATCGCGCCCGGGGCGGAAATCCACCGGAGCGTGGTGCTGGGTGCCGAGCATTTCGAAACCGGCGAGCCCGCCAGTGGTGTGCCGCCCATCGGTATCGGGCCCAACTCGCGGGTCAGCGGGGCCATCATCGATCACAATGCACGGATCGGCAAGGGTGTGGTCATTCGCGGCAATGCCCGCCTGAAGGACTACGACGGCTGCGGCTACGCGATCCGGGAAGGCATCGTGATCGTGTTCAAGAACGCCATCATCCCCGACGGCACCCAGATCGGCTGAATCCCTTTACAGGGTGCGGTCGACGTAGAACTCGCGGAGCGAGTCGGCCTTGCGCTGCACGCTAGAAAACACGATGTGCGTGGCGCGGGCGGAGCCGGGATTGCGCTCGAGGGCCTCGAGCGCGGCCTGAATGTCATTGTCGATGGCGTCGGCCGCGCGCAGGTGGCGCCAGGCGTCGGGCGACGCCGGCGGATTCTGCGCCGAGCGGCTGGCCATGGCGGAAAGCGTGCGCAATTCGGATGCCGTGCGCTGCAGCATCTCGGGCGTCAGCGCGTTCGATGCCTTGGCCTGCGCTGTGGCCGGTGCTGCGGCCGGTGCTGCGGCGGATTCCTTGGGCTGATACACGGCCACGCTGAACACCGCCAAGCACACGAAGGCCATGGCGGCGGTGTAGGCGGTGCCCCGGAAGACGGCCTGTAGCGCCGAGGCGCGGCGGTAGGCGGCGCGCTTTTCCGGGCGGCGTGCGCTGCGGGCCTCGAGCAGAATGGCGCGCGTGAGGCATTCGGAAGGCTCGAGCTCGGGCACCTTGGCGATAAACTCGAGGGTATCGCGCATCGCGCGCACTTCCGATGCGGCCTCCTGATCGCCGGTGAGCGCCCCCGCCATCTGCGCGGGAACGGGCTTCCGGTCGACCAGCGATTCCGCATAGTCGAGCATTTGGCCCCGGTTGGGCCGCCGCCGCAAACCTCGGTTAAAGTTCATGCCCTGCTCTTTTTCAGTGCACCGCCCCCAAGGCAGTGCAGCGCCTTACAAATATTCCCGGTACTTCTGCAGGTAGGGCCGCAGCGCCCGCTCTGCGCGTACCACGCGGGATTTCGCCGTACCCACCGGCACGTCGAGAATGTCCGCGATTTCTTCGTACGACAAATCCTGAAAGCGGCGAAGCACGAAAGCTTCGCGCTGGTGCTCGGGCAAGTGGCGCAGCGCCGCGTTCACGGCCTCGCTCACCTCGCCCCGCTGAAACGCCGCCGTCACGCAGGCGCTCTCGTCGGCCACCTGGTCCAGCAGGCTGAACTCTTCTTCCTCGTCGTTGCCGAACCAGCCGGTCAGCGAGAAGAACTTCGGGCGGCGCTTCTGCTTCGCCCATTCCTTCGACACGATATTCGAGGCGATGGCGTAGAGGTACGTGGTGAACTTGGCGGTGGGCTGATAGCGCCCCGCGTTCTTCACCAGTGCCAGAAACACCTCCTGCGTCAATTCCTCGGCCACATGGCGGTTGTGCACCATGCGGAACATGTAGTTCAGCACGCTCTTCTGGTGGCGGCGGATCAGTTCGGTGTAGGCCGATTCCGAGCCATTGCCATGCTCGAGCATCAGCGCCTCGTTGCTCCATTCGGACAACGGACCCCGGCCCGGCTCGACGACGCGCAACTGCGGTCCGCTTGCCAGCGGCTGCAGCGACACTACGTTTTCTCTTCCTTCCGCCATGCTTCACTTCCTTCCAGCGGTCACTTGTCTATACTTATCCCCGCGCGGGGCAAGAAGTTTCCTGTCTCGTGCGCGCATTCTAACAAATTTCCGGATGGAATCTGGATAATCTTGTAAGTGGATGATATCAAAGGACTTGATGGATTGCGCAGGATTGGGCGACTACGCCTGCGAGTGCCGGTTTGCCGCGGCTTTGCGGCCTTGCTAAGATTTGAGCAGGTGCAACCGCCCGGGGAGTGCGTACATGTCCAAGCAGAAGAACGCGGCTGGGTCCGCCCAGGAACTGGCCGAAACGAACGACAAGCTGATGCTCTTGCTGGCGGAGGCTGTGGACGCCCGCGAAGAGATTCCGCCGGGCTCGGCCGCGCGCCTCCGCGAGCATGCCGCCCGATTCGCCGAAGCCCTGGGCCTCAGCGAAGACGAGAAGCTCCAGCTCGAGCGCGCTGCCGTGCTCCGGGCCGTCGGCAAGGTGCGGCTCACGAACGACATCCTGCTAAAGAAAAGCGTGCTCGATTACGACGAGTGGATGATGCTCAAGCAATACCCGGTGCACGGTGCCGAACTCTTGGAGGAGTGGGGGCTGTACCCCGAAATCGCGCCCATCGTCCGCTACCACCAGGAATCCTACGATGGCACGGGATATCCCGATGGCCTCGAGAAAGACGCGATTCCGGCGCTGGCCCGTGTGCTAAGGATCCTGGTGGTGTATTGCGCGATGACGAGTCCGCGGCACTATCGTACGACAGTGACAAGCCACGAGGACGCGGTGGACTATTTCCAGCGCGAGCGCGGGCAGAATTTCGATCCAGAATTCGTGGACGTATTCATCGCCCACAGCATCGGCCAGCCGATCTAGCGCGACGCCTCGTTCTTCATGGCGCGGGCGCATTTGGGGCAAATCGAGTGCGTCACGCGGGCAGCCGTCTCCACGAATTGCTGCAGCGATTGCCACTCGCCGTCCGTGTCGCGGATATCGCGGCACCAAGCGCACATGGGCAGGTAGCTCTGCAGGGTATCGAGGTCGTTCAAGGCGCGGCGTAATTCCAGCTGGCCCACTATGGCGTCGCGCAACACGCGCAGCGCACCCAACTGCGGCGGGCTGAGCTCCCGCGGCTTGTCGTCAATTACGCAGAGCGAACCCAGCCGGATGCCCTGGGCGACCACGAGCGGCGCCCCCGCGTAAAAGCGGATCGAGGGCGACGAGGTGACCAGCGGATTGTCTGCGAAACGTTCATCCTCGCGGGCATCCCCAACGACCATCAGGTCGTCGCTGAGAATCGTGTGCGCACAGAATGCGTGCTCCCGCGGCGTCTCCTCCACATCGAGCCCCACGCGCGATTTGAACCACTGGCGGTGTTCATCGACCAGCGACACCAGTCCGATGGGGGTATCGCAGATGGCCGCCGCCAGGCGCGTGAGGTTGTCCAGCATGGCGTCGGCCGCGGAATCGAGCACCTTGTACTGGTGCAAGAACCGCAGGCGCTCGGCTTCATTTTCGGGTAACGGGGTAGCCATGTCCTCAGACTAGCGCAAAAATCGCTGGGGCACAACCCTGATTAATCGCTACCGTCCGCTTGCGCCAGTGACTTCAGGTAAAACTCGGCCGAAGGATCGCTCCAGCGGGCCGCGCCGATGTGCTTGTAAATGAGGCCTCCCGCAGCGTCCGAGATAAACGTGGCGGGGCCGGCCTTGACGCTGAACACCTCGGGCACGCCGCCCTTTACGGCGTAGACCGGATAGGTGATGCCCAGCCTGCCGGCCTCGGCGGCCAGGTCTGCGGAGTCCACCCCCAGCGCTACGGCCGCGAAGCCCAGCGACTCCGCGCGGACGGCCTCGTGCAGCTGGTTGAGGTCGGGTATCTCTGCCTCGCACGCAGCGCAGGAAGGCGACCAGAAATGCAGGAACCAGGGACGGCCCTCGAAGGTGGTAGCGGGCACTTCGTTGCCATCGATATCGACCAGCGACCAGTTGTAGTCGGCGCGGGCATCGGGTGCCAGGGGCGGCGGCTTGAGGCGTTCGGCCTTCTGCTGCACAAACTCGGTCTTGAAGGCCGCGACGATGCCGAAGATTCCCGCCACGGCCAGGAGTATCGTGAGCACCACGCCGGCGATCAGCCCCAGCAGAAACGAACGCCAAGAGCCGGGCGCGCGCTCAGACATCGGAATAAACGATCAGCAGATAGATGACGGTGATGCCGATCTGCACCGTGACCATGAAGGCGATGTAGCGGAAGATGGTCCGCCCGCGCTCGGCGGCCGTGCTCCGGCTGGTGTCGAAGAACATGTCCAGCGAGAACATCGAAAGCCAGGCGACCTGCACGAACGACAGGAAGACAACCGCGGCGGCCAGGCCGAACTTCGCGACGTCTTCCAGGGCGAAACCGAACATGGCGCGCTCCTTTATTTGGCCGTCAGGAATCCCGGAATCGGGTTGGGCTCGGGCTTATACTCGAACGGCGTTTCATCCGGCGTCACGCGGATGGGCGTCGTGAACTTGATGTCCGACTCGCCGGGCATATCGTAGGTCAGCTCAATCATATAGGCGCGCCAGCCCTTCTCGGGTTCCTCCACGGTGCCCGTGTAGGCGCCATCGGCGTCGGCAGTCAATTCCGTCGCTTCCCAGGTGGTACCGACGGTCTCGAGGCGGAAGTCGCGCGCCTCGGCATTGGACACCTGCCAGAGGTTCACGGCCTTCGGCGCGGTCTCGGAGGTCACGCGGATGGTATTCGCGTCCGGGAAGGTCCAGGCGTAGGCCGGCAATTCCTCGTCGGTCATCATTGCCGCGACGAAGGCCGTCACGCTGTTCAGCACATCGCCGCCCAAGCCATGGCCCACGTTCGGGATGTAGCGCAGGCGCTTCACGCCCTTGAGGTCTTCGTAGTAGAACTGCGAGGAATCCGGCAGGAAGAACTGATCGCTGCCCGCGCACACGACGAACTTCGGCATGGTCAGACGGTCGATATAGGAATACGGCTCGACAATCTTCATGAGGTCGGCGTACTCGGGCGTGTCCATGCGGTTCATGATGCCCATTTCCACGTAGTCGTCCACCGCCGGCGCCCAGAAGCCGTACACCGAATAGTGGTGCTGAAACGAGGGAATCACGTTCAGCATATCGATGACCAGCGGGATGATGGCCTTCACGCGCGTGTCCACCACAGCGGTCGTCCAGGTGGTCCAGCCGCGCTTCGAGCCGCCCGCCACGACGAAATCCTTCACCGTGATCGGTGTGTCCAGCCCCGCGAGAATCGATTGCGTGGCATCCATCGCGCGCACGGCGGACTTGGTCATCGGCAGGCGCAGCGGCCACTTCTTGTCGCCCGTGCGCATGTACTTGTCCCACGTATACGCGATGATGGCGTCTTCAGTGCGCTTGCGGCCGTTGTCGTCGGTGAACACCAGCGGCTCGTTCGGCACCATGTTGAGCTCGACCGTCACGCAGCCGGCCTCGGTGGCGACCGCGCGGATGATGCCGCCTGCGCCCTTGGGCGCCGGCTTTCCGTTACTGCCGCCGCTGATGTAGAGCATCGCCGTGTCCGACTTCACCTCGGCCGGCACGCAGATGGTCATCCAGTGATCCCAGATCGGGCGGTCCACCTCGGCCTCGGTCAGGTACTGCTGCGAAATCAGCTTCACCACATACGAAGTCCAGCCTGTGCGCTCCTCCGTCTCGACGATCTCGAAGGAGTAATGATCGTCCGGCGTGGCCACATAGGTATCGAGCGCCGTCGGGTGCTCGGTCTCGCGGGCGTAGGGATACTGCGCGAACGCGGCAGGCGCGGAAAGAACCAAGGCAAGGATAAACAGAATAAAGCGTTTCATGGGTGGAAATCTTTCAATATCGGTAGTGCTTCCAACGGAATCCCCCCAAGCATGCCCGACAGGCGCGAAGAGATCAAGAAGGCTGCGGACGCCGGAATTCCGATAAAAATCAAGGAAAGCTATGGGCGGGGGGCCTGCTTGCCGCCTCAACCCGGCGTTGACCGGCTTCAACGATTCAGTGCTGGCGGCATTTCGCGTTGGGTCGTATAGTTACGACAACGCATTTACGCGACGATTACGAGGAGATTCCACCATGGCTGTCGCCGAAATTGTATTGCCGAATATCGAAACCGGGCTGCCCTACAAGGTGGCCGACCTGGGTCTGGCCGAGTGGGGCCGCAAGGAACTCGAGCTGGCCGAGAAGGAAATGCCGGGCCTGATGGCGCTGCGCAAGCGCTACGCCGGCCAGCAGCCCCTCAAGGGCGCCAAGATCATGGGCTCGCTGCACATGACCATCCAGACGGCCATGCTCATCGAGACGCTGACCGCGCTGGGCGCCGACGTGCGCTGGGCCAGCTGCAACATCTACTCCACGCAGGACCACGCCGCCGCGGCCATCGCCGCCACAGGCGTGCCGGTGTTCGCATGGAAGGGCGAGTCGCTCGAGGAATACTGGTGGTGCACCTACCAGGCGCTGGCCTTCCCCGAGGGCACACTGAACCTGATCGTGGACGACGGCGGCGACGCGACGCTGCTGATTCACCGCGGCTGCGACTTTGAAAACCACTTCAACGAGCACGGCAAGTTGCCGGAAATCTGCCGCGACAACAAGGAAATCGAGATCGTCGACACGCTGCTGTACGCCGTGCACGCCGAGCGCCCGGGCTACTGGCACGAGATCGTCGAGAACTGGATCGGTGTTTCCGAAGAGACGACGACCGGCGTACACCGCCTGTACGAGATGATGAAGGACGGCACGCTGCTCACGCGCGCCATCAACGTCAACGATTCGGTAACCAAGTCGAAGTTCGACAACCTCTACGGTTGCCGCGAATCGCTGGCCGACGGCATCAAGCGCGCTACCGACGTGATGGTGGCCGGCAAGGTCGTGGTCATCGCGGGCTACGGCGACGTGGGCAAGGGCTGCGCCGACGCCATGAAGGGTCTCGGAGCCCGCGTGGTCGTGACCGAAATCGACCCCATCTGCGCGCTGCAGGCCGTGATGGAAGGCTATCAGGTCACCACGATGGACGAGGCCGCCGCCATGGGCGACATCTTCGTGACCACGACTGGCTGCTGCGACGTCATCACCGGCGAGCACATGATGAAGATGAAGGACGAGTCGATCCTCTGCAACATCGGCCACTTCGATTCCGAGATTCAGCTTTCCTGGCTGGAATCGAACCCGGAGGTGAAGGAACGCGAGATCAAGCCGCAGGTGGACCAGTTCTACCTGCCGAACGGCCGCAGCATCATCCTGCTGGCCCGCGGCCGCTTGGTCAATCTGGGCTGCGCCACCGGCCACCCCTCGTTCGTGATGTCGAACTCCTTCACCAACCAGGTGCTGGCGCAGATGGCGCTGTTCAACGAGACCGAAAAGTACGAGCGCGGCAAGCTCTACGTGCTGCCCAAGCAGCTCGACGAGGAAGTGGCGCGCCTGCACCTGGGCGCCCTGAGCGCCAAGCTCGACGTGCTCTCCGACAAGCAGGCCAAGTACCTCGGTGTGGCCGTCGAGGGCCCCTACAAGCCCGAGCACTACCGCTACTAGGCCCTGTTCCATATCGAATCGGGCGGCCGGAATCTCCGGCCGCCCGGTTTTTTATTGACACCCGGCGCGCATCGGCCGGGTCCAAGCAGGAAGATTTACCACTTTATTTGGTATGCTCCCCTGATCCACGCATTCCAACCTTAGGAGACTTCCCGTGTCCCGCTGGCTGAAAATCCTCTTGGGCTTCCTCGGCGTCCTCGCCGTGCTGGCCGTTGTTATCGCCGCCTGGCTGTATTCCTTGCGGTTCGGACCGCATCACGACTACGAATTGGATGTGCTGGCCCCAGAGCCCGGCACGGCCGAGGCCCCGGGCCAGCTGGAGGTAGGCGTCGCCATGCGCGAAATTTCGCCCGACTTCGACCTCTACGACAGCTGGACCGACGTGAACGGTAACAACAAGTACGATGAGGGCATCGATACCTACCAAGACCGGAACAAGAATGGGAAGTTCGACGGCATCTGGATGGCAGGCTTCGGCACGAACCGCCCCGCCCAGGGCCTGAACGACGCCCCCTCGACCCGTGCCATCGCCTTCCGCAACAACGGCATTACCATGGTGATGGTCACCATCGACAGCGTGGGTATCTTCCACAACGAATACGTGACCATCCGCGAGAGCATCGACAAGGCGCTTGGGGTGGACCACGTGATGTTCAGCGCCACGCACGTGCATGAAACGCCGGACACCATGAAGATCTGGAGTTACTGGAAGCGCGTGAACTGGGGCGACGACCAGCTCGATATCCCGATCTTCGGTTTCCGCCAGGACTACATGGACATGATCATCAAGAAGTCCAAGGAGGCCATCGAAGAAGCGGTGAGCAAGCTCCAGCCCGCCGACATGTATTGCGCTGAAGTGAAGGTGAACTCCGACGGGTTCGTGGACGACTCGCGCCAGCCGGAGGTCATCAACGAGCGTATGGCGCTGTTTCGCTTCACCAAGCCCGGCACCGATCAGACGATCGCCACGTTCGTCAATTGGGGCAATCACCCCGAAACGCTCGGCGGCAGCAACCCGATCATCACGGCCGACTTCCCGCACTACCTGCGGGCCGGCCTCGAGAACGGCGTGCCCGAGCCGAACGGCGTCGAGGGCTTCGGCGGCATGTGCCTCTACTTCCAGGGACAGGTGGGGGGCCTCATGACGCAGCTCCACGTGACCGTGCCCGACCGCAACGGCGTGGACCTCTACAAGGAGGACTCGTTCAAGAAGGCGGAGGCGCTGGGCTACAACCTCGCCGTGGTCGCCGCGACGGCGCTGCGCGACGAGAGCCTCGTGTGGAAGAACGAAAACCCGAAGCTGGCGTATTTCGCCCGCACCGTCAAGGCCCCCATGAGCGGTCAGTACGAATACGCGATTAAGCTCGGGCTCATCCACGAGGGCTACTACGCCGGCGGCAAGGCCAAGACCGAAATGAACGTGCTTCGTGTCGGCGACGTGCTGATTCTGACGGTACCCGGCGAAATTTATCCCGAAATCGTTGAGGGCGGTATCGTCGCCCTGCCCGGCAACGACTTCAACCTCACCGAGCCGGTCGAAGTGCCGCCGCTGCGTACCTTCATGGAAGAAAAGGCCCGCATGGCCTTCGTGGTCGGCCTGGCCAACGATCAGATCGGCTACATCATTCCGCGCAGCCAATGGGACAACGAACCGCCCTACGTCTACAACAACAAGTCGCAGTACGGCGAAGAAAACTCCGCCGGACCGGACATCGCCCCCATGGTGCACCAGATTGCCAAGGAAATGCTGACCGAGATGAACCAGACCTTCTAACGGTCGCTACCCTTTGAAACGATTGCTGCCGCTCCGGGCTACCGGAGCGGCAGTTTTTTTTTGAAACGATGAGTGGGTGGGTCGGCAATAGACGTGTCCAAGATAGATTCGAGCGAACGTATTCTTGTCAATAGCCAGAAGCTCGCTGTGGCGATTACGGCGCAGCAGGTCTTAGACCCGACGGGTCGGCGCAACCATAGCCCAGGGCGTAAGCCCTGGGTTTTAGATGGCCTCTTTTATTTAAGCCCTGAATGGGCGACGCACCTGCGTAAGGTCGTTGCGCCGCCCATTCAGGGCTTTTCTAGAACATCCCGATACCCAGGGCTTACGCCCTAGGCTATTTTGCGCCGCGCCGTTGGCGCTGAATTATCTTGGACGCTTCTGGGGCTTAGCCTAGACCGTCGGCGTTTGGCCGTCAGAGATTGTAGAAGGATTCTTCACGATCTCCAAACTTCTGATCACGAGAGCTTTCATGGCCCACAACTGCGCGACATCATCGAAATACACCCGCGAATTCCCAAACGCCGCCGGGGACTCCTGCACTTCGAAGCCTGCTGCAAGCGAACGTGCCTCCTCTACTGACACATGCGTGCACATCGACTTCCTTCGTGCCGAACCGAAGAAGCGGACGAACCATTTGGTCGGGCGAAGATACGATACGTTGAAATAGTTTTGAACGTCTTTATAGAGAAGGCAGATTCAAACACTAAGTGCAACAGGCGGTCCTGTGCTTCGGTTCAGGTCTTGATGGTGTAGAGGACACCGCGGGGCCTTGCGGTAAGATGAGGTTTCTTGAGTACTTCAACTTACGCAGGAGACCCCGCGATGCCT
>WGMK01000010.1 GCA_016125095.1 Candidatus Hydrogenedens sp. | reverse complement strand
GAAGTCATTCGCGCCGCACTTGCTTCCGCCCCCCGCGTATAGCTTCCCTTTGAACTCCACCAACCCCACATGCTGGCGCCCCCCGAACGGATGATCATTCGACGCAACTTCCCAGTCCACGCCGAGCTCAGCCGCTGCGGGCAGGGCGGCTAGGGCGAGCATTAGGATGCCTATCCACTTAAGGGGCTGCATCAGCGCAGTATACCGCAACCGCCGGGAAAGCGGTAGGAGGACGAAAAGGAGACCGTACGGTCGCGCGGGTGGCGGGGTCGGGAGACCCCGCCACAGCAGTAGTACCGGGCGCGCGCAAGAGAACGCAATCCCTCCGCCGGTATCGTCCGTACTGAACGAGGCGCTGCCACTCCCAGTTACCCCCGCGCCAAGGAGGTTGCCGCGTCGCTCGAAGACTCGCTCCTCGCAATGACGAAGTTGGGGGCGTTTGGGGATCTTGTAGGTCGCGGGTTCTACCCCGACATCTTGGCGCGAAGGTGATGGTGCCGGAGCAGAATCTTGACGACGGACCGGCGTCCTCGGCTCATGCGACATTCGCCCTGCCGGGAGCGCTGCTCTCCAGAGCGGCTCTTGGCGCGGAGACGTCTTCGCGTCAAGAGGGCTCGCGGGTACGCTCGCCCTACCTTGCAGGCATCTTCATGCAGCTTGCTGCCTTGGCGTGCGGCAGCGGGCTGCCGCCATTATCAGGAAGCGCGCTTCCGTCGCTTGTGCGGCGGATTCAATCTTGCCCCACGGCGACGGGAGCTACTCGCTCCCTACGCAAAGCGGGAGCTTGCTCCCGCTCTCCTAGGCGTCGGCGACGCGTTCGGTGGGGCGTGTTTGCAAGTTAGGTGGCAGAATCCCGGTCTACAGCTGATGTACCTGCCAAAGGAGCCATTACAGGTTTTCGTATTGAAAGGCCTGTACATCAAGCTGCGGCGATCGCTTGGAGAGATTCAGGAATTCTACGCCGACGACCTCGTTCCGTTCGTTGTAGTCGAGTACAACACCAGGAGATACTTCTTCCGATTCGATGATAGGGGAATCGTCCAAGCGGAGGTAGAGGGCGTCAGCTGCCTTGTCAACATGCAATCTCATAGCTTGTCTTTCATCTGCCGGTCAAAGAATACGGTGACCACGCGGGCTGGTTCAACGGTGTTGTTGATGGCAACCCGCAACACGCGACCGCCGAATTCTGCGATGCGCCGATACCGCCGCTCCAGCGCCGGGTCGTCGGGATCAGGTACGACCAGATCTGGCTGCGTCAATACTTGTTCCAACCACGCCATTGATATGCCACGCTCCTCCATCGCCTTCTGGGCATGCCGTGTAAGCTCAAAATCCAAATCTATTGCCTCCCCCGCCCCCTTAACTCGCGAGGGACTGGGTGCCTTCTCCGGATTCTCCGAGGCCGAGCTGGTCCATCTTGTATTTGAGGACGCGGCGGGTGGTGCCGAGGTTGTCGGCGGCGCGGGACTGGACGTGGTCGGCGCGGTCGAGGGCGCTCTTGATGAGGTAGCGCTCGAGGCGTTCGGTGGCTTCCTGCAGGGGCAGGCCGTCGAATTCTTCGAGGCCGGCCGGCATGCGCGAGGCGGATTGCGGCAGCAGGCCCTCGAGCGCGGGCACGTCGATGATGGCTGCGTTGCGGTTGCAGACGAGGATGCGCTCGACGACGTTCTCGAGTTCGCGCACGTTGCCGGGCCAGTCGTAGCCGGCGAGCGAGGACACAGCGCGGGGCGTGAAGTCCTTCACGGCGGCGTTCACGCGCGGGCGGTGCTTGGCCACGAAATGCGCGACGAGCAGCGGGATGTCTTCGCGCCGCTTGCGCAGCGGGGGCATGTGGATGGGCAGCACGTTGATGCGGTAATACAAATCTTCGCGGATGGTGCCGGACGCGATGGCGCTGGCGAAGTTGCGGTTGGTGGCGCAGATGAAACGCACATCGACCTTCACTTCGCGCGAACCGCCGACGGTGTAGAAGGTGCCGTCTTGCAGCACACGCAGCAGTTTCGACTGGGCCTCCATGGGCATCTCGCCGATTTCGTCGAGGAAGAGCGTGCCGCCGTCGGCCACCTGCATCTTGCCGGTGCGCTGCTCGGTGGCGCCGGTGAAGGCGCCGCGCTCGTGGCCGAAGAGTTCGCTCTCCACCAGGCTCTCGGGAATGGCGCTGCAACAGAGCGGCACGTAGGGCATGAGCCGCCGGGCGCTGCCGAAGTGGATGGCCCGCGCGAGCACGTCCTTGCCGGTGCCGGTCTCGCCGGTGATGAGCACGGTCGAGTCGACCTGCATGGCCTGGTGCGCCTTGCCGAGCGCTTCCATGAGCGGGGCGCTGGCGCCGATGATGTTCTCGAAGCCGAGGCGGTCGGCCTCGCGGCGCGATTCCAGTTCGCGGCGGCCGCGCTGCGCCTCGAGCGTGCGCTCCACCACCTTCAGCAGCTCGTCCACGTCGAAGGGCTTCACCAGGAAATCCTGGGCGCCGCGCTTCATCGCTTCCACGGCCACGGCCACGGTGTTCGATCCGGTCACGACGACCACGGGGGTCACGTCGCCGCGGTCGCGCAAGACATCGAGCATGTCGAGACCGGACATGCCGGGCATGGTGATATCGAGCAGGATGAGGTCGGCGTATTTCTCGGCGAGCGCGCGCAGCCCCTCGGCGGCGTCCTCGGCCAGAATCAGGCGGTGCTCGTCGCCCAGGATAACCCGGTACGATTCGCGCACGCTGCGCTCGTCGTCAATCGCGAGTATCGTTTGCATACCGCATACCTCCGGCCGCAGCCGCCACGGCGGGCAATGCGGGCAGCCGCACCACAAACCGCTGCCCGGCGCCGCTCGCCGTCCGTTCTACGTCGATACTGCCGGCGTGGGCCCGCATCAGCTTTTCCGCCAGGGCGAGTCCCATGCCCATGCCTTGCTCTTTCGTGCTGTAGAAGGGGTCGAACACGCGGCGCGCATCGAGCGACTCGATGCCCTTGCCGCCGTCTTCCACCCGAATCTCGATACCGGCCGGCGTCTGCGCCGTCTCCACCTTCACCCGCCCGCCGTCCGGGGTGGCGTCCACCGCGTTCTGCATGATCGCTTCCATCACACGGTGGAATGCATCCGTATCTATGTTCGCCGATAACGGCTCAGAAGACAAGGCCGCGCTGATATCGAGTTTTTCCGGCGGTAATTTACGGACCAGGTCGTCCAGCGCCTCGCGCACCGTCAGGTTTACGTCCTGCGGCTCGCAGTTCAGGCGCGGCTCCTCGGCGTAGCGGAACAGGGTTTCGACCACTCGATTAATACGAGCGACTTCATCCTGCACCACCCGGCTGAAGGTCTCGCGGAAGTCGGCGGAATCGTATTTCCGCGGCAGCAACTGCGCGAAGGTATTGACCGCCACCATCGGGTTCTTGATTTCCTGGGCGACGCGCTCGGCCACATGCCGCCAGAATTCCTGCTTGCCCGCCTCCTCGGCCGGCAGCTCGAGTTCGGGCGCGGACTGCAACGCGATGACGCGGCCGCCGTCGGGCAGCACGGCCACTTGCGCCTCGATTTCTCCCGAGGCCGCGGGCCGCCGCATGCGCCGCCGCTCGCTCACCTTGTGTCCGTTCATGCCCAGCACCAAATCCGCCAGCCGCGACCCCAGCCGCTGCAGGGGCAGACCCGCCGCATCCTGCGGCCCGAGATCCAGCAGTTCGCGCGCCGTCGCGTTCGATGCCACCACCGTGTGACGCGCATCGAGCACGATGAGGCCCACGGGCGCCTCGGCCAGGGCCTCGTTCAGCAGCGCGCCCTCGAGGCGGCCGTGTTCCATGGCGCGGCATTCCTCGAGACGGCGCGACGCCATGCGCGCCATCAGGGTCACCAGCTCGCGCGTGGCGGCCGGATAGACGCTGCCCGAGCCGGGTCCGCCGAGCAGGAGCACCGCCCCCGCCTCGCCGTGGCGCAGTACGGGAATGATCGCCTCGAGGTCGAGCAGATCCATCACCCGCACCACATCGGGCCGGGCATCGTTGCCGCGCCAGGCGGCGGCGGGATGAATGCTCATGGTCGCCAGCAGCCGCCGCTGATGCGGCGTTTCCCAGCACTCCACCACATCGGGACGCAGGCCGCGCTGGGCCGCCAGCGTGGCCACGCCATTGATGTCGAGCACCATGCCGCAGCGCAGCGGATTAACCAGGTCGTCAATCGCGCGGAGAAACTCGTGGCAGAAGGCGATTTCGTCGTGCGCTTCCATCAGGCCGCCCGCGAACCAGCGCAGGGCGCGGGCGTAGAGATCAGGCTGCAGGTGATCAACTGCGCCGGCTCCGTTCACGGCGACACTGAGGCTATTCGAGTCCCGGTTTTCCAGCAGCGCGCGGGCGTCCGATTCGCCGAAGGGCTTGCGCAGCACGAGCGCCGCGCCTGCACGGAGAAACGACGCCTCGGCCAGCGCGTCGTCGCGCGAGGTCAATACACCGATCGGGGCGGGACCCGCAGCGGCGCGCAGGCGCGCCAGCCCCGAGGTGTCCAGCGAATGACCGGCGTCGTAGGCGATGGCATCGGGACGAAGCGATTGAAGTCGCGCGCAGGCATGGTCGACATCGGGCTGACGCGGCACCACGGCGGCATCGCCCAGCATGCCGCGCAGGCTTTCGCCAAGCGACGCGTCTCCGGATACGAGTAAGACCACTTGCATTAGCGTACTGCCTCCTGCGGCGCGGTCGAGCCAGCCAGCGGCAGCACCACGAAAAATGTGGTGCCGACGCCCTGCTCGCTGGTCACGTTGATTTCGCCGCCGTGCTCTTCAACGATCTTGTGCACCACGCTGAGACCAAGGCCGCTTCCGTCGGCCTTGGTCGTGAAGAAAGGATTGAACAACTGCGGCAGGTCGGCGGGCGGGATGCCGCAGCCGGTGTCGGTAACGGTTACACGGACGCATGGGCTCTCGACCACATCGGTTCTCCCGGCAATTCCCACGCGCCCGAATCCATAGGTGACGCGCACGTGCAGGCGGCGGGATTCGCGGCCTTGCATGGCCTCAATGGCGTTCAGGAACAGATTGAGAAACACCTGCTTGAGCTGGTGGTTGTCGCCCTTCACCGGCGGGCTTTCCTCGGGCAGGCGCAACACGAGGTCGATATCGGCCTTGCTCAGCTGGTTCGCCACCAGCGCCAGCACGTCGGAAATGATGGCGTGCAGATTCTGCGGCTCGAACTGCGTGGGCTTCGGGCGCGCGAAATCGAGCAGCTGCGTCACGATATCGTCGATACGCTGCACCTCGGGGGGCACCACCTCGCTGAAGGTCTTCCGGAAGTCCGGATCATCGTAGCGCTTCTGCAGCAATTGCGTGAAAGTCTTGATACTTTGCAATGGGTTCTTGATTTCGTGCGCCATGCCGGCCGCCATCGTGCCGATGGAGGTCAGGCGGTCCGCCCGCTGCACGCTCGATTCCAACAGCTTGATCTGGGTCATGTTGAAAATCAGCACCATCGCGCCGACGCTCTCGTCGCCGCCGGTCGCCAGGTAGGACGAACTCATGGCCACGGGAATCTTTTCGTCCTCGGGCGTGGTGATGACGGACTCGACGTCGCTGATGCCGCGACGGCCCTCGAGGGTCTCGTGCAGCAGCGCGCTCAATTTCGGATCCAGACGCTCCATCGGGTCGCCGGGCCGCACGGGACCGAGCAGCACCTGTGCCTCGCCGTTTACGGTGGTCACCTTGCCGGCTCCGTCCACCGCCACCACGCCCGCGCGCATGCCGCCCATGATTCGTTCGAGCCGAATGTTCAGTTTTTCGAGGCGCTCGTACAGCCTGGCGTTTTCGATAGCCGTGGCCAGCGGCCCGGCGACGGCGCGGAATACGCGCACGTCGTCCTGGTCGTACATGTCGTGCGTGTCTTTTTCTCCCAATACGAGCGCGCCGGCGATTCCCGAGCCGCCCCGCAAGGGCACAAGCATGACGGCCCGGCGGGCGCGCAGGGCGGGCTGCACCAAAAGCTGTTCGCTGGTGCCGCCGCGGTGCGCGTCGCGGTCTAGCGGCACACAGGATTGGTGCGAAGCATCCAGCACGCGATACAGCGCCAGGCGTTCATCGAGGGTCAGGCCGAGCGACCGTTCCGCAGGGAGCGAGTAGGATTCCTCGAGCAGGGCCTCTTCGTCCTCGTCGGCCAGCAGAAACCACACGCGCGTGGCACCCATGGCATTGGCAAGCTCGCGCGCGGCACCGTCCAGCACCGAATCGAGTTGCACGAGGGCCGCCGACCGGCGAGTCACGCGCTCGATCAGCATGGCGGCGTCGTAGTGCCGGTGCAGCAGCAGCCGGTCGAGCACGAGTTGCGCGCGCTCCTTGAGCGGCTGCGCCAGGAACACGACGAGCACGGAGGCCAGGGCGGAAGACAAGAGGCTGCCCTGTACGCTGTAGCTGAGCGATATCCAGTGCACGAGCGACACGGAGCCCATAAAGGCCACCGTAACGAAAACCATGACGATGCCGTATACCGTGGCGCGCGAGAAGAGGATCCACACGTCGAGCAGGTGGTAGCGCACCATGGCATAGGTGAAGAAACCCGCCATGATGACGACGAAGCAGGGGCCGTAAATCTCGGTCGAGGTAAGTCCGAGTACCGGGGCAACGACGTTGGTGGCCGTGGCGGCACCCGTGCACGCGAAGATGCCGACCAGCACATATTGCACCTGCCGCCGCTCGATGCCGCGCGCGCGCCGCAGCTTGGCCAGCAGGTCGTAGAGCGTGGCCCCCATCGCCACCAGCACCAGCACCGGATAGGCGTTGAACACGGGACCATAGGCGGCAATCGGGGGTTGATTCGCGGAGATGGTGACGTGCTTCAGATAGCCGGAGGTAAAGCTCAGCCCGGCCAGCGCGATGCCGGCGAGGTAGAGCACCACCAGCGTGGTGCGGAGATGCGCGGAGCGCCTGCGCGGAAACTCCGACACGAACCAAAGGAAATTGGCCGGTAGAAAGCAGGCCACGATGAAGGTAGCGTGAATAGCGAACGCGGCCCAAGCCTCGGTCGGGCAATGGATGATGCAGAAAACGCCCATGCCCCAAAGGGCGAGATTGAGCATCAGCACGGCGAATACGCGGTGCGCGCGCCGGCCTGCATTGCTGTGCAGCACCACGGCCCCCAGCCCCAGGCTCGAGCAGATCGAAATCAGCAGGAGCACGCTGGCCAGGTAAATGTCCGTATTTATCGAGAATCCCTGCACGACCACCCCGTGTTTAATTCAGCGATCTCAATACTGCCGCGGAGTGCGTTCCACCGAAACACATCGAGGAAACAAGCACCGTGTCCACCTTGTTCCGCCTTGCCGCATTGGGTACATAGTCTAAATCGCATTCATCGTCTGCGGCGTTCAAGTTGATGGTGGGACTCACCAACCCGCGCTCGATGGACATCAGCGCCGCACCCACGCCCATCAATCCGCCCACCGAATACGGCTGCCCCACCATGGATTTCGCCGCCGAAACGGGAACGCGGTAAGCGTGTTCGCCGAGCGCCCGCTTGTAGGCGTTGGTTTCCGATCGATCGTAGAGCTTCAGCGAGACGCCATGCGCCGCGATCAGGTCGAGTTCGGAAGGCGCCACTCCGGCCATGTTCATGGCCTGCGACACGGCGCGCGCCAGCGCTTCGCCCGTGCGCTCTAGCGTGAGCGGATTGTGCGCCTCGGCCGACGAGGCGTTGCCCGCGACCTCTGCGAATATCTTCGCGCCGCGTGCCTTCGCGGCGTTCAGCCGCTCAAGCACGAGTACGACCGCGCCTTCGCTCAGCACAATGCCGTTGCTGTCGCGGCTGAAGGGGCGCATCGCCTGCTCAGGCGCGTCGTTCGCCGTGGAGAGCACGCCGAGCGAGCAGCCCGTGGCGAAGGACATCGGGAACAGCGGAGACTCCGTGGCCCCCACCACCGCGGCGTCGGCGCGTCCGGCGCGCAGCTGCTCTACGCCCCAGGCGAGCACGTCGAGGCCGGTCGAGCAGCCGCTCGAAATGGTGATGGCCGGTCCCTTGAGACCAATATCGATGGACACGTGCACGGTGGCCGAATGCCCGGAGAACGCCGACGAGGCGTATTTGCTGACTTGCTTGTAGCCACCGGACTCGAAGGCCTCGACCTGCCCCTGATAGGCCTCGTTGGGCGCGCCGATACTGGTGCCGATGGATACGGCCATGCGCTCCGGATTGTATCCGGCGGACTGCAATTCCGAATCCTGCACGGCCAGCCGCGCCGCAGCCACGGACTGGTGCACATGGCGGTGCCAATTCCGCGCCACGCCTGCCTTCATGTAGTCGGTCGGATCGAAGCCCTTGAGCTCACCGCCGATGCGGCAGCTATAGTCTTCTGTGTCGAAAGCGGTAATCGGGCCGATGCCGGACTTGCCCTCGGCGAGGGCGTCCCAGAAGTTTTCCCGCCCGATACCATTGCACGCGAGCACCCCCATGCCGGTGATGACGATTGGTTCGGCCGCGCGCATCGATCTAGTTCCCCACCGCGCGAAGCTCGGGGACGAAGGGCAGAAACACCATCGAGTTCGTCGGCAGCGCCGCACAGGCGTTAAAGGCTTCGATGAGCGTAGCCGCGGTGCGCGAGGAATCGAGCACGCGGCGCTGCATCACGCCGAATTCCTCCGGCGACTCGTCGAGATCGAGCATCCAAGCGAGCAGCGCCTCTTTCGGCGTGCGGCCCATGGGCACGCTGGTCTCGTGGATGGCGCGAACGAGACCGCAATAGGCACGGCGCGCATCCTCGACGCCGCAACCGGTCATACCGTAAGGAACCTGGTGGCCGTAGGCCGACCAGGCCGCGCCGCCGCGTTCGCCCGCCGCCCAGAGCGTGTAGCGCTCGTCATCCACGCGGAAGCCGTAGGTCTGCTGCCATTCGCGCCAAGTCGATTCGGGACGCAACTCCGGCGGCGCGAGGTTGACCGTCTCCGGCATAGTCCGCTGCACCAGGCGAACGGTCTCCGCCGAGGTGTGTCGATCGTCCGCCGGGCAGGGAAACGTCAGGTTGACTACCCGGTGCAGCTGGGCATGCTGGCATCGGTGCAGGTTGCGCTCGATTTGGCTGACCCCGAGGTTCAGCCCGTAGAAGTCCTCGAGCAAACGCTGGCTGCCGGTGGGGATATCGAAGGAAACCGTGCGGCAGCCCGAGGCGTGGAGCGCCTGCGGCGTAACCGCGTCGAACAATTCCATGGAGCAATGCCGGCTGTAGAAAGGGGTCCGGGCGCGTCCGCGCAATTCGTAGGACAGGTGCTCGACGGATTCCTGATCGGCCGTCGGCGCCGATACATGAAACGCATTCGCGCCGCCGTTCGACGTGCGTATCAGGTCCATTTCCTGCGCCACCACGCTGGGCGATTTCTTCCGCACGGGCGACACCGACCACGGGGCGACCGGCCCGAGGAGAGAACGATTGCCGCCGCGCGTCTGCTCGATGTCGAACAGCAGCAGCTTCTGGCGGTCGGCCACCGCCGGGTAGAAGCGCGCGGAGTAATCCGGAGGCGCCAGCCGGTCGAGCCGGTTCACCAATTCGCGGCGGGTGCGTATGCGCTTGCCCGCGCGGCAGAACACGAGATTCGGCACTTCCGCCCAGGAATCGCGGTCGGTGTGGCAGGCCGAGAATGCCGGCAAGGTCAATTCGGGATCCTCGGTGACAGCCGCGTCGAAGGCCAGTTCATGCTCGACCAGCAGGCCGCCGTAGGAACTCGCGTAGGCACCCACGAGGAGGATGGGGCATTTGAGGCCGGAGACCTTGGCGAGACGCGCGAACTCGCGCGCGGGCTGCACGTCCTTGCGACGTTCCAGTTGCAGCGCCACGATATCGGGCTGGAAGGTGTCTTGCAGCCGCGCCAGCGCGAGCTTGGCCAGGTCGTAGGCGAGCGCATCGCTGTGCAGGCTGTACGGCGTCGGCGATTCCGCCGGACCGCACTCCAGGGCGGCCAGCGTTTCGGGGGTGCCAAAATCCAGCACCAGCGGCGTGATGCCTTCACACGCCAGATTCGACGCGCACGACGCCAGCACACGCTGCGGCATGGCGTCTTCCAGGTGCCACGGAAATCCGGGCAGGTAGAGCAACGCTACGGAACGATTCATGGGCGGTCAGCCTCCCCAGCTACGCCAATCCTTCGCAATCGAACGCCTCCCAACGGTCGAATAACGCCTCAGAATACAAGACTTATAGCACCCGCGCGGGCCCGATACGACAGGCAAACCTGACTCCATCCGGAGTCGGCGCGGAGCGAATCGCTACACCATATGTAGATCGACTTTATCATTTGATCCCCAACATGTAGTTGCGATGGTAGCATGATCCAGCCATGTGCGCAAGTTAAAAAAAGGTGTCACCACGGATTGTGGTTGCACGGATTCCGGCGCATGCCGCCCGGATTGCCGGGCTGCGATTTCTTGGGATACACTACCGGGCACGGGAGCAGAACATGTCTTTATCGGATCGCCTGTATACGTGGTGGATAGCCCGGCACTGCCGCAAGGTGGGCCCGGGCACCCGTTTTGTCGGGGCCAATATCGAAATCAAGGGCCGCGTCGAAATCGGCGCACGGTGCGAAATCGGCGGAAACGTCGGTATGCGTACCCACAAGGGCGGCAGCATCCGGATTGGCGATGAAGTGTTCATTTCGGACTATGTGCTGCTCCAGGTGAACGACACGGTCGAAATCGGCAACGGCGCTTATCTGGGGCCCTACGTGGTGCTGCGAGATACGAACCACACCTTTACCGGCACTGACCAGCATTGGCGCTATACCCCGGTCGACACCCGCCCCATCCGGATCGGGGCGAACGCCTATATCGGCTCGTCGACGTATGTCCTGCCGGGGGTGACGGTGGGCGAAGGCGCGGTGATCGCGCCGGGCAGCATCGTAAACCGCGATGTGGGACCGCTCGAGGTCTGGGCCGGGGCGCCGGCCATCCGCGTGGCGCACCGCACGGATCCGTCGGTCACCACCACGCTGAGCCGGTACCGCGAACTGGCGGGATTGTTCGGGTTCGGCGCCGCTTCCCCCGCTGCCCCTGCGGAGCCCGAGCCCGCGCCGTGAGCAGTACACCCGCGATGCGTGGACGCGATGCGTCCGAACCGCCGCGCGTGTCGATAGTCATCCCCTCGCTCGATGGCCACCGCGGCGGCTGCGTGCCGCGCCTGCTGGCCAGCATCGAACGGCAGACCTTTCAGGACTTCGAGGTACGGTTGGTGGTCGGGGTATTTCCGCAAGGCCGGGCCATCAATCAGGGGCGCCGCGAGAGCTTGGGCCGCGTGCTCGTAATTCTCGACGACGACAGCGAACTGGCCGATGCCGAGACGCTGGAGCGCTTGATCGCTACCTTGGACGCGGACGAGCGTATCGGCATGGCGGGCGCCAGCATCGTGGTGCCTCCGGGCGCGACACCGTTTCAACGGCGCGCGGCGTTCCAGTTTCCGCGGCTGAACACGCCCGTGGTGGATGCCGTCACCGACAGCGACCTCGCCTGTCACGGCTGCTGCGCGTTTCCCATGGCGGTGTTCGACGCGGTGGGCGGCGAGCGCGAGGACTTGGTGCGCGGACTCGACCCGGACCTGCGTGTGCGGCTGCGCGAGGCGGGCTACCGCGTGGTGCTGGCGCCGCAATGCCGCATCTATCACCCCATGCCCGATGGCTGGCGCGCGCTGCTGCGCATCTATTTCCGCAACGGCACGGGCTCCGCCTATGCCCGCAAGTTTCAGCCCGACGCCGTCTACGAAACGCACGAGCGCCTGGAGGCCGCGGATTTCCAGCCGCGCACGACGCTGGCCTGGCGGATGGCGCGGTATCCCTTCCGGCTGCTCGGTGCGCTGGCGCAAGGCCAATGGATGCGTTTCGGCGGCTATATGGCCTACGCCTTCGGCTACGCCTGGGGCTGGCTTACGGCGCGGGAAATTGAAATTCCACCTTCGTCGCGCGAGGCAGAAGACGCATGAAGGCCGCCCTCAAGCGCGGGGTGAAGTCGGTGCTTACCGCCACCGGGCGCACGTCAGTTGCGACGCGCGTGTTGACCTACCACAGCATCGGCCTGCGGCGCCACGACATGAACGTGACGCTGGACAACTTCGAGCGGCAGATGGCCTGGCTGGCGGAACACGCGGAGATCATCGACCTCGATTACGCAATTTCGGGCCGGCCCGGCGTGGCAATCACCTTCGACGACGGCTTCGAGGACAACCTGCGGAACGCCGCCCCGGTACTGCAACGCCACGGCTTCCCGGCGACGCTCTTTTTCGTCAGCGGTCGCTGCGGCGGATACCTGGACGACGAGCCGGATCCGGAGCACGGCCGCATCATGGACTGGGACCAGCTGCGCGCATGGCGGGAGCAAGGCCTGCACGTAGGCGGACATACCCGGTCCCACCCAAAGCTGGCGCAACTCGACACTGCGGCGCAGCGCGGCGAAATCGCCGGATGTAAGGCCGACATCGAGAACGCGCTCGGCGAGGCCGTCCCCCACTTCGCGTATCCCTACGGCTCGGCTTGGGACTACACCGAGCAGAGCGTCGCGCTGGCGCAAGAGGCAGGCTACGCTGCGGCCTTCAGCAATCGCTACGGTCCGTGCGTACCAGGCGACGGCCCCTACCAATTCCGGCGCATCTGGATCGACGCGACCGATACCCTGCCCGCCTTCGCCGCGAAAGTCACCGGCAAACTCGACAGCCTACGGCACCTCGAAGGCCCCGCCGCGCTCGCCCTCCGCCGCACCCTCAACCGCCTGACCAGCCGGTAGGCAGGAATAGCGGTCCGAAATACCCGCCGCACGGAGGTCACGACGCCGACGAACGCTAACCACAAAGTGGTTACCTAAATTAGCCCAGCGTTGGGCCGCATCCTCGCGGGCCTACGCCGCGCCCTCAACCATCCAATCGGCCGGTAAGAAGGAAGAGGATCCGAAATTCCCACGCGCCCCAAAGTAATCACGGATGCACCAAGTATTCTAGACGGAGCGCAACCACGGAGTGGTTGCCTAAAATAGCCCAGCGTTGGTCCGCGTCCTCGCGGGCCTACGCTGGGAAAAACCGTCCCGCAGCAAACCCCGGAGGGGTTTCCTAACCGGCTCACGCACCGCCAAATCCAGCAGAAAAAAAGAGTGCTCCGCCGTGGAGGGAGGGGGATACGGCGGAGCAAGCGTTGAGGGGAGCGCACACGGACGGCAAGGGGAGGATCGCCCGTGTGCCAGAGGAGAATCAGAGATGGGAGGGGAGGCCATCTGATTCCAGATGTACACTCGTATAATCGGCCCGGCCCCCGCCGCTCTGACCTCGTGTTCTCAACTGTCTGCCTTAAGAACGCGGGGGTATGCACAGGGGTTGACAACAGGGACAACGCTCTCTACAACCCATTGAAAATGGGAGACTTACAACCCCTCAACCGCCACCTCACCCCAGTAGGCGGCTTCACAGAACCAGCCGGTGGGCTGGTTGAGCAGCTCGACGGTGATGGTCTTGCCGGCGTAGGGCACGAGGTCGATCGCTTCGGTCCGCCAGCCGTCGGTGACGGTGTCTTCGCTGATGGACTGCGACAGGACTTCCTCGCCGTCTATCTTCGCGACGAGTTGCCAGTCGCCGCCGGGGTGGTGGCTGACGACAACGCGGAGCTTGGCGCGGCTGTTTTCGGGTAGGGTGATTTCGCGATAGAGCACGGCGGGCGTTTCGCCGTCGTCGGGATGGGTGACGAGGACGGGCTGGCGGCCGCGGTATTCGGCGCGCATGCCGGGGTCCATCTCGAGCCCGCAATCGCGCACCTGCCAGCCGGGCGCGAACTGTTCGATGATCGCGTTCATGTCGGGCCGCCCGTTGGAGAGTTCCTCCGGGCGGATCTTCTCGGCCAGCTCTTCCTCGGTGTAACGGCTGTCGGCGATGGGACCGGGTTCCCAGGATTGCTCGAGCGGGAAGGGACGCGGTGCCTCGCGCTTAATCACAAAGGTGTCTGCGCCATCGTCGCCTTTCACCACCTCTCCCCCGGCCTTAACGATCGCGTCGCGTGCGAGTTTTTCAGACACGGCAAGCAGCCCGTCGAAGGTATAGGTGGTGTGCGAAAAGAGCACGTCGCGCTGGAGCTTGCTGGTAAATCGCTCGGGAATGTTGTCCAGCCCGAGCGAGGTGAACAGGATGCCTCCCGCGCTCGAGGGATTGCAGTCGGAATCCTGGCCGCAGCGCGTGGCGATGATGATCGTCTTGTCGGGATCGCGGTCGCCGTAGAGCAGCCCGATGACGATGTAGGCGCCGTTGATCTTGGCGTCGATGTTGAAGTCCTTCCGGCCGCCGCTGCACGAGGCCTTGCGGTACGCCGCGTTCTCGTTGTACTTCGTCTCCACACGCTGCCACGTGGCTTCCCAGTCGGCGGGTTCTTCCTTCCACCATTGCAGCACATCGCGGATGCAGCCGGCGTACATGCTGTCGTCCGGTATGCATGCCATCCCGGCGCGCACGATGCGCTCGGGTTCCGTTTCAAAGAACGCCGCGGCGTACATGCCGCCCACGAATTGCCCGCCGTAGAGCCCGTCGCCGTAGTTCATGATGCGGCCGAAGGTGTCGCCCAGCGTGATGGGCACGTTGGGCATGCCCGGCGCGATGAGGCCCGAGTAGTCCGCCTCGATCTGGTAGTCGATGTCGTCGGCGTGGTGGTTGAACTGCGGATGTCCTGAGTCCGGCGGCGCAATGCCCTGGCGCAGGTTGTCGCGCCCGGCCGCGTTCGCATGCCACAGCGGATAACGGCTGCGCGCGAAATCGATGCCCGCCTGCTTCGGCGACACGTCCCAGCCGTATTGCTCGAGCGTCTGCAGGAACGTCATCTCGACATAGAGATCGTCCTGCCAGAACTGGTTGATGATGCCCGGCTCCCACGCGGGGATTTCCTCCTCCGGCACCATGCGTCCGTTGAAGCGGAACTCGGTGGGCGCGCCCCACCCCACGCCTGCCATCTGGCCGATCCAGCCGGCGGTCATGCGGCTGCGGTATTCGTCCGCCGACATTTTCAGCACGCCGTCGTCGGCAACCGCGGCCAGGCCGCACATAGAAATGAGCATTACAATGGCGCATCGCATGGTAGTCATCTCCCAATCGGTCCGTGCATTGGAGCAAATACACCGCATACAACACAATCCCCGGCGGCAGCGCTGCATTGGCGCGGCCGGAATGCTACGATGCTGCGCATGAAGAAGCTCGTGATCCGGCTGGCGCTGTTCGGCGCGATTAATGCGGCGGTGGCCTGCGTGCTGCTCGCCGTGCTGGGGGCGCCGCGGGTGCTGGATCCGTGGGAAACGGACTCCGTGTTCGAGGGCTTCCGGCTGGACGAATCCTACGATGTCGTCATCCTCGGCACCTCGCGCGCGTACACGCTGTCCCGCTTCCGCGACAACCATCAGGCGCTGGAAAAGTCGCTGGGCGGGCGCGTGCTGAATCTGGCCATGCCGGCGGGCGGAGGCATCAAGCCCTCGGCAGCCTACCTCGGCGAGGCGCTGGCGGCAGGCGTGCGGCCGAAGCACATCATCGTCGCGGCGGACCCCTTCGTGTTTTTTGCAGAGGGCCCCAACGAGCGCCACAAGTTCGTGGAGTACGAGGCCTTCCGGTTTTCCTTCGCCGCGCGGCTGGCGTCCTACGGCTTCGACTGGCGCCGCGTATTCTCCTACGCCCGCAGCAAATTTACCTCGGCCTGGTGGTTCCGCCAGCCCGAGCCGCTCCTGCGGCACGACCGCCAGGCCGGCGAGATCACGGAGGAGCGGCTGCGCGGACGAATCGAGTCGCTGTTTCTCGAGGGCATGAAGGAGGCCACGTTCCAGCGATACGCAGCCTACCTCGAACAGGTGGTCGATGTGGCGCAGGCGGCCGGGGCACGGGTGGATTTCGTCCACATGCCCACGTTGCTCGGGCACGAACCCGGCTATCCTCGCCTGCGGGAGTACCTCGACGATCTGGTGCAGCGCCACGCGGATACCTGCACCTACCACGACTGGACCGATGCCATGCGCGACCCCGCCTACTTCTACGATCTCGACCACCTGAACGCGGCCGGGGCCGCGCATTTCGCAACGGAGATACTCACCCCCGCCCTAAGAGCGGCGATCTGACCCGATCGTTTGTTTTCGTCGGTCGGGGGTGTGTTACACTCGCACCCGCTAAGCGCCGCGCGCTCATGCGTTTGCGTAGTGCGGAGAACCTGGGGAATCCGAAAGCGATACCACCGCCTCGATGAGCAAACCAGAAAAGAAGAAAAAAAAGAAAGCCGCGCAGGCTGGCGAATCTTCCGGGACGCGCGATACCGCTGCCAAGCGAAATAACGACGCGGCGGAAGTCGTAGACACGCTATTGACCGCCCATTCGAACGAGCTGCTGCTCATCGTGGAGGCGGAGCGCCGCCAGCGCGAGCACCTCGAACGCCGTCTGAAGGATGCGGAGGCGCGCCTGCAAAAAACGCTGGAGCGTATCGAGCAGCCCGACCCGACAATGGATCTGCTCCAGCTGCAGGGCCAGCTTGCCGCAGAGGCCGAGCAGGCCGCCGCCCTCGAAGCCCTCGAGGTGACACTGCTGCAGGCGGAACTGCAGGCGAATTCCGCAGCGGCCCTCTCCCCCGCGCCTGCGTGGCCGAAACGCCGCCCGGAGCTGCTGACGCCTTCGCTGCTTGCGGCGGCAGCCGAACCTTCGGCAGCGCGACCTGCTGCCACTGTGCCGGACGATGCGGAGCTGACCAAGGCGCGTCTGGCCATCGACGCGGCCGAAGCCCGTGCGGCGCACAGCAGCCAACAGGTGAAACACCTGGCCGAGGAGCTGGCCCACGCCCGCGCGGAACAGGTGCGGCTCGCACGCGAATTGCGCGAGGTCAAGGCGAAGGTTGAAACGGCCGAACTGGATTTCCGCTCGGAACCCGCCTGGAATGTCGACCCCTCGGCTGCAGGTGGCGGTATAGCGCTAGCCGATGCTCCGATGCCCTTGGAGCCGGCCGATGAGTTCGCGCCGCTGGAATCCCCTGCCGAGACCGATGAAGCCGGAGAGTCGCTCGAAGATGCGCTCGCCGCCTTTGCAGGCGCAGACCAGGCGACCGAGACGGTGGCGGGAACTCCGGCGCAGGATAGCTCGCTGGAAGACGCGTTGCTGGGCTGGGCCGAGACCGGCCGTGAATCCGAGGAAGAGGCCACGCTCGAGCTGCAGCCGGAGCCGGAAGCCGAGCAAGTCGAACCGGAATCGAGTCTCGAGGATGTCTTGCTGGGCTGGGGCGAGGCGGAATCGCCCAAGGACGAAGCTCCCGCTTATGAAGAAAGTACCGACGACTCGCTGTTGAGCGCGCTGGAAATGTTCGGTGGATCCGAACCGGCGGCGCCTGCGCCTGAAATCGCGCCCGAGGAAACGTCGGACCTGCTCGACGCGCTCGAGCAATGGGGCGGCATCAGCGAGTCTGCGCCAGCACCAGCGTCCGAGGCGCCCATTCTGGAGATGGAAGAACTACAGGCCGAGCCTGCGCCGGAACCCGCTGAATCGCATTACGGGGACGACACCCCTTCGGCGAAAGACGCCCTGTTTGCGGCGTTTCTGGGCGAAGAGGAAGCGGAGCTTTCCGAGGAGGCGCCGGCCGAGCCAGAGCCGGTATTCGAAACGGTGGATCCGGAAGTTCCCGAAGAACAGCCTGTCCTCGAAATCGTAGAAGTGGAAATGGAAAGCGAGCCGGTCGCCGCCGAGGCGGATGCTGGGTCGGAGATACTCGAACAAACCGAGACCGATTTTGACGCTTCACAGGACGCTATCTCGGTCATCATCGAAGACGTGGAGCCCTATGGCGAAGAGCCGGCCGCCGCAAGTCTCGAGGTCGACATGCTGGAGTCGCTCGATCCGGGCGACGCGGCCAGCAGCGCGCGGATTGCAGATGCCTTATCCGGGGCGCCGAATGCGCTGGATCTCGCCGAGGAAGACGAGGAAATTGAAGCCGTACCTTCCCGGCCGAAGGGTATCCTCGGGCGGCTGCAAGAGGCTGCGTTATCGCGGCGCTCCAAGGCCTCCGCCGAGCCCGTGCCGCCTGTCGCATTCGAGGAAGATGCAGACGCCATCGAGGAGGCCGACGCCGCCGTCGCGCCTCCAGGCCAGGAAGAATTCGAATCCGAAGAGGCTTCTTGGGCCGATCCTGATGCCTATCCGGTCACGGCGTACGAAGAGTTCGATGGTACTTCCGCGGAAGAGGGTGAATCCCTCGTAGAAGAAGCCATCGACGACGCGTATCGCCCGGCGGAATATGGCACCGAGTGGGAAGAAGTGGACGAAGACGAGGCGGAATTGCTCGAGTCTGTCGTTTCAGAGGCGCCAGTCACCGACGAGTTCGACGCTTCCGCGGCCGCCCACGGCGATCCGCTGGCGGGCGATTTCGGTGAGCCGGAGCCGGAAGTGGTCGAGTATCTCGACGCGCCTGTTGCGCCGGCCCCCGAAGAAGCCGAACCGGAATTCGCTCAAGAGCCGGAGCCGGTACCGGAGGCGGAGCCCGAGACCGTAGTTGAGGACTTTACACCGACCGAGCCCGAGGCCGAGCCGACGGGGATGACCGATATCGCGGCGGCCGTGCGCCGCGCGCGCGAACAGCGAGTGGCCGCAATGGAGACCGCCGAGGCTCCGGTATTGCATCCGGTGGCGCGCGAAGAGGCCGCCGCGCCGGAACGCGCGGAAAAGCGCAAGAGCATGGCATCAGCGCTGCAGCGCTTCATCGGCCAATAGGTTTCCGGCCGAGGGTATTTGGGGAGGAGCAAGGGAAGTGGGCGAAGCATCGATCCTCCGCGTGGGGGTAATCATGGCGGGGGGAGCGGGCGAGCGCTTCTGGCCGCTCAGCCGGCAGCAGCGGCCGAAACAGCTGCTCTGCCTGACGGATCCTGATCGTTCCATGCTGCGCGAGGCGGTGGATCGGCTGACGCCGATGATTCCCGCCGAGCACATCTACATCATCACCAGCGAGAAACTGGCGGGACTGATCCGCGAGGCCGACCCGGGCATCCCGCCGGAAAACGTGGTGGCGGAACCCTGCAAGCGCAATACGGCCGGAGCATTGGCCTACATCGCGGCACACCTGCTGGCGTCGCACCCCGAGCGGACACCCGAATCTATCAGCCTCGCGGTGAACACGGCGGATCACGCCATCGGCGAGCCGGAACTGTTCCGCAAGACGCTCGACGCGGCGATGCAGGCTGCGGAAAAGCGCGATGCGCTGGTGACCTGCGGCGTCGTGCCGGACAGTCCCGACACGGGATTCGGCTACATCCAGGCAATCGACGCGCGCACGGCGGTGGGCAGCGAAGATATCCGCGTGTTCAGCGTGAAGACTTTCCACGAGAAGCCGAACCGCGAACGTGCCGAAGACTTTGTGTCGAACGGCAGCTATTTCTGGAACAGCGGCATGTTCTTCTGGAAGATCTCGAGTTTCCTGAAAGAGCTCGACCGGGTGCGCCCCGAGATTTCGCTGGGCGTGGCGGCCATGGCGGCGGCGCTGAAGGCCGGAGATAAGGAACTCGCCGCCGAGGTCTTTGGTCAGCTCGACGATATTTCCATCGACTACGCGCTGATGGAGCACGCGAACAACGTGCTCATGGTGCGCGCTACGTTTCCCTGGCGCGATGTGGGCGTATGGCCGCACCTGGCCAACGTGTTTCCGCTGGATGCCAAGGGCAATTGCACCGTGGGCGAACCGGTGCTTATCGACAGCCGGAACTGCATCGTCTACAACGCCTCGGGCAACAAGCAGATTGCGGTGGGCGTCGCGGGCATCGACGACCTGGTGGTCGTGGTCACAGACGACGCCGTGCTGGTGGTGCCCCGGGACCGCGCGCAGGACGTGCGGCACATCGTGAAGCAACTGAACGAGCTCGGCGCCGACCAGGTCTGACGCCGCGCCCGGGTAGCATTCAGTGCTGCGCTATCCCCGCATCCGCCACACGATGCTGGACGCGATCATGCCTGCAATCGCCAGCATGGCCACGGCCATGTCGCCCGGATTGTTCGCAGGCGGCAGGTTCTTGTTGCCGAAGAGATTGCAGCCGCCGGTCGCTTCGCCCAGCGGTACGATGACCGAGGCAATCTCGCTCGCCGGAACCGTCACCACTTGCGTCACCTGGTCGAACCCGGGAGCGTTCACGGTGACGGTGTACAACCCGTCGGCGACTGCGGCGAAGGTATATACGCCGTCGATATTCTCCGTCTGCGGGGTGTAGGTGCCCGGCGTAATGGCCACGGTCGCATCCTCGATGCGCGCCTGATCCGCCGCGTCCCAAACGGTGCATACCAAGGTGGATGCGAACAGCGACGCGCCCGCGGCGAGGAAGGGCGTGAAGTCGGCCGGACCCTGAATCGACGCCCCGATGGCGGCCTCGTCGTCCACGCCCCAGTCGTTCTCCTCCATCTTCACCTCGGTCGTGCGTTCATTGATGACCGAGGCGCCGTCGATGGTCTGGATATCGAAACGGTTCCAGCCCTCGCCTGCGTCTGTGATATCGCCCAGGCTGCCCTCGTCGCCGGAGGCCTGCTTGGCGCCTGCGGGCAGCGAGCGGATGAGCACGCCCGCCGCGACACCCTCCGAGGCGCTCAGGTCCTGGAAGATGCAGCGCCGGACCTTGGGCAAGGCGCCCTCGACCTCCATGCCGATTTCGAGGTTGGCGAAGCGGCAGCCCTCAAACACCGACGCACCGCTGTCCCCCGCAAGGCGCGCCCCGATGGCAGCATCGCGGAAGACCACATTGGTCACGCGCATGTTGAAGCCGCCGCCATCGACCGTCATGTCGAGCAAGAGGTCGTCCGGCGTGGCGCCCGATACGATGAGGCCGCGGAGGCCGCTATCGAAGGCACCCGCGATGGCACCTTGCACGAGCGCGCCCGCTTCGCCGGCCAGCGTAACGAAACGCCGCAGTTGCACATCTTCACGATAGACGCCAGGCAGCAGCACAACGGATGCGGGACGGGCCGCCGTAGCACCCGCGGCCGCCTGATTTATTGCATAGGCGATGGTACGCAGCGGCTTCGCGCGGGTACCGCGGTCGGCACCGTTGAAGCCGGAGTTCGAAACGAAGTACACGCGGTCGGGCTCGTTGGCATTGAGCGGCGAACCACCGCGCAGGAATTCCTCGAAGTTGGTGAAACCGTCGCCGTCGGCGTCCTCGTCGCGATCGGTCGGATCGCGCGGGTCGAGGTCCGGCAGGAATCGCGACTCGTACTCGTCGCTCATGCCATCGCCGTCGGTATCCACGCGCACGACATTCGTGCCGTAGATGCAGGTTTCCTGACAATCGGTGAGGCCATCGCCGTCCGTGTCGGTGCCGTTGTCCGTGGCGCAGTTATCGGCGCACGGCCCGGTCTGGTTCCCGGGGCAATTATCGAGCACGACCACGCGGCGCAGAAACTCGGCCGAGCTGTTGCCGCTGCGGTCGGTGACGGTATAGGTCAGCGTGTAGCGTCCGGGCGTGAAGGTATCGACGCTGCCCGTGCGGACGACATTCGCCGTCACATCGCCCTCGGCGTTGTCGAAGGCGGTAAAGCCCGGATCGATGAACACGCCCTCGCAGTCGAGCGTTAGCCCGGCGCCTAGCAAGGTAATCACCGGGGCGACGGTATCCTTGCTCAGGCGTGTCAACTCGGTGTGCGAAGTAAGGCCGACGCCGCTGGCATCGGCATAGCGTACGCTGGTGTTTACGATGCGCGCCTTGGTCTCGTCGGCCGGCACGGCAAGCTCGACGTAGAAACTGGCGGGCAGCGGCACGCCCCGGAGCCAGCCGAAGGAGAGCTTGCCCGTGGTCCCCAGCGGCACCACCTCGGGCACCGACGCCCCCCCCACGCCCGCGAAGCGCCAGCCATCCGGCACCTCGACATCGACAAAAGTGACGACGGGATTCGAGCCCGATTCCGCGGCGAGCGCGATGTTCATGCGCGCATTTTGACCGGCGATGTAGAACTCGTTCGCCAGACCGGTGACCCCGGGCCCGCCTGCGCTCTGGGTGAACTCGAGTCCTCCCGGATCGGCGGCAAACGCCCCCATGGAAATCAGCGCCAGAATGGCTGTCAACAGCGGCGATACATTACGCACTTCTCGTACTCCCAGGCATTAAAGACTTGGTGGTCTCTCTTCCACCGTCCCCTATAGCGTACCAGATTCCACAAAAGTGTGCAGGAATTTGCAGGAAATGACCCACAGGCGTGGTGTTTGCCGGACAGTTGCCGGCGTCGGCACCTGCGCTGCCCGAGGCCTACCAGCCACCAATACAATCCAGCATCGACGTCATTACGTTGCATCCCCGGCGAATCCCGCCGCCGCGATTCATGGTCATAGCCACCGAGTCCTCCGCCTTCCAAACAGGAAATCTACGGTGCCGACTTGCAGAAGGGTATGCTTTTCGCGTTTCATGCCGCGGGCATTGCGTTGGACTACCGGCAAAGGAATCGTGGCATGAACGGAAAATTCTTGGCTTTGCTGATGGCACTCGGGCTGGCCCTGGGTCAGCACGTTGCCGAGGCGCAGCCGCCGTCGCACGTGGTGTTCGAAGGCGAGGGCGGCATCGGCGCGGGCAAGCACATCGTTTATCTCGCTTCGGATCACGAGTATCGCGGCGAGGAAACGCTGCCCGCGCTCGCGCGCATTCTGGCGAAGAATTACGGCTTCAAGTGCACTGTGGTGTTCGGCACCAATCCGGACGACGGCACCATCCTGCCCGGCAGCAGTAACATCAGCGGGCTGGACGTGCTGGACGATGCGGATCTCCTCGTCATTTTCACCCGCTTCCTGAATCTGCCCGACGAGGAGATGGATCACTTTGCGGCCTATGTCGACCGCGGCGGCCCTATCATTGGACTGCGCACGGCCACGCACGCCTTCCAGATTCCGCCCAAGCGCAAGTACGCCCGCTACAATTTCATGTACCCCGGCAAGGAATTCAAAAAGGGGTTTGGCCGTCAAGTACTGGGCGAGACCTGGGTGACCCATTACGGCGAAAACCACCGTCAGAGTTCGAACCTGGAAATCGAGCCGAAGCACGCCGACCACCCGATTCTCCGCGGCGTGTCGGACATGCACACGGTGGCGGGCGGCTACACGGCAGACCCGATGGAAGATAGCACCATCCTGGTAAAGGGCATCGTACTGAACGGCATGACGGCCGATTCCGAAGTGGATACGACGAAGGAGCCGATGCCGGTGGCGTGGGTGCGCGATTATCACAGCGCCTCGGGCAAGGTGGCGCGTATTTTCACCACGACGCAGGGCGCGTCGCAGGATATCGTCAATGATGGCTTCCGCCGGATGCTGGTAAACGCGCACCTCTGGTGCCTGGGGTTGTCGTCCGAGATCAAGCCGGACAACCCTATCGATTTTGTTGGACCCTATAATCCTTCCGAATTCGCGTTCGAGGGGTACCGGCGCGGCATCCATCCGCACGACCTGGCCGGGTGGGATACGCCGATTATGGATCCGGCGGCGCCGACGCAGGAAAAGAAATAAGGTACGCTCATGGGGTAGCATGGGCGATTAGCTACACGGGGAACCGGGAGAGATTGCAATCATGAAGACATGGAGAGTACGAGCGATTTGGGCCTGCGCGGCGGTGTTGGCGCTGGCGCCCTTGGGGGCCCGGGCGGAGCTGACGCTTGAGAAGGGCGACCATATCGCCATCATCGGCAATGCCCTGCCCGACCGGATGCAGCACGACGGCTGGCTGGAAACCTATCTGCAGCTGGCCTATCCCGATCTGGATCTGGTGATCCGGAACTTGGGCTTCACCGGCGACGAGGTGGCGCATCGGCCGCGCAATGAGAACTTTCTGCCGGCGGACGACTACCTCACGCTTGTGGGTGCGAATGTCCTCTTCGCGTTTTTCGGCTACAACGAGCAGTACAAGCACGATCCGCAGGCGTTCAAGACCGAGCTGGAAACGTTTATCGACGAGACGCGCGGCAAGCAATACGACGGCAAGTCGGCGCCGCGCATGGTGCTTTTCTCCCCCATCGGTCATGAGAACCTGAACGACCCGGACCTGCCGGACGGCAGCGAGAACAACCTGTGGCTGGGCGTCTATACGGATGCCATGGCGCGGGTGGCCGCCGAGAAGGGCGTCACCTTCGTCGATCTTTACGGCCCTTCGCTCAAGCTCTACGATGCCACCAAGGATCCGCTGACGATCAACGGCGTGCACCTGAATGCCGAGGGCAACAAGGCCATCGCCAAGGTTATCGTGGAGGCGCTGGCGGGCGCGGTGCCGGATGCCGATCCGGAGCGGGTGCGCACGGCCGTGCTGGACAAGAACTGGTGCTGGTTCAACCGCTACCGCGCGACCGACGGCAACGACGTGTGGGGCAGCCGCGCGCCGCTCGAGTTCGTGGACAAGCAGACCAACATGGTGGTCTTGCAGCACGAACTGACCATGCTCGACATCATGTCGGCCAACCGCGACCAGGTAATCTGGAAGGCGGCGCGTGGGGAGCAGGCCAAGCCCGACGACAGCAACGTGCCGGACCCGATTCAGGTGAAGACGAACTTTACGCCGAGCGAGAAGAATGGCTCGCTGGAATATGTGGACCCCGACAAGGGCGTGGACACCCTCAAGCTGGAGGAAGGCATGCAGGCCAACCTCTTCGCCTCCGAAAAGATGTTCCCCGAACTGGTGAACCCCGTGCAGATGGACGTGGACACCAAGGGCCGCATCTGGGTGGCCGCGTGGGAGACCTATCCCAAATGGCAACCCGACCGCGAAATGCTGGACCGCTTGCTGATTCTGCCAGACGAGGACCGAGACGGCGTGGCGGACAAGGCCATCACCTTCGCCTACATCCACAACCCGACGGGCTTCACGTTCTGGAACGGCGGCGTGGTGGTGGCTTCGGCGCCGAACATCTGGTTCCTCAAGGACACCGACGGCGACGACGTGTGCGACTTCCGCGAGATTATCCTCTCGGGCCTCGATTCGGCCGACACCCACCACAGCGCGAACGGATTTGACTACGGTCCCGACGGCTACATTTACTATCAGCGCGGCATCTTCAACGTGAGCAACGTCGAGACGCCCTGGGAACCGGCGCAGCTTTCGGGCGCCTCGGCCATGTACCGCTTCAACCCGCGCAGCTACCGGTTCAGCTACCACGCGGAGAACCCGCCGAACCCGCACGGCGGCGACTTCGATTACTGGGGCTATCACTTCGCGACGAGCGCCACGGGCGGCGAGGCCTACCAGATCCGCCAGAGCGAGCGCGGCGGCTTTCGCATGTACAAGCTGCTGGACAAGACCGTGCGGCCGGTGCCCTCCAGCGGCATTCTTTCCAGCCAGCACTTCCCGCCGAAGAACAACGGGAACTACATCATCCTGAATGCCATCGGCTTCCTGGGCATCAAGCAATACACGCTCGAGAACAAGAAGGGCCGGTTCTGGGGCACGGAGACCGACGACTTGCTGGTCTCGAGCGACCCGAACTTCCGCCCCTCCGACTTTAAGGTGGGCGACGACGGCGCGCTTTATGTGGCCGACTGGGCGAATGCGCTCATCGGGCATATGCAGCACAACATCCGCGACCCCAGCCGCGACCACGACCACGGCCGCATCTACCGCATTACGGTGCCGGGACGTCCGCTGGAAGAGCATGTCGAGATCGACGGTCAGCCCATCGAGGCGCTGCTGGACGTGTTGAAGCACCCGACCAATGGCGTGCGCCTGCGCGCCCGCATCGAGTTGAGCGAGCACGACACCGGCCTGGTGCTGGCGGCGGTGGACCGCTGGATCAAGCAGTTCGATGGCGGCAAGCGCGCCGACGCCCACCACCTGCTCGAGGCGCTGTGGCTGTATCAGCAGAACAACGTGGTGAACGAGGGGCTGCTGACGCTGTTGCTGAATTCACCCGACGAAGACGCCCAGCGCGCGGCCGAGCGCGTGAAGTACATGTGGGAAATCGAGGGCAAGCTTGGCAGCGGCGAGGAAGAAGGCATGGACCATGCGGCCATGCACCACGCCCAGGCGCCGGCCATGATGGCCGACTACCTGAAGCAGGAGCCCTCGCCCGAGCCGGCCATCGAGGATGGCGTGATGGTGGTGCGGATGAAGACGGTGAAGGAGCAGATGAAGTACGACCGCACGCAGTTCGCCGTGACGCCCGGCATGAAGGTGCGGGTCGAGATCGAGAACCCGGACTGGATGGACCACAATTTCGTGCTCGTGCAGCCTGAAACGGCGTCGAAGGTGGCGACCGATGCCATGCTGCTGGGGGCCGACGGCATCAAGAAGCAGTGGATTCCGGAGAACGACTCCATCCTGATCGCGTCCGAGGTGATGTCCGCGGGCGAATCGCAGACCCTGGAATTCACCGCGCCGGAGACGCTGGGCAGCTATCCCTACATTTGCACCTATCCCGGCCACTGGACGCTGATGAACGGCCTCATGCACGTGGTGCCAGACGTGGACGCCTGGAGCAAGGCGAACCCGGACACCACCTCGCGCGTGTCCATCGGCCGCAGCCTGGTGAAGGAGTGGACCATCGCCGACCTGGAGGGCGACCTGGACAAGCTGGAAAACGGACGCTCGCTCGAACACGGCGAGCAGATATTCGCCGAAGCCTCGTGCGCTGCGTGCCACGTGGCCGCCGTGGGCGAAGTCGGCCTCGCCCCCAATCTCGCCGGCGTGGCCCAGCGCCTCACGCCCATCGCCATGGTAACCGAGATGCTCAATCCCTCGGCCGTGCTGAACGAGAAGTACAAGACCTGGTACATCGAGTTGAGCAACTTCGAGGAAGTCACCGGCCTGATTGCGGAAGAGACCGACGACTACATCCGCGTGGTGCAGGACCCGCTGAAGAACCCCGAGGGCGTGAAAGTAAGCAAGGCCGACATCAGCAAGATCACTGCCTCGCCCAACTCCACCATGCCCACCGGCCTGCTCAACACCTTCGAGAAAGAAGAGATCCTCGACCTCATGGCCTACCTCCGCTCCATCCCCGGCGAAGACGAGCAGAAGTAGCGCCCAAACCCGCTGAACAATAAACCGCCGCCCCGGTGCCGGGGCGGCGGTTACTTTTTTCTATCATTACACCAACCCCGCTGCTATGCTACCGCCGTGCCACGTGTCCCCTTGGAGAAGCGACCCATTCCACTGAATGGCGGCCCCGGCGGTCTTGCGGAATGAACCCGCGGGACTCTGCAGCTGCGTCTCTGTTTCTATTCTTCGCGCTATGCGCCACGTCCGGCGCCGCAGACCAATGGGCCTATATCTGGCAGCAAGTCTGGACACCGGCCGTGTCCGATGCCGTCCGCGAATCCAGGCCGCTCGTCGACGGCTTCATGGTCCTCGCGGCAGATGTCAGCTTCGATCAGGAACCTGCGGCCGTACAGATACCCTCGACGGATTGGCAGCTGCTGTCGTCGATGGACGTGCCCGTTATCGCAGTCGTTCGATTGGGTTCCGAGTTTATCCATCACGTGCAGGCAGATGCGGACAAGGCCTTAGCTTGGCTCGACGGGGTAGGCGCCGAGGCATGCGCGCCTGCGCGGGCATCCGGGGCCGTGCTGCAAGGGCTACAGTTCGACTTTGATTGCCCGACTGAGCACTTGGATGCGTACGCAAAGCTCCTCAGCGCATTCCGCAAATCGCACCCCGATACGAACTTGAGCATCACCACCCTGCCGGATTGGCTAGGCCGTCGGGATTTCGACGCCTTGTTGCGGTCGGTGGACAGCTATGTGCTTCAGGCGCATGGCCTCGAGCGGCCGAGGCACGTATCCGACCCTATGGTGCTGTGCGACCCCGAAGAGGCATTGCAGTGGATTCACCGGGCGTCTCGACATCAGGTTCCGTTTCAGGTGGCCTTACCGACCTACGGATACCGCATGTTCTTCCATGCCGACGGGGCGTTCGCAGGCCTGAGCGCCGAAGGGGCCCCGGCCAAGCGGATCGGTGCCATCGATCGCGAGCTCCGCAGCGACCCGGTGGTCATTTCGGCCCTCGCCGCTGCCTTGCGGAAGGAGCCGCCCGGGTACTTGAAGGGCATCACCTGGTTCCGGCTGCCGGTAGACGACGACACGCTCAACTGGAATCTGCCTACTTGGAAGCGGGTATTGCAGGGCGAGCCGGTAGCGCACCAACTGGCCGTCCAACTTGAATGGCCGCAGCCGCGCCTGATCGAGATCTACCTGAATAACGGCGGGGAAACGCGACCGGGCGGAAACTGCCGATTCGAGGTACATGCCGACTGGTCCGCGGTGGCCGCATACGACACGCACAACGGGTTCCACATGGTGCCGCGTGCCGACGGAACCGCCGCCATCTTTGAGGGATCGAGTCCATTGCCCGGTGAACGAAAGCTTGCTGCCTGGCTTAGATTTACACACGATGTGGACACTGACGCCATCTACACGGGGGAGGTCGACTACTTGCCATGAACCGGTTCGCAGCCTTTGTCTTCCTGACCCTGTCTCCCGCTGCATTCGCCTGCGGTTGGAGCGAACCTTGCCGATTTATCGTCGCAGATGGTTCGACGATTCTACACTTGCCCGCTCCCAGTTTCGTGGGACTTGCCACGGATATTTTGCGGGACCAAGGCTGCGTCCACGGGCTGGCCTTTGTCAAACGCCCAGACAAGGCCACCATGCTTCAGCATTCTGTAGACACCGACCTGCAGGATCTGGCGCGCGCGATCAGTAACGAACCGGAAAGCCTCAAGGCCGCCGAAACGTACCGGGCGCTCCGGCAACGGCTGCAGAGGGAACTGCTCAATAGAGACGCAATCGCCGAAGAGCAACGCTACAAGCGATACGACGAGCGCACCGAACCGGAGGCGCTGAATACCGCGCCATTCGAAGCCCTGCCAGAACTCGTCCCGGCTGAATTCCGGCTCTATTTTCAAGGCGCGGTTGCCTATCACGCGGAGCGATACGAGGAGGCTGTAGCCGCTTTCGAGGCTGTGTTGGCGCTTCCCGAGGCAGAGCGCCAGCACCGCAGCACCTGGGCAGCCTTTATGTTGGGCAAGACTTGGGAACGCTTGGACCCGCAGCTAGCGATCCCGTTCTATGAGCAGACCCGACAGTTCGCCGAGGCTGGTTTCGAGGATGCGCTCGGCCTCGCGGCCGAAAGCCGCGGATGGGAAGGACGCGCCGCGCTCAAGGCGGGATTGAACTTCCATGCGTTCGAGGCCTATTTGGACGTAGCCGAAACGACCTGTGACACGGCAATCGTCATGCATTCAATGGAACTGGCGCTCGGCCGCGTATTCGACAACGAAGAGGAATTGGCGCGGCTCGCCGCCGACCCGCTATATCGCAAGTTCGGCACTGCGTTCGCCCTATCGAGTTCTCACACGGAAACGGCCCAAGCGTGGCTTTCCGCTGTCGAGGGCCTGCCGCTGGATTCGCAGGTAGAAGGTGCGGACCATTTGGCCTGCATCGCGTACCGGTCCGGCGATTTCGACGCGGCCACGCGGTGGCTGGCCCGGGCGCAGGCGGATTCCCCCTGGACGCTGTGGGTGCAGGCCAAGCTGGCCTTGCGCGATGGCCGGATGGAAGAAGCGAAGACGATGCTCCACCAGGCCCTCGCGGCCTTCGGCAACTGGGGGACAACCTATATTCCTGGCTGTGACTCCACCACCTCGGCCAACATGGTCAACGGCGATCTTGCCCTGTTGTATTTACGCGACGAAAACGCAACGGAGGCCTTCGCGCGTTTCGAATCGGCCTCCTTCGGTTTGGAGGCGGCCTACGTAGCGCAGCACTACATGACCACCGACGAACTTGCGCGGTATATCGACGCGCACGAGCCCTCTCCCCAGGCACTTCCCGTAGATGTGGCCGGATGGTTGCAGAGCACTTTGCCCGATATCCTGGCGCGACGGCTTGCGCGCGAGGGCCGGTGGAACGAGGCCGCACCCAGGTACACGGGGCAATCCCTGTATACCTACGATGCCGAACCGCTGGATAAAGCCGCCGAAGCGATCAGCGAGAAACTAAGCGAAGCGAACAACGCCTCGTTGCCCGCTGAACAGCGCGCTGAAGCTTATATGGCTGCAGCCGATACCCTTGAGCAATATGGCCGGAATCTCCTGGGAGACTCCGCCGCGCCAGACTATGCCGTGAAAGACGGCTGGCTTGTGCCCGCCTTACCTTTTGTGAACACCTATCCAAAAAGTCGCACCTGGTCGTGTCAGCCTTACAAGCGGCCTGCCAAGCGCTACCGCTACTTCGCCGCCGCCTGGATGTGGGAGGCCAGCCGGATGCTACCCGACAACGACGCGCGCACCGCGAGCGCTCTATATCATGGCGGCAAATGGCTCGCCCCGGACGACCCGAAGGCCGCGGACAAGTTTTACAAAGCGCTCGTGCGGCGCAACCCTAATTTCTTAATCGCGCAAGAGGCGGATGAACTCCGCTGGTTTCCGAGCGAATTTACCGACGAGGCGGTGTATACGTCCGTTCGGCATGACACGCTGCGCAAGCGCGATGTGGCCGCGGTGCTGCTGGTCGTCGCTCCGTTGCTTGCCCTACTGGCAGGAACTTACCATTGGCAGCAATGCCGGCTCCGCGATCGGCAACATTCGATCTAGCGGAACGCCTTTTGAACGATACCAACGCCAAACCGCCGCCCCGGTGCCGGGGCGGCGGTTTTTGTTTGCATGGAATGCCGGCTTAGTTCGCGTGCTTGGCGAGGTAGGCGGCGACGCCGTCGGCGCTGGGCTTCATGGCCTCTTCGCCCTTGGTCCAGTTGGCGGGGCAGACTTCGCCGTGCACTTCGGTGAACTGCAAGGCGTCGAGCAGGCGGATGGCCTCGTCGACGTTGCGGCCGAGGGGCAGGTCGTTGATGAGTGCATGGCGCACGACGCCGTCCTTGTCGATCAGGAATTGGCCGCGCAGGGCGATGGCGTTGTCGAAGAGCACGCCGTAGCTGCGGGCGATTTCCTTGGTGATGTCGGCCACCAGCGGATACTGGATATTGCCGATGCCGCCTTTGTTCACGGGCGTGTTCTTCCAGGCCCAGTGCGAGAAGTGGGAATCGACGGACACGCCGACGACTTCGCAGTCGCGGCTCTGGAACTCGGCGAGTTTCTTGTCGAAGGCGATGATTTCCGACGGGCACACGAAGGTGAAATCGAGCGGATAGAAAAACAGCAGCACATACTTGCCCTTCAGGCCGGAGAGGCTGAAGGATTCGTTGAAGCTGTTATCCGGCATCACGGCGGTGGCGGTGAAATCGGGGGCGGGCTGGGTGACTTGTACAGACATACTGCTACTCCTTGGTACTGCTTGAAAAGCGGGGGGCAAGACTTCACGCGGACGCAGCGGTCCCCTCGAGACCGCCTCCCCACGAGACGAAAACGGAATGGTAAATCTCCCCGATGCGGGAACGATTAGGCTGCGGTTTCTCCGCCGGCCGGACGCGACGCGGCAATGTCGCGGTCCATCATGAAGAGGCCGCTGGGCGAATCCTGCACATAGCGCAATTGCTGCACCACGTCGTCCACCAGGGCTTCTTCCTCAATCTGCTCGTTGATGAACCAGTGCAGGAAGGTGTGCGTGGTCTGGTCGCCTTCCTTGCTGGCCAGGTTAGCCAGATCGTTGATACATTTGCTGATGTGGCACTCGTGCTTGTAGGCGGCTTCGATGGCGGCGAGGGGCGAATCCCAAGCCGACGGCGGCGCCTTGATGGCCTGCAGGTCGATGGCACAGCCGCGGTCGCGGATGTAGTCCATCAGGCGGTTGGCGTGGCCGAGTTCTTCCTGGGCCTGCGTGCGCATCCACGCCGCGAAGCCCTTGAGCGCCACATGGTCGAAGTGGTTGGCCATGGCCGTGTACGCGTACCACGAGTACATTTCCTCGTTCACCTGGTGGTTCAGCGCTTTCAGCACGGTATCACTCAGCATGGCCTGTCCTTCCTTCTGGTTCGCAATCGGCGCATCGGCCGATGTACTCGATTCGCTTCGCTGGTCGCCGCTCGCTAAAGCGTCGCCGCTGCTTGACGGGTATTCTACAGGATGATGAGGTCCGTTTTCAGCGTCGGGGTTCTCCGCCCGCCATCACGCGCCGCGCTGCTGCACGACCTTGACGTGGAACACCCCGAAGAGCAGCACCTGAATCAGGTCGGCCGTCAAGTTCTTGGTATTGTCGCGCACCACCTGCAGGAAGAGCGCGCATTCGACGATGTGAATGAGCAGAATCAAGCCGCCTGCGCCAAGAAAGAGGGCATGGTAAGGCTCGGGATAGGGACGCAATACATTGACAATGACAGCGCCCCAGAAGGCGATGGAGACGAATTTCCCGCCGAGTAGAATCGTGTTGTTCATGCGAAGGATCCTGATTCAGGTTTTCTAGAGGCTATTGTTGTTGAGCGGCCGCCGATCACGCCAAAGTCTGACGACACATCGGCGCGACCCGCCATGCTCGTCCTTGCGAGGAGCGAATCTTCGAGCGACGCGGCAACCCTCGTGGCGCGGCGGCGTCTTGGCCTCAAAAAGGTTGCCGCGCTTCGCTCGCAATGACGATATGAGCTGGTCTTGGGGTACGAGGCCAAGGGACGCATGACTTGTGTATTAATGTATACGCTCATAGCCCCAACTCTTTGCGCGCGGCCACGCGGGCGAGGCCGACGATTCGGGGACTGACGCTGACGGTGGTGATGCCCAGCCGCATGAGGCGGCCGACGTATTGCACTTGGCCCCCCATTTCGCCGCAGAGCGAGAGGGGCTTGCCGGTTTCCTTCGCGGCTTGGGCCAGTTGCCCCAACAGCACCCAGAGTGCGGGCCGGTCGGCGTTGTAATCCTGGGCCACGAGTTCGTTATTGCGGTCCACGGCGAAGAGGTATTGAATCAGGTCGTTCGAGCCGATGCTGCCGAAATCGGCGATCTGCAACAGCTGCTTCGCCTCGATACAGGCGCTGGGCACTTCGAACATCACCCCGTGCTTGAGGTCGCCATAGCCGACTTCCTCGGCGTGCTGCTGGAACATGGCGCGCAGGATAAGGAACTGGGTAAGGTCGATGATCATGGGATACATAACCCAGATGGGGCCATGCTGCGAAGCCCGCGCGAGGGCGCGCGCCTGGCTCTGGAAAAGTTCGGGCTTGTGCTGAAGCAGCCGCGCGCCCCGGCAGCCGAGGCAGGGATTCTCTTCCTTGGGAAGATCGAGGAACGAGGCGGCCTTGTCGGCACCGAAATCGAGCAGCCGGATGTAGACGGGCTTGCCCCCCATGGACTCGGTCACCTGGCGATAGCGCTCGTACTGCTCGTCCTCGGTCAGCAGACGCCCCTCGACGAAAAACTCGAATTCCGTGCGATAGAGGCCGATGCCCTCCACTCCCTGGCGGACCGCCTCTTCGACATCGCTCACCTGACTGATGTTGGCGTAGACCTGCAGGCCCTCGACGGGCGGCACATGCATTTCCCGCGGAGCGGTTTTCCGGCGCGCGGGCAGGCACACGCGCAACGTCTCGGCGGAAGGCCACAGAATGACCTCGCCGGCGTCGCCATTGAGCAGCACTTCCTGGCCGTGGTTCAGCATGCGCTGCACCCCGGGAATACCGCTGACGGCCGGAATGCCCATGGCGCGCGCGAGGATGGCGGCGTGCGAAGCGCGCCCACCGTGCTCGGTGATAAAGCCCACGGTGTTCTCGGCGCTCAGGCCGAAAGTTTCCCCCGGGGTCAGTTCGCGCGCCACGATAATCCGCGGCTCGGTGCTGTCGAACAGCTCGCGCAGGCTGGACTCGCGCATGGACACGGTGGACTCGCCCAGCAGGGCCAGCACGCGGCGGCGCACCTCCCCCACGTCCGACGCGCGCTCGCTGATGTATTCGTTGTCGATTTCGCGCAACCGCGATTCGTAGGCATCCAGGGTCTTGTCGAGCGCGGCCTCGGCGTTGTTGCCCTCGGCAATCGCCTCCATCACCAGTTCCACGAGGCCGGGGTCTTCCACCATGAGTCGCTGCGCCACAAAGATGCTGGCCTGGGAGGAACCGAGCCGCTCTCCCACCTGATCGACCAGTTCGCCGATTTGGCGCGCCGTCTCCGAGAGCGCCGTGCGGAGCCGTTCTTGTTCCGCGGCGATGGCATCCCCGGTTACCCGATAGACGGGCACCTCGTCGCGAAGGCGGTCGTCAAGAATGAACACCCGTGCGAAGACGGCCCCGGCGCTGATGGCCAAACCCTTGAGACTCGTCTCCGATGTCGCCGCCTTCGTATCCAAGAACGCCGCTTCCGTAGTAGGTGGTCTTCGCTTCCGCAAGGTAAAACCATACCACAGGGTTGGCAAAGGGCGCGAACAACAGGCCGAACGGCTGCTTAGGCCCCTTCCGCTAGCCGGCCGCGGCCGGCCGGCCATGGTACCGGAGCCACTTCTCGCATTCGACCAAGAAGAACGCGAAGATCGCGACCGAGGCGATTCGGCACCACGCTCCTGCGTCGATGGGGGCCGAATGTAATACGGAATGAAAGACTGGCGTATAGGTGAACAGCAATTGGAGGCCGAGCATGATTGCCGCGCCGCCCAGCGCCCAACGGTTCGTGAATGGTCCCAGGGACCATAGCGAGCGTGTAAGCGACCGGCATGCGAAGAGGTAGGCCAGTTCCACCATAACCAGCACATTGACCACGGCCGTGCGGGCTTCGTCGATGTGCTCGCCCTCGGCGCCCACCACGTCGAAATAGAGCCAGTAGCCGCCGCCCAGCATGGCCATCGCCACGAGGCCCGTGCGAAGCAGCAGGGGCACGGTCAGAATGGGGCGCGCGGGATCGCGCGGTGGACGGAGCATGAGTCCCGCTTCCTTGGGTTCGAACACCAGCATGATGCCGAGAAAGAGCGCCGTGGTCATGTTGACCCAGAGCAATTGCACCGGTAGCACGGGCAGCGCGGACCCAAGTCCAAGCATAATGGCAGTGAGGAGAATCAGGCCCTCGCCGGCGTTAGTGGGCAGCGTCCACACGATGAATTTGGCGAGGTTGTCGAATACGCCACGCCCCTCCTCGACGGCGGCCTCGATGGAAGCGAAATTGTCGTCGGTCAGCACCATGTCCGCAGCCCCCTTCGCCACCTCCGTGCCGGCAATCCCCATCGCCACGCCGATGTCGGCCTGCTTCAATGCGGGGGCATCGTTCACGCCGTCGCCGGTCATGGCGACGACGTGTCCACGAGATTGCAGCGCCTGAACGAGCCGGAGCTTCTGCTCGGGTGAAACACGCGCGAATACGTCTGTCTCCTCGGCGGCCCGGGCCAGATCCGTATCGGAGACTTCCGCCAGATCGCGCCCGGACAGCGCGACGACGCCACGCTCCATTCCGCGACCGTGCAGGCCGATTTGCTCGGCGATGGCCCGCGCGGTAATCAGGTGATCGCCGGTAATCATCTTCACCGCGATACCGGCTTCCTGGCAGATCTTTACGGCGGACACGGCCTCGGGCCTCGGCGGGTCGATCATGCCCTGAAGCCCGAGGAACGTGAGACCGTCGGATACATGCTTATGCTCAAGGTCTTGATGATCCGGTGCCACCGGCCGGCGCAGCAGGGCAAGCACGCGGAGTCCCCGCGAGGCGATGTCCTCTGCGGCGGCACGCACCGCCTCCTCGTCGATCGGCAATTCGCTCCCATCTCCACCGAGCATGGCACTGCATCGCGGCAGCAGCATTTCCACGGCGCCGACCTTGTAGATCATGCGGCCGCCGGGGCCTTCGTGCAGGGTCGCGTGGTACATATACTCGGAGTCGAAGGGAATGACATCCATCCGGGGCCACTCCGCAGCGACGACTTCACGGGCGAACCCGGCTTTCGCGGCGGACACCAGCATCGCGGCCTCGGTGGGATCGCCCTCGGCGCGCCAGATACCGTCGCTGCCGCGCTCCACTTGCGCGTCGTTGCACAGCACGCCCGCCCGCAGGCACTCGGCCAGCACGGGGTGTTCCTCGGGGCGTGCCGGTTCCCCGTCGAGCAGGAATTCCCCCAAGGGCTCGTACCCGGTACCGCTGACCGAATAATGCCGGCCGGCGGCATAGACCTCGCGGACGGTCATCTGATTTTCGGTAAGCGTGCCGGTCTTGTCGGAGCAGATAACCGTCGTGCTGCCGAGGGTTTCTACGGCGGGCAGCTTGCGGATGATTGCGCGGCGCTTCGCCATGCGGGCGACGCCGATCGCCAGCACGATGGTAACGGCCGCAGGAAGGCCTTCGGGAATCGCGCCGACCGCCAACGCGACCGCCGCCATGAACATATCGACCGGACTTTCGCCGCGGGCTACCCCGAACGCGAACGAGGCCGCCGCCATGGCCAGGATGATATAGAGCAGCAAGCGGCTCAATTGGGCAATCTTCTTCGTAAGCGGCGTGGAAATTGTGACGGCTTCCGAAATCAGACGGGCGATACGGCCCGTCTCGGTCCGATCCCCCGTGGCCCATACTACGCCTTCGCCCTGTCCCCCGGTGATGAGGGTGCCCGCGAATGCGAGATTCGTGCGGTCGGCCAGCAGCGTATCGGCTTCCAATTCCCCCGGCTGCTTCTGCACGGGCACCGACTCGCCCGTCAGGCCGGACTCGTCGATCTGCAGGTTCTTGAGCGCGATCAGCCGCAGGTCGGCCGGCACGCAATCGCCGGCCTGCAACAGTACGATGTCGCCCGGAACCAGCACCGCGGCATCAACACGCTTGACGTGACCGCCACGGCGGACCGATGTGAACGTGGACACCATGCGCGACAATGATTCGATGGCTTTTTCCGCTCGCGACTCCTGCAGGAAGCCGATGACGGCATTGACGAGCACCACGGCGAAGATGACGCTGGAATCGATCCATTCGCCCAGTAGGGCCGTCACCACGACCGCCGCAAGCAGAATGTAGACCAGCGGCTCGTGGAACTGGTGCAGGAAGCGCATCCACGCGGGAGTGCCGCGCTGCGGAGAAATCCGGTTCGGCCCATGCGAGGCGAGACGCGCGCTGGCCTCCGTTTCGGTCAGCCCTGATTCCGGCAGCACGTCGAGCGCGCGAAGCGCCTCGTCCGAACTGCGGGCATGCCACGAAGTGTCTTGGGCGGGCGGTTGCGGCGGTATTGACATGCGTACTCCTTTCGTCAATAAATCGCAACGACCAAGCCGCGCGGGCACGCCGGAGCGGCCCGCGGCCTCACTCGTCCGAATCTCCGGCGCACACACATTCATTCGCACGCACCGCGAATCCATGGCACCGGCCTGTATCGGGGGCTACCCGCGAGTACGGGAAAATATTCGATGACTGCAGCAATTTCCGGGTGCGTGCTATACTTCGCGCGTTCGAGCAGGCCGGACGGCCGCGGCGTCCTTTGCGGCGTCGAGGAAAGTCCGGGCACCACAGGGCAGGGTGCTTGATAACGCCAAGGCGGGGCGACCCGACGGAAAGTGGCACAGAAAACACACCGCCGATGGCCGTAAGGCACAGGCAAGGTTGAAAAGGTGCGGTAAGAGCGCACCAGCGCCGTGGCGACACGGCGGCTCGCTAAACCCCACCCGGTGCAATTCCAAATAGGGGAGCTATGGCGCGGCCCGCGTTGCTCCCGGGTAGGAAGCTTGAGGTGCGCGGCGACGCGTATCCCAGATGAATGGCCGTCTCGGGGGCTCCGGCCCCTAGACAGAACCCGGCTTACAGGCCTGCTCGACGCTTGATTCCGCCGGCCCGGCGGGTGGAAACGCCCGCCGGGCCGTCCAATTTCTTAAGGCTTCAGCAGCACCTTGCCGAAGTTCTTTCGATCCTGAATGTAGTCGTGCGCCTGGGCGGCCTGGTCGAAGGCGAAGACCGAATCGACAATCGGGTCGAAGGTGCCATCGGCGGCGAGCTGCAAGATCTTTTCGAACTCCGGCTGCAGGTCCTTCATCTGGTCCCAGAGATGGCCCATGTTGGTGCCGAACACGCCGAGGTTCTTGTCGAGCAGATCGAGCGTGCCCCAGCGCGGCATGGCGAGCAGGCCCTTCACCAGCGCGAAAATGTTCATTTTCTTGTCGGGCGAGAAACTGGCGGCGCCGAAGAGAAACAGCCGGCCCAGCGGCGCGAGGCACTGGTAGCTCTTGCGGAACGATTTGCCGCCCTGAGCGTCGAGCACGATATCGACGCCGCGTCCCTTCGTGTAGTCCATCACCGCCTGCTCGAAGTCTTCGGTGCGATAGTCGATGCAGTGCTCATAGCCCATTTCCTTGAGGCGCGCGTGCTTGCCCTTGCTGGCCGTGCCGATGGCGCGCGCGCCGAAGTGCTTGATGATTTGGAGCGCGGCAATGCCCACGCCCCCGCCCGCCGAGTGCACCAGCACCGTCTCGCCCGCTTTCAGGTTGCCCTGCCGCACCAGCATGATCCAGGCGGTGGCATAGTTCACGGGAATCGCGGCGCAGGTCTCGAAGGGCAGGTGTTCCGGCATCACCTGCGCCCACTCGGGCAGCACGGTCACGACATCGCTGTAGCCGCCAAAGCGCGTGAGCGAAACGACGCGATCACCTTCCTTGAAGCCGGTCACACTCGCGCCGACTTGGTCCACGGTACCGGAAACTTCATACCCCACAACGCAGGGAATGGGTGGCGCATCGGGGTATTGCCCCATGCGGGCCTGGATGTCGGCGAAGTTGATGCCGGCGTTCGCCACCCGGATACGCAGTTCGCCCGCTTTGGCTACGGGATCCGGCGCTTCCCGCACCTGCAGCACATCGGGCGTGCCCTTCCTGGAAATCCAGACCTGACGCATGGCGCTCTCTCCTTATCCTTGGCCCAAACCCGCAGCATAGCACGCGCGCGTCAGAACTTCTCCAGCAACTCGTCGAGGGGAATGCGGTAACTCTCGTGGTAGACGCCTTCGGGGGCGCGGCGGCCGGCCGCGACGATCATCACGATTTCCTCGCTGTGGGGAATATTGAGCTGCCGGTGCACGAGAACCTTGTCGAAACCCTCCATGGGGCAGGTGTCATAGCCGTGCGCGCTGAAGGCCAGCATCAGATTCTCCGAAGCGAGCGCCGCGGACTTCACGGCCCACACGCGCCGGTCGGCGACGGAATACAGGCCGCGTATCATGGGCTGGCGCAGACCAATCAGCGCGAAGGCGAGGCGCTTGACCGGCGACAGCACGCCGAATGGCCCGATGGCATACAGCATCTTCGCGAGTTTGCGGTAATAGGTGCCGACGATCTTCGGGGCCGGGTCCACCGGGTAGTGCGCCAGGTTCCAGTCGCAATGCTGCCGCCAGACGTGCGGACGCACGGTGATGACGATGAGGTCGCTGGCGGTCTTGGCGGCGTTCTGCCCCATGCAGGCGCGGGCCAGTTCCTTGCGCGGCCCGGCGCTGCGCACCCAGCGGAAATACCAGGTCTGCAGGTTGCTGCTGTTCGGCGCGAGCAGGGCCTCTTCGAGGCAGGCCCGCACGACGTCCTCTGGAATCGCCTCGTCCAGAAACTTGCGCACGGACCGCCGGGAATCGGCGATCTCGTGGAAAACCTGCGCGTGATTTTCCAGTGTCGATGGGTTCACGGTTGCGACCTTGTGGGAGGTGCGCGGCGTTCAATCGGCATCGGCCGCTGTGCTACAATCCGCCGCGTGAGTACCACCCTTACCCTAGACGAACTTTATCGCCCAATCCAAACGCCGCTGGCCGATGTGCGCGCGACGATGGATCGGCTGTGGCTGGATGCGCTCGAGCTGGTCGGCGTAGATGGCGCCGGGGCGACGCGCGCCGGCGGCAAGCTGCTGCGGCCCGCGCTCTGCCTGATGGCGGCCGGGGCGATTGGTGCCACCGACCTGAAGCGTTATGTGCGCCTCGCCGCGTCGTTCGAGTCGCTGCATATCGCCAGCCTGGCGCACGACGACGTGCTGGACCGGGCCCTGCTGCGCCGCGGCGCGGCGTCGCTCAGCGGCCTGTGGGACAACCACGCGGCCGTGTTGGGCGGCGACTATCTGGTGGCGCGCGCGGTCGAAATGCTGGCCGAATACGACTCCTGCACGGTGATTGCCAAGGCCATCCGGTCGGTGCGTCGCATGGCGGAGGGCGAGCTTTTCTTCTTCAACCGCGACCGCGATGCCATCACACACGAAGACTGCATCATGCTGGCGCGCCAGAAAACCGCCAGCCTTTTCGCCGAGGCGTGCTCCGCGCCGAGTTATGTGGTAGATGAGGCCTATCGGGAGCCGCTCTTCGAGTTTGGCGATCAGCTCGGCATCGCGTTTCAGCTGGTCGATGATATCCTCGACGTGACCCAGCCCACCGAGAAGCTGGGCAAGCCGGCCTGCGGCGACGTGTTGGAAGGCAAGCGCACGATTCCGATCATGTATCTGCGCGACGCCCTGACGGGAGCGGATCGCGAGCGTCTGGATGCGATGGAAAACGCCGAGATAACCGATGCGGACCGCGCGTGGATTATCGAACAGGCGCACGAAACCGGAGCCCAGGAACGCGCCGAGGCGCTGACCCGGGATTTTGCGGACCGTGCTCGCGCGGCGCTGACGCAGCTTCCGGAGAGCCCGTACCGCGATGCCATGGACGGCATCATCGACTTCGTGCTCGTACGGGGCGCCTGAGACTGGCGTCCCCTCTCCCGGTTTAGCCAGCGAGTACCCCCACGCTATTGCGCGGCCGCGGCTCCCTGCTGGGCACCCGCAGCACCCGCCGGACGGTTCGCACCGAAGGCCGGAGCACCCGCACCGCCCGGACGCTTCTGGTCCTCGTACTGCAGCTTTTGGCGCTTGGCGTCTTCAATCTTCTCGCCGGCGAGATCGCGCAGTTCATTGCGGCGTTCCACGGACTGCTGACGCTCTTCGTCTGAAATCACCGCGAGGATGCCCGGCACGCGCTCGTAGGCGCTGATGCCTTCCTCGAACTTGAACTCCTCGACGGCGCGGTCGCCTTCTTCAATCAGCTCGCTGGCGCGTGTCAGCACGCGGCTGATTACGGTGCTCACCTCGGTCTTGATGCTGTCGATGGCGCTCTGGGCCAGCTGGAACTGGTCGGTGAATTCCTCGCTCACGGCCTCGTAGGGAATGAGCGCAGCGCGGTAGGTCTGGATGGCGTTGCCATAGTCCTCGGCATTGCGCATGTTGTCGGCGCGCTCGCGCACCTGCTCGCCCTTGGCGATGAAGTCGAGCGTCGTCTGGAAACGCTCGTTGCGCTCCTGAATCGCCACGTTGACCACCTGGATTTCCTTGGCGGCCTCTTCACTCATGCGGTCGAACTCGAGGGCCTGCTCGAAGGAACGCAGGGCGTTGGTGTAGTCCTGCTCGTCCGCGCCGGCTTCCTTGGTCTTTGCAAAGAACAGGTAGCCCTGATCGAGGAAATGCTTGCTCAACATCTTCGCCACGCGATCGCGATCGGGGCCGCCAATATTGTGGGCCACGCGCCATTCGCGCACGCCGCGCTCCACGCCCTCGTCGGTGCCCAGCCCGTAATACACGTCGCCGATTTCTTCATAGGCGCGCGCGATATCGGGATTCACCTTCGAGAAATCGTTGTAGGCGCGCTCGGCCGCGGTCATGTTGCGCTTCTCGCCGGCTAGATAGGCGATTTCATCTACGAAGTACCACGCCAGCATCTCGCGCGACGCGGGGCGCAGGCTCGGGTCCGACTCGATCCGCAGGACGGTGTGCCACACGTCGGCCATGGTCTCCACGGCACGCGAGAAATAGGCATCGCCCGCCTCTTTCAGAAACTTCTGGTAGCCGGAACCTTTGCCGTAGTCCTCAGCAATGATGCGGCGGTCGTCGCGCATGAAGGAGCGCCGACGCTCGAAGTAACTCTGGATATCGCGGATGAACTCCCGGTCACGCTGCGTGCTGACGAACTTGAACGACTCGAGGTGTTCATCGATGTCGCGGTCCATCATGTTGGCAAGACGCTGTTCTTCCACGGTCGCGGGAATGCCGTAGGGCAGCATCAGCTGCGCGGCCACGGTGCCCAGCGCGCCCATGCGATAGGCGAAATAGGAACCCGCGCCGAAATCGCGGGCGGAACGCAGCAGTTCGATTTCCGCGCCGATGCTGGCAATCGCTGCCTGGGGGCTGGCCATCGAGAAATTCTCGGACAGGGCCTCGGCCCCGGCCAGCGCACCCTTGATGACATCCCGTTCGTAGTTCGAATCAGTGGCCTGAAACGCGCGGGTATAGTCCTGCTTTACCACCTGGAGCCCCATGATGCTCAGGCTCTGGCGGGCACGTTCGCCCCAGGCAGCTGCCTCGTGCGGCGTCAACAACGCCCCCACGCCAAGCATCACGGACAAGAGAAAAGCTGTACGCTTCATGTGTAGACACCCTCGAATTCGGCGAGTCCCCGTAAATCCCGCTGCGACACTAACATAAGGCCCCGGAAACTGTCAAAGGTTTACCAGCGGCTCAACTGGCGGCCTGTTCCTGCATATCGAGGTCCTCGTGGAGCGAGACCCGCTCGGCGATACTGTGCTGCGGTGCCCGCTCCAGGAAGTGCACGACCTCGGCGAACACGTCTTCCCGGCCCAGTCCATTGATGATTCCGTGCCGGTCGCGCTCCATCACCACCAGCTTTTTGTGCGCCGCCCCGAGTCCATCGAAAATCTCCTGACCGCTGGTGGGATGGACGGTCACGTCTTTCGACGCCTGCACCACCAGCGACGGCACCTGAACCGAGCTCAGGCTGCGCTGCATCTCGGCGATGACCTTCGCCAGCTCGTTCATGGCGGCCATCGGATTGCGGTTGTAATTGATATGCGCATTTTCGGGGTTGTTGACGACGTACTCCCAGCCCTCTCGACCCATGCCCCGGAGCAGCTTGTTCAATGACACCACAGACGGGGCGAGGCGGAAGCCGTAGTTCCGGATGTGCAGCGGTGCGCAGATGGAAAACACGGACTGTACCTTGTTCGCCTTGCGGGCGGCGCCGATAAGCGCCATGCAACCGCCTGTACTGAATCCGCCCAAGATGATGTTGTCGGTCAGGGTCTTAATGACGGCATAGCCGCGGTTGAAGGATTCGTACCACTGCTCCCACGGCGTCTGTGCGAGATCCTCCGGCGAGGTGCCATGGCCGGCCAGCCGGACGCCGTAGACCGCGTAGCCGTGCTGATAGAGGTATTCGGCCAGGGCGCGGACTTCCAGCGGCGCGGACATGTAGCCATGGGCGAGCACCACCCCGCCACGCACCTTCATCGGCTTGAGCAGGAAAGGGCGCCCGACATCCGGGCCCTTGCTCAATTCCGCGTTGTAGTAGCGGGCGTAATCGCACTCGAACAGCTGCTGGTCCTCATCGACGAAGATATCGCGGATGCGCTTCGAAAGCAGGAACCGCGGCATACGGGTAACGCGCCGGATTTCCTCGACGAGGTCGTTGAGCGGCTCGATCTCGTTGGCGATAACCTCGGTCATCTCTTCCCACCGCACGGAGTGGAAGGGCACATCGCCGCGATGAAGCGCGAAGTTTTTGATGTAGGTATCGCCATCGCGCTTGATGACGCCCTCCTTCATACAGAGCGCCATAAAGTTGTGAAACTTCGGGCTGGAATCCTCATAGACGATTCCCTGGAAGGTCTGGTCGAGAATAGAATGCATGCGGTAGCGGCGCGTTTCGTGGAGCATGCGCGCGCAGAGATAGATGCGGTTGCGGTAGGCGCGCTCGGTAAAGGTGCGCGCGTCCTGAAAGCGGATGATGGTCGCGAAAAGGTGGTCGTAGTTCACCGTCGTCAGCTGGTAGATCTCGCGCATGTAGTCCTGCATCAACAGGCGGGCGGCATCGTTGAAGCGGGAACGGTCGTCTTCCTCGAGCGCCTCGAGATCGCCCAGCCCGCAGGCCATCATGTCGGCGTACTCGGGCGCTTCCAGATAGGTGCGCACATCGATGGGCTGGCCCAGCGTGATGTCGATGTCCGTATCCTTGGAGAGCACGGTGCCCTCGACCGAAAGCTCCTCGAGCGCGCGCTTGTTCAGGTCCTTCGCGAAGCGTGTCGCCATGCGCAATACGATGTTTTCGGAGGCGCGGATGGGAAAGTAGGTGATATTCACGGGCACAATGACGGTGCGTTTGTTGAGCACCTCCTCGGCGGACTGGAGACCGAACTTGTCGAGGGCCTCCTGCAGGCCCTTTTGTCCGGGCCGATCATGGATGCATTGAATCTTGTGGCGGAAGAACTCCGTGCGGAGGGCGAGCGCGGCGGCACCGGTATGCGGCGGGCGGCGGCCTTCGTCGGAATAGACCTCGAACTCGCCGGTATCGTCGACGACCTTCTTGTCCTTTACCAGCCGGCCCTCTGGAAAGATAATCCAGGGGTGTGCACCGCGCAGCAGCGAGTTGACGATGACCTTGTCCCGGTCGGGGTCCTCGGTTGATACGGTGCCGGTGGACCGCAGGTAGCTGCCGATACGCCCCTTGAACAGCCCGGCGTAGGCAAGGCTCCACACCTCGAGCCCCGTGTGCTTGTGGATGGTGTAGGGCAGCAGCATCGTCTCGAGACGGGTGAAGTGATTGATGACGAAGATGATGGATGTCTGATCCTTCACCACCTCGGCGTTGTGCAGGCGCACATCCGCCTTGATCATCTTCGTGCCCACGTCCAGCGCCCATTTCGTCATGGACAGCGCCAGCGTCGATGCCATCGCGTCTCCTCCCGTCAGCCCGTTGCCAAGCGCCTATCGTTGCATGAAGCGGCCCGCGATGCAAGCGTCTTAGCGAGATGCCGCGAAAAAGAACAACCGGAGAGGCCGAGGCCTCTCCGGTTGAAGATGACGCTGATGCGTTTTGCGTGGGGTCTAGTAGCGACCGCCGCCGCCGCCGTAGCCACCACGGCCGCCACCGCCGCCGCCGCCGTAGCCGCCGCGACCGCCGCCGCCGCCGCCGCCGTAACCGCCGCCGCCGCCACCGCCGCCCGGACGGGGCTGACGCGGACGCGCTTCGTTCACGGTGACGTTACGACCGGCGATTTCGTTGCCATTGAGCTTCTCGATGGCGATGCGCGCCTCGTCGTCGTTGGCCATTTCGACGAAACCGAAACCGCGCGAGCGGCCGGTTTCGCGGTCCATGATCACATGGGCGTCCGTGACGGTGCCGTAAGACTCGAAAGCCTGACGGAGATCGTCATTCGTCGTGTTGTAGGAAATGTTCCCGACATAGATGTTCATACCGACTCCTTTGTGGATTGGGGGGAGATTAGAGCGTGGCCCTCAGAATGGATACCAACCAATCCGGAGCAAACAAGAAGTCGTCGAAGAGAGACATCGAGGCAGGAAGCGGTACACATAAGGCTCTAAAGGTCACCTAGCTCTAACCGAAGTGCAACCATTGCACGGCGCTATGATACTCTAGCCCCTGAATTTTGGCAAGAGAATTTTTCAGCGCACTAGCTTTGCGGAAGGGTACCCATGAGCGAGCGTCATCCCGAGGGACAGGTGGTCACGGAGCGGCGGGGCCGCGTGTTTCTTATCGGCATCGACCGGGCGGAAAAGTACAACGGCTTCACCCCCAAGATGTTCGCCGAACTGACGGCGGCGTACGATGAACTGCACACCGACCCGGAGCTCTGGTGCGGGGTGGTGTACGCCGAGGGCAAGCACTTTACGGCCGGCCTCGACCTGCCCAAGTTCACCGCCGCCATGCAGGAGGGCAGCGACCCCTTCGCCCCGGGGATCGTGGACGTTTTCGCGCTCAAGTCCAAGTGCTGCAAGCCCCTGGTATTCGCCGTGCAGGGCATCTGCTATACCGTCGCCATCGAGCTGATGCTGGCGGGAGACATCGTCGTGGCGGCCTCTGATTGCCGGTTTTCGCAGCTGGAGCCCAAGCGGGGCATCATGGCCTTCGGGGGCGCGACCATCCGGTTTGTCGAGCGCTGCGGTTGGGGCAATGCCATGTATCATTTACTTACTGCCGACGAGTTCACCGCCGAGGAAGCCCGGCGTATCGGGCTGGTGCAGGAAATCGTCGAGCCGGGCGCGCAGCTGGGCCGGGCTCTGGAAATCGCCGAGGCCATCTGCGCCAACGCCCCGCTGGCCATCCAGGCCACCAAGCGGTCGTCGCTGACCTATGCCGAGCAGGGCGAGGCGGCGGCCATTGCCGGGTTCACCGAAATCACCCAGCAGCTCAGCGCCTCGGCGGACGCCCAGGAGGGGGTGGACTCGTTTGTCGAGCGCCGCCCCCCCGTGTTCCGAGGCGAGTAACCCACCCCCCTACTTCTTGGTGAGCGAGAAATCGTCGACCAGCTTGTTGTGGATGTCGTAGGCCTCGTAGCGCAGGGTCTTCCCGTCGACGTGGATGATCTGGTAGGTCGGCATTTTCTCGTAGCCCACCTCGAACAGCTCGTTCGGATCCTGGTCGTAAAACTTGGTGCCCGATACCGCCAGCACATAGATGACACCGGGAATCGTGCCGTCGGCCACTTGGCCGTCGTGGATGGGCTTCGAGCGGGCGTAGGCGTGGTCGTGCCCCTGGAAGACGATATCCACGCCGTACTTGTCGGCGAGCGCGCCCCAGTATTTTCGGACATCAGGGTTGTCACGAACAGAGCGCGAGGCATAGGCCGGGTGATGCCACAGCAGGAATTTCCACTCCGCGTCGCTATGCGCCAGCTGTTCTTCCAGCCAAGGGGTCTGTTCTTCGACCTTCAGGTTGCTGTTGAGCGTTACGAAGAGCGCGTTGCCGTAGGTGAAGGCATAGGTCTGCTCCTTCGACAGGACGTCCGAGCCGTTCTTCGGCAGGTCGAAGTACATGATGTACAGGCGCGGATCCTCGACCCCGCAGTCGTCGTGGTTGCCAATCGTCGGCATGATGGGGTACTGGTCGAACACGTTCCGCGAGGCATGGAAGAACAGGTCCCAGTCGTCGCGGTCGCAGCCGCGGTTGACCAGGTCGCCCGCATGAATGACGAAGGCCGCCTCGGGGTGCGCCTCATAGCCCACGTCCAGCAGGTTGCCGTAATCCTGCAGCCCGATCTGCGAGTCGCCCAGGTACATGAACGAGAAGGCCTCGCTCGCCGCGGGGGCGGTGGTGAACTTGCGCGTCTCGCTCCACGCCGTCTCGCTGCCCACCTCGTATTCATAGCCGGTGCCCGGCTGGAGGTCAGCCAGCCGCGCCGTGTGCCACTCAATCTTGTCGTCGTTCGCCATGTTCTCGGCCATAAACGACTCGTTGGTCGAGTCTGCGGTCTGCCAGTCGGTGGCGCCTTGCGTTCGATAGCGCACCGTGACCGCAGGGCTGCCGGGGGCCGTGCGCCACTGGATGGACTGCGTCGTATCGGGTGAATCGGCCCAGGTGAGGGTAATTTGGTCGGGTGCTTCGGACGAAGGGAATGCCGTTACACGCAGGGTCTCAACGAAGACCGGATGGTTTTTGACGATGACGCGGGCGAACACGCAGACCGCGAGCAATCCGAGGATGGTTGCTATCGCACGGCCGCGCACCGGTACCGCCCGGGCATCCAACCGCCAGGTAAGCACGCGCAGCATGCCCCACAGAATGAGCGTGGCCGCGGCGGTAAACACCATGCCGGTCTGTACGTCGAGCACGAAGTACTTGGCCTCGTTCCAGATCGGATTCAGTCCCGCTTCCATATCGCTAGCCGGTGCGACGTAGTAGGCGGCGATGGCCGTGCCTGCCGAAGCCAATACGGCCAACAACCCGCCGCTGGCGAGAAACCAGCGCGCGTAGACAATCCAGCGTTCTTGCTTAGACGGCATGCTCATGCCACGGGGTCCTTTACTGCATCGAAGGCGGTCGAGGCAGCGCTGCTGCCTATTCGAGCCCGGGGCCGAGCCCTCGGCTCCCTGCCGCCGCGCATCCTACCAGAACGGTCGTACCCCGGTAGCGGGATGACCATGCGCGGAAGTATAGGAACGGTAATATTACGAGAAGATGACGGGCTCTCTGAACGTCCATCACGACGTTAGCGCCGTTAAACAGTCATGCAGGGTGCGCGGACTCAACCCACCTCGGTCGCGTCGTAGCGCCGGATGGCGACAGCCAACAGGGCGACTACCGCCGGACAGGCCGCTGCGATGAACAGCGCCCGATGGAGGTCCATGGCGTCGGCCAGATGCCCGACGGCCCAAGGTGCAACGGTACACCCCAAGTTACCCATGGCCGCCATAAGCCCGAACATGGAGGCCCCGCCGCGCGGCATGCGGTCCGCCGTAATACCAAGGTTCGTGGGCCAGAGCACGCTGACCGCCAGCCCGCAAGCCGCCCCGGCCGCCAGGCCTGCCACGGGGACGGGTGCCCAGGCGCAGACGGCATAGCACACCGCGGTGCAGGCAGCGCCTGCAGCCAGCAACCCATGGGCGCCCATGCGGGCGATGTGCGTGGAGCCCAGCAGGCGGCCGAGCGCCTGAAGCGTGGCATAGGCCGCGAGCGTGCCGCCGGCGACGGCTTTGCTGAAGCCGAGGCTGTCTTCCGCGTAGGCCGGCAGCCATTGCGACATGCCCTCTTCGGAAGCGCCGATGAAGAAGATGATGGCGAGCGCGACGAGAAACCGCGGTAGTCGGAGGAGTTCGCGCAGCCGGTGGCGCGATTCGCCCGGATGCACGAGCGGCGGCAGGGGCTCGGCCAGAAACCCCGCGAAACAGATCAGCGGCAGCAGGGTCAGCCCCGCCAGCACCCCGCGCCAGGGCAGCCCCAGCGCGATACCGGCCGACGTGATAATCACGCTGCTCACCGCGCCGATGCTGTAGAAGGCATGCAGTTTATTCAGCGCGGAGGACCGGCGGTCGCCACTGACCGCGCTGACGATGGGACTCATGAGCATATCGAGCACGCCGCCGCCGAGCCCGAGAATGCCCGCCCCGGCCAGCAGCACCCCGAAGACCGGGGCCGAAGCCGCCAGCAGCAGCCCGCCCGCGCTCAGCGCGAAGCCGAGCAGCGCGAAGGGCCGGGCCCCGAACCGGTCCGCCAAGGGGCCGCTGATCAGGATGCCCAGCACGAAGCCCGCAAAGAGCACGCCCGGCAGCTGCCCCAACTGTGCCTTGCCCAGCCCACCGAAGGTTTCCGAGAAGGTCGTCAGGTACACGGGCAACGTGCCCGCGCCCAACGCCACGCACATCATGCCGCCGTAGCACAGTTTTACAATGCGGCCTGGATGCATGGGGAGACTCCCGAAGTTTGCATAATGAGTACAGCAGGGCGTATCACACCCGAGTAGAAAGGATCTTGATCATAGCGTTTCCTCAAGGATGTTTTCGATGAACGAGTTAGAACTCGAATGGACCGAATACATGCAATACCGCGCGTCCCTTCGAGGCTTCGACCTTGTCCGTATTGCCGATCTTGTGCGACACTCACCAGAGCGCTACGTAGATGACACGACCGGTCGACTACTCGCTGTCGGTAAGTGCCAAGGACAACTGGTGCTTGTACCGTACGAGTTCGACGGACGCTTCATTCGCCCCGTGACTGTGCATGCCACGAACCGGACCCAAATAGAGGCCCGTATCAAAGCCGGACGGTACCGCCATGAATAATCCGCATCTCTCTTACTTCGAACAGGAAGACATACTGCACCTCTCGATCTCCGACGAGCCTGAAGCGGGCAGCGTTGAAATCAGCCCGAATATCACGGCGGAATTAAATAGCGCCGGAGCGCTCATCGGAATCGAAATTCTGGATGCCAGCGCATTTATTCGGGACTCGGTGATGGAGTCCGTGCAGGGCCGGCTGCTTGAACTAACGCAACCGAGGCCTGCCGAAGGGTAGGCGACCCTGCCCCCTACCGGCGTCCGCCGCGGCGGCGGGGGCCGCGGGTGGTGGCGCGTCCCCGTTTCTGCTTCGAGGTGTTCTTCCGGCCCTCGGAATGATCGACCGGCTGCTCTGCGTACTTCACGCGGTAGGGCTTCACGTTGGCGTCGTCGATGCGGTTCAGGCTGTGGCAGCGCGGGCATTCGCTGAAATCCTGCGCCTCCTCGTCGAGGTAGACAAAGGCGCAGAAGGTGCAGCGCCACAGGTGCTGATTCTCGAGCACACGGTGCACCTTGCGTTCCGTGAGTTCAGTATACAGCCAGAGCGCGAAGCCGCCTGCGGAGAGAATGACGCTGTACATCAGCAGCGCCCAGCTGAGCGAGATCTCGATCATGGGCTCACCGTTTCCGGACGGATGATCAGGTTCACGCTCTCCGGCAGCAACAGGTTGTCGTCGGCCTCGAAACGGAACTGGAAGAGCGAGGCCTGTACGGCATCGAATACCTCGCTCTCGCTCGTCTCCGCGCTGTAGGCGCTGGTCACCTTGCCGGACGCATCCACCTTGAGCACCATCTCCAGGGTCTCGTTTCCACGCAGGTTATAAAGGGCCTGCAGCGGTGGTGAGAACAGCAGCGCCCGGGGCGCGTTTCGCTCTATCCAGACCAGCCGCCCCTCGTATCCCCGCGCCGGACTGAAGGTGCCGACGGCCGAGGCGGGCTTGCTCAGTTTCAGATCCAGCGGCTCGCCCAGGGTCAGGCGGCGCACTTCGCTGCCGAGTTTCGCCAGCCCCTCCCCCACCACCTCGAGCGGCGAACGATCGCGACCATAGAGCTGGTCGTAGAGCGACGCTTCCTCGTAGCCTGTCTGGCGCACACGCAGCCGCTCGAGTTCCGCGAACTCAAGGGTCGGCAGATTGATAGCGGGCAGGCGGTCGGCCAGCTTCAGCGGGTTATCGCCCGTTGCAGGGTCGACCGAGGCTTCCGTGGACTCGGCGACCGCTACCGGCGCCGCTACCTCGACCACGCTGAAGTCGTAGTAGTGGATATCCTCACGCGGAAAGTAGATGACGATGCGGAAGAGGGTCACGGCGCTCAGGTGCAGCACGGCGCTCACCGCCAGGCCAAAGGTGAACACGTTCTTCCACTGCCGCTTCGGCCGGAACCCCCGCTCGATGGCCTCGCGCTGGCGCGCCTCGCGTGCGTGGTCCGGCGCCTTCATCGCCACGTTACGAGCTTCCGGACGGACTTATGGCACCAATGCCGTATTTCTCGATGCCGGACGCGGTCACTTGCTCGAGCACCTGGATAAGCCGCTGGGTGGTTACATTGGCGTCGGCACGTATCAGGACCATCGCCTCGGGATTCTCGCGATGCAGTTCGGCCAGGGTCGCGACGAGTTCTTCCATCTCCTGGATCTCGACGTCGTCGATATAAATGGAGCCCAGGCCACCGGGGCCACCCGTATTGTTCTGGATGGTGACCGTCACATCCTTCGCTTCCATCGCGCCCGCGTTCTCGGAAATCGGGTCCTGAATCGGGATGGACGACTGCACCACGAAGGTGGACGAGAGCATGAAGAAGATGAGCAACTGAAACACGACGTCGATGAGCGGGGTCATTTCGACGTTCGCGGTAACCTTGCGCTGGCGGTGCCGGATGAACTTCATGGCCTAGATTTCGCGGCTGTTCTGGTTCTGGGTCAGCAGTTCCACCAGTTCGGAGGAACTGATTTCCATTTCGATGATCATGTTGTCCACGCGCGTGGTGAAATAATTGTAGAGCACGAGCATGGGGATGGCGACCGTGAGGCCGAAGGCCGTGGTGACGAGCGCGTTGCCGATGCCCTCGGCGAGGTCGGAGGGGTTCACTTGCCCGCGCTTGTTCTGAATCTGGGCGAAGGCGGTGATCATGCCGGACACGGTGCCCAGCAGACCGAGCAGCGGCGCGATGTTGGCGCAGGTGGCCAGCGCCGAGAGGTAGCGCTCCAGCCGCGGAATCTCGAGGTTGCCGGCGTCCTGGATGGCCTCGCGGATGTCCTCCTTGGGACGGTCGTGCTTGAGCACGCCCGCGCGCAGGATGCGGGCCACCGGGGCGTCGGTCTTGTCGCAGATTTCGATGGCTTCCTGCATGCGGTGCTGGCGCAGCACCTGGCGCATGGTGTCCATGAATTCCTGCGTGTCGATGCTGGCGCGGCGCAGCGCGATGAAGCGCTCGATGGCGATGCCCAGCCCGATGATGGAGCACAGCAGGATGGGCCACATGAGAATGCCGCCCTGCTGCATGAAATCGAATGCAATGATAGACGATACGTCCACGACGAACCTTTCGTTTCCGGAATCGGACTAGTGGCTGACGAGGGTGCCGAGCCCCTCTTTGGTGAAAATCTCGAGCAGCAGGCTATGGGGAACCCGCCCGTCTATGATATGGGTTTTGCGTACCCCGAAGTCGAGCGCGCGGAGGCAGGCCTCGAGCTTGGGAATCATGCCCCCGGCGATGACGCCCGCGGCGCGGAGTTCTGCCACGTCGCTGGAACGCACCTGGTGGATAAGCGATCCGACGTCCTTCACGTCGCGCAGCAGGCCGGGGGTATCCGTAAGGAATACCAGCTTCTCTGCGTTCAGCGCGGCGGCCACTTCGCCCGCCGCGGTGTCGGCGTTGATGTTCCAGGTGCCGCCCTCGCCGTCGGTGGCGATCGGCGCGATCACGGGCACGAATCCCGCCTTGGTGAGCGTATTGACCACGCGGGTGTGCACGCCCGTGATGCGGCCCACGTGGCCGATGTCGCTGCCGTCCTCGGTGTCGATCTTGCGCGCGAACAGCAGGTTGCCGTCCTTGCCGCATAGGCCGACGGCATCGCCGCCGTGCAGGTTCAGCAGACTCACGATGTCCTTGTTCACCTGGCCGGCGAGCACCATCTCGACCACCTCGATGGTGGCGTCGTCGGTGATGCGCAGGCCCTGGCTGTTGAACTGCGACTGGATGTCGAGGCGCTTGAGGTACTGGTTAATCGACGGTCCGCCGCCGTGCACGACGACCGGATTCATGCCGACGTATTTCATCAGCACGATGTCTTCCGCCGTGCTGCGCCGGAGCTCGGGATCGAGCATGGCCGCGCCGCCGTACTTGATGACGACCGTTTTGCCCTCGAAATCCCGGATGTACGGCAGGGCGTCGATGAGCACCTGCGCCTTGTCAATCGCGTGTTGAATCGCCATCGCTTCAGGACCTGTAGTCGGCGTTGATAGAAACGTACTCGTGCGTGAGGTCGGAGGTCCAGAATACGCACGAACCGGCGCCGTCACCCACGCGGATATCGATGCGGATGTCGTGCTCCTTCATGCGGGCCGCGGCATCCGTCTCGGCGTAGCCGGTCGGCAGGCCCTCGTGCACGACCTCGAGTCCGCTCAGCGAAATGGACACGCGCTCCGGATTGAAGGCCGCGCCGGAATAGCCCGCCGCGCAGGCGATGCGGCCCCAGTTGGCGTCTTCACCCGCGAAGGCCGTCTTGCAGAGTTGCGACTGCGCAATGGCCCGCGCGATCTGCTTGGCCGTCGCGTCGTCCGCCGCGCCCGCCACCGCTATCTCGATAAACTTGCTCGCGCCTTCACCGTCGCGCACCAGCGCCTGCGCCATCGCGGTGCAGACCTCGTGCAGCGCCTCGGCAAAGACGGCAAAATCGGGCGTGCCCGGCTTGAGCGACGGCAGGCCCGCCGCGCCGTTGGCGAGGCACACGACCATGTCGCTCGTGCTCATGTCGTTGTCGACGCAGATACAGTTAAATGAATTATCCACGGCAGGCCGGAGCGCGGCATCGAGCGCCTCGCTGCTCAGGGCGGCATCCGTGGTGATATACGCGAGCATCGTCGCCATGTTCGGATTGATCATGCCGGAGCCCTTGGCGATGGCGCCAATACGCACCGAACCGAGGCTCAACTCCACCTCGACCGCCATCTCCTTCGGCACGGTATCGGTGGTCATGATAGCGCGCGCGGCATCGGCTCCGCCGTCGGGGCGCAAAGCCTCGAGGCAGCCCGCGATGCCCTTTTCAATCCGGTCCATGGGCAGCTGCATGCCGATGACCCCGGTGCTGGCCACGCAGACCTGGATGATGGGCGCATCGATTCCCGCCGCGACGACCTCGGCCATGCGCTGGGCGTTCTCGAGCCCAATGCTGCCGGTGACCGCGTTGGCCACGCCGCTGTTGCAGAACACGGCCCGAGCCTTGCCCCGGATACACACCCCCTCGGTCCATCGCACGGGCGCGGCCTTGAACAGGTTCGTGGTGAACAGCCCCGCCGCCGTCGCCTCGGTGTCCGAAACGATCAGCGCGCAGTCCTTCTTTTCGCTGCCGGGCTTCTTGATGCCTGCGGCGACACCGGCAGCCCGGAATCCCATGGGGGCGCAGACGCCGCCTTCGATGGCCTTACTCATGGCGACAGCGCTCCAATCCGCAGGCCCTCGGCTTCGTCCAGGCCGAACATAAGGTTCATGCACTGCACGGCCATGCCCGCAGTGCCGCCCATCAGGTTGTCTACCGCGCTCACGAGCAGCAGGTTGCCTGTGCGCTCGTCGCGCTTCCAGCCCACGTCGGTGTAATTCGAGCCGCGCACGTGGTTCAGCTCGGGCAGGGTGCCCTCGCCCAGCACGCGCACGAAAGGCTCGTTCTTATACACCTCGAAGTACGGCGCGGGGTCGAACAGGTGCTTCGGCCGCACGGTGATGGTGGACAGAATGCCCCGGGTGTAGGGCCCCACGTGCGGCGTGAACTGCACCACGGTCTTGTACTGCAATTCCTGCTCGATTTCGGGCACATGCTGATGCACGCCCAGCTTGTAGGCCCGGACGTTTTCGTTCAATTCCGCGAAATGCAGCCCTTCTGCCAGGCCGCGCCCCGCGCCCGATGCGCCGGAGATCGCGTCGATGACGATCGGGACGTCGGACAGGCCGGCGTCCAGGATGGGCCGCAGCGCGAGGATAATGCTAATGGGGTAACAACCCGGCACCGCCACGAGGCTGGCATTCTTGATGGCCTCGCGGTACCAGGGCACGAGCCCGTATACGGCGTCCGGCAGCAGGTCGCGTACCCGGTGCGGCGTGCCGTAGTACAACTCCCAGGCGTGGGGATCTTTCAGCCGGAAATCCGGGCCGATGTCGATAACCCGCGCGCCCTCGGCCACCAGTTCCGCCGCCGGTTCCATGGATTCCTTGCTCGGCACGGCGATGAACACGACGTCGCATTCCGACGCCAGCTTTTTCGCGTCGTAGGCCTCGAAGGTCAGATCGGTCGCGCCGCGGAAAGCGGGCAGCACCTCGTCGGCGTGCTGGCCGACGCGGCTCGTCGAGGCCAGCATCGTCAGCTTCGACCCGGCATGTCCCAGCAGCACCCGGATGATTTCCCGGCCGCCGTATCCCGTCGCTCCCACTATCCCTACGCGTATCATATCGACTCCTTGCGCCAAAGACTGCGGATTATAAAGCCCGCCCTATGGGCAAGTAAACGATGCGCACTCCGAGCGGCGTTTCCGAGCCATGCCTACCGGCGGCGGGCTACTTCGAACGCGGATTCTTCAGGTAGTAGAAGAAGCCGTCTTCGGCCCCTACCAGCAGATCCGGAATGCCGTTCTGGTCCCAATCCACCGTGGCGGGGCAACTGGTGTGGCCGGCCACCTTGCGGCCGTCGAGCAATTGCGGCGCGGCGAAACGCCAGGTGCCGCCTTCCGCCGACACGCAGCGCATCCAGTCCGCGCTGGAACTGTTCAGTAGCAAATCGGGCAGGCCGTCGCCATCCCAGTCGGTCACGGCGATTTTGCGGCGTCCGCTGCCGCCCGCGGTGCGCTCGTTCAGGCGCAGCGGCTGGCCGGCTTCGTCTAGAAACACGCGCTGCGGCGGCAGCAGCACCAGCTTGCGCCGCTTCTTCGCGCGCTCGTACAGGGAAAAGTACCCCTCGGTGTCGAGCATGGCGAGGTCGTTCAGGCCGTCTCCGTTCCAGTCGTAGACGATGGGCGTCGTGCGCCATTGCGTCACCAGTTCGTCGCCCTTCGGCTTCCACCAGGTCCATGCGGGCTTGGGCGTCTTCCCCTTCCATTCCACCTCGATGGGTTGGGCGGCCTTGAGCTTCGGCTCGGTGCGCGTGCCGATGTTCTCGAACCACTCGACGCGCCCCCAGATGGAGTTGATGACGAGGTCTGGCAGGCCGTCGTGGTTCCAGTCGGCGGCGTTCAGCACGGTGTAGCCCCACTTCGCCTCGGCTGGCCCCTGGATGCTGCCGTTCGGACCGGCCTGGATGCGGATCGTCTCGCCGTCGGCCTTCAGGTAAACCGGTGCCGCCCACTGCGGCGGATCGCCCCCGAGATTTTCAACGAAGTTGAGGTAGCCCGCCGTGTCGCCGGAGAGAATATCGTCGTCGCCATCGCCGTCCCAGTCGATGCCATACGGCGTCGATAGTGCGCCGGTTTTCACATGCACCGCCTCCTGCTGGAAATACACCGGCGGATCGAACAAGGGCACGCCACCTTGCTGCCAGCCCGTGTGGCGCAGGTACACCACACGACCGTCTTCCTTGCCGACGATGACGTCCGTGTGGCCGTCCTGGTTCCAATCGAAGGCCACCACCTGGAGCATTTGCAGGTCGAGATGCAGGGTCTTCCGGTCCTGCTGGATGAACCGCCCGGCGGCATAAACCGGCTCGGAGCGCGTACCGGTGTTCTCGAAGTAGGTCAGCCGGTCCAGAAACTCCCCGGTCAACAGGTCGAGGTCGCCATCGTTGTCGAAGTCCGCGAAGTTGGGCGAGGGGCAGCCGTAGGTATCGACATCGCTGCCGCCCGCCTGCACACGGAAAGGCTCGCCGTATTCCGGCGCGTCATTCGTTCCCGTATTCGGCACCACGTACACATAGCCGTGCAGCGGCCCGTTCTGCCATTCGCCGCGTTCGTTCCAGGCGTCGTCCCAGCCGTAGTCCGCCCACACGCCAATGCCGAGGACCAGGTCGCGCGCGCCGTTGCCGTCGTAGTCGGCGAACTTCCATTGGTTCGCCCGCGTCTTGCCGAGATCCTCCTTGAACACAAAGTCTATCTTTTCGCGCTTGCCCCAGCCGTCCGGGCCGAAGTCCGGATAGACTTCCTTCGGACGTGCCATGATCGGCTTGCCGCCGGTATAGGAAATTGTGGTGTTGTGCACCGCCTCGCCGATGCGCACCCCGGGCTTGAACACCGGCGTGTCCGAGCCGCCGGGGTTCTCGAAGAAGTAGATGCCGTTGCTCGGCGTGTCGGCACAGGCCACCAGCAAGTCCGGGTCGCCATCGCCGTCGAAATCCATCGGGAAGGGCGAAGCCCACAGCCCCACGCCGAGGTCGACCACCAGCCCCGGATGGTTGTACGGCAGCCGGATGGATTCCGGAAGCGAATCGGCGGCGAGCGTGGCAGCGACGAAAGCAAGGGACGTGGTGAGAATCATGACTGTACCAACTCCAGAATTTCCCCCTCCTTCTCTTCCGGAAATTCGATGACGCTGTCGAGAATATGGGCGACCCGGGTCGGCTCGGTGCGCACGAGTTCCTGGATGAGCTGAAGGACCAGACGCTTGTTCTGTAGTGGCCACGAAGCGAAATCGGGCGAGATCTGGTTCAAGTGGGTGGCGTAGATATCGAAGATGCGGCGCTCGTTGGATTCATTTTCATCCCGAGGCTCGCCTGCGTAGGGGTATAATCCCATCTCCCGCCAGTCGGCGAGCACGTCCTGGGCGCGCTCGGCTTCGCGCAGCGCGAAGTGCTCGCGCAGCTTGGCGCGCGCTGCGTCGAGCAATTGTCGCACATCGGCCGAAAGCTCTCCCGCCTGCAGCAGGCCCTGCCGCTCGAGCGCCTCGATGTGCGACGACTTGATGTACGCGGTATAACTGAAGCCCCGGAAATGCAGCCGGGGCAGCCCGTTGTGCAATGCGAAACCCTCGGCGTCGCACAGGAACACGCCACGCTTGCCGGAAATGTTCCACTCGACCACCGTCAGCGCTGCCGTCACCGGATCGCCGTTCTCGGTCACCATCGGCTCCAAGGCGTACTCGGTAAAGTGCCGCTCCGAATTCGCGGGGTCGAGCGGGGTGTTGTCGTAGATAATCCGCACGCCCGGGTATTGGCGCAGGTAGAGCGCGAAGGTGTCGGTCACTTCCTGGTTCGCCTTCACGCCGCGCAACAGGTTTGCGGCGTTCGACACGTTGGTGATTTCCACCTGCATGCCGGCAGCGGCATCGGCCCCCTCGGCATCGCTCACCACGAACTCGCCCAGGCGCGAGGCCTTGCCGCTCACGGTGAAGGTACGGCGCTGGCCCTGGTCTTCGAACACCGAATTCCAGCGCACGTCGTGTCCCAGCGAAAACGCGCGGAATCGGCCCTTGCCGAACTTGCCGTGCAGTGCGCGCGGGCGGTCCGTCGTGCGCGGCCCCTGGCGCTTCCAAGAGCCACCCAGGTTCCGGAAGACGATGAGCGCGTCGTCGTGCCGCAGGCCCGTGCCGTTGTCCACGATACGCACCGCCTCCAGCCCGCCCAGTTCGTTCTCCTCGAAGACCACCCGCACCTCGGTCGCCTCGGCGTCCAGCGCGTTCCAGATCAGTTCCGCCAGCGCCGTCATCGGCTTCGTGCGCGCCAACAGGTCCAAATGGTCCTCGCGGACCTCGACGGTAATGGTGGTTTCGTGGCTCATGTACGGCTCCCGGTGAATACGAAGCCGGAAGTATAGCAACCACTTACGAGGGCGCGCCAGCGTCCCGACGGCGGAAGTATCGTGCAGGCGTAACGGTCCGCTCTTCCCAACTGCGGCAGCAGTTGATTTATCGAAGCCCGGGTTGCGCCGCGCTTCGCGGAGCTACCCGGGGACAAACGCGGTCCACAACCAACCGCGGCAGCGGTTGCTGAACCGGCTTGGCCAAGCGAGAATTTCATCAACCGCTTCCGCGGTTGTCATGGCGGCCGCTTTACCCCGGGTGGGTCGTCGAAGACGCCGACCGACCCGGGGCTACAATCAATTAACCACTGCCGTGGTTAGGCCGGAATATGCCATCCATCTCTATCGTTCGGCGCAGATGGTTTCCGGGGTTTCGCCTTCCCAGCCGTTCATGGCGGCGATGCCGGGCCACCAAGGGCTCTTGGACAACTGGGCGAAGAACCCCTCGCAGGCGGCCTTTGCCTCGGCTTCGGTGCCTTGGAAGGTGGCCCGCATGAGCGCGAGAGCGACTTCGCCGTTGCCGCCGTAAACCAGCTTGCCCGCGCGCTCGTACCACGCGCGCGGCACCCGGGGCTCGCAATGCCACCCGGGCGGGTCGGGTTCGTTCCAGGTTTCCGCGAAAATTGCCTCGAGCTTCTCCTTATCCTCGGGTTCCGGCGCAGGCAACTGCATCGCCTGCTGGTCCGGTACAAGCGCCCCGTCCTTGAACTCAAGGATGGCGTAGAACGACAGGCTGTCGGCGTAGTCGGCGTTCCAATACTCGAGCGTCCAGTCCGCCGCGAGGAATTCCGCCGCCGGGTCGTCGTCGATGTTCTGGATTTCCACGCCGCTGTTGGCCGCGTTCAGCGTGGCCGCCGGGATGCAGGGGTTGTCGCCGCCGAGAATCAGGTAGTTGTAGCAGCAGTGCGCCCCGCCGGTATAGAGCTCGATGACCGCGTCGGGCACGCCATCGCCCGTGACATCCACGCCGTCGCTCAACGGCAGCGCCAGGTTCGCACCCGCCGGCAGCGCCCGTGTGCATGCAACACGGTCCTGATAGTGCACCACCGCCTGCATCGCCGGCGCGCCAGGCTGCGGGGGACCGGGCTCGATGGTGATGCGCAACTCGGCCTGGCCCTCGCCCTCCGGCGTAGGGGAAGTCGGCGCGACCGGACGCGGAGGCACCGACGGACGCGGCGGCGGGCCGGGCTGGGCGGCGGCGCCTCCGCACAGCAGCATCAGAAAAACAGCAAGGAGATGACACATGAAACGGGACGTCTCCGGAAGGAATTGCGGTTCAGGTGGATACGATAGCATGGCATCCTCTCGAAGAGAGAGCCTCCACCTTGCGGCGCAGCCGCACAAAGAGTTTACCGTCTTGGCGCAACGCGCGGCTTTCGTGTGCTATCCTTGGCGCTTTCCCCGCATTACACGCATTCTGAGGTATGTATAACCATGTCCGGCGGCACGTACGAATTCCACGCGATTGAGAAGAAATGGCAGGACTTCTGGGTCGGGAAGAAGACCTTCAAGACCACGCTCGACACGTCCAGGCCCAAGTACTACGTGCTGGACATGTTCCCCTATCCGAGCGGCGCGGGGCTGCATGTGGGGCATCCGGAAGGCTACACCGCCACCGACATCGTCGCGCGCTACAAGCGGATGCAGGGCTTCAACGTGCTGCACCCGATGGGCTGGGACGCCTTCGGCCTGCCGGCCGAGCGCCATGCCGTGCGCACGGGCGAGCATCCGGCCATCATTACCAACAAGAACTGCGACACCTTCCGTCAGCAGATTCAGTCGCTGGGGCTTTCCTACGACTGGGACCGCGAGATCAACACGACGGACCCGGATTACTACAAGTGGACGCAGTGGATTTTCACCGTGCTGCTCGAACGCGGGCTGGCCTATGAAATCGAGGCGCCGGTGAACTGGTGCCCCGCGCTGAACACCGTGCTCGCCAATGAAGAGGTGAAGGACGGCGTCTACGTGGAGACGGGCGACCCGGTGGAGAAGCGGATGATGCGGCAGTGGATGCTGCGCATCACCAAGTACGCCGAGCAGTTGCTGTCGGGACTGGACGATCTGGACTGGCCGGAAGGCATCAAGGCCATGCAGCGCGAGTGGATCGGCCGCAGCGAAGGCGCGGACGTGACCTTCAAGGTGGCGGATGCCGGGCACGAGTTCACCGTGTTCACCACGCGGCCCGATACGCTCTTCGGTGCCACCTATTGCGTGCTCGCGCCCGACCACGCCCTCACGCTCGAGATAGCCTCGGAGGCCCAGCGCGCCGAGGTGCTGGCCTATGTCGAGGCTACGAAGAAGAAGAGCGCGCAGGAACGCATGCGCGACGAGCAGCAGAAGACCGGCGTATTCACCGGGGCGCATGCCATCAATCCGGTGAACGGCAAGCTCGTGCCCATCTGGACGGCGGACTACGTGCTGGCTGAATACGGCTACGGCGCGATTATGGCCGTGCCCGCGCACGACACCCGCGACCACGAGTTCGCGAAGAAGTTCGGCCTCGATATCATCGAGGTAATCGGCGGCGGCGAGGTGGATGTGCAGGAAGAGGCCTGGACCGGCAACGGCACGCTCGTGAATTCCGGCTTCCTCGACGGACTCGACGTGCCGACCGCCAAGAAGAAGATGGCGGCGTGGCTCGAGGCCGAGGGCATCGGCAAGGGCACCGTGAACTACAAACTACGCGACTGGCTGTTTTCGCGCCAGCGCTATTGGGGCGAGCCCTTCCCGATTGTCCGGCTCGAGGACGGCACCGTGAAGGCGCTGCCGATGAACGACCTGCCGGTGCTGCTGCCCGAACTGACGGACTACAAACCCACGGCCGACGGCCAGCCGCCGCTCGCCCGCGCCGAGGAATGGCTGAATACCACGGACCCCGAGACCGGCGCGCCCGCGCAGCGCGAAACCAACACCATGCCGCAGTGGGCGGGCTCGTGCTGGTACTACCTGCGCTTCTGCGATCCGCGCAACCCGGACGAGGCCTGGAGCAAGGAGGCCGAGCAATACTGGATGCCCGTCGATCTTTACATCGGCGGCGCCGAACACGCCGTGCTCCACCTGCTCTACTCGCGCTTCTGGCACAAGGTCCTCTACGACGCCGGACACGTCAGCACCAGCGAGCCTTTCCAGAAGCTGTTTAACCAAGGGATGATTCTCGCGTATTCGTACCGCGATGCGAAGGGGAAGTATTACTACCCGCACGAGGTGGAAAAGCGCGGCGACCAGTGGCATGCCAAGGAATCCAGCGAGCCGGTAAATACCCAGGTCGAAAAAATGTCGAAGTCGCGGTTTAACGTAGTCAATCCCGACGACGTGATCCGCGAGTACGGCGCGGATTCGATGCGGTTGTACGAGATGTTCATGGGGCCGCTCGACCGCGAGAAGCCGTGGAACGACGAAGGCGTGCAGGGCGTGTTCCGCTTCCTCAAGCGCGTGTGGTCGCTCTATGTGACGGAAGACGGCGGCCTGCACCCGCGCATAGTGGCGGAAAGCGGCAGCGCCGAAGTGACCAAGCAGCTGCACAAGACCATCAAGGCCGTGGGGCACGATATCGAGCACCTGCTGTTCAACACCGCCATCTCCCGCATGATGGAATTCGTGAACGCCGCGCTCAAGGCCGAATCGGTCGACCGCGCCGCTGCGGAGCAATTCGTGCTGGTGCTCGCGCCCTTCGCGCCGCATCTCGCGGAAGAACTCTGGCAGCGCCTCGGCCATGCCGATACCCTCGCCTACGAGCCCTGGCCCGCCTACGACGAATCGCTGCTGGTGGAATCCACCATCGAGCTGCCCGTGCAGGTGAACGGCAAGCTCCGCGCGAAGGTGGCCGTGCCCGCCGACGCCGGCAAAGACGACATCCTCGCCGCCGCCAAAGCCGACGAAGGCGTCGCCAAGTACCTCGAAGGCGTCACGCTGGTGAAAGAAATCTACGTCCCCGGCAAGATGGTGAACCTGGTCGTGAAGTAGGGCGACGTCGCCGCGCGCAATATTTCATGGGACCCATGGGGCTTATGGGACCTATGGGACCGGAGCCCAGACCACCAACGTCATCATTGCAAGCGGAGCGCGGCAACCTCTTTGATGCGGCGACGCAGAAATGTCATGTAGACCGCCGCCAGCACGGTGGTGTCGGTACCCTGCTCCGCATGGACACCCACGCGCCAAGGAGGTTGCCGCACTTCGTTCGCAATGACGGTAAGAGGGATACAGCCGCTCCGGTCCAGCACATCACGATGGCCGCACGGTAAGGCGAGCGTACCCGCGAGCCACTGGACCGGCGCGCTCGGCTCATGGGGACATTCGCCCTACCATGCCGCCGCGCTTACAGCGTCATCACGCGGGTTTCCTCCCTCCAGGCCGCCAACATCGTCATTGCGAGCGGAGCGCGGCAACCTCTTTGATGCGGCGACGCAGAAATGTCATGTAGACCGCCGCCAGCACGGTGGTGTCGGTACCCTGCTCCGCATGGACACCCACGCGCCAAGGAGGTTGCCGCACTGCGTTCGCAATGACGGAAGATGCGATACGATCGCTCCGGTCCAGCATCACCGTGGCCGCAGGGTGGGGCGAATGTCCCCATGAGCCGAACGCTCCGGCCCAGTGGCTCGCGGGTACGCTCGCCCTACCGATCGCCCGCTATCCCCCTTACTCCACAAACTGAATCGCGTAGAGTTCGGCGTCTTTCATCTGGAAATGCAGGCGGATGGCCTGCCCGGCGAGGCTGGATACGTCCGTGCTGCCGTTCCATTCGACCGCGTGATCGAGGTTGTTGCCGATGATTTCGGTGCAGTCCTCGAAGGCATACCCCGGCAGCGGTTCGCCTTCGGCGGACTCGATTTGCACGCGGACATCGCCCGCGGCGGAGGTGGCGAAGTTGAGGTGCAGCGAATTGCCGCTGAACACGAGGGGCTTCGTCAGCATTTCTCCTCCCGCGTAGGGTGCCCAGACGGACACGAAACCATCGGGCCGGAGGCTGTAGCGCACGAGGTGCGCGGTGGGCTGGCCGTAGTCGCGCTGCACGTAGAACGACATGGCGTGTTCGCCCGTCGGCACAATGCCCCGCGCGGGATAATTCGTACGCGAGGTCCAGTCGTTCGGATCCAGCCCCGGCTTGATGAAGCCTTCCATGAACGTGCGGTCGTAGGCCGTGCCGCCGCGGCTGCTCATGAACACGCTGTCGCTGCAATCGCCGCTGTATTGCGCCTCGACGCCGGTAGCGGCCTGCTGCGCCGCGCTGAGCACGCGCCGTCCCGGCATGAACCGCGCCGCCAGTGAGACGTAAACATGCGGCGCGCGGTAATAGGGCTCCGTCTGGTTGGTGTAGAGGTGCTCCATCGGCGTGTTGCCAAAGGTCATCGGCTCGGGCTTGCTCCACGTGCGGAAGTCTTTCGAGGTCGCACGACTGACCGAACGGTAACCCGCAAACTCGCCCTTGCTCCACGTGCGGAAATAACAGAGGTATTGCTGCTCGGACTCGGACCAGAAGGAAACGTTCTGCGAATCGAAGGCGCCTTCGGTAATCCGGGCGCCATCCTGCTGGGTCCAGTGGATGCCATCCGGCGACACGAAGGCATGCAGGCCCGTCTTCGCCGTGCCCGCCAGCGCCTTGTAGCGTTCCTCCGCCGGGGCGTCGGGGTTCGTATCGAGAAAGGGCGCGAAGTTGTGCGAGAACGGCGCGTGGTCCGCCAGCACAATGTTGTTCGCCGGGGCGTCTGCTCGAACCACCACGCCCAAGTCCGGCTTGGTCCACGTCAGGCCGTCGGCGCTTTCGGCATAGCAGGTCACTTCCGAATCCGACCCGTCCTTGCCCGCCTGGGGCAGCCCGCGGTAGTACATGCGGTAGCGGTCCGCATCCTGAAAAACCGTGACGTATCCGCAATAGCGGCCTTCCCACGGGGCATCGAAGCGCAATACGGTGCCCTGCTCTTCCGGATGCCCCAGGCGGAGTTCCGTGCCGTCGAAGGTTTCCACCAGCGCGGCATCGAAAAAGACTTCGCGGCTGCTGCCAATTTCGATGGGGATGCCCTCGCCCGGAGAAGCAGCCAGTGACATGAGATTGAGCAGTATCGTAATTAGTGCCATGCGGGGCATCCTAGCGGGCAGGACGGCCTGCCGCAAGTCGCGTTCCGATATACGCGCACAGTTGAGATTGGGACGCCCCGGGGGGCATGGTGCCCCACCGGCCTGGCGCGCCGCTGGCAGCTTGGGTGGCGTGATCGTATCTATTGCTCGGGGAGGTTGTCGTGTATCTGGGAAAGACTCTTCAATGTATCGCACTGGCTGCGGCCCTGTTCCTGCTCGCCCTGCCGTCGGTAGCGCAGACGAAGCAACCCGAAGCCCCCGCGTGGGCAGCCGATTTCGACGCGCTGTTCGAGAAGGAGATGGCCGCACGCCATCTGCCTGGGGCCGTGTTCGTCGTCGTAGCCGATGGCAAGGTCGCCTACAAGCAGGGCTACGGTGTTGCGGATCTCGACACTAAGAAACCTGTGAGCGCGGACGATACCTTGTTCCGCATCGCTTCGGTGTCGAAGCTCTTCACGGCGACGGCAGTGATGCAGTTGGCAGAAGCGGGCAAGCTCGATTTCACCTCGGACGTAAACACCTGGCTGGGAGAGTACGCCCTGCCGGACCAGGGCTTCGGTCCCATTACGCTAAACGATCTGCTCACCCACACGGCAGGCTTCGATGATCGCTACATCGGGATGTCGACCCTGACGCAAGAAGACCGGCTGACACTGGCCGAGTCCGTGCGGAAGCTGCGCCCGGAGCGGATCATTCCGCCGGGAAAAATCCTCAGTTATTCGAACTACGGCTACACGCTGGCGGGCTATCTGGTCGAGCGGCTGAGCGGCATGCCCTTTCACCAATACGTGGACGAGCACATCCTCGCGCCGCTGGGCATGGAGCACGCGGGATTCATGCTGCAGGACGCCGACACGCCGAACCTGGCCACCGGCTATGTTTACCGTAACGGCGCCTACGAGGTGATGCCCTACGACTACAGCAACGACTACCCGGCGGGGTCGTTTATGGTGACGGGCGACGCCATGACCCGGTTTATGCTCGCCCACCTGCAGCACGGCGGGGGGATTCTCCAGCCGGAGACCTCGGCGCTGATGCAGGAAACGCATTTCCGGCACGCGCCTGGGCTCGTGGGCTGGTGCTACGGCTTCGAGGAAGACCGCGTGCGGGGCGTCCGCATGCTCGTACACGGCGGCTCGACCTCGGGCTTCACCACCCAGTTTGTCCTCGTGCCGGATTTCAATGCCGGCTATTTCTTCTCCTGCAACCACGAGGCCACCGTGGGTAATCCCGGCGGCATCGTCTATCCGATTAACGATCTGTTCTTCGGCAAGGTGCTGGGCGTGCCGCAGCCGGCGGATGCTCCACCCGCAGGGCAGACCTTTGCGCACGCGCCCGGCATCGCCGGACCGTACCGCATGATGCGCTTCTCGCGTCATTCGCTGGCCAAGGTCAGCGCCTTGCTCGACGACCGACAGGCGGAACTCGACGCGGACGGCAGCCTGCACTTCAACGGCGGCACCTTCGCCGCAATCGGCGACAACCTGTGGGAAGAGCCAGGCAGTGGACGCCGCGTGGCCTTCCTCCCCGCCGGCGACGCGACCCCGCCCGTGCTTGCCATCGGTACCACCGCCTTCGAACAGGTGCCCGCGTGGGATACCCCCGCCATCCAGCAGGCTTTCATGGCGCTGGCCCTGCTGCTGCTCATCCTGCCGCAGCCTATCGCCGCGCTGCTCCGCCGACGCCGCGGCACCGTCTCGCCCCTGCGCGCGGGGTGGCGATTGATCGCGCTGACCGCGATCCTGATGCCCGTGTTCGTCGTCGTCGTCGGCTACACCCTCATCACCCTGGTGCCCATCGCCATCTTCTGGGGACCCTCCCCTGCGCTCGCCGCCTCGCTGGTGCTTCCCTTGATAGGAGTCGCCTGCGTCCTCGCGGCCCTGCTGCTGCTCGCCGCGCGCTGGTCCCGGGAAGGCATCGCCCCCCTCGACCGCGGCCTCTATATCGCCTCCTGCGCGGGCGCACTGATGTCCTTCGCCTGGCTCTACCACTGGAACCTGCTGGGTTACTGGATGGGCTGAGGCGGGCAGTTGCATCGACCTCGCTAGTACCGTATTATCCCCGGCATTCCAACGATTGCACTGGCCCGATTGAGCCGGGGAGGCCCATCATCATGCTGCGGCGGTTTATTTGTATCCTTACTTTCTGCGCCCTGTGCGCGGCAGCGGCGGCCGATACCGTCGTGCTCGACGGCGAACGCCACTACAACGTCTACGTTGCCGAGTCCTCCGGCCAGTATCAAATCCTGTTTCCGGAAACCGGCGAAGTGCGCAAGGTCAGCGCGAAGCGCCGCGACGTTCAGGTCACCATCGACAGCGACTCGTCCGCCCGCGACGCGCTAAAGGCGGCCTGGCAGGCCAAGCGCGACGAACTCGCCCAAGAGGAATCGGGGCGCACGCTGCCCGAGCCCGAGACCCGGAACCTGACCGCATCCGCCGGCTACTTCCAGGACGAATACCTGCGCGATCTGGCCGACTTCGAATCCGCGCTCGAACTCTGGCGCACCGCCACCCGCAGCCAGCGCTCCGCCGTCATGTCCGCCGATGCCAAACGCAGCATCGAGGCGGTCGAGGAGAAGGTGGAGCAGGCGGGAAATGTAGCCTCGCAACGACGCGTACTGGACTACCGTATTGCCGACCGGGAAGCGCAGAAGAACCGTTCCGTAAGAGTCCAGGAACAAGGCGTGAAGGACGCGTACGAAGACCCGTCGCTTCTATTCTGGGAAGACGTACTCAATGACGAGTTGCAGCGACGTGAACAACGCGAGCAATCGGGCCGCGACTACGTGTTCTACGATTACCTCGCCGAAGGCATAGAGAATTCCTACGAGCGGGAGCGAACCCGCGCGGATCATCTCGCTTATCAGATTTCGGAGCGAGAGCGGGAGAAGCGGAAGGCGCTAAGCAAACAGATTTCTCAACTCGACAAGGAGAACAAGAAGCTCTTGTCGGAACTGACCCATGCCGAACTCACGGCGCAGGATCGCGCGTACCGCGCGAACGTAACGATGGACCTGCAGCAGCGCATGGAGGCAGCCATCAAAGAAGGGTACCAGCCGCGCATTCCGTTTGTGGAACTGGACCGCATGACTTCGGCGGGGGCGCGGCGGCGGGTGGAGGTCTCGACGGAGACGCCCTTGTGGCGCGTCCGCTGGTACCTCGACCCGGCCCTCGCGGGATCGCGTCAGTTCCGCATTTCCATTCACGACGCCGCCACCGGCAACCTGATTACGGGCGCGACCAACAACGTGCCGTTTTACAAGCGCTACCTGATTTTGAAGGGCCCCGGCGAATTCGAGGTGCGGGTGAACGATGTGCTCGACGGCACGGCGTTTCAGGTGTGGATCGACATGCCTGCGCTCGCGGCCTCCGAATAGCCGCGCCGCCGCTTGCATTCGCGCCGCCCGCCGAATAAATTGCCTTGTTCCGGGGTAAGAGTCACCGTAAGCTAATCCTAGTCCGGTAGGCTACTCTGCCGGGGAAAGGGAGGCGGCATCATGTTCACGGTATTTCTCGTGTGCGCGGCGGGCGGCAGCACGCTGCTGATTATCATGTTCGCGCTCACGTTCATGGGGCTCGACGGCGGCCACGGCATGGGCGATCTCGACGGCGCCGGGCACGACCTGCACACCGATTTTTCGGGCGAGGCCGACGCCCGCACCGACCTCGACATGCTGGACGATGCGGGCGAGCCGCTAGGCGATTCGACCGTATTTTTCCATGCACTCAGTATCCGCAGCATCGTGGCGGGCGTGGCTTTCTTCGGCCTGGGCGGGCTGCTGGCGCAATCGATCGGCGCGGGGCCCTACGCCAGCTATGTCGCCGCCATTCTCAGCGGCGCCGCGGCGCTGTTCGCCGTGGCCTGGCTCATGCACCTGCTCTATGCCCTCAAGCACGACGGCACCTTCCAGATCATTTCCGTGCTGGGCGCCCCGGCGACGGTCTACCTGGCGATACCGGCGGCCCGCAGCGGCTCGGGCAAAGTGACCGTGGCTGCGCGCGACCGCTCGGTCGAGCTGGAGGCGGTGACCGATGGCGACGCCCTGCCCACCGGAGCACTCGTGGAAGTCGTCGAAATACTCAACGAAAACACGGTCGCAGTTAAGCGGCCCGCCCGATAGGGGAAGGACACCAACATGTTTGGAATCACCGCATCGATTATCGCCGTCGTCATTGCCATTGTGCTGGCGAGCTTTCTCATGCTGCTGGCCACGCGCTACAAGCGCTGCCCCAGCAACAATATCATGGTGATCTATGGCAAGGTGGGCGGCGGCAGCAGTTCGCGCTGCATCCACGGCGGCGCGGCCTTCATCGTGCCGCTCATCCAGGACCACGCCTTCCTGAGCCTCGAGCCCATCCAGATTGAAGTGCCGCTGCGCGATGCCCTCTCAATGGAGAACATCCGCGTAAACGTGCCCAGCGTGTTCACCGTGGCCATCGGCACCGACGCCGTCACCATGAACAACGCCGCCATCCGTCTGCTCGGGCTGCCGGTCGCCGCCATCAAGAAGCAGTCGGAAGACATCATCTTCGGCCAGCTGCGCCAGGTGATCGCCTCGATGCGCATCGAGGAAATCAACCGCGACCGCGACAACTTCCTCTCGAAGATCCTCAACTCGCTCGAGCCCGAGCTGCGCAAGATCGGCCTCGTGCTGATCAACGTGAACATCACCGATATCACCGACAATTCGGGCTATATCGAGGCCATCGGCAAGAAGGCCGCTTCGGAGGCCGTGCAGCAGGCGCGCGCCGACGTGGCCGAGCAGGAAAAGATGGGCGAGATAAAGGTGGCGGAGAACGTGCGCGAGAAGGAGGTGCAGGTCGCCGAGGCGCACAAGAACCAAGCCGTGGGCATTAAGGCCGCCGAGCGCGAGCAGGCCATCCGTATCGCCGAATTCGAGAAGGAGCAGAAGGTCGGCGAAGAGCGCGCCGCCTTCGGGCGCGACATCGCGGTGAAGGAAGCAGAGCGCGAGATGCGCGTGTCGGTGGCCAATGCCGACGCCCAGGCGAAAATCGGCGAACAGAAGGCGGCCTTCCAGCGCGAAATGGAAGTGAATGACGCCGAGCGCGACAAGCGCATCCGCGTGGCCGAGGCCGACGCCCGCGCCATCGAGGGCGAAAACACCTCGAAGGCCGCCGTCGCCAAGTCTCAGGCGGAACTGAAGGTGCAGGAAGCGACTGCCTATCAGCTGGCCGAAACCAAGACCGAGCAATCGAAGGCCGCCGTGTTGGAAGCGCGCAACCTCGCGCTGGCCAAGGCCGCCCTGGCCGATGCCGAGCGCGTCGAGGCCCAGCGCCGCGCCGAGCTGGAAGCCCCGGCCAAGGCCGAAAAGGCCAAGACGATCGTGGAAGCAGAAGCCGAGGCCGAGAAGCGCCGCATTGAGGCGGAAGGCGAGGCCAAGGCCATCTTCGCGCGGCTCGAGGCCGAGGCCCGCGGCGAATACGAAAAGCTGCGCCAGAAGGGCGAAGGCCTCCGCGAAATTGTGAACGCCTGCGGCAACGCCGACGCAGCCTTCCGCATGCTCATGCTCGAGCACATCGACCAGCTTGCGAAGACCTCCGCCGAGGCCATCTCGAAGATCAAGTTCGACAAGGTCGTCGTGTGGGAAAACGGCGGCGCAGGCGCCAACGGCAAAAGCAACACCGCCAACTTCCTTAGCGGCATGGCCAACGTCCTCCCCCCCATGCTGCACACCATGAAAGACATCGCCGGCATCGAGCTGCCCGAATACCTCGTCCGCATCAACGAAGACGAAGCGGCCCAGCCCGAACCGAAGGCCGCGGAGTCCAAACCGGCCGCCGCGAAACCCGAGGCCCCCAAGCCCGCTGAGCAAAAGCCCGAGCCCCCGGCGAAGGGATAAACGGGAATAAAAACCAATGGCGGCGGGAACGGCAAGGCCGGTACCGCCGCCATCGAATTTCCGCCGTAGGACGGAGTTCTATCCGGGCTGCTGAATGGATTGTTGGAAAGCGAGGCAGGGGCAACCGCCGGCCAGCGTTAGAGGAAAGGTCTCGTGCAAGCACGTTCTACCGAACAAATACTCGACCAACTGGAAGCGCACTGGACCGGCCCGTGCCGATATCGTTTCCACATTGAAACGCGGGCAATGCCGCCGTGGATGAAGTGCACCGGCACTTTCGAGTTCTTTAACGACGGAAAGAAATGGGGGTACGAGGCTGTCGAGGATTACGACACACGGGGTTACGGCAGGAGCGGTTTTCGTACGAGAATCGAGTACCAATGCAATGGTCGAACGCTGACGAAGCGCATGCAAATCGGAGATGACCCGGGGAAAAAGAAACGGGAACCGCTGACAAAGTATCGCGACAACTATCCGTCGCCCGTGTTCTTTCAGTCGCTTCGAGAGAATCCGAAACTTTCCAGCAGGATAAGGCGTACGGCTGCAGGCCAGACCCTATACCTACTGGGCACCAGTGAACCAAAACGGCGGTTCCGGTCGTATTTCATCGGTACGCGGACGCGCTGGACCTTTTGCGCCGATACGTGCCTGCCGTTGGAACGGCGCATTTCCTCGACGGGGTATCTCTTTGCCGCAACCACTCGGTTCATCCTGATCGAGGACTGATTCCACTGCACTGGGTTTGACCCGGCTGGTACCTACGCCCGCGCGCCAGAGAGATTGCGGCGTCGCTCGAAGACTCACTCCTCGCAAGGGCGATACCGGATGCGTTTGATCGTACTCGATAGGCCTTGTCTCGGAGCCTCAGCCACCCAACCTCGTTATCGCGAGCGAAGCGCGGCGACCTCCTTGGCGCGTTGGCATCGGGTTAGCCCCGACGCGGGCTACCCCGCATCCACACTGTAGCTGCTATCATCCCGGCCATGCGGATAGTACGGCGAGCGGGAATCGTATGCTTCTACGTGGCAAGCGCCCTGGGCGTGGCGGTTGTCGCGTGCCTGGCGTTGGAACTCTGGGCGCGCATGGAACTGCCGCAGGTGCGGGAACAGGCAATCGCCTACGGCACTCCCCTCGCGGAGGAAGCACGCGCGCGGGACCTGCAGCGGGTGTCGGGGATCCCCGATCCGTCGGCGGCGCCAGAACCTGACAAAGACGCTGCCGCATGGGAGGCCGTGTTGAATTCGGGGGATGACGCAGCGTGTGCGGCTCTGGCCGGCCGCACGGGGTATTGGCTGGTGCGGGTGGATGCGGCCGGCGTAATACACGCAAGCTTTCCGCCCGACCGACACTCCGACGAAAAGCTTGCGACCACAGCCGAACGCGTGCGGCCGGACGAATCGGTGCTTTCGCTGCTCAATCCGGCCGAGGCGGCAGACTTCCACTCTGCGCTGGAATCGGCAAGGCAAGGAAACGCCGCCCCGGCGCGATTTTACAATCTGTCCCTGCCGGATGGCTCATCGTGCCTCAGCGAATGGCATATCGGCACGGTGGACCATGCGAGCGGCACGCTCCCCTTGCGCGTCGGTCTCAGCCTGTGGGAACAATTCGGGCTCCGCTACCGTGCGAATATCGATGTGACCAATCCGCTTGAACAATGGGGCGCCCCCACCCGGCTGCGCACCAACGCCCAAGGCTGGCGCGACGACCCCATGGAAGTGCCCAAGCCGGACGGCGTGCGCCGCATCGTCTGTATCGGCGGCTCGACCACCGCAGGCGGACCTCGCGGCGACCTGACCTACCCCAACCTGACCGAGCAGCGTCTGCGCACCGCCCTGGGCGACGACCGTATCGAGGTGGTGAATTGCGGGGTATACGCCGCGGGCAGCGATACCGTGCGCAAGCTCCTGCCCGACATCCTCGCCCTGCAGCCCGACATCGTCGTCCAATACAATTTCATCAACGACTTCCTGCCAAGCCACCGCGGCTGGTACGGGGCGTCGATTACGGACCTTATCAAGGCCTTCCTCGCGCGCTCTACCTTCGTGCGGCTGCACTTCAATGCCTGGCTGCTGCCCGGCAAAGAGGCCATCCGCCGCGGGTATCGCGATGCGACCCTGGACAATTTCAAGGCGACGCTCGAGGCCTGCCGCTCCGCCGGCGCCCGGGTCGCTTTCGCCAGCTTCGCCTACCCCACCCTCGACACATCCGAACCCGACTACATCCTCTACACCAGATTCGACCCGCGATGCACCGACCTCGACAGCCTCAGCTACGGCAAGGTGGTCGACCTGTGCAACGACGAACTCAAGCGGTTCTGCGAGGCGGAAGGCGCGATCTATATTCCCGTCGCCGAAAACGTGCGCGGAGGCATCCCGTACTTCATGGACATGTGCCACATGCGCCTCCCCGCCCTCGAATCCATGGCCGACACCGTCGCCGAAAGCCTCGAGCAGGTACTCGTTTCTGTACAGTAGACCTAGTCGTATCTCCCCCTCACCCCAGGCTGCACTGCGATTTGTCGCGCAGGCCGTCGTCAGAGGTAGCAACGACCACAAAACATGAAAAGCCAAGTCGAAAACAGGCAGGCAGCATAGACAAAAAAACACAGAGCCCCCTTACCTGAGGCCTGAATTTTTCCGATGCTTCAAGTATCACGCGAGACAGTATCCAAAGATCTACTTAGCCCTCTCCTCGGCCAGCTGCTTCATTTTAGATTCTCTCTCCTCATCCGGTATATCGTATCTTGGAGAATACTTATTATACACTTTACCCCATTCATCCTTGCTGCTCAAGACCTTTACATATGCATCCGTACCAGAATCCACCACAAAATCCGCGATTGCCAGAGCCTCCTTTAACAAATACACATGCCCTTTTAGCATAGGCCCGGCGCCGGATAAGAGCTCTCCCGGATCGCTTCTAATACGAGCGAATTCGCTTCGCAAGTATTCATTGTTTTCACGCCCCCCCATAATCGCAAGCCCCTTATACGCTGCTCCGCGAATTACATCTTGAAATGCCGAGTAAGGCGACGCAGCAACTGCAGATACAAAATCATCATCTTCCCAATTCTGAAACAAACTGGAGACATTTATCGATGCCGCAATTCTCATCAGTGCCTGCCGACTTATCGGGTAGTCTATAAAACCCAACATCGTCACTGCCCAAGCCTTCGTCATCATCAAGTTGAAGTCACCGCGATCCTCGTCGCATGGTCCGTAGGTCCTAATTACGAAGGCTAGCAACTCCTCAGCAGTTTGTTCCGACCTATCATGTAATGCAAGCAAGACCGCCATACACCCCCAATACTCCCGCATCTCCGGATCGTTTAGTCTCCGACGCAAGTATTCACGTTCCAATTCGCCTATTTGGTCCACGCGGCCCTGGATGTCATAACAATACTGGACCATCTTCAAAAAATAGTCTGGATAGGCATCACCGGATTCACGCTGGGCGTCGATTGGAGACACTTGTGCAATGTTAAGCGGAAACGTGGAGGCATCCGAAGTTGCAATTTCGTTTGTTGCGATTTGCGCGTTTCTATCATCCCCCAGCCCGCTGGCCACGCATGGCTGCGGAATCAACAGCGCCAAGGTCGCAGTAATCAGCGTAACAAAGACGAAATCCAACTTATTGGATAAGTTCATCTATCGCTTCCTCCACTTGTTGTGTTCCCACACTCATCACACCCAGCGCGTCGAACCGCGCCCCCAGGGCCCCCTCACCCCAGGCCGCACTGCGATTTGTCGCGCAGGCCGTCGTCGCCGAACATGACGCGGATGATCGCGCCTTCGGCGTTGTGCCATTCGTAGACTTGGGTGGTCATGCTGCAGAGCCAGAAACCGGGTTCGAGCTGGGCCACGTTGTTGGAGAGCAGCAGGCCCTCGCCGTTCAGGCGGGAGGCCACCTCGCCGTAACTCATGCCCGGGGCCAGATGGTCGTAGTCGGTGCTGCTGAAATCGGCCCGGTCGGCTTCGGTCATGGTTCTGGTACCTCCGTTGTCGATGCTCTACCCTACTCCCCCTCGGGCTCTCGGTCAATCGCACGGCTAATAATTATACGAATTATGGCGCTGAGCTGCGATGCATACCCCTCCGGAATAGCCGCCTTGGAACCGGGTGTCTTTATGGCAGGTCTAATGGCTGTTGCCTGTGTGGCTTGCGCAGGTTTTGCTTGACCGATGATTGCCTGCGTGTTAGAATACCTACCGGTCGTTAGGTAGCAGAAAAACCGGTACTCAACCGCAACCCTAAGAGAGGTGTGTCATGGCTGAAAACAATGCCGCCAAAGATGCCGCCATGGAAATGGCCGAGTCTGCGCGTGAAACGGAATGGAAGTTCCCGAGTTTCACCGCCGAAATGTTCCGCGGAAACTTCCGCTGGGACCTGCTGCACCCGTATCCCGAGCAGGATCCGGAAGACAAGCGCATCGGCGATGAGCTGATTGAGAAGACGCGCGAGGTGATGGAACAGCACGACCCGATCCTCCTGGACGAGACGGGCGTGTTCCCGCAGGCCACGCTCGACGGCTTGGCGAAGATCGGCCTCTTCGGCATGAAGATCAGCAAGGAATACGGCGGCCTGGGCCTGACCCAGTGGAACTACGCCCGCCTGCTGCGTTTCATGGGCAGCTACTGCCAGACCACGGTTACGTATGTATCGGCGCACCAGTCGATCGGCGTGCCGCAGCCGCTCAAGCTGTTCGGTACCAAGGAACAGAAGCAGAAGTTCCTGCCGCGCCTGGCCGCGGGCGAAATCAGCGCCTTCGCACTGACCGAGCCGGATGTGGGTTCGGACCCGGCCAAGATGTCCACCTCGGCGACGCCGACGGAAGACGGCAGCCACTACCTCATCAACGGCACGAAGCTGTGGTGCACCAACGGCCCCGATTCGAAGCTGATGGTGGTGATGGCGCAGACCCCGCCGCTGCAGAAGAACGGCAAGGAAATCAAGCAGATCTCGACCTTCGTGGTAGAAACCGAGAGCGAAGGCGTCGAGCTGCTGCACCGCTGCAACTTCATGGGCCTGCACGGCCTGAGCAACGGCCTGATCAAGTTCACGAACGTGAAGGTGCCCGCCGAGAACATGATCGGCAAGCCGGGCATGGGTCTCAAGATCGCGCTCACCACGCTGAACGCCGGCCGCCTGGGCATTCCCGCGGCCAGCACCGGCACCCTGGCCGGCCTCATCGAGCCCATCCAGGACTGGGTCACCTCGCGCGTGCAGTGGGGCGTGCCGATCGGCCGTCACCAGTCCATCTCCAAGAAGATCGCCGGCATGGTGGCCGACATCTTCGCGATGGACGCGCTTGTTTACCTGGCGTGCAGCTTCGCCGACCGCGCGAATGCCGATATCCGCCTGGAAGCCGCCGCGGCCAAGTATTTCTGCACCGAGACTTCGCACCGTGTGCTGGATGAACTGATCCAGGTGCGCGGCGGCCGCGGCTTCGAAACCGACACCTCGCTCTACAACCGCGGCGAGCGCCCGATGCCGGTGAATCGTTTCGCACGCGACGGCCGCGTGGGCCGCATCTTCGAGGGCTCCAGCGAAGTGATGCACCTGATCATGGCGCGCGAAGCCATGGACACGCACTTCAAGCTGGTGATGCCGCTGATGATGCCGAAGCCGGGCCAGAAGGAGAGCAAGCTTTCGCTCATCTGGAACGCCTTCAAGTTCTACTCCACCTGGTACCCGTCGCTGTACATGCCCTCGAGCACCGACTTCAACGTGAAGCACCTCGACGGCGCCTGCCAGGAACACCTGGCCTATGCGGCGCGCACCAGCAAGCGTCTGGCCCGCTCGCTCTTCCACACCATGGCCAAGTTCGGTCCGAAGCTCGAGTTCGAACAGATCCTCCTGAGCCACTTTGTGGAAATCGGCGTGGACCTGTTCGTGATGGGCTGCTGCCTGGCGAAGGCCGAGCAGCTGCTCGACAAGAACCCGAAGGACAAGACGCCGGTGGAACTGGCCGACCTGTGGTGCAAGGGCGCCCGCGAGCGCATCGAAGACCACTTCCGCAAGGTCAAGCACAACCACAATTCGGACTACAACAAGGTGGCGAAGGCGATGATGGAAGGCAAGTACAACTGGATGGCCTCCGACGTGTTCGGCGACCTTCCCCCCAAGTATCGCGACTGGGCGCAGAAAACGCCCTCGCTTGCGAACAGCGAAGACCGCGAATTGCAGCAGGCTTCGACTGAGTCGTAAGACCCCTCCCCTCCCTTCTCATAGAGGCCCCCCCGGTTCCGCCGGGGGGGCCTCGCCGTTTCGATTGTTCTTTAGGCCCGGTGCGGATTCGTGCTAAGGTTTAGCCGGGGAGACGGAGGAGAGCATAACCGTGGGCAATTCCGCGAGTACATCAAGATGAGCGCGACGGATTATCCGCAGGATGCCCGCAAGTTGCTGGCGGAGTTGCAGGAGCGCAGCCTGCGCGCCATGCTGCTCATCTTCGCGGTCGTGGGCGGCTTCGCGGTCTATGTTACCGTCTCGCGGCGGTTCGGCAATGAGGAATACCTGCGCGCCGCGTTATACCTGATCGGCTACTTCTCCGTCTTGGCGGCCAACCTCTATCCGCGGATTCCCTACCAGGTGCGCGCCATCACCCTCCTCGCGGTCATGTTCGGCATCGGCGTGGTCGAGTTGCACTTCTACGGCCTCGGCAGCATGAATCCGCCGCTGTTCCTCTGCTCGGTGTTTTTCGCGGGCGGCCTGGTCGGCTATCCCGTCGGGTTCGCCGTGCTCTGTGCCATGCTCGTTACCTACGCCATCTACGCCTATCTCTACCTCGCCACCGACCTCATTCCCATTTTGTATATCGAGCAGAACTTGTCGCTCGATCCGCTCGCCTGGCTCACCTATGTATTCGCGCTGGCTTTCCTGGCACTGGCCGGTCTCGAAAGCCGCCGTCAAGTGACGCGCCGCCTGATTCAGGTGGCCGAGGGCAATGCCGAATTGCTGATGCGCCGCGAGCAGGAATTTGCCGAGCGCCAGACCATCGAGGCGGCGCTGCGCGATCGGGAACAACGCTACAAGTCCCTGATCGAAAGCACCTCGGATGCCATCTGGTGCTACGAGTTCGACCCGCCCATATCAACCAAGCTGCCGCAGGAAGAGCAGATTCAGGGCTTGATGAACGGCGTGCTGGTGGAATGCAACGACGTATGCGCGCGTCAATACGGATTCAAGCGCCGCGAGGACGCGCTGGGCGTGCGGTTTGCCGACATCACGGGCCGGCCCACCCACCGCACGCTCCATGAAATCTGCCGGCAATTCGTGGTCGGCGGATACCAGCTGCAGGATGCCCCCACCTCGGGCGAGGGAACCGATGGCAGCCCGCGCGTGTTCGAGAACAGCGCGCAAGGCATCATCGCCGGGCGCCAGATCATCCGCGTCTGGGGCAGTTTCAGAGATATCACCGAGCGGCACAAGGCCGAGGCCGCGCGCGAAGAGGCCCAGGAGCGCTACCGCGCACTCGTGCGCAATATACCCGGCGCGGTCTATCGCGGCACGCTGGGCGAATCGGTACAGGCCACCTACCTCAGTCCCTGGTTCGAACGCATCACGGGTAAATCGGCCGATGAAATCCTGGAGCCGGCGATAGATTTCTGGCAGGAGATGGTATACCCGGAAGACCTGGCCATGGTGCGCGCTGCGGTCGAGACGGCCGCGGCCAACCGCCGCGCTTATGCGCTCGAATACCGCGCCAACCACCGCGACGGCGGCTTTCGCTGGGTGGCCGACAAGGGCATCGTGCTGGAGTCGGGAGACGATCGTCTCATTGAGGGTGTCATCTTCGATATCACCGCGCGCAAGGAAGCCGAGGCTGCGGTGCGCCGCAATGAGCAGCACCTGCTGCAGGCCCAGAAGCTGGAGGCCATCGGGCAGCTCGCGGGCGGCATCGCGCACGACTTCAACAATGTGCTGCAGGGAATTCTCGGATATTCTGAGATGGGCATGAGCCGCGGCGATGTGCCGGCGACTCCCGCTGGCTATTTCCTGAGAATCAACACGGCCGCCCAGCGCGCAGCAGGTATCGTCAATCAGCTGCTCGCCTTCAGCCGGAATGAGCCGGCCGCCGTTCATTCGGTCGATGCCCTTGAGGTGGCCGAGGGGACTGCCGAGCTTATCGGCCCCTTGCTGGGCGAACGTATCGACCTGCGTCTACAGGCCATGCCACACCTGCCGCGCGTACGCTGCGACGAAACCCAGCTGCAGCAGGTATTGCTGAACCTGGCGCTCAATGCCCGCGATGCCATGCCGCAGGGCGGCGTGCTGGATGTCTCGCTCCAAGAGCAGGAGGGGCCCGCAGACCCGACGATTGCGCTGTCCGAGGGCGCCCGGCCGACGCATGTCGCCATTTGCATCCGCGACACCGGGGCAGGCATCCCACCCGACGTACTGCCGCATATCTTCGAGCCCTTCTTCACTACGAAGCCACTCAATGAAGGCACGGGGCTGGGGCTCTCGACGGTCTACGGAATCGTGACGCAGTATGGCGGCAGCATCCAGGTGGAAAGCGAACCAGGAAAAGGCTCGACTTTCCTTGTGCGCCTGCCCATCGCGGCCGCAACGGACCCGGTCGCAGAGCGGCACCCGGCCGAGGCGGTCGCCATCTCCGGCGCTGCCCGCTTACTCTTCGCGGAGGACGAGAAACTGGTACGCGAGGCCATGACGCAGATTCTCGCGGTAGCCGGTTACGACGTTACGGTCGCCACGGACGGACTCGAGGCGGTAGAGCTGTTCGAGGCTGCACCCGACAGCTTCGATTTTCTGTTGTTCGATGTCGTGATGCCACGCCTCAATGGCACCGAGGCCCTCGCCCGCATACGGGAAGTGCGCCCGGGTATTCCGGTCATGTTCCTTACGGGGTACTCCGCCGATCAGGTAACCGACGAACTCCTTGCCCAGCCGGGAACGGAACTGCTGTCGAAGCCGGTGGACCGGGGCGTCTTGCTGCGCGCCCTCGCGGCCCTGCTCATGGCGGCGCCCCGGTAAAAGCAGAAGCGGCGGAATTCCGAAGAATCCCGCCGCCTCGGTAACGATTGCAGTGATTAGGCGCTGAGTACCTGACGGGCCTTCGCCAGACGCTCGCCGATCTGGATGTCCTGCGGACAGGCCTTGATTGCCTCGGTCAGGTCCACCGAATCGAAGTCGCGCTCGCCATCCGAAAGCGCGTTGTACAACAGGCGGGCCGTCTCGGCGTCGCCGTAGCTCTCGTGGTACATGAGGTAGCGCAGCGCGTCGGAAATCTTGAGCTGTCCCGCCACGCGCGACTCGCAGATCTGGTTGCAACCGAGGCAGTGGTGCGAACGTGTCATGCGGGCCAGCTTATTCAGCTGGTGATACTCGTTCATGCTGAGCTGAGCGGGCGACATGGCGGCGCCGGCATTCTCTTCCAGAATCTGCAGGTTGTTGATCTGCGATACGGCGGCGTCGATACGCTCGTCGGCCCACACGGATTTCAGCTTCGCCTGCGGCAACGTGAAGTTCTTCGATTGGAACTCCGCCACCTTCTCCAGGTCGTCCGGCACCGAGGCCTGGGTCTTCATGGCAATCAGGCCGATGCCTGCCTTCTTGGCCTTGTCCATCGCGTCGTTCAGCTTCTTCTCGCCGTACTGGCGGAAGTTGTAGCGGAACATGATGGCGTCGATACCGCCCACGTCCGCGGCCTTGTCGATCAGCTCGGCCACCAGGCCATCGTGGCAGGAAAAGCCGAAGTACTTGATCTTGCCCTCTTTCTTGAGGTCGTCGCCCATCTTGATGAATTCGGGCTCAAGCAGGGCCAGATCGTCGATCATGTGCATGAAGTACATGTCGAGATAGTCCGTTTCCAACTGGTCCAAGCAGGCCGTCTGCAGATAGCTCTTGAAATTGTCGGGGGTCGCCTTGCTGCCGGCCAGTTTCACCTTGGACGTAATCCAAAGGTTCTTGCGGCCTACCTGCTGCAGGAACGGCGCGATGGTCTTGTGCGACTGACCGCCCGCGTATACCTGCGCCGTGTCGATGTAGTTGACGCCCATGCGGTAGGCGCGGTGCAGCATCTTGTCGTACTTGGGGTCAAAAGTCTGCGATCCGCCCATCAGCAGAATCGGAATCTCCTCGCCGGTGCTGCCCAGCTTTTTGCGCGGCACCGTCGTGGCGGCCGCAGCGTCCCCCTCGGCCAGTTGCATCGGCGCATGCAGTGCCGAAGCGCCGCCCGCCATGCCCAGCCCCGCGCCTCCCAGCACGGCCCCCTTCATGAAGTCGCGTCTCGCCAGATCCTTGTGCTTCATGGTTGACCCTCCTCAGGTCGTTGGCGCCCCTCAGGCGTCTTTCAGTTCGCGCTGCCGCAAGAGCAGTCTGCGCTCCTTCGAACGGCTCTCACCCACGGCCGTCACATAGACGGCGCGATCATCCTTCACCGGGCACTCATGCTCGCAGATGCCGCAGCCAATGCACAAATCGGGCACCATGAAGGGCTTGTTCAGCACGACGATATTGCCATAAACGTCCTTCGCCTCGACATCCTTGGTCTGGATAGCCTTGGGCGAAACCGGGCACACTTCCTCGCACACTACGCAGGGAATCTCCATGGCGTGCGGCAGACAACGGCCCTTGTCGAAGAACGCGGTACCCAAACGCACGGGCCCCTCTTCGAGATAGTCGCCCTTGCCCATCTTCTCCTCCACCGTGATTTTGCGGATCGCGCCGGTCGGGCAGACTTCGGAACACATGGTGCACTTGAGCTGGCAGTGTCCCATGCGGAAATCCATCACGGGGGTCCACAAAGCCTCTATACCGCCTTGGTGGGTGGATGCCGGCTGAAGCACATTGGTGGGGCAGGAATTGATGCACTGGTCGCACTTGATGCATTTTTTCAGGAACTCGGCTTCTTCCACCGAACCCGGCGGACGGATAAGCTCGGGCGAGAAATGGTGGTCGACGTTCACACCGTGGGTCTTTACGAAGGGCACCGCCATCACGCCGGCGAGCGAGGCGAAGAAGAAGCGGCGGCGGCCGAGATCCGGCGAGGCCACCACCTGCTTGGTATCGAGCCCGGTCATCGTGAAAGACAGCGCGTCTTCCGGGCAGTCGTCGATGCAGTTCATGCACGAGAAGCATTCGGACTGCCGCACCGCGCCCTGCGGGTCCGCCGCGCCTTCGCAACGCGTGAGGCACAGGTTGCAGTCCGTGCACTTGTGCACGTCGCGGTTAATACGGAAGACCGCGAAGCGCGACAGCGTGCCGAGGAAGGCGCCGAGCGGACAGAGCACCCGGCAGAAGAACCGCGGAATGACGATATTCATGCCCACGAGGAACACGATCATCACGCCAATCCAGAACGAGCCAACGAAGAAGCGCTCTTCCACGCCCGGACCGAACTTGAGGTTGTCGAGGAAATGTGTATCGGCATTCAACAGCCGCAGCCCGTTCGACAGCTGGTCAATCCCCATGTCGGACATGGGCGCGACCACCGTGGCAAAGGTGCGGTACATCAGGCAGATGGGGTCGAGCAGGCCGATTTGAAGCGAGCCCATGAATGCCATGATCAGAAACACGGTAAGGATCGCGTACTTCACGAAATAGAAGTCGGCGTAACGGTTGCTGTCGATGCGTTCCTTGCCGTTGCGCACATTGAACAACCAGCCGATGAACTGGTGCAGCGTGCCGTAGGGGCATATCCAGTTACAGAAGACGCGGCCGAACAGCAGCGTGACGACGATTATCACCAGCCCCCAGCCGAGATAGCGGTAGACGTGCCCGGTCGAAAGAATGTTCGCGACCATCACGAGCGGGTCCATCTCGAGGATGCGCGACACCGGATAGCCGCCGAGGCGGGTGGTCCAGGTGGCCCATACGCTGAAGAGGAACACCGCGAAGAAAAACGCTTGGGACACAATGCGGACGTTCGTGAGGCGGAGAACCTTCTTCCACGACAATTCCGCGATGGTTCGCTGTAGCTTCTGAATCATTCGGCTCCGATGTTCCTGCGTTCGTTGACTGCTTCGCCCGTGCCGCCTAGGCCTGAATTTCCTTCACGCGACCCGCCCAATCCACTTTCCCGCTGCCCTTCTCTTCGGCCATGTAGAGATAGCTCGGGTAATCGCGGCCGCGCTCGAGCAGATACTCGAAGGCCCAGGCGTCGCAAGCGACCGGATCGACCGCCGCAATCACCGCATCGCCCATCTTCACGTTCGAAGGGTCGCCGCCGGTGGGACCGTTTTGCATGAGCACATGGGTGCCATCGAGAATCGTCAGCGTCGGCCGCATCATCACTGAGAGATCGGACACGATGCCGTGGATGTCTTGATGGAACTGGTTGCGCGTGCCGCCCAGCAGCCCGTACCAGTTCTTCATGCCCATCGAGGCGCTGCACAGGTTGTGATCCTTGATGGGCGCCAGCCCGATCACCTTGTCCACATTGGTGAAGGGGCGGTGGAAAAACCACCAGTTCTCGATGAGCTTGGCCCCCGGCGTGTGCAGCATCTTGAAGGCGTTGGAATCCGGCAGATACACGCGGCCGCCCGCCGTCTGGCTCGCCTCGCCGATGCGGCTTTTGGCGAAGCAGTCGGGCGGCGACTCGATGGGATTGTCGGCCACGCGCACTTCCTGCGCGCCGCAATCGACAATCAGCATGTGGATGAGTTCTTTCAGCAACCGCGGATTTGAAGTGGCGCCCAGCGCCGGGGCACGGTCGAAGGCCACGTTGGGCTTCACCATCACGATGTCGCCTCGCTTCACATAGTGCTGCAGGCCACCGATGGCGTCCAGCGCCGCGCGCAACATCGATGCGTCGTTCTGCAGCGGATCACTGTGGCGTCCGATGCCGACGTCGGCCGCACCCGCCGGCTTCTCTACGCGGAAGTCGGGCAGTCGAAGCGGCGTCACCTTGGGCACGCTGCGCAGGCCGGAGGTGTCCCGGAGCGAACCAGGCGCGCCCTCGGGCGCCCAGGCCGCGTAGCCCGCAGCACCGGCGATGCCGCCCGTCGCGGCAATCTTGCCCAGCAGCGCGCGTCGGCTCATCGGCGCCTTTTCGTAATCGGGATGCTGGATGCCGTCTTTAGCTTTCTTCATGGAAGATCACCGTTTCCAGTTTCGACAGGCTGCCATCGACCGAATCGATCGACGGGGCGCCATCGAGTCCATAAATCATCGAACCGCGCTTCTCCAGCACCAAGTACTCGTCGAGGTACTTATGCTTCAGTACCACCCCGCCTTCCCGCTCCGCCGTCTGTTCGTAGTCCATTAAGTGATTCTCGAGAAGCTTGTTATATAGGTCACCCGCCGCAGATTCGTCGGGCGTCTCGTGTACGTAGTACCGCATGCCGTCGCCGTCGGCAGGCGCGGCAAACCAGAAATCCTTGGCGAAATCGTACTGGAATACATCCGTGCGCTGGTATTGGATGTTCTGGAATGGAATGCCCATCGTACCGGCGAAAGCCTGGAACGCGGTCGGCGTTCCAATCTGAGCCTGCTTTAGCCCGCAAAGTGCGTCAATCAGGTACTGCGTCTTCTTCTCAATCTCGGGCCCGGGCTCGGCACCGGCAATCTTGAAATAATAGGTTCCGGCGATGCCGATCGCGCCGAGCGAGGTCTCGTAGAAATAGGCGTGTCCGCGGTTGATGACGTCGCGGCTGGCGTCGCGCTGGGCCGCAAAGATGCCGAGCGCATTCTGAAACTCGCCCATGTCGTACATCTCAATGCTGATTTCGGCATTCGTGGCGGGCTGCACCAGCCCGATGTAGTAGAGCTTCTGAAAGCCGAAGTCGATGTACTGGGGCGCCGCGCCGTTGATTTTCTCGTAGAGGTTGTCGGCGACGAATTCTTGCGGACGGGTGGAGGGCTGCCAGCCGTGCTCGAGAATCGCCTCGGGGAAATAGCCGGTATCGGCGGCCGCAGAAACCACCCCGCCCTGGCCCGGCTCGGTCCAACGCTCCAAGGGCATGCGGAAGAGTTTGTCTTCCACGGAATCCGCGACCATCAATTCATTCGATATGTCGCGCTCGGAAGGGTCGAAGTTGTTCTTCTGCGCGAAGAACCAACTGCCCATGCCGATAACAAACGCGAGGAACCCCGCGCCGAAAATCGATTCGGTCGAGGGGATACGCTTCCGGAACAGCTTGCGCTCCCGGTCGGTAAAGATGCGGTCTTTCTTCTTTGCGCGGGCCATTCAAACGCTCCTGCCGTACTGCAATCGCCACACCTTAACACGGCCCCCAGACCCAATCAAGGCGAAGCGACTTAACCGCAAGTAAACATGCACTTTGCGTAGATGAAACATCCGGCGGAACACCCGCATTCCAAAAAAACGGCGGCGGCCCGTTGGGAGCCGCCGCCGATACACACTTTCGGAACTACTTAGCGCTTGCGCGAACGCGCGAGCATCGCGCCGGCCAGTGCGGCACCCAACAGGACAAGGCCACTGCCGCCCATCGCGGGCAATTCGTTCGGACCAAACACGGTCACGGTTACGATGTTGGACAGCACGACCTGCTTCGCGCCGAAATCGACGGCGCAGCGGTAGTTGCCCTCGTCGGCCTCCAGCACCGGCGCACGGACCAGCGTCGCGCCCGTCTCGCCGGAGAGATCCGCGCCGTTCTTGCGCCACTGATAGCCGACCGCGCCGTCAGCGCCGTTCAGGCTCAGGACCAGATCGTCCTCGCCCGCGACGATATAGCCCCCGCCGGAGATGGTCACGATCGGGTCCACCTCGCCCTCGGTGCCGCCGCCCCCTTCGCCCTCGCCCTCGCTGCCGCCGCACACGCCCGTGCTGTCCAGGTTCGGAATGCCCGTGCCGGTGGCCGAAAGCGATTCGAACTTGCCGCCGCCAAACGAGACCACGCCCACCTTCACGGCCGGCGTGTCGATCTGCAGCGGGAAGCTGTTGGGAATCGTCGCGTTATCCGAAAACGACCCGCTCTGCGTCAGCGTCGTCGTGTCGGTGTTGGGGTTGTAGGTCAGCGTCATCGACGTGCCCGCCGCGGCCGGCGCGCCGAACTGCATCGTGTCCGTCGTCGAGCCGTTCGTCAGCGTCACCAGCCCCGTGCTGTCCACCGTTGCGGTCACAAAGGAGCCGTCGTTGTCGTCGATTAGGGTCAGCCCCGGCTCGTCCGACACCCCCACATCGGTCGCCGGTACGATGTTCATCGTGATCGATACCGTCCCGCTCGTGATAACCCCCGAACTGCCGTTGCCGATCAGATACGTCGGCGTGCCGGTGAACACCGCATCGCAATTCGAATCCACCGACAAACTGCCTGAGCCCCCCAGTTGCACCAGGTTGCCCAGTCCCTGCGTAAAATCGATCGTCGTCGTACCCGCATGCGCCGTCCCGGCCACCAGAGCCAGCGCCAGCACACACAGCCCAATCTCTCGCTTCATCACGCCGTCCTCCATCCTTATTGCCCGACTAGTTAAGAACAACAAAGGTCGAGGGTAACACAGATTGCCGGAATGCGCAAGCCCCAATTAGCTCCGCGGAAAGCGATCTTCGTGGTCGACCGGCGGGCGCGCCCTTGCACTTCATTAAGTGTCGGACGGTAAGGGAACTAAGGCTTCTGGCGTGGCAAGGCGGCCGGCGCCTCTCAACTCACCCCCACGCGTTGGATGCAGTCGGCCGCTACGCCTGCTATCGGCACCATTCCTGCCCAGATACTATCACTCTGGTGCCGAGTGCACGCATCTCGGGAATCTCTTCGCAGAGCGACTCCAGCGACAGGGGATTCTGCGTTACGTCGATGTACGCATCCGCCAGATTCGGCCACGCGAAAAGCGGCGTTAGGTATTCGATTTGATTCCGCCTCGCGAGTAGCGCGATGACGTGTTCCAATCCCGCGGCGTGATTTAGTGTGGAAATTTCCGTGTCATCCAGAAACAGATATTGCAGTTCCGGATTCGAGTCCAGATTGACCTCTCCAACGGGGCTGGAAGTCAGATCGAGCCTGGTCAGGTATGCCTGATGCGTGAGATCCAGCGAAGTTAGCGTCGTGTCTTGCAAATAGAGCTCACTCAAGAGGGGATTCCCCTCGAGATTGATCGCATTGAGCGGATTGCCCCCCAGCTGAAGGTTCTTGAGATCCGGCACCGGGGAAAGGTCGATCTCCGAGAAGTTATTACCTGACAAAATCAAGAACTTCAGAAGCGGCACAGGCTCCAAGTCGATTGCCATCAGCTGGTTTCCCCGCAGGTTGAGACCAGTCAGGGATGTCAGACCGCTGAGGTCGATGTACGACAAGGCACCTTCAGTCAGAGACAGCGACTTTAGGGCAGGCAGATTGGATAGCCTTACACCGATTAGGGGCAGGCCTCCGATATCCAACTTTCGGAGCGATGCGCAGTCCTCAACGATAAGTGCGGTAGCGCCGTAGTCCTCCATCATGACCTCTTCCAAAACGGGGCATCCGATTACTTCTACCGAGATCGTCTCGTCCGTGCCCGGCCCGGATCGATTCTTGTTCCAAACCGTCCGCAGCTTGGGCATGTCGATGACCTTGAACTGCTGCGCCCGCGTACCGACCAGCCACAGTTCTTCCAAGGCAGGCCAATTCGAAAACGTACCCGATTCGTCCAGCGGACACCCACCCAGACGTAGGGTCTGTAGCCTCGGCAGGCGCTCAATTGGCGCCAGCGACCGGATGTGCCCCCCTGAAATGTCGAGCCAGTCGAGATTAAAGGCATACTCCAGGCCGGTAAGGTCGGAAACGTCGGTCCCATATTCCCAGATGGCCAAATCAGTAAGTTCGAGCATTAGGTCCGACGTAAGGACGGTGTCGTCGGGCAATCGAAGCGCGGCCTTGACCGCATGCTCCAGCGCCGCATCATTGAAAGTCACCGGCACGGAAACCTGCGCCATTTCCTTACAGCCGGAACACAAGGGGAGCAGGAGCACCGCGAACAACTTTGAAACGTGGCACCATCGGAAGCTTCGCATGGTACGTCCTCCCAAGACGATTTCTTGACCACACCCATGGTTGTCCCAAGGTGCCACTATACTACGAAATTCCAGACTAGGCTCTTTGCCAAGCCCCAGTCAACGCCCGCAGGACGGAGCCGACGTCGGGTTTGCCCCAGTCGATGTACGCCTGTTCAAGCCTGGGAGTCGCCAGCAGTCTTCGTTCCCCCAGCAGAAATGCTTTCCCCACGTAAAGTGTTCCCCCGCAAGGACGGTGCGAAGCCCGGAGGGCGGCGTACCTAACGATAAGTAGGTGTACCCCCGCTCTCGTTTCGGTAGACTGGCAGGGTGCGCCTGTGAAGACCCCTGATGCGGCCGGGGCGCCCGCGCTGCAACAGTACGAGGAACGATTCCGTGAGTGTGGACTACCAGTCTGAAGAATCCTATGACGATGGCATGAGCGAATGGCTCGATTCGCTCGAGGGCGTATTGCAGGCGCAAGGCCGCGGCGCGGCGGAGCGGCTGCTGAAGGAATTGCAGACCTATGCCTACATGCGGGGAGTCCGGGGCAACTTCAGCCAGAACACGCCGTATGTGAACACGATCCCGGTGGAGGAAGAGCCCGAATACCCGACCGACGGGCAGCTGGGCCGCGTGAACAAGTCCCTCATCCGGTGGAATGCGATGGCGATGGTGGTGCGGGCGAACCGCGAATCGGACGGTATCGGCGGCCATATCTCCACCTACGCCTCGGCGGCAACGTTGTACGAGGTGGGCTTCAATCACTTCTTCCATGCCAAGACCAAGGACTACGGCGGCGACCTGGTGTATTTCCAGGGGCACGCCGCGCCGGGTATCTACGCGCGCGCCTTCCTCGAAGGGCGCATCTCGATTCAGGAACTGAACAACTTCCGCCGCGAACTGGCCAAGGGCGGCGGCTTAAGTTCGTATCCGCACCCGTGGCTCATGCCGAACTTCTGGCAATTCCCGACGGTATCCATGGGCCTTGGTCCCATCATGTCCATCTATCAGGCGCGCTTCATGCGGTACCTGGAGAATCGTGGACTGAAGCCGGCGAATGGCGGGCGCGTGTGGGCGTACCTGGGCGACGGCGAATGCGACGAGCCCGAGACGCTCGGCGCCATCGGCATGGCCGCACGCGAAAAGCTGGACAACCTTATCTTCGTCATCAACTGCAACCTGCAGCGCCTGGATGGTCCCGTGCGCGGTAACAGCAAGATCATCCAGGAACTCGAGGGCATCTTCCGCGGCGCGGGCTGGAACGTCATCAAAGTCATCTGGGGCAGCGACTGGGACAAGCTCTTCGCACAGGATTCCGAGAACGTGCTCGAGAGCGTGTTCGCGTCCCTGCCCGACGGCGAGTTCCAGAAGTTCACGGTGGAGACGCCGGAGTACATCCGCAAGCGCCTGATTGCCGTGGACCCGCGTATCAAGAAATTCCTCGACCAGTTGAGCGACACCGAGATCAAGAAGATCAAGCGCGGCGGCCACGACCCGAAAAAGGTCTATGCTGCTTACGACCGCGCGGTTAATACCAAGGGCGCGCCCACGGTGATCCTCGCAAAGACGGTGAAGGGCTACGGCCTGGGCGAGAGCGGCGAAGGCAAGAACATCACCCATCAGCAGAAAAAGCTGAACGAAGAAGAGCTGCGCGAATTCCGCGGCCGCTTCGGCATTCCCGTATCCGACGACGAGATTGCGTTCGCGCCCTTCTACAAGCCCGACGACGACGCGCCGAACATGAAGTATCTGCACGAGCGGCGCCAGGCGCTCGGCGGCTATCTGCCCGACCGCAAGGTGCACGCCGCTCCGGTGAAGGCCCCGAAGGACGATCTCTTCAAGTCCATCTACGCCGGCAGCGAGCGCCCCGTATCGACGACCATGGCGCTCGTGCAGGTCATCCGCACGCTGCTGCAGGACAAGGAATTCGGCAAGCTGATCGTGCCCATCGTGCCCGACGAGGCCCGCACCTTTGGCATGGACGGCCTGTTCAAGCAGGTCGGCATCTATTCGTCCCTCGGCCAGACCTATGAACCGGTCGACTCGAACAGCCTCATGTATTACCGCGAGGCGAAGGACGGACAGCTGCTCGAGGAAGGCATCAACGAGGCCGGCTCAATGTCGTCCTTCATCGCCGCGGGTACGGCCTACGCCAGCCACGGCGTAAATACCATCCCCTTCTTCGTGTTCTACTCCATGTTCGGCATGCAACGCGTGGGCGATCTGGTGTGGGCCGCGGGCGACAGCCGGTGCAAGGGCTTCCTCTGCGGCGGCACGGCCGGACGCACCACGCTCAACGGCGAAGGCCTTCAGCACCAGGACGGCCACAGCCACGTGTTCGGCAGCTGCGTGCCCAACCTCGTCTGCTACGACGTCGCCTTCGCCTACGAACTCGCCATCGTGGTGCAGGACGGCATCCGCCGCATGTACCACGAGCAGGAAGACATTTTTTACTACCTGACGGTAGAGAACGAGAACTACGCCATGCCTGCGCTGCAGGATTCCAAGCGCGTGCGCGAGGGCATTCTCAAGGGCCTGTACAAGTTCCGCCCGTCGAAGCTGAAGAACGCCAAGCTGCACGCGCAACTGCTGGGCAGCGGCGCCATCATGAACGAGGTGCTCAAGGCGCAGGAGATGCTCGAGGAATACGGCGTCGCGGCCGATGCCTGGAGCGTGACCAGCTACACCGAACTCCGGCGCGACGCGCTGGACGCCGAGCGCTGGAACCTGCTGCATCCCGGCTCGAAGCCGAAGGTGCCCTTCGTCACCCGCATGCTCGAATCCGAGCCCGGCCCCGTGGTCGCCTCGTCGGACTACATGAAGATTCTGCCCGATGGCCTCTCGAAGTGGGTGCCCGGCGGCATCCACAGCCTGGGCACCGACGGCTTCGGCCGGAGCGAATCGCGCGAGGCGCTGCGCAACCACTTCGAGGTCGACGCCCGCTTCATCGTGCTCGCCACGCTCAACGCCCTGCTGCAGGACGGCAGCATCACGGCGGACGTGGTGAAGGGCGCCATCAAGCACCTCAAGATTTCCGTGAACAAACCCAACCCGATGTACAGCTAGTCCGTTCCGCGGACCGCAAGGACCCGACCAGAGGAAGGCAGCATGGCCACCGTATTCAAACTTCCCGAGCTGGGCGAGAACATCGCCTCCGGAACCATTGGGCGTCTACTGGTGAAGGCGGGCGATTCCGTCAGCAAGAACCAGGCGGTGCTGGAAATCGAGACCGACAAGGCCGTGACCGAGATCACCGCCCCCGCCGATGCGAAGATCACCGAGATCTCCGTGAAGGAAGGCGACGTGGTGAAGGTGGGCCAGCCGCTGTTTTCGTATGAAGGCGGCGCGGCCCCGGCGAAGTCGGAACCCGCCCCAGCCAAGGAGGCCGCCCCCGAATCGGAGCCCGAACAGCCCAAGCAAGCGCCCGCACCGGCCCCGAAGCCCAGCCTGCAAGTGCTGGAGCGACCGGCCGCCGCGCCGCGCGCTGCCGGTACGCCCGTGCTGGCCTCACCCTCGGTGCGCAAACTCGCGCGCGAACTTGGCGTGGAATTGAACGAAGTGCCCACGGCAGATCCCTCGGGCCGCGTGACCGCGCAGGATGTGATGGCCTTCGCCAAGGGCGGCGCGCCTGCCCCGGCGGCGGCTGCTCCGGCCGCCCCGGCCGCCAAGGCCGCCCCGGCCCCCGCGCCATCCGGCCCGGTCGAATCGGGCAAGTGGGGCCCTGTGCGCCGCGAGACGATGAACGCCGTCCGCAAGAAGACCGTGGAGCACATGGCCTATTGCTGGTCGACCATCCCCCACGTCACCCACTTCGAGAAGGCCGACATTACCAAGCTCGAGGACATCCGCAAGCAATACGGCAAGCAGTTCGAATCCGGCGGCGGCAAGCTGACGGTAACCGTCTTCCTGATTAAGGTGATGGCCGAGGCGCTCCGCCGCTTCCACAAGTTCAACGCCAGCTTCGATGTCGAGAAGCAGGAAGTCCTGATGAAGGACTACGTGAACATCGGCGTCGCGGTAGATACCCCCGCCGGCTTGTTAGTGCCCGTCATCAAGGACGCCGACCAGAAGAGCCTGCTCGATATCGCCATCGAAGTGCCGCAGCTGGCCGCCAAGGCGCGCGACCGCAAACTTTCGCTGGACGAGATGCAGGGCGCGTGTATGACGATTACCAACCTCGGCGGCGTGGGCGGCCCGGGTTTCCAGGGCTTCACGCCCATCATCAATGCGCCCGAGGTGGCCATCCTCGGCGTGTCGCGCGCGGCCGTGGAACCAGTGTTTGAGAACGGCGGCTTCGCCCCGCGCCTCATGATGCCGATGACGCTCTCGTACGACCACCGCCTCATCGACGGCGCCGACGCCGCGCGCTTCATGAAGTGGTACACGCAGACGCTCGAGCAGCCGTGGACGCTCTGGCTCGACGCCTGAGTGCGCACCTTTTTCCACTCCAGCCTTTAGTGATTAACTCCGTAGGGATCCTTCGATGAGCGAGACGATTGAAACACAGGTAGCGGTATTGGGCGGCGGCCCCGGGGGCTATGCGGCCGCGTTCATGGCGGCCGATCTGGGCCTCGATGTGACGCTGATCGACACGGAGGAGAATCCCGGCGGCACCTGCCTGTACAAGGGCTGCATCCCCTCGAAGGCGATGCTGCACGTGGCGCATGTGATTACCGCCGCGCGCGAGGCCGCGCACTTCGGCGTGAAATTCGCCGAGCCGGAAATCGACGTAGACCGCGTGCGCGCCGCCACGAAGGAAGTGGTGCAGCAGATGACCGGCGGCCTGGGCCAGCTCTGCAAGGCGCGCGGCGTCCGCTTCGTACGCGGCCGAGGCGCCTATGACGACTCGAAGACCATCAGCGTGACCGCCGTCGGCGGCGCCACCACGATCGTCAAGTTTCAGCAGAGCATCCTCGCGGCGGGCTCGCGGCCCACACTGCTGCCGCCGCTTATCCAGTCGCCCTACATCATGAACAGCACCGGCGCGCTCCGCCTGGACGACGTGCCCGAGAACCTGCTGGTGGTCGGCGGCGGCTATATCGGCCTCGAACTCGGCACGGTCTACGCCGCGCTGGGATCGAAGATCACGATGGTGGAAGCGACCGACGGCCTGCTGCCCGGCTGCGACCGCGATCTTGTGCGTCCGCTGGCCAAGCGCGTCGAGGGCATTTTCGAGGAGATCCTGCTGAACACCAAGGTCACGAACATGGAGCACCAGAAGAACGGGCTCAAGGTGACGCTGGAGGGCGAGGGCATCAAGAAGCCCAAGCGTGTGTTCGACAAGGTACTCATCTGCATCGGCCGCAAGCCGAACTCGAGCGGCCTCGGGCTAGACAACACCAAGGTGAAGGTGAACGACCGCGGCTTTGTCGAGGTGGATATTCAGCGCCGCACGTCGGACCCCAACATCTTCGCCATCGGCGATATCGTGGAAGGCCCGGCGCTCGCCCACAAGGCCTCGCACGAGGGCCGCGTGGCGGCGGAAGTCATCGCGGGACACAACGCGGCCTTCGAGCCGCAAGCCATTCCCTGCGTCGTGTTTACCGATCCGGAAATCGCGTGGGTCGGTATTACCGAGGGCGAGGCCAAAAAGGCTGGCCGCAAGGTCGACGTGGCGCGGTTCCCCTGGGCTGCCTCGGGACGCGCCACCACGCTGAACCGTACCGAGGGCGTGACCAAGATCATCAGCGATCCCGACACGCACCAAGTGCTGGGCGTGGGTATCACGGGGGCCGGCGCGGGCGAACTCATCGCCGAGGCCACGCTCGCCATCGAAATGGGCGCCACCGCCAGCGATATCGACCTGACCATCCATGCGCACCCCACGCTGAGCGAGGCGCTCATGGAGGCGGCCGGTTCCATCTTCGGCACGGCCACCCACATCTACCGCCCCAAGAAGAAGTAGCCCCGGCGTGGAAGCGACGTCTCCCCCGCGCCGCATCGCCTCTATCGACCAGTTCCGGGGCTATGCCATCTTCGGCATGATCCTTGTGAATTTCCTGGGGCAGTTCGAGGTGATGCCGTGGCAGTTCAAGCACCACCGCGAAGGCTTCAGCTACGCCGACACCATCGCGCCCGCGTTCATCTTCGTGGTGGGCATGGGCTTCCGGCTTTCGCTGCGGCGGCGCGTGGAAGCGATGGGCCTGCTCGGCGCGCTGGGCTCGGCCGCGCGACGCTACGCTATCCTCGTGCTCATCGGCATCGTGCTCTACAACCCGATCGACTATGAGAACTGGTGGGACGCGCTGGTGGATATCGGCGCGGGCGGCCTCGTGGCGCTGCCCTTCATCGCGCTGGGCACCCGCGCCCGGGCGCTGGCCGCCTTCGGCTGTATCGGCGCGTATCAAGCCGTCTTCAGCCTCACGCCCTACGGCGAATGGGTGATGCACAACAGCTTCAATGGCGGACCGCTGGGCATTCTCAGCTGGGCCGGTATCCTGCTCTTCGGCACGCTCTGCCAGGATATCGCGGAACGCCCCGACGCGCGCCGCGTGGCGCTGGGACTCTTCGGATGGGGCCTGGGCCTGTGCGCCCTGGGCTGGGGACTCGAGGCGACGTGGCCCGGCATCAAGCCGCATTGGCCGCAGAGCCAGTACTACATGACCTCGCCCTACGCGCTGCTCTCGACGGGGATGGCGTTCCTGGCCTATGCCGCGTTCCACCTGCTTTGCGACCGCGCCCGCATCCAGCTGCCCCACCTGACGACCCTCGGCTCGAATCCGCTGGTGCTCTACGTGCTGCAATACGCGCTCATCGGCCTGCACGGCGCGTTCCTGGTAGACGAAAGCGCCAGCGCCGCCTGGGCCCTGCTTTCCTTCGCCGCCTTTTACACGGTCTGCTACGTCGTCGCGCTCTACCTCAAGCGCAACAACATCTACGTGAAGGTCTGACGGGAGGGCGAGCGTACCCGCGAGCCACGTTGGCCTTTTGGCGCGAGAACGCGCATCAATCGGCCGACAGCGTGTCCGGGGCCTTGCTGTCGCCGACGTGTTTCTCGTACTGGCCCTTGCCGTTCTTCACGTATTTGGTGAAACCCAGGCGGTCCAGATTCTTGTCGTGCATGATCTGCTTCTGGATGCGCTCGTTCGCCGTGCCGGCGATGTGCGGCACGCTGAACACGCGCACCACCTTCTCGCCGGTGTCGGGGTGCTCGGTCAGCGGCGGCTCGCTCATGCGCTGGGTGTACTCGAAGTACTCCCCCTCGCTGCCGTCCTCGTGGATAACCTGATAGGTGTAGTTCGGCATCGCCGGGCTCCCTATACGGCCGCCATGCCGCGCGCCGCTTCGTAGGCCGCGATCTTGTCCTCGTGCAGGAGCGTCAGCCCGACCTGATCCCAGCCGTTGAGCAGGCGCTCCTTCAGGAAGCCGTCGAGCTCGAAGGGAATCGTGCCGCCGTCCGGCTTCGTAATCGTCTGCGAGGGCAGGTCCACCGAAAGCGTGTAGCCCTCGGCCGCGCGGCAGTCCGCGATCAGCCCGCGCACCACGTCGCCCGGCAACACGATGGGAAGCATGCCGTTGTTGAAGCAGTTGTTGTAGAAGATGTCGGCATAGCTCGGGGCCATGATGCAGCGGATGCCGTAGTTGTCCAGCGCCCACGGGGCATGCTCGCGGCTCGACCCGCAGCCGAAATTGTCCAGCGTGAGTAGAATCGAGGCGCCCTGATAGCGCGGCTGGTTCGGCTCGAACTCCGGATTCGGCGTCACGCCGTCTTCCTGGTAGCGCCAGTCGAAGAACAGCATGTCCTCATACCCCGTCCGCTCGATCCGCTTCAGGAACTGCTTCGGGATGATCTGGTCCGTATCCACGTTCTGCGCCTCAAGCGGCACCGCCACGCCTTCCAACGTCGTAAACTTCTGCATCGTCTTATTCCTTGAGTTCTTCGGGGTCCGCCCACGGCGGAGGCGTCCTATTATATACAATTGCGGCGACTTCATCGACTGCGGCCCGCACCAACCGCACTAATCGGGGGGCGCGTCCATCATAGACTACTCCTCCAAGATCGACCGTACCCTCATCACTCGCCTCGTAAATGGCGCGGAAAACGCTCGCGCTTTCCGGAGAAACGATGCCGGAGTCGAGATACCTCTCGGCAGCGCTTTCCCATCTCAGGGCATCCCGGCAGAAACGAATTCTGTCGGTATGCAACAGCGCGCGCTTTAACTCAAAGAATGCGTAGCTCCCGACCTCGATCGCGCAGGGCGAGTTAGATTCGTCGCACTGCATTTCGAGATAACGGGCGGTTCGGAGTGCACGTTCTGCCCACCGCCTTGCCAGCAACTTCTCCACCGGCGAAAGTTCCGATCCCGGCAACGGCTCCGGCAAGGGGGCTCCTGCTGGAAAAGCCTCACTGAGCGGAAGACCATCTGATACGTGGATCGCCTCATTGGAAATCCACCGATGAAATGGCGTCATCCTTACAGCAGTACGGCTCCAGTATTCATTCGAATACACCTTGGGATCGATCTCGTGCCACTCGTTCGCAGTCAGGCGCCAGTCAGACGCTGCGTCAGAAATCGCGGCTTCGAGTATTTCCAGTTCGTCGCAGTCGAGAACACGGGGCGTTAGCACCAGAAAATCCCAATTGGAATTTGACTCGAAATCTCCCCGAGCACGGGAACCAATCAAGTATACGTCCGCATCCGGTATGAGCTTTTGTACTGCCACCTTTACCAACGACGGAATTGCATGCGTACTGGCTAGCGAACCTCGTACAAAATCACTCACGACGGGCTAATGTCTCCTTCGGTTCCATGGCCAAAATAATACCTCACAGATAGCGCGGACCTGATTGCACCAACACCGGAGTAAACGCACCTGCCCATCAAGTTCCTGCACGAGTGTGAAAATTACTTCAACCGTCTCACCAAGTCGCCGACCTCTGCTACAAAGGCTTCCGCCTTTGGCCTGCGACGTTGTGCTCCTCGGGGCTCACAATGCGATACCGTCACGAGAGACTTCACGGTGAAACGGAGTGGCTTGAATCAGGGGGCGCAGCCAATGGTCGCGCGAATGCACAATCGTCGAAATGCTGTGCCATGTCCCGCAAGCGGCACCGACCTCAAAGACGACCTCATGCACGGCGCTCCGGACTTTCTCTCTCACTTCGCGGCGCTCACCCTCATCACACAGCACGAGAAAATCCCAATCCGAGTCCGGCTGAAAATCGCCCCGCGCGCGGGAGCCGTAGAGATACACCTCCGCGTCCGGCGCGATGCCGAGCACCGCGGCCTTCACCAGTGCCGTTATCTGGCCGGATTCGATGGACGTCTGTCGCGCGGTGTTGCTCACGGCGAAACCGATTTCCTTCTTCCAAGTGGAGGCTTTTGATTTCGGGGGAAAGCCGTCTTTCACCGTCTCAGTATAAGCCCTACCAGACCCGCCTGTCAGCCCTACACCGGAATAAGCGCACTTGTAGGCGGGCCGCGGCCCACCTGCATTCCCATTTCGACGACCGCGTATCTAGCGTTCGATGGGAATCACGGCATACTGGAGGCTCAACACGACGACTCCCAGGGCCAACAACGCCCCCACCCCCATCATCGTGAGCACCCACGGCATGCGCAACCCGGTCACGCCGCGAAGGAGTTGCGTCGATGTGATGGCGGTAGAAGCCAGCCCGATGAAGGCGAATAGCGGCGCCCAAAGCGTAAGAAAATTAAAGACCACTACTGCCCCGGCCATTGGCATATCTTCCCGAATCATGCGCACTTCAGGATGTTCTTCAAGATACCACTTATCTTGGAGATGCATCCCCATCAGCCACACCGCCGCGATGCACGCCCAGGTCGGCGCCGGCAGTATCCCGTAGGTGATCGCCATAAAGACGCTGCGAAGGCTGCCGACACCACCAAGCAGACGTTGCAGGAGATCGATGGAGGCGATTGCCATAACAATCGCTGCAATTAGTATCCCTCCGAGAGGCAGCGTCGAGATGGCAACCGGACCCGTATGCCCGAGCCTGCTATATTCGAGCTCACGATAGGCGAACGACAAAACCAGCACCAGCGGAGCCGCCAAGACGATAAGATCCAGGACGAAGACGAGCGCCGCAAACGGCACGCTACCCACGCTGCGCAGCCGAAGCCCCGTCTTGTAGGGCTCGAACCAAAGCCCCACGATAGGCCAATATCGGCTAGGGGTCTCTGCCGTTTCGGCGGAACTCTTTGGCGCGTCTTCGGGCAATCGACAACCTCACTCCGTTCCGCAGCCCTCCGCGCCTAGACCACAATCGCAAAGATCGTGCTCCCGGCCGAAGGCGGCGGCCCGTCTAATCCTGAACGCCGCTGGCGGTTAGAATTGGGCCATCATCGGCAGCATCGACAAGAACGGAAGAAACATCAGCAACGGCAAAATGAAGGGAAGCAGGAACGCGGCCAACGCGTAGCTACCGGTATAGATACCAAACCCCGTCCAAGGGGGCAACTGGGCCGCACCGGCAAGGGTATTGGAGAGGGCCACGAGGTTCCAAATGGATGCGATCAAGAACACGGGAACGGTCAGAAGCCCGCCAAAGAATGGCAGAAATGCCATATAGGGATCTGCCGCATAACTGTCCATGACTCGTAACCCGGCAAACCTACCCATGAGTCCCGTCGCGGCAATCATGAATATGGCCGCAAAGAGCAAGGGAAGCATGCCGAACACGCAAGCCGTAAAGGTCGTCCAGAAATTCGACGTACCTTTCATGCCAGCCTGCAAGAGGTGCGCGATAAAGGCGTAGGGGGCCAAGGCTACCAGCTCGACTAGGAGCGCCGAGAAGAACGCGCCGACCGCAAGCCCGATGGCGAGTCCGCCGGAAGCGCCCCCAAAACCCATGCTCGAGAACGCGGCAGCCGCCGCAGCAACGCCCGGCAGGAGGCACAATATGATCGCCACCTCCGGCATGCTCGCCTTTTCACGAATCCGCAGCCCGGTCGCGTAGGGTGAGAACCATACCGTTCGAAGCGGAGAGCCAGTGGCCGCGGGCGGCAACATGAATCGTATTACCCGCTCTTGCGGATTCACCGGCAAGATTTCCTCAGACATCCCTTCCCTCCCCGAAGATCGGCGCGATAGTGCGCTGCAATAGACTAACCACTATCCCGCAATAATAAGGACTGGTGTGCCAAGATTCCACTCGTCGCGCGTATCTAAACGGCACGCCAGAAACTTTATTGCAGGCACCTAGATGGCGCAAGAGAATCACGCTCAGGCGAGGTTTGCCGACCGCTCCACTCCATTGACCGAGGGTCTCCAATCTTCGGGTTGATTTGCGGGATATATTGTGGAGACCGTCAGTCAGAAGATCGCCCGGTCTCGGACACCCTTCACCGGCGAAATTCCTCTGGCAAACCCATGGGTAGGTTCATGTTGTCATGCAGGAGCCGCCCCACTTCGATTGAGCCGTCCTCCGTATGTCGGAAGAGCATAAAATGGCTTGCAGGCATTCCCGAACGCGATAGATGAATGATGCGGGCATCGGGATGAATCAAGGGATGCTTCCGTGCTATCGGCCCATCAGGATGCATGGAAATTTCAAGCACCGCCAACTTTATCAAGTCTTCATAGCGGTCTACTTGCGCTGGCCCGAAGTGCTCAAGGGTCCATGCGAAGACCGATTTGATGTCTCCCGAAGCAGCGGATGAAAACCGGACAACTCGTCTCACACGCGTGTGCGCCCAAGCGCCTCGTCCTTCAAGCGTGCCAGGTATGCCCCCACTTCATCCAGCGGAATACTGACGCCCTCGCCGCGGTCCAGAGCGTCGAATGCCTCTTTGGCGATCACGCGCAGGTGCTCCAGTTTGAGCAAGTCCTCTTGATGCCGCTGTTCTAACAAGCGCAGCGCGTCGCGAACGACCTCGCTGGCGTTGTTGTAGGCCCCCTGTTCGACCACCCGCTGGATGAACTTGCTCTGATGCGCGGTAAGATTCACATTCTGTGTCGGCATCGGATTTCTCCTTACAGCGTTAGTATCATCCTAGTTGGCAAACTTTGTCAACCAGGGCATATTGAATCGGAGATTCCTCCCGGAGATCGAGGAAGTCCTCGCTAGCGAAGCCCAAAGTAAAAAACGCCGCGACCCTTGCGGACCGCGGCGGTTTGGAAGCGTCTATTGGATGGTCTAGGCCTTAAACTCCCAGTCGCGGATGTCGACGAAGTGGCCCTTGATGGCGGCGGCGACGGCCATGGCGGGGCTGACGAGGTGGGTGCGTCCGCCTTTGCCCTGGCGGCCTTCGAAGTTGCGGTTCGAGGTGGAGGCGCAACGGTCGCCGGGGTTGAGCTTGTCGTCGTTCATGGCGAGGCACATGGAGCAGCCGGCCTCGCGCCATTCGAAGCCCGCGTCCTTGAAGATCTGGTCGAGGCCGAGCGCTTCGGCCTGTTCTTTCACTTCGTGGCTGCCGGGCACGACGAGCGCCTGTTCGATGGACGGGTTCACCTTGTGGCCCTTCACCACCTTGGCGGCGGCTTGCAGGTCTTCGAGGCGGCCGTTGGTGCAGGAGCCGAAGAACATCTTGTTGATGGTGATGTCCTGGATGGCCTGACCTTCGCTGAGGCCCATGTACTCGAGGGCGTTCTTGTAGGTCTTGCGCTCGCTGTCGTCGCGCGCCTCGTCCAGTTTGGGCGCGCGGCCGCTTACGCCGGTTACCATGCCGGGCGACGTGCCCCAGGTCACCTGCGGCTCGATTTCGCTGGCCTGCAGCACCACGGTCGCGTCGTAGGTGCAGCCGGGGTCGCTGGCGAAGGTCTTCCACTTCGCCACGCGGTCGGCATGGCTGATGCCGTTCTGCAAATAGGGACGGCCCTCGAGGTAGGCGAAGGTCTTTTCATCGGGCGAAATGAGGCCTGCGCGCGCGCCGCCCTCGATGCTCATGTTGCACACGGTCATCCGGCCTTCCATGCTGAGGCCGCGGATGGCTTCGCCGGTGTATTCGATGACGTAGCCCGTGCCGCCGGCGGTGCCGATCTTGCCGATGATGGCGAGCACGATGTCCTTGGCGGTGATGCCGGTGGGGAGTTCGCCCTCGACGCGCACCTCCATCGTCTTCGACTTGTTCTGCAAAAGCGTCTGCGTGGCGAGCACGTGCTCCACTTCGCTGGTGCCAATGCCGAAGGCGAGCGCGCCGAAGGCGCCGTGGGTCGAGGTGTGCGAATCGCCGCACACAATCGTCATGCCCGGCTCGGTCAGGCCCTGCTCGGGCCCCACCACGTGCACGATGCCGTTGCGGCGGTCGTGCATGTCGAAACAGGTCACGCCGAATTCATCGCAGTTGGCCTTGAGGGTTTCCACCTGCTGCTTCGAAAGCGCATCGCGGATGGGGAGGCTGCGGTCCGTCGTGGGGATGTTGTGGTCCATCGTGGCGTAGGTCAGCTCCGGGCGGCGGAGCTTGCGGCCGGCCAGGCGGAGGCCCTCGAAGGCCTGCGGCGAGGTCACCTCGTGCACGTAGTGCCGGTCGATATAAAGAATCGCCGACTGGCCCTCGGGCTGCGCCACCACATGCGCGTCCCAGATCTTCTCGTAAATGTTCTTCGCCATCGTTTCTACTCCGGTATCGTGCCTCGCCCGCGCGCCGTGCGGCCGCGGTCCGCGTTATTTCAGCTTCGCCACCTCGCGGTGGCGGTAACAATCCACCGTATGGTCATTCACCATCCCCGTCGCCTGCATGTGGGCATACACAATCGTGCTTCCCACGAACTTGAACCCGCGCTTCTTCAGGTCCTTGCTCAGCGCGTCCGACTCCGTCGTCGTCGCCGGTATCTCCTTCATCGCGCGCCAGGCATTCCGCTTCGGGCGCCCGTCCACGAAACGCCAGATATAGGCGTCGAAAGTGCCGAACTCTTCGCGCACGGCGATAAACGCCCGCGCGTTCTTCACCGCCGATTCCACCTTCAGCCGGTTCCGGATGATCCCCGGATCCAGCAGCAGCTTTTCCAGCCGCGCCGGCGTGAACCGCGCCACCTTCTCCCAGTCCCAATCGGCGAATGCCTTCCGGTAGTTCTCGCGCTTCTTCAACACCGTGGCCCAACTCAGCCCGGCCTGCGCGCCTTCCAGCATCAAGAACTCGAACTGCTTGCGGTCGTCATGCACCGGCACGCCCCACTCTTCATCGTGGTAGCGTACATACTGCTCATCGCCCTGCAGACACCAGGCACATCGGTTCATCCGGAACTTCGCCTCCAGCCCTGTAGTATAGCAAAGCTCCAGCAGGGCGGGTCGACTTTACACCGGGCCATGCGCAGGAAGGGGGCTACCTACTCCTCCACCCCGGCGTGCTGCTGGAGGGTGCGGTTCGAAAGCAGCAGCACGAGCCCGTAGGCCAGCACGATGATGCCCCCGCTCAGGTACACATAGGTGAGGGGGCTGCCCCCCGGCTGCAGGCGCGCCTGGGCCGGGTCGTCCGGATTCACGTAGCACGCGAAGGGATCTTTCGCGCGCAGGGAATCCGCGTGGCTGGCAGCATCGGCCTCGCTCCGGAATCCGCTCACCCGGATGCCCGAGTTGTAGGTCTTGCCGGCGAAGTCGTAGGCGATTTCCGCCATCACCTGGTGTTCCGTGCGGGTGCGCGTGCCATTGCCCCAAGGCTCTTCCACCTCTTCGGTGACGGCCTCGGCGCTGATGAGCTTCGCGGGTACCTCGGCCCAGCCCTCCCCGGCACCGCCTTGGAGCGAAGGGGCGAAGAAGGTGAATCCGAGCAGGATGGCCCCGGCCGCCACGCCGAAAAAGCCCAGGAATCGGTTGGCCTGGGGCGACATGGGGGCGAGCAGTGGCGGCTTGGGATCGTTGAGTTGAGGCATAACCCCACGATACCACCCGGCCCGGCGCCCCCGCAACCGCTTAACCCTTGACAGAACAATCGGTTGCGGCGGGGCGGCCCGCTGCGGTATACTTCCGCGCTTGGCTGGGGCCGCCTGCGCCGGGAGCAGATGAGGCGGCCCCGTTTGATTTGCCCACCCCCAAGGGAGCCCCCGTACGTGGTCAAGAGCATGACAGGATTCGGACGCGCCAGCGGCGTGTATGCCGACGAGCACTTCGCGATCGAAGTGGTGTCGGTGAACCACCGCTTTCTGGAGTGCGCCATCCGGCTGCCGGGGCCCTGGGCCGTACTCGAACCCGCGCTGAAGGAGCACCTCAAGGGGCGGCTTTCGCGCGGCAAACTCAATGTATCGGTCCGCCGCGAGCGCGGCGCTGCGGGGCGCCCGGCCATCAAGTGCGACCTGAAGGTGGCGGAGGAATATGTGGCGGCGTCGCGCGGGCTGGTCAACCTGATGAACAGCACCGAGCGGCTGAGCCTGGATACGCTGGCCCGGCTTGAGGGCGTGTTCTACCAGGAAGAGGAAGAGCACGATATCGAACAGGTGCTGGCCGCCGTCACGGCGACGCTGGACCAGGCCTGCGACCACTTGGAAACCATGCGCAAGCGCGAGGGCGAGGCGCTGGCCGCCGACCTGCGCGAGCGCGTGAACGAGATGCGCGCAGCCGTGGCCGAGGTGGAGACGCAGATTCCCGCGCTGAGCGAGCAATACGAGAACCGCCTGCGCGAGCGCATGGGAGAACTGGCCCAGGACACGAGCCTGACGCAGGAACGGATTGCGCTGGAAGTGGCGATGATGGCGGACAAGACGGCCGTGAACGAGGAGATCGTGCGGCTCAAGGCGCACCTCGACCATACGGAGCAACTGCTCGAGCGCCCGGAGCCCATTGGCCGCGAATTGAATTTCGTCTCGCAAGAAATCCAGCGCGAAGTGAATACGCTGGGCTCGAAGATGCGCGATATCGGGGTGACCCGTGAAGTGCTGCGCATGAAGTCGGAACTGGAAAAACTGCGCGAACAGGCGCAGAACATCGAGTAGCACGAACCGTGGGACTCGTCGTCGTGCTTTCGGCTCCTTCGGGCGCGGGAAAAAACGCCCTGCTGAGCGCGCTGGCGAAGGAAGGCGTGAAGCTGCTGCACCCGATTTCGGTGACCACTCGTGCGCCGCGCGAAGGCGAGCTGGACGGGCGCGAGTATTACTTCCGGACGCCGGAAGCGTTTGATAGCCTGGTGGCGGAGGGGGCGTTTGTGGAGTGGGCGGAGGTGCATGGCAACCGCTATGGCACGCTGCGCGCGGAACTGGACCGCTGCCTGGCGACCGGCGGCGACGTGGTGCTGGAGCTGGACGTGCAGGGCATGCGGAACCTGCGCCGCACGGATCTGCCGGTGATGAGCGTGTTTCTCGCGCCGCCTTCGATGGAAGTGCTGGAGCAGCGCCTGCGCGCGCGCGGCACGGAAGACGATGCGACGATTGACCTGCGACTGCGCAACGCCGCCGAGGAAATGGCGGCGCGGCATGAGTTCGACCATGTGATTGTTAATGATGAACTGGACCGGGCCGCGCATGAGATGCGGGTATTTCTCGATGCCGCGCGCGCCGATTTGAATGTAGAATAACGGGCCTGTCCCGTAACGAGGAGAAACCTGATGCCTGCTCCGTTTTCCGTCGATGACTTCGCCGACAAGTTCGACAGCCTGTATCGTCTGGTGATTGTGGCCTCGCGCCGCGCCAACCAGATCAGCAAGAACGAGGCCCACGGCTTCGCGCAGGTGCTGCACGGCGAGAAGAGCACCGTGCAGGCGCTGGACGAAGTGCTGGCGGGCAAAATTTCCTACGTCTCCGGCGATCAGGAAGACGAGGACTTCCTCAACTAGGCTTCCCGCCCCGGCGGGAACGGGAGCGCCGCGCGCCATGCACCCAGGATTTCGAGACCAGGAAATCGTTCTCGGCGTCACGGGCTCTATTGCGGCGTACAAGGCCTGCGAGCTGGCCTCGCGGCTGAAGGAAGCCGGGGCGAAGGTGCTGCCCGTGCTCACGCGCGGCGGCGCCGAATTCGTCGGTGCGGCCGCGCTCGAGGGCGTGACCGGGCGTCCCGTCATCCGACACATGTTCGACCCGGCGCAGAACCCGGAAATCGAGCACATCGCCGTGGCCCGCCGTGCCGCCTTGTTTCTCATCGCTCCGGCCTCGGCCAATATCCTCGCGAAAGCTGCGCACGGCATCGCCGACGATTGGCTTACCACGACGCTCTTGGCCACGCGCGCGCCGGTACTGTTCGCTCCCGCGATGAATACGCAGATGTACCTGCATCCCGCCACCCAGGCGAACATCGCGCTGCTGCAATCGCGCGGCGCGCGGTTCGTGGGACCCGGCGAGGGCAACCTGGCCTGCGGCGAAGTGGGACCCGGTCGGCTCATCGACACGCCCGCCATCCTCGAGGCCGCCCTGTGCGCGCTGAGCACAGATCGATCGCTCGCCGGTCGCCGCGTGCTGATTACGAGCGGCGCGAACCACGAGCCCATCGATCCGGTCCGCTTCATCGGCAACCGATCCAGCGGCAAGATGGGACGCGCGATCGTGCTCGAGGCCCTGCGACGAGGGGCCGAGGTCACCGTGGTGACCGGTCCGCACGAGGCTCCGCTCCCCCACGCTGCGCAGGTGGTGCGTGTGGATACCGCCGCACAGATGCACGAGGCGGTCGAGGCCCGCTTCGACGCCTGCGATATCTTCATCGCCGCCGCGGCCGTGGCGGATTACCGCGTCGAGTCTCCCGAGACTGACAAGCGCAAGCGGCAGGACAGCGTCTACACGCTGACGCTGGTGCCGAATGCCGACATCGCCGCAGCGATGGGCGTTCGCAAGCGGCCGGGGCAGATCGCCGTGGGCTTCGCCGCCGAGACGCGCGACTTCGTGGCGCACGCGCAGGACAAATTGGCGCGGAAGAAACTCGACCTGATTTGCGCGAATGAAGTGGGCACTACCGACTCCGGATTCGGCACCGACACTCATCGCGCCTGGCTGCTTACCCCCGGCGCCGAACCCCTCGAATGCGGCCTCATCGGCAAGGACGACCTCGCCGCCCGCATCTTCGATGCCATCGCTCCGCGTCTGTCTGCCGCCGGAGACGCCCCCGCCCAAACGCGGCTGGCGTGAGGAGGTAGTAGGCGACGCGCCAAGATGGCTCGCGCGTACGCTCGCCCTACCGCAGCGGTTCTTATGCAGCTGGCTGCCTTGGAGTGCGCAAGGCTTGCATGCGCTTTTGCGTAGGGAGCTTGCTCCCGTCGCCTGCACGAAGGACTCAGTCATGCATCACGGTGATTGCATGCGCCGAATTCGGCACAACGGCTTTCCTCTCCGTCAATGCGAGCGAAGCGCGGCAACCCCTTTGGCGCGATGACGCGGTGCAGCAATCTGGCCGGACTCCATTGCAGATACCGCCCGCTTAGATCCGGCCATCGCATCAAGGAGGTTGCCGCGTCGCTCGAAGACTCGCTCCTCGCAATGACGATGTTGATAGCGAGTGATGAAGTCTCAACTCGTTTCGTGCGCAGGTGCTGTGGACTCATTGGCCAAGATGGCTCGCGCGTACGCTCGCCCTACCGCAGCGGTTCTTGTGCAGCGTGCTCCCGCACTCCACGGCGGCCTTCGCCACAGGCCTTACCCCTGGCAATACCCGTCTTCGCCGGGGGCGCATTCGGTGTAGCTGCCGGCGTTGAACAGCTGAATCGTGCGGAGCAGTTCGTTGAGGCTGAGAATCCAGTTTCTGGGGGCGTAGTCGCTGGCGTGTCCGGCGCAGCTGGTGTTGCCGATGCCGGGCGCGTAGCCGTCTTCGCTGCCGTTGCTGCAGCGCAGGCCGCCAACGTTGAAGAACTGCACGACGCGGAGCAGGTCGGACAGGCTGAGCACGCCGTCGCCGTTCTGGTCGGCCGAGTGCGGCGTACCCTCGAAGCCGCCGCAGTCGAGCGCGATCGCGCCCTCGATGGCGCCCATGTCGGGCGCGCCGCCGCCGCGGGCCACGCCGAAATAATCGTCGGCCGCCGCGTCGGCCGCATTGCCGGTGCCCAGCGAGGGCGAACCCGACTGCAACGCGACGTCTTCCGCACGGTCGAATTCGCCGCAGAGTGTGAACTTCGGCAAGGCGGAGATATTGCCCGCGCCGACCAACAGCGCGCCGGACATGTTCGCCGCCGCGCTCGACGCCACGCCGATGTTGCTGTAGGTGGCATGCGTGGCGCTGCCGGGCACCGTAATCACCTCCCCCTCGCCCGGGTCGAACTCGACCTCTGGCAGGTCGAACACGTCGTAGGGCGTGTTGTTCCAAAGAATGGAATTCTTCACGACCGGCTCGGCAAACCACAGCGCGTGAATGCCGCCGCCGCTTGTGGGGTCGTTGCGGGTGGCCTGGTTGCCGGCAAAGGTGCAGTGCGTGAACGTGCCGGTCGCCTCGAAGAACATCGCGCCGCCGCCCGTGCCCTGCGCCGTGTTCTCCAGAAAGATGCAGTTGATGAAGGTCGGGTCGGCCTTGGCCCGCGCGAGGAATTGCGCATCGGCCCCCGGGTTGGTCTCCGGACGCAGCCCCCCCGTGAACACCGCGCCGCCGTCGTCGCTCGATGTATTGCCCACGAAGAGGCAGCGCTCGAAGGTCGAGCTGTCCCACTGCAGGCCCAGCGCCCCGCCGCGTCCCGCCGGGAAATAGCCGGTAATCTCGGGATCGCGGATAGACGTGTTGTTGGTGAATACGGTGTCGGTGATGTTGGCGTCGCCGCGCTCGTAGAAGGCGATACCGCCGCCTTGCGTGTCGGCCTGGTTTCCGTCGAACACGCAGTTCTCCACCACCATCGACGCCTGTTCGAAGCCGAACACGCCGCCGCCCGAGCCCGTCTGGTCCTGCCAGAGATCGCCCGGTACACCCGGCACCGGCCCGATGGCGATGTAGGCGTAGTTGTCCTCGAAGCGGCATCGCCGCAGGGTCGGCTTGCCGTTTTCCAGCGCCATGCCGCCGCCAAGCAGGCCGTAGTTCTCACGGAACACGCAGTCCTCGAAAAGCGGAGTCACACCGCCCACCACCATCACGCCGCCGCCCCAGCCTGAGCGCGTGATGAGTTCGTCCTGAATGCTGACGTTGTCCTCGAACACGCAATTGCGCACGGTGGGCGAGGTGCGGAAGCACATCATGCCGCCACCGCGCTTCGAGCGGCCGCCGCGGATGACGAAACCGTCGATGAGGGCATTGCTCGCAGCCAACACTACCGGCGCGGTGGGCGTGCGATCATCGGGACCGGTCGCCGTGCCGAGCAGCACGGTCTCGTTTATGACGGGGTTCCGCTGGTCTCGCGACGTTTCGCCGCCCGCGAACCCGCCGTACATATCGACCTGCTCGCGCATTTCGAGCGAGTTGCCGCCATTGTTGGTCACTTCCGGGTATTCGCCCGAGCGCACCCACACCTCGTCGTTGCCGCTGGTCGACGCCGCCTGCACCGCCTCGCGTACCGTGCGGAAGGCGGTGGCCCAGCTGGTACCCGCGCCGGAGGACGGACGCGCCGCGTCCACATACCACACGGCGGCATCGGCGGAGAACGAAAACGCCGCGCCGGCCGATACGATGAAAGCGGCAAGCGCGCGCTGAATCGACTGCTGCATCCTGCAAGAATCTCCTCTATTCACGTCAGGAATTGTACCACGATGCCCGGTTGGACTATTCCGCCCGCTCCAAGACAGCAAGCACGGGCAAGTGGTCGGAGGCGATGGCCGTCACCTCGTTGCGGATGACCTCGATGCCGAGGCACTTTAGTCCCGCATTCGCCAACACGTGGTCGATCCGCACGCTCGGACGCTGGGCGCTGAAGGTCAGGTCCTTCTCTTCGAGCGTATCGGTCAGGCGGCAATGCGTCAGCTTCGCCTCAAGCGTCTGCATCGCGGGACGCCCGGGCGTTTCGTTGAAGTCCCCGCAAACCACGGTCGGCCGTTCGTCCAACAGCGCTGCAATCGCCTCGGTCTGCCCTTCGCGCTCGCGTTCGCTCAGCCCCAAGTGCGTATTCATGACCCGCACCTTCGCGCCGTTCCATTCCACCACGGCCTCGATGCAGCCGCGCGGCTCGATGCCCTCGGGCCCCGGCAGCGCGTGGTTCTCGTGCGACGCCACCGGCAGCTTCGTGAAGATGGCGTTGCCGTATTCGCCGCCATCGAAATCATAATTGGACTCGAACACGCCAGGCATGCCCAGCAGCTGCTCGAACTCCGCCGGGAAATCGCGCCGGTCCGTGCGGCTCAGGTTACGGTCCACTTCCTGAAGGCAGACGACATCCGGCCCGAGCGCGAGCAGCACGCCTGCGATGCGCTCGAGGTCGACCTGATGGTCGCCGCCCTCGCCGTGATGAATGTTGTACGTCACAATCCGCAACGCCTTCGCTCCTTCGTCTGCATGGCCCATCAGGGCCCCTCCAAGGATAACGCAGCCCAACAGCAATCGATTCATCGTCCCGTCCTCAGTTGTCCAGCCTGCGCCGCAGCGTCTCCCGCAATTCCTCGGCGCGCTTCGGCCATTCCTCCCCCGGCTCGCCGCGCAGTTGTTTCGCCGCGTGCGTTGCGAATTCGTGCGCCAGGTCCGCCGCACCGCTGCCGAGTCCAAACAGCAGCGCATCGTCCTCGAGCGCATCGCGCAGGTACTCGCCTGCCATCGTCGCCTGGGCCGTCCCCTCCTGTATTCCCGGGGCCGGCATGATGATGCCGCGCACATGGTCCGCAAGAATCCCCCACCCGGCAGCGGTCAGCTTCGTGCCCTCTGGCGCTGACGTGGCGAAGGGTCCACCCGGCGGAGTCAGCCACACGCCACTGCGGTCGGTGGACGACTCTCCGCATTCCTGCCAGATGAGTTCGGTGATTACCACGGGAGCATCGGCCGGCGGCAGGAAATCGAGCCGAAGCGCCGCGAATTCCGCCGGGTATTTGAACACGCCGTCCAAGACCCCCGGCCGCGGCGCGGTCCAGGTAACAGTCGACGAAGTATAGGGCTGCCCGGTGTAGGCCGTGTACACCTCCGGCGGCTTGATGTCCATTCCAAACAGCCCGACAATGCGCAGCCGCTCGAGACGGATTGGTGCCGTAAAATCCCACGCAAGCCAGGCGCCGCCGCCCGGCTGGGGCGACCAGCCGGTGGCCGGGCAGCAGTCGCCGGCCCAAGCGGCCTCGGAGGCTGTCCCCGGCATGCCGGGTACCGGAAGCCCAGGACTGCCCAGCAACGATTGCACGGTAGCCGGCGCGCCACCGCATACGGGCAGCATCTCGATCACCGAGGCACCTCCGGGAGAGAGCAGTCTAGCGTCCCACGGCGCGGCACGCTCCTCGATACTCGGCGAGGCGGCATACCAGCTGCCGGAGACCACCGCGATGGAATTCGGAATCTCGGCCACCACCCGCCCGGCCTGAGCCGCCGCGTCGTCCGCATCGGGCGTATCGACCAACACACGTACCCCGGCGTTCCAGTAGGCATCGCCCAGGTGCGCCGCCCACGCGGCCCCCTGCTCAAGCGCCTGTCGGTGCAGCAATCCCCGCTCGTCCACGGAAGGAAACACGGGGCCGATGAGGGCAGGCCGTCCACCGGCCCCGGGCAGCGCCTCGATCAGGCTCACGGCATCCTCGGGGCTGGCGGCATAGCGGCCACGCAGGGCGTAGTAGTCGAAGGGATACTCCGCCACAGCTGCCAAGGCGGCGGCGCGCTCCGCACTTTCCGCAGGCAGTTGATCCAGGTCGATACCGGCGTAAAGTGGCGGCACCATCGAGCGCTGCAGCACGGCCTCGCGCACGCGCCAGGTCAGCGACAACTTGCGGCTGCGGCGCAGGCCGTCGGCGCGAATGTAGAACTTGTCCTCGTAGAACCCCGGCCGCGCGTCGGCCGGGGCCGTGAAACGCAGCAGCAACAGCACGCGACCGCGCTCGGACACATCGAACTTCTCCACCGGCTCCAGCGTGCCATCGCTTTGGGCCACGAAGACCTCGGGCGCCGTTAGCGATTCATGCGGGGGAGCCGCGTCTACATAGACGCCCGTCAGGGCCTCGTCGGCCTGAAACACGACCAGGGCCGAAGCGCTTTCGCCGCGCGCGGTATCGATAGACACCGTTTCCGATGCCGCATCACTACGCGTCTCGGGTGGGGGAAAGGTGAGCAGCGGTTCGGTCCACACTTCGGGAACCGCGAGCGCCGCCAGCATAAGCCAGGCAACCATGCCCCCGACTATACTGCGCTGGCCTGCTCCAAATCGATCAGCGCGACCGATCGGCCGCCGGGCAGCGCCACCGCCGCCCTTCCGGATTCCGCTTGAAGTACGGCGCCGGTGGCCGACACACCACTGTCAAAATGCGTGAGTTGGACTCGGCTCAGCGGCTGCGCCAGCGGCACCAGGAAAAGCTGCACCCGGCCTAGGCGGTCGGTGTCGTGAATCAACAGCGTCTCAGCCGAGATCCATTGCGGCCAGGCTCCGGTGGACACCAGCGCCGCCTCCGCGTGGTCACCCGGCTCGCAACTAAATACGCCCGGCTCCGTGCCGTCGGTACGTCCGAAGGCCACGCGCCCTGAAGGAGACACCGCGCCGGACGCCAGTTCGAGGGCTCCTTCGGCAAGCGAAATCTCGCGCGTTCCGGAAAGCGCGCGGAGTTCCACGGAAGCCTCGCCCCGCGACGGAAGTTCGCGAAGATAGGCGACTACGTCGGTTCCGCCTCGCGCTGCGACCGCCGCTATCGGCGGACCCGGCGGCGTCAGTTCGTCGGTACGACGCAATCCCGATGCTTCGATGACCCCGAGTTGCCAGTCGTGATACCCGCCGGTGTTATACGCCCCGATGCGAATCCAGTTCCCCTCCGCGTTGAAAAAGGGCTGGGTGATCGGGCCCGCTGCGGCGCTCCACAACTTTTCGCCTGGAGCCGGTGCCCCCGCGCGCCAGCCATCGCTGTAAAAGCGGCGTACCCCGGCAGCGCCCGCAAGCGCGACGGATTCTCCCTCGGCATCGTCCAGCAGGCGCAAGCCGGCCGACTTTGTCCCCAAGAACGGCGGCACCAGCAGTTGCGCCGCATTCTCCGGTCCCCATCCCGCAACTGCATAGTGCCCAGCGCGCGCCGAGCCTGCCTTGCCGCGCAGCAGCGCGACGCCGCCCGAAGTCCCACGCAGCGAAAGATCCGCCACCTCGAAATCGGGCAGCGCGAGCGACGCGAGCGTGATCCCGGGCGCCTCGGAGCGGAAGGCAAGCAAGTCGACCGGCTCATTCCAGCGCGCCACGACAGACTCGGCGCTCAGGGGACCGAGCAGGGGTGCTGCTTGCTCCGTCAGTGAAGCCACCGATACCGCAATGCCTGCGGCAGCGGACAAGACAAACGCGAAGGCCAGCGCCAAACGGGCCGAACGCGGCAAGGAGAACCAGCGGCGGCTGACCTTGCGGGCGACTTTGCGATGCGACCCGAGCGCGCGGGTCGGCGTGTCGGGGTCGGGCGTGACCGGCGATGCCTCCGGCAGCGAGCGCCGGTATTGGTCCAGCCGCTGCGCAAGGGCCTCGGCGTGTTCGTCCAATGTACCGCCGGACAGCACCCGCTCGATGGCCTCGGACAACACGCGCGCGCTGCTCGGACGCTTGTCGGGCGACTTTTCCAACATGTAGGCCAACAGGCGGTCGACCGAGTCCGGTATGTCGGGTAAGAGATCCCGCAGTCGCTTCGGCTCGCCCGCGCTGATCTGATTCAGGAGCTCGACATTCGAGCGTGCTTCATACGGCAAGCGGCAAGTAATGGCCTGGAACAACACCACGCCGAGCGAATAGATATCGCTCGCGGGAGTGACTTTCTGGTTCTGGCAGCGCTCCGGGCACATGTATTGCGGCGTGCCCAGCCGCGTGCCGTCGGTTGTCAGCTGGGTCGAGGCGTTCAGGATTTTCGCGATGCCGAAATCCGTCACGCGCGCGCGGCCTTCTAGGTCGAGCAGGATATTGCCGGGCTTCACGTCGCGGTGGATAATCTGCGCCTCGTGCGCCGCGCCCAACGCGTCTGCCACCTGCGCGCCGATCCTCAGGGCCTCGCGCCAGTCGATCAATCCCTCGCGACGCATGCGGCAGGCCAGGGTCTCGCCCTCGACGAATTCCATCGCGATGAACGGAATGTTCTCCACCATGCCTACCGAATACACGTGCACGATGTTGGGATGGTCCAGTCGTCCGCAGGCCTCGGCTTCGCGCTGAAACCGCGCCGCCACCTTGGCCTCTCCACGCAACTCGTCGCGCAGAATCTTCAGCGCCACCGCCCGCCCGAGGTTCCGGTCGTAGGCGCGGTAGACCACGCCCATCCCCCCGTGACCCACGGTATCCAGAATCTCGTAGGCGCCGAACTGGTAGCGCTTCGGCGGTGTTTGTTCCAGGCTCATGCGCTTGCTCCCGCCGCGAACATCAGGCTGCCCAAGTCGATAAACGCGATCTCTGCGATGTTGTCATGCTCAAGCACCACCGCCGCCCAGCGTCCGCCCGGCGACACGGCCGCGTGGGACGGGTTCGTGGATTCGAATCGCGCCGCCACGGTGGCGCGATAGGGCGGCGCGGCTTCCTGCGCCAGCAGTTCGCCTCTGCGCGCCACGAGGAAAAAGCGCCCCGAGGGATGCCACGCCTGCGGATGCAACGTGCCGCCGGCGAGTCCGTCGTGGATCAGCGAGCCATCCGCGCTATAGAGCGCGATTTCGGTACGCGTTTCCACGGCGGCGAGCGAGCCTTCGGGGGCGATGGAATAGGTCTCGCCGAGGCCGCTGGAATCGACAATATTGATGGAGGCGGCACCCGCGGAAAGCGGCGCGAGCCTGCTCAGTATCCGCCGGCCCGCCGCTTCACGGCACAGATACCAAAGCGCGCCGCCGTCGGGCGACAACTGAACGCTGCCGCCCATCACCGTGCGCGTCTCGGAGTACAAGGTGTTCAACGTCCCGTTGGAATCTACCGCCGCGAACGCGGCGCCCCCCGATCCCGCCGGACGCACCACATAGGCGCCCGCCGAGCGGGGTAGGAGGAAGGCCGCGGTCTCGATGCCGGGATCATCCCAAGCGCCGCGCGTTCCCCAGGTTTCGGCCGTAAGCACCGCGAGCGGTTCGGACGCGGGCGTCAGCAAGGAGAGCGGCTGGCGCAACAGCGCTACCTGCCCCGGCTCGCCCCAGGCAGCGGCCAGTGCGAACGAACCGCCGGCCGCCTGCACGCGCGGCTGACGCGCGCCGTATGCGGCGAATTCGGGATCGGTCGCAGGCGATCGAGGCGCTCTCGGCACGGTCACTTCGCCGGTGTCCGGATTAACCACCAGCCAGCCCTCGCCGCCCGACCACGCCGTTCCGCCGCGCCCAGCCAGCCGCACCAGCACCTGCGATTCGCGCGAATCCCAACTGATGCCGTCCACGGCCCAGTCCTCGGGAAGCGCATGCACAAAAACACCCGGCTGCGATTGCACAAACACCGCACGCTCGAGCAAGGGCGCAGCCTCGACCGCGACCGGCCGCGCGAGGACATTCCAATACGCCGCAGCAGCGATGGACACGGCTGCCAGGGCCGCCGCTGCGGCCTTCGCGCCGCCGCTGATGGGTTCGTATTTCACCGCCCGCTGCCGCCGGAATCGCGGCTGCGCCGCGCGCGGCTTGTCGCGCGGCGCCGGCGAAGGATGGCTATCGCCGCGGGGCTTCGCCTGTTCGCGGATGAATGCCGACAGCGCATCGGGCATCGCCGACGAACCGCCATCGTTGGACAGCAGCCGGCCAATCATCTCCGAGAGCGCCGCTGCACTCTCCGGACGCCGCTCGGGTGCCTTCTCCAGCAGGTGCGCCACCAGCCGGGCCACGTCGTCGGGCACATCGACCAACAGCTTGTTCAGCCGCACAGGCGTATCGAGTGTGATACCCGCAATCAACGCCGCAGTAGAACCCCCATGAAACGGCAGCGTGCCGCCGATCATCCGATACAGTGTGACGCCGAGGGAGAATAGGTCGCTCGGCGGTCCGATTTCCGATACTCCCGAGCACTGCTCGGGCGACATGTATTCCGGTGTGCCGATGAACTGGCCGTGGTCGGTCATCCCCGAACTGCGGTCGCGCACCTTGGCAATGCCGAAATCGGTCAGCCGAACGCGCCCCTGCTTGTCCAGCAGAATATTCGCGGGCTTCACATCGCGGTGCACCACCCCGTGCGCATGCGCGCAGGCCAGCCCCTGGGCCACCTGATCCGCCAGTTCCAGCGCATGTCGCCACGGCAGCGGCCCGGTTCGATCGAGAAACCGGTCGAAGGCCTCGCCCTCGACATACTCCATCGCGATAAACGGCGTGCCCGAACGCACGCCCGCCTCGTAGATCCGCACGATGTTCTGGTGGATAAGCGGTGCCGCCGCCTGCGCTTCGCGCTGAAAACGCCGCACCTGCTCCGGGTTCCGCGCCAGGCTACCCAGCATGACCTTCAGCGCCACGGGACGGTTCAACACCACGTCCTGCGCTCTATACACCGCCCCCATCGCCCCGCAGCCAATCAGCGCCCGGACGTCGTAGTTCCCCAGCTTCCGCCCCATCAGGGACGCCTGGCCAAACTCACTCTCCACCATGGGTTGTAAGAACCCTCCAGATACACCACTCCATCTTGTAGTTGTCGGAGGATATCAGGAATGCGCAGTGTTGTCAATAGTTAACTTTTGCTGCGAGAACGGCCGCAAGCCGCCAAGAGCGCCTGCCAAAACGCGTGCATTGACGAAGGAAGAATCCGGGGGTAGGATCAATACAGGCGGGCGCGGCCGGTACGGCGGGGTCGCCGCAGCGGCCGCCAAACGGCCCGCGATTGGAGGCCGTCATGCGGTATCCGGCAATCCTTCTCCCTCTCGTTGTGCTACTTTCCTTTGCACTATCGCCGGAGGGCTTCGCGCAGCCGAAGCGGGCGCTGATGCAAGACGCGCATGCGCTGGTGTTCGACCACACCAAGATTTCGCGCACGGTCGAGAATCTCGATAACGGCGTGCGCACGACCACCACGACCTCGGACGCGGATCTGTTGCCGGTGCTGCAGCGTCATCCGCGCGAGATGGGCACGCTCTACCAGCGCGGCGGCATGGTGCGCGGCTGGGATCCGGTATTCCGCGAGTTGGCCGCACATAGCGACAAGGTCGACATGGCGGTGGAGGACATCGAAAACGGCGTGGTGGTCACCTCCACTTCCGAAGACCCGGAGGTCGTCAAGCTGATTCAGGCGCACGCGGCGAAGGTGTCAGACATGGTTCAGCGCGGCGTTCCGGCCATGCAGGAACCGACACCACTGCCAGAGGATTACGGTCGAGAAGCCGCAACGGGAGCCTGTCCGGCGCCCGCGTCCGAGCCTGCCGTGGCACCCGAGGCGCCAGTTGACGAGTAATTCGAGTTTTGGCACACTTGCCGCAGGCTATCCGGCGGGCGCTCCCCGTCCCGCCGGTGTCTTGGGGAACGGTATAGCTCATGCCAAAAGTCGCCGCCATGGTTCGCACGCGCGCATTGCGCGCTGCAACCTCAATCGCGCTGTGCTCGCTTTTCATGCTGGCGCCGAGGGCGCTCCACGCGCAAGTGACCAAGACGCTGGACTACAACGGAGGCGTCACTTCGACGCTCTCGGATAGCGCCGGGTACTCTACAACAAACCTCTCGCTAGCGTTGTCTGGAACGAGTGAATGTACGCTGACGGCGGACCTCAGCGGCGATATCAGCCTTGAGGCTACTTCGCTTACGCTGGGCGCGGCTTCAGGCTCGCAGTTTCTTCTCGTCCAGAACTATATCACCGCGACGGTCGGCATTCCGTTCCGGACGGCCTTCGGCGCGTGGATGAACGCCAACGGATTCGGTTTACTTGTAAACAGCCTGCCCAGCGGAACCACCAACATCAAGGTCATCGACAATCAGCGCTTCGACAGTTCCGACATGATTGCACTCGACAGCTACCTGCTCGACGCGCCGACGGACATCGAGGCGACAAATCCCTCGGTGGCCTACGAGCGATCCGCCTCATTAAAGTCGGCCATCCTCACACGCTTCCCCAGCGAAATACAGCCGATCGTATCCAATGCGCTCTCGGTCACCGCTTCCGCCACGGTAGGAGCCACCGCAAACGGCTCCATGACGGTCGATAGGCTTGATGGCCCGAACCTGACCGATTTCACCGAGGAGGGCCAATCGCTGACGGTCTTCGTCAGCGATACGTTGGGATACCCGGGCACTTTCACGCCGGACTGCCGGTCTTCGCTGGCCACGTCTATCACCGTCTCCATGAACCTGAGTATCTCGCTCGCCGGCGCAGGCGCTACAACGCTCGGCTCCGGCACGGTAAGCTTAGGCTTGGCCGACAGTGCGTCCGACCTTCCCACCAATATCGGCAGCGACTCGGTCGCGTATTCCCCGGCGGTCTTGAGTTACACCGGCCCGGAGGTCTGCGACGGAAAAATCAGTCAGAACTTCCAGAATATGGAAGGGTTCTCCCAGTCGTACGATATGGTCTACACCAACACTGGGGAAACCGATTACCTCGGTGCAGATACGTTGACCTTTACGCTAACAAACAATGACAACGGTTTCGTCACCTTCGAGCCCCCCGTGTTTCCCGCAGACGGCATTTTGCATCCAGGGGAATCGATGACCGGAACATTGACGGTGGAATCCGAAGAGCGGAACTTCAACACGGGGGCATTTCTCAGTGTAGACGCGCCCCGCTTTTCCTGCGACTTGCGCGTCTATATCGGCCTCTTCACGCCGGATCTCGAATACCGCATCGGAGGAAATCTGGTGGGCAATGTGGTATCGCGAAACCTGGTGGGCGTGCCGGCACAAACCTCCGTGCTTCGAATCGACTTGAAGGCGCTCAGCAACGTTTCCTTTCCCGTCAGTCCGCCCGTGGCCATCGACTCCAGCGAACCCGGTTTGTGGTCCGTCGTGCCACCCAGCGGCAACTCGATCCTCACCGGACAGACCGATTATTTCGAGGTCCGCTTTACGCCGGAATCCGGCACGACCGTATCTACGGCGACATACACCCTCGCCTCAAACGACTTCGATGGCAATTTTCTGATTACCGTAACGGGCACCAATCTGGTGCCGGAAGGCGAGCCCGAGGGCGAGTTGCCTGCAGTGCACAGCGCCGACACCACACCCGACCAGGTGATTGCGCTGGTGGAACTGCTGCGCGTCATCCAACTCTTCAATGCCGGCGCGCTGCATTGCGCCGCGACGCCCGATGCCACCGAGGATGGATTCGAGCCCGGCATCGACGAGGCGCGGGAGTCCTGCGTGCCGCACAGCAGCGACTACGGTCCGCAGGACTGGACGATCGGCCTTACCGAATTGCTGCGGCTGATCCAGTATTACAACCTGGGCGGCTACACCTACTGCGGCGAAGGCGAGGACGGCTACTGCCCTGCGGCCCCTTGAACCGGGCCTAGTGTCCGCCGCCGCTGAGCACGGCCCATTCGGGCATGCCGCCGCCCGCCCCGATGCCGAACACAAGCGGCCCGAGTAGAAAGGTCAGCGCGGTAATCAGCACCACCGCCGCGAGGTTCAAGAGGAACCCCGTGCGCGCCATCTGGGCAATGGTCAGATTGCCCGCACCGAAGACTATCGCATTGGGCGGCGTGGCCACGGGCAGCATGAACGCGCAGGAACAGGCCAGGGTGGCAGGCAGCATCAGCAATAGCGGATGCACGCCGATACCCACTGCCAGCGCCGCCAGAATCGGCAGCGCCATCTCGGTCGTTGCGGTGTTCGAAGTCAGCTCGGTCAAGAGCGATATGCCGAGGCACAGGGTGAACACCAAGGCCACCGGCGGCAGGCCGGCCAGGCCCGACATGCCATCGCCCAGCCAGGCCGAGAGCCCCGACGTGACAAACGCGTTCGCCAGCGCGAAGCCGCCGCCGTAAAGCAGCACGATGTCCCAGCGCAGGGTCTTGGCGGTGTCCCAGTCCAACAGGCGCCGTCCGGGCTCCGAGGGCGCGGGCACCAGAAACAGGATACTCGCCACCGCGATGGCGACTGTGCCGTCGCGCAGATAGGCCGGGTACTCGAAGAGCGTGCTCCAGCCGGGCACCTGCAACGCGCCGAGATCGACATCCGAGCGCGTCATCCACAGGATGCCCAGCGCCCCAAAGGCCAGCAGCATGGCGCGCTGTTCGAAGCTCCAGGGACCCAGCGCGCGGTATTGCCCGGCGATGACCCGGCGGTCGAAGGGCTCCGACACGCCGCGCGCGTACATCCAGGAAATGAGCGCCCACAACAGCACGGCCATCGAAACCGCCAGCGGAAAGCCGAACACGAACCACTGGGCGAAACTGATGTGCGGCGCCTCGGGAAAGGTGATTTCCAGTATGCGCGCGAAGGAGAGGTTCGGCGGGGTGCCGATAAGCGTCGCCGTGCCGCCGATGCTCGCGCAGTAGGCAATCGCCAGCAGCAGCCCGACGCCGAAGCCGCCGCGCACACCGGCACTCCCCCGCTCTTCCAGGTCCGCCAGCACGGCCAAGGCGATCGGCGCCATCATCATCGTCGTGGCTGTATTGCTGATGAACATGGACAAGAAAAACGTGGGCAGCATGAAGCCCGCCAGCAGCGCGCGCGGCCGCGTGCCGCAGAGCAGCAGCATGCCCAGCGCAATGCGCCGGTGCAGGTTCCACCGCTGCATCGCCAGCGCCACCAGAAAGCCGCCGATGTAGAGGAAGATGATGTCGTTCACATAGTTCGACGCGGCGTCGGCGGCATTCATGATGCCCAGCACGGGAAACAGGGCAACCGGAAGCAGCGCTGTGGCCGCCAGTGGAATCGCCCCGGTAATCCACCAGGCCGCCATGAGCAGCGCCACTGCAGCCGTCCGCGTAATCAGCGGGTTGCCGGGACTGAAATCCGCGAACGCGAGCAGCAACGCGCAAAGGACCAACGGCAGCCAGACCATGGCCTCTTGCCGCCATCGATTGCCGCGCCCGTTGCTCGCCATGCTGCCTCCCGCCGTTGGCTATGATGCCCGGGCCGCATTCTGGCACACGGAAGACCGCATGGAAAACCTGCGCCGCGACGTAGTTGCACCGTGAGGAACGTGAGCGCTACTGTGTCGCGTCCTCAGTGCTGTCCACCACGGAACAAGGAGCCCTCGAACATGGCGAACCCCGAACACGAACTCGTGCTGAACCGTACGATCAACGCCACCCCGGACAAGCTCTACCGATGCTGGACGGATCCGGAACTTATGAAGCAGTGGTTCGTGCCGCGGCCATGGACTATCGGCGAGGTCCAGACCGAATTGCGGCCGGGCGGCTCAAGCTTGATCGTCATGCGCGATCCCGACGGCAACGAATACCCGAATCGGGGCGTCTACCTGGAGGTCGTGCCCAACGAACGGCTGGTGTTCACCGACGCCTACATCGAGGCGTGGGTGCCGTCGGGCAAGCCCTTCTTCACCGCCATCGTCACCTTCGAGGACAACGGCGACGGCACGACCAACTACACCGCGCGCGCCCGGCACTGGACCGCCGAAGACTGTGCGCAGCACGAAGCGATGGGCTTCCAGGAAGGCTGGGGCAAATGCGCCGACCAGCTCGAGGAACTCGCCCAGACGCTATAACAAGGCGGTGGGCGCTGCAACGCGTCGTCGGCAGCGTGTATGATTCCTCCGGCAATGGCGCCGTTCAGGAGTAGTATCAGGCGTGCCCGACGTACCCGCTTTGCTCTTAATCACCGGTCTGCTCGTGTTTTCGAGCATCGTCGCCAGCCGACTGTCCAGCCGGTTCGGCATCCCAGCGCTCGCGCTCTTTCTCGGCATCGGCATGCTCGCCGGCTCGGATGGCCCAGGCGGTATCGCCTTCGACAACGCCGCTGCCGCCAATCTGGTCGGCACGGTGGCCTTGGCGTTTATCCTGTTTTCAGGCGGCATCGACACGAACTGGCAGCTGATGCGGCCGGTGCTTTTGCGCGGTACGCTGCTCTCGACCGCAGGCGTGGTGATCACGGCCGCGCTTGTCGGCCTCTTCGGCTGGCTCGCGCTCGGTTTCCCGCCGACCACCTCGTTCCTCATCGGCGCCATCATCTCATCGACCGATGCCGCCGCGGTGTTCTCCGTGCTGCGCGGGCGCGGCATCGGCCTGAAGGGCAACCTTAAGTCGCTACTCGAATTGGAATCCGGCAGCAACGACCCGGTCGCCATTTTCCTAACGCTCGGACTCACGCGGCTTATCACTGCCCCCGAATTCAATTGGGCGACCCTGCTGCCCTTGTTCGCGCTGAATATGGCGGGCGGCATTGCTGCGGGGCTGTTGGTCGGCAAGCTCGCCGCCTACCTGTTCAACCGCGTGCGGCTCGATCAGGAAGGCCTCTATCCCGTGCTGAGCCTGAGCCTCGTGCTGCTCACGTTCGGAGCCGCCGAGACCTTCGGCGGAAATGGCTTCCTCGCCGTCTACATCTGCGGTCTAATGATGAACGGGATCGAGTTCACCCACAAGCGCTCGGTGGTCCGATTCCACGATGGTCTCGCCTGGCTCATGCAAATCACCATGTTCCTGGTGCTGGGTTTGTTGGTATTCCCGTCGCAATTGCCCGCGGTCGCCGGTCCGGCCTTGCTGGTTGCCGTGTTTCTGATGTTCGCCGCGCGCCCGATTGCCGTGGCCGCGGCGCTTTGGGGCAGCCGATACTCCCGGCAGGAGAAGGCCTTCGTCGCATGGACCGGCCTCCGCGGTGCCGTGCCCATCGTATTGGCCACCTTCCCCTTGCTCGCCGGATACGAAAACTCGAGCCTCGTGTTCAACGTCGTATTTTTCACGGTGCTGACTTCGGTGCTAATCCAGGGTTCCCTGCTGATGCACGTGGCGCGCTGGCTGGGGGTGGACGCGCCCGCGGAATCGCCCGCCGCATTCAAGCTGGAAATCGAGCGGAAAGGGCAGACCCAAGGCGACACCCGTGAAGTGCAGGTTCTTCCCGACATGGCCGCGGCAGGATGCAAGATCACCGACTTGGGTATTCCCTCGGAAGTGGTCATCCTCCTCATCGGCCGCGGCGAGGAATTCGTGGTGCCGCGCGGTCTCACGCGCATCGAGCCCTACGATACCCTGCTCTTGTTCGGCCGTAGCGATGGTCTCCGCGAGGCCGTCGCGCACATCCTCTCCCCCGCGCTGCCGCCGCCCCGCCAGCAGGAGGATACGGAGCCCCTCGCCGCGCTACCGCTTACGACCGACGAGAAATATTTGTCGCGGCACGTAGTGATCGTAGGCTACGGAAGAGTAGGCCGGCTCGTGGCGGAACAGCTTGAGCAGCGCGGCATTCCCTACGTCGCCGCCGATCAGAACCGCGGCATCGTGGCGCAGCTTCGCGCGCTCGACAAGCCGGCCGTGCTGGGCGATGCCGCGAATCCCCTGGTGCTTGCCCAGGCGCATTGTGCGCGCGCCGCCGTGCTGGTCATCGCGACGCCCGACACGCTGAAAGCGCGCCAAATTGCCGACAACGCCCGCGCCATGAATGCAGGCATCCGCATTATCATCCGCTCGCACAGCGAAATGGACACGGTGCTATTGGCCGATAGCGGCACGGTACTGCTCGGCGAGCAGGAACTCGCCTCGAGCATCGTGCGCGAGGCCGCCGCCTCGTACGCGGCTGGTGCTGGCCAGCCGCCGTCCGCCTAGGCGCCCTTGAACTCGTTCAACAGGTTGGTGATGCTCGCCTTCGCATCGCCGAAGAGCATGCGGGTGTTCTCCTTGAAGAACAGCGGGTTTTGAATGCCCGCGAAGCCCGCGCTCATCGAGCGTTTGAGCACGAACACCGTGCGCGCATGGTCCACGTTGATGATGGGCATGCCGTAGATCGAGCTGGTCTCGTCCTCGCGCGCCGCCGGGTTCACCACGTCGTTCGCGCCGATGACGATGGCCACGTCGATGGTGGACATGATCGGGTTGATGTCGTCCATCTCCACCAGCTGCTCATAGGGCACATTGGCCTCGGCGAGCAGCACGTTCATGTGGCCGGGCATGCGGCCCGCCACCGGGTGCACGGCATACTTCACTTCGGCGCCGTTCGCCTCGAGCAGCTCGCCCAGCTCGCGCACGGCGTGCTGCGCCTGCGCCACGGCCATGCCGTAGCCCGGCACGAACACCACCGAGCTGGCGGCCTCGAGAATGTAGTAGGCGTCCTCGGCCGAGACTGGGCGCACTTCGCCCTGCTCGCCCGCGCCGCCGCCGTCGCCGCCGGACGACGCGCTGCCAAAGCCGCTAAACAGCACGTTCGAGAGCGAGCGATTCATGGCCTTGCACATGATCTGCGTGAGGATGATGCCGCTCGCGCCCACCAGCGAACCCGACACGATGAGCACGGTGTTGCCGATAACGAAACCGGCCGCGCAGGCCGCGAGGCCCGAGTAGCTGTTGAGCAGCGAAATCACCACGGGCATGTCGGCGCCGCCGATCGGAATCGTGGCGAGCACACCGAAGATGAACGAGACCACCGTGGCCACGCAGAACAGCGTGAACGCCAGCGGGGAATCGGGCTGCAGCACGAACAGCACGCCGCAACCGAGCGACAGCAGCACCATCGCCCCGTTCACCAGCTGCTGCCCGGCGAAGAGCACCGGCTTGCCGTCCAGGCGCTCGGCCAGCTTCGCATACGCAATCAGCGAGCCCGTGAAGGTCACGCCGCCGATCAGCATGGCGAGATAGATCGCGATGACCGAGATGTAGCCGTCCGCGCCCAGCGCGCCCAGCTCGCCGCGGCGGTTGTGGTATTCCGCCCAGGCCACCAGCAGACTCGCCAGGCCGCCCGTGCCGTTGAACAGCGCGACGAATTCCGGCATGGAGGTCATGGGCACGCGCGCGGCCGAGACCGCGCCGATGACGCCGCCCACCACCACGCCGACCACGATCCACTGGTACGACACGATATCCTTCAGGAACAGGGTGGCCACGACGGCCACCAGCATGCCCACGGCGGACACGAGGTTGCCCTTCACGGCCGTGTGGGCCTTGCCCAGCATTTTCAGGCCGACTATGAACAGACAGGCCGATACGATATAGGCGATGGCAATCAGCGTTTGCACGGCTTACTTGCTCCCCTTCGTCTTGAACATCGACAACATGCGGTTGGTCACCATGTAGCCGCCCACCACGTTAATCGTCGCGCAGACCAGCGCAGCCACGCCCAGGGCGGTGGAGAGCACGCTGTGATTCTCGCCCGAAGCGATAAGCGCGCCCACGATGGTGATGCCCGAAATGGCGTTCGCGCCCGACATCAGCGGCGTGTGCAGCTGCGAGGGCACCTTCACGATCAGTTCGAAGCCGAGGAAGATCGCCAGCACGAACGTGAATAACAACAGCAGCATGAATTCCATCAGTGTATTCCTTCTCGCGCGTCCGCTCAGGCACCGGCCGCAGCGCGCGCGTTCTTCAGCATCTCGTTCCGCAGCTGCCCCTCGTGCACAATCAGGCAGCCCGCCATGATCTCGTCGTTCAGGTCCAGCTTCATCACCTTCGCCTCCTTGTCCCAGAAATGCTCGATCAGGTTGCCCAGGTTCGCCGAGTACATCTGGCTCGCGTGCAGCGCCACGTGGCCGGGCAGGTTCTCCAGCCCCAGCACCCGCACCCCGTCGATGTCCACGATCTCGCCGAGCTTGGCGCATTCCACATTGCCGCCCGTCTCGATGGCCAGGTCCACCACCACTGCGCCGGGCCGCATCGCCCGCACCATCGCCTCGGTCACGATGACCGGCGCCTTGCGGCCGAAGACCTGCGCCGTCGTAATGACCACGTCCGATTCTGCAATCACCTTCGCCATCGCGTCGCGCTGCTTCGCGCGCTGCTCCTCGGTCAGCTCCTTGGCGTAGCCATCCTTGGTCTGGCCCGTCTCGCCCAGGTCCACCTTCACGAACTTGGCGCCCAGGCTCTGCACCTGCTCCTCCACCACCGGGCGGGTGTCGAAGGCCTCGACGCGCGCGCCCAGGCGCTTGGCCGTCGCGATGGCCTGCAGGCCCGCCACGCCGCAGCCGATGATAAACACGCGCGCCGGCTTGAGCGTGCCCGCCGGCGTCATCATCATCGGGAATACAATGTTCAGGCGCGTGGCCGCTTCCAGCACCGCCACATAACCCGCCAGGTTCGCCTGCGAGCTCAGCGCGTCCATCTTTTGCGCGAGTGTCGTGCGGGGAATCATCTCCATGGCGATGGTGCTCACGCCGCGCGCGGCGAAGGTGTCAATCAGGTCGAACGACTCGAAGGGCTCCAGGTGGCTGACATGAATGGAGCCCGGCTTGAGCGCGCCGATTTCCGCGATGTCCGGCTTGCGCAGCCGCAGCACCATGTCCGCCGAGCCCAGCATGCCCGCGCGATCGGTCGAGATGGTCGCGCCAGCGGCCTCGTAAGCCGCGTCGGTCAGCCCGCAGGGGGAACCCATACCCGACTCGATGACCAGTTCCGCGCCTTTGCCTGCCAGCTTCTTCACCGTTTCAGGAAGCAGCGGCACGCGCGGCTCGCCGGCGTGGGACTCTTTCGGTACAAAGATCACCATCGTTCACCTTCCTTAGATACGCACCGCACCCAATTGACCTGCCTGGATGCCCGGGTGGTTGTCCGATGTTCCGCAGCGCTGGCGCGCCATCGGAGTCGTGCGCCGTCCCGCTGACGGGACTTTCGCCCGAAAAACGCACGATAAACGCGGAGTATAGATCTCATGTTGCCGAATGTCAATCTATTTACTGAACGGTAGGTTGGTATCCCCGAGACCTGTCCATCGGGCCAAGCCGATGTATCGATTGCTTCGAATCGCATAAGCGCCACATATGGTGTCTTGGCACCGGAAACTCGGGCCCTGCAGGACACAATATCTTGTGAGCATTCACGATGATGAACCCGAAACGTCGCAATTAGGCGGAAATCACCAAGAAAAAGCTGCAAAAATTCGGGGCTTGACATCCACAATATGTTGTGTTAAGTTGACGTCGGTGTTTGGAGCCATTTGGACCTGACAGCCCGAGTAAAGCGTGATTGCTCACCGCAGCCTACTGAGCATTCAAGGCGACTCACTCCGTGACCCTCTTGCGCCTAAAAGCACGGAATCGGGCTTCAAGCACTCCCTGCAAATGGGCGGCGGGAACCCCAAGCCCCGCCGCCCCTTCCTTTTGCCTTCCTGTCTCGTCTAATATTTGTTGGAATAAATCGAGACGGCCGGTGGTTTCCTCCCATGTAACAACGAACATGGGAGACCCGAAAATGAAACATTCCTTGCGTGCCCTTGCCCTCGCGGGGGTTCTGATATTGGCCGGATGCCAGAGCTACGGCCCCGTGCCCGAGACGGTCGCCTCGGTAGACATCAACCAGTATGCGGGGCTTTGGTACGAGATCGCCAGCAATCCGCAGTTCTTCAATGAAAATCTTGTCGGCGTGACCGCGGAATATACCGTGCGAGAAGATGGCACGGTGAAGGTGGTCAACCGGGGCTTCGAGGGCTCGCTGAACGGGCCGCAAACGAGCATTGAAGGCAGTGCCCGGGTGGTGGATGCTTCCACGAACTCGAAGCTCGCGGTCAGTTTTCCTTCGGTCCCCTTCAGCGGACTCTTCCCCGGCGAGTATTGGATCGTGCTCTTGGATGAGGAGTACCAATATGCGGTGGTGACCGACAGCCGACAGTCGTCGCTGTTCGTCTTGTACCGCTCAGGAAGCATCGAGCGCGCAGACTACGACGCCATCCTCGCCGCGCTTGAAGCGAAAAATATCGACCTCAGCCGGCTGCGCGTGACCGGCACGATTGTCGAGTAAGTCTCCCGGCGCGCAAGCGCCTTCCCTCCCCTCCCCGATGCAGGCAGCCCCGTCGCATGAACGTGCGGCGGGGCTGTCCGTCAGTTGGAGCCGTCTGAAGGCGGGCCGCCGCGAACCGTGATAAACGCCTGAATCGCACCGTACCGTTTCTCGGCGATGCCGGGCACCCGCATCAATTCCTCGATGGCGCCATAGGGGCGGCCCGCGATGATCCGCTGGGCAAGCGCCGGGCCTATACCCGGCAACCCCTCCAGGTCTGATTGCCCGGCGGTATTCAGGTCTATCTTGCCTTGGGCTGCCGGCGCGGGCGACGCCGTGGCAACGGAGGTACTGGCCGCTGGGCCCGGGTTCATTGATGGTTCGACAGGCGCGGGCGGCACTCCCAGCAGGTAGCCCGGCGGATTATAGACGGCCACGGCTCCCTTGGCCCGGATGCTGCGTCCGTTCACTTCGGCTTCCGCCCGCGCCGGAATCGTCAGCGTCGTGCCGTCTATCAGCCGCGCGGAGAGGTTCAACATGCTGGTGTCCGCGTGGCCGCTCAGTCCGCCTGCCGCGTCGATGAGATCCTGAATCCGTGCGTCCGGCGGCAGACGGTACATCCCGGGAACCATCACTTCCCCGGCGATGGCCGTGGCGACCTCGCGCGGCGCCATCGGGCGCGGTGCTTCTGGGGCCGCCACGACGGGTTCGGGATTGGGCAGCACAACCGCCTCGGGTTCCGCGGCCGGGACTTCCGGCACCAGAACGCGCTTCGCCGGCACGTAGGCGGTCGAATCCAAGGCGGGCGTTTTGACATCCGGCACCGTGGACTCCGCCGGACCCGGCGTGCGGAGGTAAAACAGCGTCGCTGCCCCCAGCAGCACCGATGCCGCGAATCCGGCGAGCAGCACCTGCTCCCGGAAGGTCATTAACCGGCTGAGCATGGACCGCCTCCCGAATACAGAACGAGGTTGAGTCTACTTAATCCACCTTGCTAGGGGCAACGACAAACGAAGAAATCTGCGCGAGAGTGCAAAAACCCATTGACAGATGGCGATGTTTACGTTATGTTAGCAACATACTCATAATTCGTTTTGGAGATCGCTCAGGGGTGGGAGCGCTTCCACCCGGAGCATAGAGAGGGAGGAAGTAGTTTTGAGTGTCGCTGAAGCGGATCTGATGCTGATGGGAACGGTGAAGTGGTTTAACAACCAGAAGGGTTACGGATTTATTTGTCGGGAGGAGGACGCGGATGTCTTCGTGCACTACAGTGCAATAAAAATGGAAGGCTTCCGCACCCTGCGCGAAGGTGACGCGGTCACGTATCAATTGTGCGATGGCGATAAAGGACCCCATGCGGTCAATGTGAGCATCGCACCCGAGACCGCCTAATTACATACGGAATCGTAATCCCCTTCGCGATAGCGCGCGCCCGGTGAGGGGTTTCCGGGCGCGCGCTTTCATTTTCTCCCGCTGCGGTTTGAAGGCTCGCCGCCCGGTTGCTATGCTGCGCGCCGCTACCCAATGCAAGCCACACTCAGGAGGGAATTTCCCATGGACACGACCGGGGCGATTTACTGGGAAGACATCGAAGAAGGCGCGGTCATGATTTCTCCCGCGCGCACGATGACCGAAGCGGACATCGTCAACTTCTGCGGCCTGTCGGGCGACTTCAATGTGATCCACACCGACGCCGAAATGGTGAAAGGCACGCCCTTCGGACAGCGCATCGCGCACGGGCTGCTCGGCCTGTCCATCGCCTCGGGCCTCATCGCGCGCTCGCCGGGCGCCGAGCAATCGAAACTGGTCGCCTTCCTTGGGCTGACCTGGGATTTCCGCAATCCCGTGATGATCGGCGACACGATCCACGTGGAGCAGACGGTGAGTTCCAAGCGCGCCATCTCGAAGCCCGGGCTGGGCATCGTGCACTACGACGTGAAGGTGAAGAACCAGCGCGGCGATGTGTGCCAGGAAGGCGAGTGGAAGGTGCTCTACCAGAAGCGCGAGGCCTGATAACAGAGGGCCTGCCGCATTCTGACGCAGCATGCGGCGTGCTATACTCCGCGCATGAAACCCCTGAACTGGTTGCTGCTGGCCGGGTCGCTGCTGTTCGCGGCGTTTGTGATGCAGAGCCCCTACCTGGCGTTCAGCATCTATATATTCCTGACGCTGGCGGTGCTGGCGTGGGGGTCGGCGTTTCTGTGGCTGGCGCGGGTCGATTGCGAACGCAGCATCAGCGAAACCACGGTGCGCCAGGGCGACACGGTGCGCGTGCACGTAAAGGTCACTAATCCGCATCCCTGGCCGATACCCTGGATCTTCATCGAGGATTACCACCCCACGGACTTCCCCCGCATGGGCGACAACAAGCGGCTGCTCTCGCTGATGCCGGGACAGTCGGCCTCGCTGGACTACACTTTGACCTGTCCCCGGCGCGGCTATCATCCCATCGGTCCGCTGATGATGGAATCCGGCGATCTCTTCGGCCTGCAGAAGCGCTTCCGATCGGGCAAACGCCGCGACTATCTTTCCGTACTGCCGACGGTCGCGTATATCGATACTTTCAACGTGGCCTCGCGGCGGCCCCAGGGGCCGGTGCGCTTCTCCAACCGGATCTACGAAGACCCCACGCGAATCCATAACATCCGCGAATACGTGCCCGGCGACCCGATGAAGAACGTGCACTGGAAGGCGACCGCGCGCACGGGCCGGCTGCACGTGAAGACGCACGAGCCTTCGACCGTGATGGGCGGCACGCTCCTTCTCGACCTGCACGACGAGAGCTATGTGCCGGAAAAGAAAGTCGAGCGAATGGAACTGGCGATCACCACGGCCGCTTCGATCGCCTATCTGCTGCAGATGTCGGGCGAGCAGGTGGGCATGGTGACCAACGCGCGCGACGCCGCAGAGGTGGCCCGCTACGAAAGCGACACCGCCCACGCCGAGAGCCGCTATGAGATGGACGATCTGCTGCGCGCCCCGGATGAAGGGGCGACCCGCATCAGCCCGCTGTCGGTGCGCACGGCACGTTCCCCCATTCAGGCGCAGCAAATTATTGAGAACCTCGCGCGCGTACTGCCGTCGGACAACCTCGACGCCTCGGCGCTCCTGCTCGCCAGTTTCCGCGGCCTGCCCCGCGATGCCGCGCTGCTCCCCGTCGTGCCGCAGGTGACCGAGCGCCTGGCCTGGACGCTGGCCTCGATCAAGATGTCGGGCTTCTCCGTCACGGTGTTTTTCATCAACCAGCACAAGGGCTACGACGAGGCCTGCAGGCTGCTTGCGCCGCACGCGATTCCCGTGCTGCACATCCAGCACGCATCGAGCCTGCACGAAATCTCGCCCGCGGCGATTGGGCAGTAGCCATGCCCGAAGCCTACGATCCGAACTGGAAGCGGCCCGAAGACGAGGGCGAGGACTACGCGCTCGAGTCGCTTATGACCTCGGCCGCCACGCACGAGCTGCAGGCCGAGGCCAGAGCAGCCATGCCCGGCGCGGAAGCGTCCACGGATTTCGGCTCGCTCCGAGAACTCGCGCGCCCTCAGCGGAAACTCGTCACGCTCACGACTGCGGACTGGATCATCAACGCCATCACCCCCTCGCTCATCTTCCTGATGATGCTGTCCCTCGTTTATTTCCTGCTCGACGTGCGCTACATGTTCACCGAGTTCGAGGACTTCCGCCTGCGGTGGGCCGCAACCTTCTTCGTGCTGGGCGTCGTCGCGCTCAACCGCCTCGTGGCGCGCGAGGGAAAGGAGCAGTCCGTCATTTACGTCATCGGGATGGTGGTCGTCGTGGTGTTGTTTACCTTCGGCACCACGCACAACAATGGCTCCATCGCGCGCAGCTTCATGGACGAGGTCGGCCTGGATCTCTTCTTCAATCTCACTGTCGTCGGCGTCCTGTGGTGGATCATCAACCGGCTGACGCAGGAGTGCTGTGTCGACAAGGCGTCCTCGTCCGGCGAAGTTGGCATCGTGCAGGGCGCGCTGATGAGCTACCGCCTTGCGCGGGAGAAAGCGGGCAAGCTGCCCGAGCGCCTCGCCGAGGAGCGAGTCCGTGCGCGCCGGCCCGACGATCCCTACATTCTCGAAAACACCATCGAGGCCTACGAGCCGGATATCTTCACCGAGGATGCCGCTGTAGCGGCCGCGCCGGAGCCTCCCCCGAAAACCCTCGCACAGCGGCTGCCCAAGACGCACCCCGGCATCTCCATCTTCTATGTCTCGATACCCGTGATGGCCGTGTTCGTGCTGGGCTTTCCGGTATTGCAGAACGGAGGCCCCGTGATGGTGACGGCGGGCTACGTCTTCGTGGCCGTCTATACGCTTGCGGCGCTGGCGCTGCTCATGTTCACCAGCCTGCGCGGGCTGCGCGGTTATTGCATCGAGAGAGACGTGAAAATGGAGCCCGGCGTCGCCGCGTTCTGGATGGGACTCGGCGGCTTCATGGTGGTGCTGGTGCTGCTGGGTGGACTGCTGGGTCCGGCCCCCGGAGTGCCCAGCGCCTACGATGTCGGCTTCCGCGAAATCGATACCTCCGCGCGATGGAGCAATCCCCTCGATTACCACCCCAGCCAATCGAGTGTCGCCGCGAAAAAGGCAAAGGAACAGGATCCCAATCTCGGCAGCGAGAACAACGCCGCCCAAGAGGGCCAAGGCAGCACCGGCAAAGCCGACGAATCCGCCGAGCAACAGGGCGACAGCAGCCAGACCACGAAGGCCGGCGAACAGCGCCTGTCGAGCCAGGCGCCTCCCCCGCCACCTGCGTCGAGTCCGCTCATGGAGATGATGTCGGCCTCGCCCGTGGCGCGGATGATCGTAACCGCGGTCGTGGTCATCGCGGGCATCGCCGCCGCCATCGTGGCCGTCGTGGCCCTGGCACGCGCCCTGAACGGACGCCGTGGCGGTAGCAGGCGCGGCACCGGAATCCGCCGCTGGTTCGAGGGACTGCTCGCCGCTTTCCGGGTGCCGGGTACGCGCCCACTGACGGTGCGGGTCAGCCGCGACTTCGCCACCAGCGCGCGCTTCGTGAATCCCATGGGCGGCCGCAAGCCCTTGCGTGAACAGGTGCAGTATTCCTACGAAGCGCTGTGCGCTCTGGCCTACGACATCGGCCAACCGAAGTCGCCCGACGACACCCCCCGCGAATTCCTGGAGCGATTTCCCGACCGGCTGGAGAACCTGCGCGATTCGGCAGCGGAGCTCACACAACTGTACATCGTCGCCGCCTACTCCAATCTTGATATGGAACCCCAGGTGGAAGACCGCCTGCGCCGGTTCTGGAAACAATACGAAATCCTGCGCGGCGCGGTATTACGTTAGCCATTGACAGAACTTCAACTTTGCCCATTTGCACGCTTTCATGAGAATCGCCTAAAATCCGGCAGCACGGCAGGGCTGAGGAGAGCATCTTGCAATATCGCCAACTCGGGGAACACGGGCCCAAGGTGTCCGTCATCGCTTTCGGCGCCTGGCAAATCGGCGATCCCGAATACTGGGGCGTTGATGACCAGACCGACGCCGACCGCACCGTGCGTATTGCCCTCGACCAGGGCGTAACACTCTTCGACACCGCCGAGGGCTACGGCAACGGAAAGTCGGAAGAAGTACTGGGCCAGTGCCTGGGCAAAGACCGGGACAAGGTGCTCATCGCCTCGAAGGTGAGCTCGACCCATTGCACGGCGCAGGGCGTGCGCGAGGCCTGTGAAGCCAGCCTGAAGCGGCTCGGCACGGACTACCTCGACCTCTACCAAATCCACTGGCCCTTCCGGACCATGCCCTTTATGACTGGCTTCGGTGAAATCTCGCCCGCGATGGGATCGTTCGAGGAAGTCGCCGACGCGATGATGGCCCTGAAAAAAGAAGGCAAGGTCCGCTACGTCGGCGTGTCGAACTTTGGTCCGAAGGATTTGGATCACTGGCTGCGCGCGGGCGAAGCGGTGAGCAATCAGATCGGCTACAACATGCTGTTCCGCGCGGCCGAGTACGCCGTGGCCCCCGCCTGCCGCCGCGCGGGTGTGGGCATGCTGGCCTACATGCCGCTGATGCAGGGGCTGCTCGCCGGCCGCTACGACACCATCGATAGCATTCCGCAGGCGCGCCGACGCACGCGGCACTTCTCCTACGAACGCCCGGGCACCCGCCACGACGAGGCCGGCTGCGAACCCCTGCTACAGCACACGGTCCGCGAACTCAAGGGCTTTGCGACGGCCATCGGCATTCCGATGTCGGTGGTGAGTCTTTGCTGGGTGCTACATCAGCCTGCCGTGACGGCCACCATCGTGGGCGCCCGCAAGCCGGCGCAGTTCGAGGAGAACCTGAGGGCAGGCAGTCTCAATCTCGGACCGGCAGCCATGGCCCAGCTGAACGAGTTGTCGTATCCGCTCAAGCGCCACATGGGCCGCAACCCCGACCTCTGGCAATCCGGCGACAACGCCCGCGTGGTGTAATATCACGCCATCCAGCCCCGTCCCGCGCCTTGGATTCCCCGCCTGCTTGACGTATTCTAGAGGCTTGGGCCGAAAGACGAGGGCATGGATTTATGGTTTCAGGTCGAATTCTCCTGTTTGTGACGCCCGCGCTGCTGAGCCTCTCCGCCGCCGCGGAAGGCGTCGACTTCATGCGCGATGTCCATCCGATTCTGGCGGAGCACTGCTATCAGTGCCACGGCGGCGGTAAGAGTAAAGGCGGACTCAAGCTCGACAGCCGCGAGGCAGTGCTTGAAGGCGGCTCCGATGGCGCGGTGGTCGTGCTGGGCGACAGCGCCGGCAGCCGGCTGATGCAACTCATCAGCGCAGCGGATCCCGCCGACCGCATGCCTCCCAAGGGTCCGGGACTGAACGCCAACGAAATCGCCGTGATGGCTGCGTGGATCAACGAGGGCCTCGTGTGGGACGACGCGGTGCCCGCGCTACCCTCTTACGACGCGCCCTTGGCCCTACGCGATGTAGCCCTGCCCGGCGACGGGGCCAACGTGGTCGACACGTACCTGAAGCCCTACATGGAATCGCACAACGCTGCGACGCCCGAGTCGGTATCGGACCGGGCGTTCCTGCGGCGCGCCACACTGGACGCCATCGGGCTGCTGCCGACCGAGGCGGAGCTCGACGCCTTCCTGATGGACGCTGCGCCGGACAAACGCGACAAAGCGGTCGAAGCGCTGCTGGCCCGCAACGAGGACTACGCCGGTCACTGGATGACGTTCTGGAACGACCTGCTCCGCAACGACTATCAGGGCACGGGCTACATCGACGGCGGCCGCGAGCAGATCTCGCGCTGGCTGCACGAGACCCTGCTGGAGAACAAGCCCTACGACCAGATGACGCGCGAGCTCATCGACCCGCGCCCGTCGTCGCAGGGCTTCATCAAGGGCATCGTCTGGCGCGGCGACAACGCTACGGTGCAGCTCCCCTCGATGCAGGCGGCACGCAACGTGTCGCAGGTTTTCCTCGGCGTGAATATGAAGTGCGCCTCGTGCCACGACAGCTTCGTGAACCACTGGAAGCTGGAGGATTCATTCGGCCTCGCGAATGTGTTCAGTGAAACGCCCATGGAGATGGTGCGCTGCGATACGCCGACGGGAGAAGCCGCGCCGTACAAGTTCCTCTGGCCGGAGCTGGGCGATATCGATGCATCGCTGTCGCCGCGCGATCGCGCGAAGCGTGTGGCCGAACTGGTGACCACCCCCGAGAATGGCTTCTTCGCGCGCACCATTGTAAACCGCATCTGGGCGAAGTTCTTCGGGCGCGGACTGGTCGAGCCGCTCGACGCCATCGAACTCGAACCCTGGAATACCGACCTGCTGGACGCGCTCGCGCAGGACTTCGTGGACCACGGCTACGACCTGAAGCACTTGATGGCAACCCTGATGCAATCGGAGGCCTACGGCTGGAAGTCCGCGGTCTATTCCCCCGAAAGCGACGCGCCCTACGTGTTTGCAGGGCCGGCCGTGCGCCGGCTGAGCGCGGAGCAATTTTACGACGCGCTGGCGCAGCTCACGGGAGCCTGGCAGCAGAATCCGGGGTATCTCTTCCCGGGCGAGGAGCCTGTCGAGAAAGACGGACCTCCTCAGTTGAAGGGGCCCGTGCGGGCGTGGCGCGTAACGAGCGATCCGCTTTCCCGGGCGCTGGGCCGCACCACCCGCGAACAGGTGACCTCGGCGCGCGTGACCGACGCGACCACGCTGCAGGCGCTGGAACTCACGAATGGCGACACGCTGGCGTCGTACCTGAACCGGGCAGCAGAATCGCTGACGGCGCAGGCCGAGGCCGGACCGAATACGCTGGTCAAGGATTTGTTCCTGGCCGCGCTGCAGCGGCAGCCGACACCGGAGGAGCGCGAGGCGGCGCTCGAACTGCTGCAGGATCCGATTTCGAAAGAGGGCGCGGAAGACCTGCTCTGGGTCATTGCCATGCTGCCCGAATTCCAACTGGTGTTTTGAGGAGACGTGCCATGAACAAAGAACTACTCGCGCGCCGCGATTTCCTGAAGGCGACGTCGGCCGCTGCCGTGGCGGCCTGGGCGGGCGCCGCGCCGCGCGTGTCGGCCGAGGCCATGGCGCCACTGCCCTTCGGAGGCAAGGCCGAGCGCATGATTGTGCTCTGGATGGCCGGCGGGATGGCGCACACGGAGACCTTCGACCCCAAGCGCTACACGCCCTTCGAGGTGGGACTCGACCCGGGCAAGGTGCTGAGCACCTTCGAGTCGATTCCGACCGCCATCGACGGCGTGCGCTTCTCCGAAGGACTGGACAAGATTGCGAGCGTGATGGACCGCGGCACGCTGATCAAGACCTATCAGGCCGCAGACCTCGGGTTCATTCTGCATTCGCGCCACCAGTACCAGTGGCACACGGGATACGCCCCGCCGCTGACGGTGGCCGCGCCGCACATCGGCGCGATGGTCTCCCGCACGCTGGGCCCGCTGAATCCAGACATGCCGGCGTTCATCGATATCGGCCAGCGCTTCGACTTGGGCGAGGGCGAGGAACTGAAGGCCTTCCACACGGCGGGGTTCCTGGGCACGGAATACGGGCCGTTCTTTGTGCCCGACCCGGACGACGCGCAGAAGAGCGTCCGTCCGCCGGCGGGCATGACCGAATCGCGCTTTCAGAACCGCGACCGCGCCTACCGCAAAATGCTCGACCAGTCCCCCATGCGCGAATACGCCAGCGAATATCACCGCGAATCCTTCGTGCGTTCGATGGACAAGGCGCACCAGCTGCTCACCTCGCCCGCGGCGAAGGCCTTCGATTTGTCGCAGGAACCGAAAGAGGTCTACGACACCTACAACACGGGCCGCTTCGGGCTGGGCTGCCTGCTGGCGCGGCGGCTGTGCGAGGCGGGCGCGCGCTTCATGGAAGTGACCACCGAGTACATTCCGTTCAAGTATTGGGACACCCACGAGAACGGCCACACGCGCATGGCGGAATTGAAGACGATGATCGACGCGCCCGTAGCGCAGCTGGTGCTGGATCTGGAAGAGCGCGGGCTGCTGGACTCGACGCTGATTGTGCTGGCGACGGAATTCAGCCGCGACACGATTACCGAGGGCAAGCCGGAGAAACAGGTACAGAACCAGGTGGACGTGCCGCCGCAGATGCTGGAACTGAAGCACTACGGCATGCACCGCCATTTCACCGATGCGGGCTCGGTGCTGATGTTCGGCGGCGGCGTCAAGAAGGGCTTCGTCTATGGCAAGACGGCCGACGAGCATCCCTGCCGCACGATTGAGAATCCCGTGAACATTTCCGACCTGCATGCCACGATGTATGCGGCGATGGGCATCGCCCCGGACACGAACTACATCATCGAGGACCGCCCCTTCTATGTGACGAAGGACGGCCTCGGCAAGCCCATCGAAGCGCTGTTCGCGTAGAAAGCCACCCGCATGATCTACCGGGACAGCGTCTGCCTGCTGACGGGCTGTGCGAGCGGCATCGGACGGCACATGGCGAACGTACTGCATGCCCGCGGCGCGAAGCTCATGCTCACCGATCTCGACATCGAGCGGCTCGACGCGCAGGTGGCCGAGGCCCGCTGGAAACCGGAGCAGGTGCAGACGCGCCGGCTCGACGTGCGCGATCCCGCCGCGTGGGAGACGGTGGTCGCCGAGACCGTAGACACCTTCGGCGGGCTGGACCTCTGCCTCAATATCGCGGGGGTCACGACGGGGCGCTTCATTCGCGATGCCGATCCCAAGCTGATCGATTTCATCATGGACATCAACGCCAAGGGCATGATGTACGGTACGCACTTCGCGGCGCGCCACATGGCGGAACAGGGCAGCGGCGTTATCGTAAACATCGCCTCGGCCGCGGGACTCATCCCCGTGCCGGGCATGAGTCTGTACTCCGCCTCCAAGTTCGCCATCCGGGGATTCTCGATGGCCTGCGCCTTCGAACTGGAGAAGCACGGGGTGCACGTGAGCTGCGTGTGCCCCGATGCCGTCGCCACGCCCATGCTCGACGCGGAATCCTTCGAGCCGGAATCCATGCTGTCCTTCGGCGGCAACAAGATCCTTACCGTGGAAGAGGTCGAGCGCGCCATTATCGACGACGCGATCGGAAAGCGGAAGAAAGAAGTCATTCTCCCCTATTCCATGAATTTCCTCGCGCGGTTCTGCACAGCTTTTCCTTCGGTTATGGGCAAGATTACCCCGTATTTCGAGAAGAAGGCCCAGCAGAAGCAGGAACGATTCCGCCAGCAGGCCGAAGCCCGCGGCGCCAAATACCCGGGCGGCCCGAAGGTATAGTCGTCTACGCCAGCGCGTCCAGCCGGCCGATGATTTCGGCGAGGTCGTGCAGGAGCGGGTGGTCCCAGCCCTTGGCGAGCGCGTCGTGCATGGCGTGGTAATACCAGAGCGTCCCGTCGCGTCCGCCCTTGAACCGCTTCCACACCTCCACGCCGCATTCGCGGTGCGCCGTCAGCACCGAGCGCGCGTTGTGCAGCTTGTCCGCCGTGAGAATCAGCTTCACTGCCGGGTCCAGCGCGGCAGCCTTGGCGATGTGCGCCTCTTTCCGCTCGCGCCAGGGCGCCTTGTCCGATTCGGACGGGGTGATGCTGTCGCTGCAGGCCAGCACATAGTCCGCCACGGTATCGCCGAAGGCCGCGCGGATACGGGCGAGCGTCATTTCGCCGCCCTGGTCCTCCGCAGCATCGTGCAGCAGCGCGGCGATAACGGCTTCCTCGCTGCCCCCGGCCTCGCCCACCATCGCGGCAACCGCCATCACATGGGTGACGTAGGGGACCTTGGTGCCTTTGCGGATCTGGCCGTCGTGCAGCTCGAGCGCGAGCGCGAAAGCTGCGGCGACTCGGACGCTGTAGGTCACGGGGCCGCCTTCCGCGCCTTGAGGAAGTCGATGAGTCCCTCGGGGTCGTCGGTCTGAATGCCATCGCTCCCCCACGCCAGCGCGGGCTCCCAGCTGGTGGCATCGTCCTCGTCGACAAACACCAGCGCACCGGCTGCGTGGCACGTGGCGACAAAGCTCTCGGTGTACTCGTCCCAAACGGCGGCGATGACCTGCGGTTTGAAGCGTTCAATCAGCTTCGGCAGGAATTTCTCGGGACCGGGGTCGGGCATCGGGAAGCATTCGGGGCAGGCCTTTTGCACGCGCGTATGCAGGGCGGGGCCGCCATACCACACCACGTCGCGCTGCATGCCGCGTTCGACAATCGGCGGCAACAAGTCCTCGACCGTCGCGTCCTTCACATCGAGGTAGATGCCAATCTTTCCCTTGCAGACATCCAGCATTTCTTCGTAGGTAGGCACCCGCTCGTCTTTCCACTCGGGCCCCACGCGCGAACCGATGTCCAGCGCCTTGATTTCCTCGAGCGTAAAATCCTTGACCGGCCCCGTGACGGCGCCATTCGTGTAGGCGTCGACCATGCCGTTGTGCATGAGCACCAACTTGCCGTCCTTCGTGGTGCGCACGTCGATCTCGACAAAGTCCGCGCCGAGCTCGATCGCCTTCCGGGCGGCCGCGAGGGTGTTCTCGGGAATACCGATGTGCGCGCCGCGGTGCGCGATGACGTAGACGCCGTGGTTCGGGGGCCGCAGGCCTTCCGCCGCGAAGCCGGGCGTGCAGAAACCAATCGCAGCGAGGAGAATCGATAGCAGCAGGGTTTTGGTACGCATTCGGGCATTTTTGGTCTTGGCTTGCTACAATGTCAATTCCTGCGCGGAGGGAGGTTTCACGTGAAGAAGATCGCGATTACGGGCGGCGGCGGTTTTGTGGCGGGCAGCATGCTGCGGCAGCCCCCGGAAGGCACCGAACTGCACGCCATCACCCGGGGCAAGCCGCTGGCGGAATTGCCGCAGGTGGTGTGGCACTCGGTCGACCCGATGGACGCCGCGGCGCTGGACGCCTGCCTCGACGCCATCGCGCCGGACGCCGTGGTGCATACGGCCGCCATCGCCGCCATCGATTATTGCCAGGCGCACCAGGACGAGGCCCGCGCGGTGAATGCCGAAATGGCCGGTCGCGTGGCGCAGGCCGCCGCGCGGCTCGGCGCCAAGCTGGTCTATTGCTCGACCGATAATGTGTTCGACGGCGAACGCGGCCGCTACACCGAGGAAGACCCGCCGCAACCGGTGAACTTCTACGGCGGCACCAAGGTGGAGGGCGAACGGCTGAGCGCCGCCGCCACGCCGAACCACGTCATCGCGCGCGTCGCCATCGTCATGGGCCTGCCCATGCTCGGCGTGGGCAATTCCTTCCTCTCCCGCATGATTCCCGTGCTGGAAAGCGGCGAGGAACTGGGCGTGCCGCCGCAGGAAATCCGCTCGCCTATCGACGTCGTCACCCTGGGTCAGGCGCTGAACGAACTGGCGGGCAATGATTTCACGGGCATCGTGCATTTGTCGGGCAACGACATCATGAACCGCTGGGAGATGGTGCGGCGTATCGCGGTGCACCTGGGCTTCCCGGCGGAGCAGGTGGTGCAGAACGATCCCACCACCATTCCGGGGCGCGCCGACCGTCCGACCGACGTGTCGCTGCTCAATGCCAAGGCCCGCAGCGTGCTGCATACACCGTTCTGCGGACTCGAGGAAGGCATCGCGCGAGTGATGGCGCTGGCGCCGAAGCCGGAGGGCGCAGCCTGATGGCGAAGCTGGTGCTGGACCTCCACGATATCTTCAACAAGGGCTACGAGATCGAGCGCGAATTGAACCGTGTCATCGAACAGGCGGTCTCGCGCCGTATTCCCATGGTCGAAATCATTCCCGGCAAAGGCAGCGGGCAGCTCAAGAAAAAAGTGCTGAAGTTCCTGCAGCGGCCGGACATCAAGAAGCTGTATCATCGGGTGGAAAAAGACGGTAAGAACTTCGGCCGTCTCTTCGTGCATTTCCGTCACACGACGGGGGAGTAAGCGCAATGAAAGCATGGCAGGCCTTCGCCATTTCCATCGTCTCGGGCGCGCTGGCGCTCGGCATCTACGTGGCCAGGAACCGCGTGGAAGACACCAAGCCCCGCCCCGTGGGCCAGGTCACCCCCGTGCCCGAAAGCGACGGCTGGGTCGATCTGCTCGACGCCGAGCACGCTTCGTTCTGGCGCAACGTGACCGACCAGCTCGACATCTTCGAGATCGCCGACGGCATGCTGCACATCTACGGCAAGACGATTACGCCCCTGCGCTATGCGGGCTATACCGGCGAGCGCTTCGGCGACTTCGATCTGCACCTCGAGTTCAAGGTGGCGCCCGGCGCCAACAGCGGCGTGTTTATCCGCAAGCAGCCCGGCGACGACACCCTCCGCGGTTTCGAGGTGCAGGTGCTCGACGACCACGGCCAGCAGCCTACCCGCCACACCAGCGGCGCGATGTACGACATCATGACGCCCATGTACAACATGTCGAAACCGGCCGGCGAATGGAACAGCTACGATATCTCCACCCGCGGCCAAGTGGTGGCGATCTACATGAACGGCTGGCTCGTGGGCTACACCGACCTCGGCATGATGAAGACGCCGCTCGGCAAGTTCTCGTTCCCCTTCGCCGAATTGCCCCTCGAGGGGACGCTCGCCCTGCAGGACCACGGCGGCGAAGTCTGGTACCGCAACATCCGCATCCGCCCCCACACCCAGACGGCCAAGGCAGCCCTCACGGCACCCGCGCCGCCTGCGGCCCCGGCCGCCGACGCGCCAGCGAGTGAGGAAGAAGGTGGTGCGGCGACGAATGTAGAAGCTCCGGCCGAAGAAGAGGCGACAGAATAAGCAGAAATTCTGCGGCGCAGCCGCCTTGGAGTGCGCAAGACTTGCTTGCGCTTTTGCTGAGGGAGCTTGCTCCCGGCGCTCGCACAAAGATCACGGTCTGCCCGACGACGACGGGAGCTGTCCGCTCCCTACGCCAAGCGGAAGCTTGCTCCCGCACTCCAAGGCGGCAAAGCCGCAAGACTTTGAAGACCGCCTAATACTCGATGCGGGTGTGGGCGTCTACGCGGGCGAGAGCACGGGCGAGGGCGGCTTCGGCGCGGCTGATGTCGATGTCGGAACCGGGCTTTTCGAGACGGGATAGCGCGCGATCGCGGGCGGCCTCGGCGCGCTCGAGGTCGATCTGCTTGCCCGCTTCGAAGCCCTCGACCAGCACGATGACGGCATCGTTGCGGACTTCGCAGAAGCCGCTGCGGATGGCGAGGAAGTGCTCCTTGCCCTCGAGGTCGACCAGCTGCACCATGCCTGGGCTGATCATCGTGAGGAACGGCGTGTGCCCCTGCAGCACGGTGAAGATGCCCTCGGAACCGGGCAGCATAATCTCCTGCGCCTGGAAGTTCAGGGGCTCGCGCTCGGGCGCCAGAAACCGTACGATGAATCCCTCGGTAGCCAAGATCAGACCTTCGCCCCCATGTTCTTCGCCTTCTCCACCACTTCCTCGATAGCGCCGCAATAGAGGAAGGCGGATTCGGGCAGGTGGTCGTAGTCGCCGGCGAGGATTTCGCGGAAGCTGCGGATGGTCTCCTCGATGGGCACGTACTTGCCGGACATGCCGGTGAAGGTTTCGGCCACGAAGAAGGGCTGCGAGAGGAAGCGCTGAATGCGGCGCGCGCGCGCCACGGTCTGCTTGTCCTCTTCCGAAAGCTCGTCCATGCCGAGAATCGCGATGATGTCCTGCAGGTCTTTGTAGCGCTGGAGCAGCTCCTGCACGCCGCGGGCCATGTTGTAGTGCTCGTCGCCCACGATGCGCGGGTCGAGGATGCGGCTGGTCGAGTCGAGCGGGTCCACCGCAGGGTAGATGCCCAGCTCGGAAATCTGGCGCGACAGCACCGTGGTGGCGTCCAGGTGCGCGAAGGTGGTCGCGGGGGCCGGGTCGGTCAAGTCGTCGGCCGGCACATACACGGCCTGCACCGAGGTGATCGAGCCGCGCTTCGTGGTGGTGATGCGTTCCTGCAGCTCGCCCATTTCGGTGGCCAGGGTGGGCTGATAGCCCACGGCGCTCGGCATGCGGCCCAGCAGCGCCGACACCTCGGAACCCGCCTGCGTGAAGCGGAAGATGTTGTCGATGAACAGCAGCACGTCCTGGCCCTGCTCGTCGCGGAAATACTCGGCGCAGGTCAGGCCGGTCAGCGCCACGCGGGCGCGCGCGCCGGGGGGCTCGGTCATCTGGCCGTAAATCAGCGCGGCCTTGTCGATAACGCCAGACTCCTTCATCTCGAGCCAGAGGTCGTTGCCTTCGCGCGTACGCTCGCCCACGCCGGCGAATACCGAATAGCCGCCGTGCTGCTTGGCCACGTTGTTGATGAGTTCCATGATGAGCACGGTCTTGCCCACGCCCGCGCCGCCGAAGAGGCCGGTCTTGCCGCCCTTCGAATACGGCGCCAGCAGGTCGATTACCTTGATGCCCGTCTCGAACATCTGCGTGCTGGTCTCAAGCTCGTCGAAGCGCGGGGCCTCGCGGTGGATCGGGCGGCGCTCGTCGGTCTTCACCTCGCCCAGGCCGTCCACGGGCTGGCCCACCACGTTCAGGATGCGGCCAAGCACGGCATCGCCCACGGGCGTCTGGATAAACGCGCCGGTGTCGCTCACCTGCTGACCGCGCACCAGGCCGTCGGTGCTCTCCATCGCAATCGTGCGCACGGTGTTCTCACCCAGGTGCTGGGCCACTTCGAGCACCAGCCGTCCCTCGGCGCCGCGATCGATTTCGAGCGCGTTGTACACGGGCGGCAACTGGCCCGGCTCGAACCGGACGTCCACTACCGGACCGATAATCTGTGCGATGGTTCCTGCGTTCATCGTCGTCTCCCGTGGGCTTAGGCCCGCCGCATTCGTTATAGCGCTTCCGCTCCGCTCACCACCTCAATCAGCTGCGTGGTGATGGCGTCCTGACGGGCGCGGTTGTAGGCCAGGGTCAGCCGGCCGATCACGTCGCCGGCGTTGCGCGTGGCGGCGTCCATCGCCGTCATCCGCGCACCGTATTCGCTCGCGGCCGATTCGAACAGCATGCGGTGCACCTGCACCGTCAGGTGCTGCTGCAGCAGGCTACCGAGAATCGCCTCGGCCGAGGGTTCGTAAATATAATCCGCCGCCGAGCCTTCCGACTCGTCGAGCAGGGGCTCGAAGGGCAGCAGCTTTTCCAGGGTTACTTCCTGCAGCACGGCACTTTTGAAGCCGTTGTACAGGCCGTATATGGCGGAGATTTCGCGCGCCTCGTACTGCGGCACGAGCGTGTCCACCACATCGCCCGCGAGCCGCAAAAAGCCGGCGTCGTTGTGGCCCTGGTATTTCTGGCCGATCATCTCGTGCCGGCGCGACAGGGCCTCGACGCCCTTGCGCCCGATGACCGTAATCTCGACCGGCTGGCCGTCGTTCTCCTTGCGGATGAAGCTCATGGCGCGGTTGACGATGTTGGCATTGAAGCCGCCACAGAGGCCGCGGTCGGAGGTGAATACCACCAGCGCGATCTTCGAGGGCTCATTGCGCCGCAGCAGCGGGTGGGCGTTCGCCTCCGCACGCGCCGCCAGGCTGTCCGCCAGGTCGCGCATGTAGTAGGCGTAGGGCCGCGCCTGCACGATGGACTCCTGGGCACGGCGCAGCTTCGACGCCGCGACCATTTTCATGGCGCGCGTAATCTTCTGCGTGCTCTTGACGCTGCTGATGCGCCGCTTGATGTCCCGGAGGTTCGCCATGAAACGCCGTTATCCCTATTGCGCCTGCGCGCGGAGTTTGAATTCCTCGGTGAACGCGGAAAGGATTTCCTTCAGGCCGGCCGCGATCTCGTCGCTCATGGCCAGCGTGCTGCGCAGCTGCTGCAGCGTCTCGCCGCCGTGCGCCTCGAGGTGCGCGTAGAGTTCGTCCTCGTAGCCGCGCACTTCCTTCAGCGGCACTTCGTCCAGGTAACCCTGGGTGGCCGCGAAGATCATGACCACCTGCATCTCGACCGCAAGCGGCTCGTATTGCGGCTGCTTGAGCACTTCCACCAGGCGGGCGCCGCGGTTGAGCTGCGCCTGGGTCGCCTTGTCGAGGTCGCTGCCGAACTGCGCGAAGGCTTCCAGCTCGCGGAACTGCGCGAGGTCGAGGCGCAGCGAACCGGAGACCTTCTTCATCGCCTTTACCTGGGCCGCGCCGCCCACGCGCGACACCGAAAGGCCCGCGTTGATGGCAGGGCGCACGCCCGAGTAGAACAGGTTGGTCTCAAGGAAAATCTGGCCGTCCGTAATCGAAATCACATTGGTTGGGATATAGGCCGACACGTCGCCCGCCTGGGTCTCGATGATGGGCAGCGCGGTCAGGCTGCCGGCACCCTTGGCGTCGCTCAGCTTCGCAGCGCGCTCGAGCAGGCGGGAGTGCAGGTAGAACACGTCGCCGGGGTAGGCTTCGCGGCCGGGCGGACGGCGCAGCAGCAGCGACAGCTGGCGGTAGGCCACGGCGTGCTTGGAAAGGTCGTCGTAAATGCAGAGCACATGCTTGCCGCGGTCGCGGAAGAACTCGCCCATGGCGCAGCCGGAATACGGCGCGAGGTACTGCATGGGGGCGGCTTCGGAAGCCGTGGCGGCGACCACGATGGTGTATTCCATCGCGCCGTGCTCCTTCAGCTCCTCCACCACGCGGGCCACCGTCGAGCGCTTCTGCCCCACGGCCACGTAGATGCAGACGACGTCCTTGCCCTTCTGGTTGATGATCGTGTCGATGGCGATCGCCGTCTTGCCGGTCTGGCGGTCGCCGATGATCAACTCGCGCTGACCGCGGCCGATCGGCACCATCGAGTCGATGGCCTTGATGCCCGTCTGCATGGGCTCGCCCACCGGCTGGCGGTCGACGATGCCGGGAGCAAGGCGCTCGACCGGGTTGTTTTCGGTGGTGTGGATGGGACCGCGTCCGTCGATGGGCTCGCCCAGCGCGTTCACGACGCGGCCGATCATCGCATCGCCCACAGGCACCGAGGTGATCTGGCCCGTGCGCTTCACGGTGTCGCCTTCGCCGATCTGCTCGTATTCGCCGAACAGCACCGCGCCGACGTTGTCTTCTTCGAGGTTCAGTACCATGCCGCGCACGCCGTGCGGAAAGCTGAGCAGCTCGCCGGCCATGGCGTTGTCGAGGCCGAACACGCGCGCGATACCGTCGCCCGCCTGGATGACCGTGCCCACCTCGGCCACGTCGATCGACGAGTCGAAGTCGGCAATCTGGCGTTTGATGATATCGGTGATTTCCGTCGCGCTAATCTTCATCGCAAGGTTTCCTTAATCCGCGAGAATCGCATCGCGGAGACGTCGAATCTGGGAACGTATCGTGCCGTCGATCACCACGCCGCTCACCTCGGCGCGCACGCCGCCGAGCAGGCGCGGATCCACGGAGTACACGGCATGAATCTCTTTGCCGGTAAAGGCCTCGAGCGCGGCCGTCACGCGGGCCTTCTGGGCATCGTCGAGCGCCGCCGCCGAACGCACCCGCGCCTGGGTCTGGTTCAGGCGCGCGTCGAGCAGCTGGCTGAACACCACCGCCACGTCGGGAAGCAGCGGCACGCGGCCGCGGCGGAGCAGTTCGCGGAACAGGCGCTTGACCTCTTCCACGGCGATGCCGCTCTTGTCGAGAATTTCGGAGACCACCTCGAGCCGCTTGGTCAGCGGAATCGAGGGATTCATGATGAGACGGCGGAAGTCGTGATGGGTTTCAAACAGTTCGGCAACCGTCTCGAGGCCCTCGCAGGCGAGCTTCATGGCGTCGGTGTCCGGAAGGCTCACCGATAGCCCGCGCGCATAGCGCTCTGCCAGCAGGTAATTTCTCATAGCCGCTTCCCTTCCAGGGCGGCCGCGAACGCGTCCACCAGCCCGCCTCGGGCGTACTCGGGGGGATTCTTACGCAGCTCTTCCTCGAACTCGCGCGCAGCCTTGTCGAAAAGCTCGCGGCGCAGGCGGCGCTCCGCTGCGGCCACGGCACCCGCTTCCTGGTCGGCCAATTCGCGGCGCACTTCCTCGAGGCGCTCTTCATTACGCACCCGGGCTTCTTCGCGCAGGCGCTCGATGGCGGCCTCGGATTCCTCGGTCGCGCGCGCCTCCGCCTCGGGCAATTCTTTTACCTTCGACTGCAGGCCGTCGAGCCGTCCGGCCGCCTCGGCGCGTGCCGCCTTGGCGGCGTGCATGCGCTCCACCTTCTCGGCGATGCTGCTGTCGAGGAAGCGCATGAGCGGCGGCCAACCGAATCGGATAAACAGCACCACGACCAGCGTGGCGTTGAAGAAATCGAAATACAGGCCGCGCTTCGCGAGGCGCGCCTCTTCCGCCACCAGCTCGGGGTTCTTCTCGTATTCTTCGATGAACTTAACGCTCGCCTCGAAGTGATGATCGTGCGCCTTCGACATGTCGAAGAGGTGCGGGCGCTGGATATAGCGCTTATAGTCGTCGCTCTTCACCACCTCGAGGTAGTGCTCGTGCTCGTGCTTATGGGCCTCGAGGTACTCGGCACTGAGCCCCGGGAAGCCCCAGATGCTATTGCCGATGAGCCAGCCCACGAAGGCCAAGCTGAACAGGCCGAGCAGGAAGGGCTTGGGGGCGATGCGGAACATTACTGAACCCCCTTTCCGGAGCCGAGCTTGTCGGACAGGGCCATCTTGATGTCGGCCACCACGGCGTCCGAAGCGGCGCGCTGCTGGCGCACCTGCTCGCGCATTTCCTTGAGCAGCACGGACATGCGCTCGGCGCCCTCGGCCTTCAGCGCGTGCACCTGCTCGTTGTGGCGGGCCTGCTCTTCGCGCTTGGCCTCGGCCACACGCATCGAGCCGCGCTGGTGAATCGCCGCCAGCGACACGCGGTACAGCCGCTCGGTATCTTCGCAATCCTGCTCCAGCTTCGCCGCCGCCGTCTCGTCGCCGGTCAACTGCGCCTCGCGCGCATCCATGACTTTCAGCAGCGGTCGCAGCACGAACGCGTACATGAGCCACAGGAACACGAGGAACAGTCCTGTCTCGACGATTATGGTGAAGTTAAGATTGACCAAGGGTCAGCTTCCGCCTTGCGATTGCGATTTCAGTACCGGAGGTTCAGCCACCCACCACGAACAGCATGAGCAGGGCGATAACGAGCGAGTAGATGCCCGTCGATTCCGCCACGGCCTGGCCGATCAGCATGGTGCGGGTCAGCAGGCCGGCTTCCTGCGGGGCGCGCCCCACGGATTCGCAGGCCTTGCCCGCGGCGTAGCCTTCGCCCACGCCCGGCCCGATGGCGCCGAAGCCCATGCAGATACCCGCGCCGATCAGCGCGCCGGCCTTCACCAGATCCGCACCGGTCACGCCCGCGGCCGCCGCCTTCTGCGGCACCTGCGTGACAACGGTTTCCATCATCATCAGCATCGTTGTCGCGTCCATGTTCCTATCCTTCTGCGCCCCAGGCGCCTTGTTACCGTATGTGTTGCCCGCGCCGCCTAGACGACGTAGAGAATCGCCAGCGCGATGATCAGGGCGTAGATGGCGGTGGACTGCGCCACGGCCTGGCCGATCAGCATCGTGCGGAGAATGAGCGTGTCGCGGCGCGGATACGTGGCCGCCATCACGCAGGCCGGACCCGAGGTAAGCCCCGAGCCGATGCCCGGCCCGATGCCGCCGAAGCCAACCGCGATGCCCGCCGCCAGCATGTGCGCGAAGCCCAGGATGCCCTCGGGGATGTCCTGCATGGCAAACATCATGATGAAGGCCACGAGCATGCCGAAGATGGCCGGCGTTTCGCAGACGGCCTGGCCGATCAGCATCGTACGCAGCGTGACGCCGTAGGAGCGCGGCCAGCGGCTGAGGCCGAGCACGGCGCCGCCGGCGGTCTGGCCCGAGCCCATACCCGAACCGATGGCGCTGACGCCCATCGCGATGCCCGCGCCGATGCACACGCCCATCGTGGCGAGGTCGGTGCCGGGGGCCTGGCGGATAATCAGAATGAGCGCAACCACAAGCGCGAAGATGCTGGGCGACTGCGCCACCGCCTGGCCGATGATCATCGACTGCGTGGTCTGGCCCGCGCGGCGGGGATTGCGCGCGACGCCTGCGCAGGCGTTGGCCGCGGCGAAACCGCAGCCGAAGCCGCTGCCGAAGGCGCCGAAGCCGATCGCGATGCCCGCGCCGGTCATGGCGGCGAAAAAGTTACCGCCCACTTCTTCCGGCTGTACGGCCGGGAAAAACAGGATGAACAGGCCGACCACAAGGGCGAAGATCGAGGCGTCGCCCGTGATGGCCTGGCCGATGAGCATGGTGCGGCGGAGTTCGCCCTGCTGGGTGGGCTGGCGCATCATGGCGTTCGACGCGGCGCCGGCGGCATTGCCCATGCCCAGCGCGGCGCCCAGGCCGCCCATGCCCAGCGCGATGCCCGCGCCGAGATAGCGGCCGAGCATTTCCCATTGATGTGGTTCGAGTTCGATCACGATGCCCCCGCGGCGCCTACTTGATGGCGACCGAGATATAGGTCAGCGTCAGCATGGTGAACACGAAGGCCTGCACCGTGCCGACGAAGAAGATGAAGAACAGGTCCATGCCGATGGACAGCACGCTGAAGTTCCACACGAGGTGGGAAATCACGATGATGATGATGCCGCCGCCGGTGATATTGCCGAACAAACGGAAGGAAATGGAGATGACTTTGGCGATTTCGCCGATGATGTTCAGCGGAAAGAAGAACAGCGCCGAGAGCTTGCCCGCGATGGCCGCGCCGCCCGTGGCGTCTTCCTGATGCCAGAGCGGTCCCAGCAGCTCCTCGACGTAGCCGATGCCGCCCTTGGCCTTGATGGCGCAATAGGTGGCGATGGCCATGCCCATGAGCCCCAGGCCCATCGTGCAGTTGATGTCCGCCGTCGGCTCCTCGAAATAGTGCGTGGGCAGGAAGCTCATGAAGTTCGAGAGCAGCAGGAAGAGAAAGAGCGAGGCGATGAGGAAGAAAAACTTGCGGTTCTTTTCCTTGGTCTCGAGTTCGAGCGAGGCGATGACCAGGTTGTCGAAGACGCCCGTGATCAGCTCGACCATGTACTGGCCGCGCGTGGGCTCGAGCGCGAAGCGGCGCACACCCAGACGGCAAAGGAAAAACAACACCGCCATGACCACAAGGGTATTGAAAACGGTGAGCACATTGAGCCCGCCCATCGGAATCTCGATATCCGTGAACGGGATGAAATACCAGACCAGCCTGTTACCGATATGTTCCATTTAACTGTGCTTTTTGCCTAGATCGATATTGGTAAGTGCCAGAAAATAGAGGACCAAGCGGGGAATCAGAATGCCTGCCACGGCCGCGAAGAGGGGCAACCGCCCGACGGGATCGAGTGACCAAGCCCGCCACAGAACGACCCCGTACACCGCCATGCGGAGTACCATCCCCTTCACGGCCTCGGAGTGTACTTGAGCGGGCGTAACCTGCGCAAATTTTTCTACGCGGCGGGCTAAAATCCAGAAAGCCAAGACGCCCCCGAGCCCCCCCATCGCCAGGCCGAGCCCCACTTTTTTTTCCCATAGATAACACCCCGCCGCCGCCAGCGCCACGAGCACCAGCGACCAACGGACTACCATCAGACGGAATCGGACCAGGGCCTCCAAGATACAATCTCCGTGCGGAAAGAAAGGGAATTGGCCGCAAGTGTACCGCGCGACGGAGGTCCGCTGCCAGTTATCCGGCGGATTCCGGGTGCTCGTACACGCTCAAGGCCACGTCGCCGTAGTGCTTGAACTTGGTCCGTACGAGGCCACCGGCGTTATCCGGTAGTTCTACCCGGCGCTGGTGTTCGATGACAAAGCTTCCCCCCGGCCGCAGGAGCCGCTGGCCGGCGGCTTCGAGCAGCGCTGGATAGTGTGCGTAATCGTAGGGCGGATCCGCGAAAATGAGATCGAAATCCCCTGGAATCCGGGCAATATCGCGCGGCAATTCCAGCGTCAGGGTCTGGGCGTCCGCCGCGAGCCGGGTCTTGAGCAGGTTCTCGCGCTGAATCCGGTGCGCGTCGCGCGAGAGATCTACAAAAACACACTCGGCCGCCCCCCGGCTGAGGGCCTCGATGCCGTTCGCGCCGGTCCCCGCGAAGAGATCCAGGAAGCGGGCATCTTCGAGACTCGGCCCGAGCATGTTGAACAAGGCCTCGCGGACGCGATCCAGCGTCGGACGGATGGCATTGCCCTCGGGCGAGAACAACTTGGTGCCCCGCGCGCTCCCTGCAATTACCCGCATACGGCGATATCCATGCCGCAACCCTGCCGGAGATTTCCTGTCAACATTTTCCTATAACCGTGCGCCGTGGCGCTGGATAAATTCTGTGGGGGAATGTCAAGGAAAAATTTCATGCGCAGAGTATTCCGCGTCATGGCCTTGATTTGCAATAATTTAGGGGCGCCCATCCGATCGAATTCATACGGTTCGAGGGGCGTTGGTTACGTTTTTATGAGAGTCAAGACCGTCCGAATCCGCGTGGGGATAGAAATCGATTTCCGGTTGTTCCATATCCGCCCAAGCCAAGGCGACGGTTCAGCAACACCCCGCATAACAAACTGTAATTAAACAAGTTATGAGCATGACGATACTATGCATGCCTGAACTGCGCCGCGCTCCGGACCCTGTGGAATTCATGTGCATAACCGCCATCTCCCGCACCTTGCTGTTGCGATTCTAAAAAATTCTCTTAAAGCAGACTTCAACACGAATCCGGGTTGCGCGCTTGTGCACGCGCAACCCGGATTGCCGGCCGAAAACGCTCTCGGCCACGCTGCTAAGTATTGCTATCGCTCTAGATACCCTCGTCGGCAGACGGCCCGTAGATGGACGGCACCGGTACATCGAGGAGGCGCAGATAGACGCTGAGCTGACCGCGGTGATGGATCGTGTGGCTCAGAATGAATCCCCGCAAGACGCCGATCTTGGGGGCCTCAAACATCACCTTGCCGGCCGGATCGACCAGCTGCCAGTTCGTCAGCAGCGTGTCGTCGCTGGTGCCCGCCATGATCTCCCGCGCCGTGGCGACGTTCGCGTCGAAGGTACTCAGCAAATCGTCCTGCGACTGCGCGGTATAGGGCTCGTAGGGCCCCATCACCCACTGATCCTGATTGAGCGTCTTTCCGACCCACGCCGGGTTGTCGGCGATATGGCTGGCCAGGGCCTGCAGGGTCATCGACTTCGCGTGCGGCTGGTACGACCAGCGATCATCCGGAACGCGCTCGAGCACGCGCCGCGTCGTCGCCGACTCCATATCGAATTCCATCAAGATTCCATCGATCATCGCCATGGTCGCTATCTCCTCTGTTGGTTTTATCAGACCGTATTCTGGTTACGCACACGCGCCACCCGAAACAATTACTGATATTATAATCAGCTAAACAAAATGTCAAGCGCCGCCTTCGCCCTCTTGGCAATCTTCAAGAAGCATGATATACTGCGAATATGGGCAAAAGCCGGTCGCGGGGGTATCCGGCCACAGCCCTGTCGTGGGCTGTCTTTTTTCGCTTGGGGTGCTTCAATGCAGTCTTCCTGTAACCGAATCCGTGACTTCGTGGCGGTGGTGGCCTGTGTGCTCAGCGCAATGCTGCCCGCTGCAACGGGGAACGCGGCTCCGATACCCCGTATTCTCTACGTCGGCGATAGCTGGACGTATTTCCCCTGGGCCGAGCAGGACCCGCCCGCGCTGCGTTCGGTGCTCGGGCGCAACGACGTGAAGCAGGCGGTGGGCGGCGAGTTCACGGAAGTCGGCGATATCGCGCTGCACAGCCCCACGGCCGAGGGCTGGGACACGCCGGGGCTCAAGGACGAAATCACGTCGATGCTGAATGCCTACCCCACGATCGACGTGGTGCATATCAGCCTCGGCGGCAACGACGTCAACATAAACTGGACCATCGGTATGAGCGAGGGCGATACGAATGCCCTGCTCGCCGCCACGCGCGACCATATCCGCAATGTCATCCAGCACTGCTTGAGCGTACGGCCGAACATCCGTTGCGTCATCAACGGCTACGACTACCTGAACATCGCCGAAGGCTACACCTACGATACCTGGACGAATCCCTTCAATCCCTTCGACATCGTCACCTATGTGAAGAGCATCGAAAACCCGACCGCAATCGCGCTCGTGGCCTTCGGCATCCATGTGCCGATCTTCAACCCGGACCTGTTTCAGTTCGACTACACGACAGCCGCGCAGATCGCAGGATATCAGCGACAGGTGAACGATGTCTTCGTGGAACTCGAGCGGTTGAAGAAGGACTTGGCGCTTGGAATGGACCGGGTGCGCTACGTGCACAACTTCGGCACGATGATGGCGCGCTTTGGGATTCCGAGCCTGAACGTCGGTGCGAATCCCGGGTGGCTGCCCGACGGCCCGGGCGGCGGCTATGCCAATTTTCCCGGCGGCGACCGCGGGCTGTGGAGTCCGCGCCAGGCGATGGCCGGCAGCAACGAACTGGACCCCATTCACCTGAGCCCGCAGGGCTACATCTACCTGATGGAGAACGCGGTCTATCAGGCGTACATCCCCTGGTTCAGCGACCCGGTGCCGCCGCGCTGCGAATCGATCACGCTCGGCAGCGCCGACCCGCCGGTCGATAGCACGGTCTCCTTCAACGTCCGCTTCACCGAGGGCGTGACCGGGGTGGACGCGGGCGACTTCGCAATCGACGAAAAGGGCACAGCGGCCGGCGCGGCGATTCTAAGCGTGAGCGGCAGCGGCCGCGACTGGGTGGTGACGACGAGCGTGTCCACCGGCGATGGCAGCCTGAGCATCGACTTCATCGACAACGACTCGGTGTACGATGGCGTGTGGAACCCCTTGGGCGGGCTGGGCGCGGACGACTTTATCCAAGGCGCTTGGTACACCATCGGCACGGGCGAAGGCGGCGGCGGCGATCTCGACAGCGACTGTCCCCTTTTGCCCGGCATCGACGGGCAGGGCCAGCCGCTCTATCTGCTGTTCGGCGATTTCTGGGAGCTGAAGGACTTCGACGGGAACGGCATGATCGACAGCTGGGAAATCGCGCCGCTGGCCGAGGTGCTGTGCCGCCCAAGCCATCCCCTGTATCCGCAGTTGCGCGGCCAATACGAGGCAACGCTCAACCTGCTGAAGACCGAACCCGCGTATTCCACGCAATTGCGCAGTTCGGAAAACGTGCTCGCGGCGCTGCTGCTGGTGAATCCCAGCGTGAACAGCATGATCAAGAACAAGCTGAGCGCCTACCTGACGCGGCCCTATCAGCCCTTTACGATCGACTTGCTGGGTCAGTTTATCCAGCCCTTCTCCCCCGCCGCCGACATCGATGGCGACTCCTACAACAACAAAGCCGAGTACGACGCGGTCCTCAGCAACTTCGGCAACCGCGACGCCTACGTGGACGCGGTGCTGACGGCCGCCTGCCCCGAGGGTATATTGCGGGGCGTCGAGTTCGCGCGCTCTATCGAGTACCTCTATACGAAGACGATCACCATCCCCCTCACCGATCCGATCTGCCTGCTGTGCGAAGATTCCTACGCGACGGACCTGGATGAGAACGGCATCGTCGACTACGCGCAGGCGCTGCTGATCGACGCAGTCCTCTGGTGCGCCGACAATCCGCATTACCTCGAGGTGGGTAGCGCGTACCTGAACAACGAGGTGGTGGTGAAGGGCTACCTCGACGAACTCTGGGACAAGCTCTCGCAGCAATACTACGGGCTGCCCGTCGAGCAAGGCATCGGCCTCGTTATCGACGTGGGCAAGGTGCAGCGCGCGCTGGTGGGGCTGGTGACCCAGGGCGAACCGGCCGGCGTGGCGGCCATGCTCGCCATCTTCAGCGAGTTGAACACCCTGCTGGATGAAGACAAACAGATCGAAGTCGATGCGACGCTGTTCGACACCAGCGCAGCACCGTATGTCGGGGCGCTGGGCGATGCCGACGACGACGGCGTGTGCAACCTGAGCGAGTTCAATGCGGTGCCGCGCGACCTCGGCGGCTACGTCTCGTTCGTTGCCAACGCGATGAACCCGGACGTGCTCGCCAATGGTGGCGGCTGCGACGGCGAAGAGAACAACAATGGCGAAGAGCCGGCGGACTGCTCGGGCTTTCTGGCCCTCCTTGATGCGGAAGGCAGCGCGCTCTATGCAGCGATTCCCGGCAGCGACGGCTGGGCGACGGAAGACTTGGACGCCAACGGCATCGCGGACTGCTGGGAGGCCGCACTCCTGGCCGGCGCGACCTGCGCGCCCGACTTCGCACATTACCTGGGCGCGCGAAAGAAGTACACCGGCAACCTGTCGCGGCTGCAGGGCGACGCACAATTCAAACTTATCCAGGAATTCCAGCATGTGCTCGCTGCGCTGATGACCGTGAGCCAGGCGCACGCCGAATACTTCTCCAAGCTGCTGCAGCTTTCCGGCTATTACTACCCCTACCGCGATTCCGCGCCCGGCGGGCGGCAGCAACTGGCCAGCGGAGGCGACCCCGACGGCGATGAGATGACCAACCTCTTCGAGCGTAACTATGTGGCGGGCAAGGGCGGCACGCGCGCCGACTATGTGGCGGCGGCCATGACGCCGCTGGGCGGCAATGTGGATCGCTGTTTCGACCAGTGCGGCCCGGATGGCAGCGGTCCCTGCGGTCCCGTGGATTTCGACGGCAAGATGGCGGCGGTCGATCGGGCGCTCGAACAGTTCCGGTCTCAGTTGGGCGGCTATTCCTTCGACCCCAGTTCGTCGGACATCAACGGCGGATTCAGCATCGAGGACGAGCAAATCTTCCCCAACGGTCTGCTCGACAGCGACGAGTTCGCGCTGATTAATTACTTCCTCACGCAGGGCGGCCTTGGTGCATCGCAGCAGGTGTGCGAAGGCTGGAACAACAACAAGGCCCGGATGTACGCCGACCTGGGCGGGCCGACTGGCCTGGTGAACGCCATATCGCCGCAGCTGCACGAAGTGCTGGCGGCGTACATGTTGCTGGGCGATGACGACTCCGTGGCGATACCGGTGACGGCGACCACGGAGGCGGCGGCGGTTACGGATATCGACCTCGGGGTAACGGCGGTAAATCCCAGCAACTACACGCGGCTGCCGGCGTTACTCGCCTTCAATGGCGACGCCGACAACGACGGCGTGAGCAACGCCGACGAGTATTCCTGCTTCCGGCTGCGCAGCCGGTGCTGCTATCTGCTGGCGGCAACCGATGCGCTGCTTCAGCCGGGGCCGGGCCTTTGCATCGATCCGGGTGACGCCGAGGGCGAAGGCGAGGCTGCTGTTGAAGGCGCGGTCGACGGCGAGGGCAAGCCCGAGGGAGCCGTGGACGGCGAGGGCGCGACGGAAGGCGGCGGCGAGGGCGAACCTTCATGCGAAATCGAAGGATGCGACCGCGATTGCGCGTATGCCGAGGGCATCGACGCCGGTTTCGAGGCGGCGATGCGGACCATCTATGCGAATCCGCTGGTGGGCGAGGACCCCGACACGGCCGACCTCGACGAGAACGGCATCCCGGATACGCTGCACGCGCGGCTGGTGGACGCCGTGCTGGCCGACCCGGACTATCATGCCTACTGCTGCGTGCGTTCGGCCTACGAGACCAACCTGCCGTTGGCCAATGAATTCGCGACGGCAGTAAACACCCAGCAGCCGCTGCTGTTCACCCTGTTTCCGCGCGCCACGGTCGTGAATGCGATCGCGGGCCTCATGACGCTGGGCGAAGAGGCCACCATCGCTATCATTGTCGATGCGCTGGACTCGCTACCGTTCTCGCTCCCGGACCTCGACCTGAACGATTTCGACCGGACGTCTGAACGGTTTCTGGCATGGAATGGTGACGCCGATCTGGATGGGGCGTGCAATCTCGGCGAGTACAACGCCAGCCTGATGGCGGCGAGTCCCCTGCCCCAGTTCGTGCCGTGGGCGCTGAATGCGGACGCCACGGCCAACGGCGGCGGCTGCCCCTGCGGCGGCGGCACGCTCGAGGGCGAAGGTCACCCGGCGGAAGGTGAAGGTAGCGTCGAAGGAGAAGAAGGCGAAACCACCCTTGAGGGCGAAAGCGCTGCCGAGGGCGAACCGCAGCAGCACCGGCATTCGGCCGACCTCGATGGCAATGGCAAGATCGACCTGGCCGAATTGCTGCGGTTGATCCAGTTCTACAACGCGGGCGGACTGCATTGCAGCAGCGGCTCGGAGGATGCCTACGCCCCGGGCGCAGGCGCCAAGGACGGCTGCGCCCCCCACGCCGCAGACTTTCAGGTGCAGGATTGGGTCATCCAATTGTCCGAACTGCTCCGCGTGGTGCAGTTCTTCAATCGTGGAACCATTCGGTGGTGCGGCGAAAGCGAAGACGGCTTCTGCTTCTGATCGTTTGGCGGACGCTTTCGTCGTAAAGATGGACGGCTTAATCCCAGCCTAGCGTCTGGCCGATTCCAGGGTTTCCCGCACTCGCTCGAGGAGCTCCTTCGGTTTGAAAGGCTTCTCCAGCAGGCGGGTCTCTTCATTCAACACGAAGTTCGCATGTATGGCGTTCTCGCTGTAACCGCTGTAATACAGCACGGGAATTTCCGGATGCGTCTTGTGAATGGCGTCGCTGGCCTCGCGGCCGCCCATGTTTGGCATGACGACGTCGAACAGCAGCATATCGATCCGTACCCCGGACTGCGCAACCATCTCGACCGCCTCGCGCCCGTCGGCCGCCGTGATGACTTGGTACCCCGCATTGCGAAGAATGCGCTCGGTAAGCATGCGTACCGCCTCGTCATCTTCCGCAAGCAGGATGACTTCAGCACCGGAGGGCTGATAGGGGTGCTGCGGCCGGTCGGCCAATGCGGTCCGTGAAGGCGATACGGGGAAGTAGCAGGTAAAGGTCGAGCCCTTGGCCAGTGTGCTCTCCGCGTGAATCAGGCCGGCGTACTGCCGCACCATGCCGTAGGCTGTCGCGAGCCCCAAACCGCCGCCACCGCTCTTGTCCTTCGTGGTAAAGAACGGCTCGAAGATGTGATCGAGAAGTTCGGCACTCATGCCACAGCCGGTGTCGCTGATTTCGACCGAAACATATTCCCCGGGTACGGCCCAGTGGCTGGCGTCGCAGAATTCCTCGTCGAGCGTCTTTTCTCCGGTCTTGATGGTCAGGACCCCCGAATCACTCATGGCCTCCCGCGCATTGACGCAGAGGTTCAATATGGTCTGCTCGATCATACTCCGGTCCGCGATGATGCGATTGAGTGGCGCCGCCGAATGTACTTGCACCGCGATACTGTCGCCCGCGATGCGACCAATCGCTTCGGAGAGGACGCTGATGACTTCATTCAGGTCGAGGCTTTCGGGCCGCATCACCTGGCGGCGGCTGAAAGCGAGCAACTGGTCGACCAGCGTGGCAGCCCGCGAGGCCGCACCGGCGATCTTGCCGAGGGCTTCCTGCACGGTATGATTCCGGGGCAAGTCCTGCTGGGCGAATTCGGTGTAACCCTCAATGACCTGCAGCAGGTTGTTGAAAACATGCGCTACGCCACCGGCCAATTGGCCCACCGCCTCAAGCTTCTGCGCCTGCAGCAGCTGAACTTGAAGTTCAGCCTTCTCAAGCTCGGCACGCTTGCGTTCGCTGATGTCCTGCACCATCGCCACGAAATAGTCCGGGGAGCCGTCGGCCCGGCGTACGCATTTAACGAACAACTCGACCGGGATGGTGGTTCCGCTCCGAGTGAGATAGCGCTTCTCGATGGCGTAACCATCAATCTCGCCCGACATCACCCGCGCGAACTGTGCCTCGTCGAGGCTCACATCGTCGGGATGCGTGATTTGCGGTCAGGACATTGCGGCCATTTCCTCGCGCGAGAAGCCGAGCATGTCGCAGAAGCGGTCGTTAAACTGCACCCAGCCCTTATCCGGCGAGGAGATCGCCATGCCCATAAGACCGAGATCGAAGTAGAGCCGCAACAACTCCTCGCTCCGGCGGATCGCTTCTTCCGAGGCTTTGCGTTCGCTGATGTCGCGCACGGCAGCGCACATGGTCATTCCGTCAGGTCCCGGGAATGGCGCAATGTTGATCTCGACCGGAAATACCGAGCCGTCCTTGCGGCGGTGGTGGCCATCCACTTTCAAGCCGCCGAGTTGCTGCACCTGTTCCCAGATCTCATCCAGCCTATCGATGGGAAACGCCTGCTCGATATCCTGCACGTGCATCTCGAGCAGTTCTTCGCGGGTGTACCCGAGGCTCTTGCACGCCGCCGCGTTTACGTCCAGAATCCGCGCCTCAAGGTCATGCACGAAAACCGCATCGCCGGTCGCATTGAACAGGCTGCGGAATCGTTCCTCGCTCCGCCGGAGAGAATCGACCGCCAATTTGCGGTTCGTCATGTCCGTGAGAATATGGAGCGCGCCGACGTTCTCCTCCGTGTCGCCCCAGAGCATAAGCACCTGGATCAGCAACTCGAGCCGGGCGCCATCGGGACGGATCAGCGTGACCTCCTGATCATGAAAATCGCGGCGCTCCTGCACCGCGCGACTCAGGCAGGTATCCCGGAACGGCAGCGGCGTGGCGGCCGGCCCCACAAAACGAAACGGAGCAAAGAAGGTCTCGCTGGGCACGTCTTGGGCGGGCGCGCCGCCCGCGAGCGTCTCAAAATGCTTGTTGTAAAAGCTGATTTTCCCGCCCGTGCCGGTCATATAGGCGGCGGATGGAAGACTGGAAAGTAGCCGACATAATATCGACAGCGATTCCAGTGTCTCTGCTTGGATAGACATACGACCTCATTCTGCGGGTATCTGATGGCTCGCGTTACTACGGCTTCCGTGGTCTCGCTGATTGAGACGGAAGCCTTACAAGCCCGACGGAATTATACGGGTATCCCGAAAAAATCGCAATCCCATAGATACCTACATTATATGAAAATGGTGATTTCACTGGGTTCCCGCCAGCGAAAGCCGGGATTGTTGACATACGTACGAAGGGGTATTGCCGGGGCAAGGCGCCCCGAAGGGCGGCACTACGGGTGGGTCAGCGCTTCTGGAGCGCCTCCCAGACACGCAGTGCGAATTCGTGATGGCTGAAGGGCTTGGAAAGGAAGCCCGTAGTGGTGTCGGAAATACCCTGGCGTAGTACGGCATCCTCATTGTAGCCGCTTACGAAGAGCACTATGAGATCGGGCTTCTTGGCGCGCAGACGCTCGGCCAATTCGCGGCCATTGATTTGCGGCATGACCACATCGGTCACGAGCATATCGACCCGCCCCTCGTGGGCATCGTATTTGCCCAGTGCCTCCATGGCACTCTCGGCCTCGATCACTGTAAAGCCCGATTGTTCAAGAATGAGGCGGCCGACGCGGCGCACTTCATCCTCATCCTCCACGAGCAGAATCGTTTCGCCGTTGCCTTTTACTTTCCTTTGCGCCTTGGCCGCCGCCGCCGCAGTCACCCAGGCATCGGCCACGGGCAGATATACACGAACTTCGGTGCCCTCACCGGGCTCGCTTTCAATTTCGATGAACCCGCCTGCCTGCTCGACGACGCTATACACCGTGGCCATGCCCAGCCCGGTGCCCTGACCGGCGCCCTTGGTGGTGAAGAAGGGCTCGAACAGACGGTCTTTCACTTCGGGCGACATGCCCAGGCCATCGTCCTTCACCAGAAGTACCACGTGATCGCCCGGTGTGCGCGGTGCTGCCACTTCCTCGGGTGTCGCGTCCCGGGTGCATAGTACTAAATTGCCGCCCCGGGGCATGGCGTCCCGGGCATTCAGGCACAGGTTCAGGATCACCTGCTCCAGCTGGGTGCGATCGGCCAAGACCGATTTGCAGTCGGGTTGCGGTGCAACCTCGATCGCAATGCTTTCCTCGATAAGCCTGCGCAGCATGCGGTGCATGTCCTGAAGCAAATCATTGAGACTGAACGTTTCCAGTCGCTGATCGGCTTTGCGGCCGAAGAGCAGCAATTGCTGGGTCAGACGCGCGGCACGCTCCCCGGCTTCGTGCATGGCCTCCACGAAGGGGCGCAGCGGATGCGCGGAGTCCATGAGTTCCCCGAGCATCATGTCGCTGTAACCGCAAATTACGGTAAGCAGGTTGTTGAAGTCATGCGCGACGCCGCCGGCCAGCTGGCCGATGGCCTGCATTTTCTGCCCCTGGAGAAGTCGCCGCTCCAGCTGGCGCTGCCGGGTCATGTCGATATGTACGCCCGCAATCCGCAGGGATTGGCCGTCCTTGCCGGGAAGCACCCGGGCACAGGCACGCAAATGGCGTTCGACATTGTCGGGCAGCTTGATCCGGTATTCGATGTCGAGGAAACCGCTTCCCGCCATGGCCGTCTTCATCGCGGAGTGGAACGCTGCGCCATCGTCCGGATGAATACAACTCACCCAAGCCTTGTAGGTACCCTCGAAATCTTCCCGCGACAAGCCAAACAACCGGTGCATTTGCTCGTCCCAAACGACGGCACCCGATTGCGCGTTGTATTCCCAGACACCGATACCCGCGGAATCGGCGGCGAGCACAAAGCGCTCGTTCAACGCCCGCACGCGCTCGTCGCTTTCGCGCAGCGCCTGTTCCGTCTGCTTCTGAGCGGTAATGTCCGCAATCGTCACGAGGACGTGCTTGAGCAAATTATCTTCATAAAGTCTCGGTGCGGCCGTGACCAGCAGCCACTTTCGTTCTCCTGTCTCCAGGTTGCAGGCCCCGAGCACCTGATTCCGCACAGGAACCAGCGTCTTCGCTGCAATCACAGAAGGAGCGTCCTCCGGCAGCAGCGTCGCACCGTCTTCCCGCGTCAAGTTCCAGCGTGGATCCGACGACCCGATATTTCGGTCGCGATCGAGATCGATGCCGAGGATTTGTTTGGCGGCACGATTAATAAGGGTCACGCGGTCGTCCGGATCCTGCAACACCACCCCGACAGCAAGGTCCTCGATAAGCGCCCGGAACCGGCTTTCGCTCTCTTGGAGCGTGTGCATCGCCTCTTTCATTTCGCTGAGGTCGGTGTGCGTGCCGACGATGCGCAGGGCGGCGCCTTCCGCATCGCGAGCGACTACCTTGCCGCGGGCGAGCACCCACTTGTACGAGCCGTCGTGGCACCGGAGCCGATGCTCGACGGCGTAGTTCGGTTGCCTTCCGCTCAACAACTCGTCCAGCGACTTGAGCACGCCTTCGCGGTCGTCGGTATGAATGAGCGACTCCCACGCCTCGTAGGTACCCGGGATCTCATGTTCCGCATAGCCGAGCATGGCCTTCCAGCCGGGGCTGAAATAGGCATAATTACTGGAAGCATCCCAGTCCCACACGCCGTCATCCGCGCCCTCGAGGGCGAACTGCCAGCGTTCTTCGCTTTCGCGCAGGGCCGACTCCTGTCTCCTGCGCTCGGTGATATCGCGCAGGGCAATCACTGCGCCCTTGACGGTCCCTCCGCCTCCCCGGATCGGCGTTACGTTGGCCTCCGCTATCAGCTTGCCCCCGTCTGCCTGAAGCACTTCCCATTCCGAGTTCTGGGACGGCTCGCCCGAGGTCAGCACGGCGGACACCATGCCCGCGTCGATACCGTCGCCCGTGAGGGTGGTATATCGCAGCACCGACTCGAGCGGCTGGCCAATCGAATCCGCCCCTTCAATGCGCAGCATGGATTCGGCAGCGGGATTGAGATATCGGACGCGCGCATCGGCATCTAGCGCGATGATGCCATCGGCAACGTTCGCGGCAATGGTTGCATAGGTCAGTTCGCTGTCCCGCAGGTACTGTTCGGTGTGATGGCGATGCAGGGCGACCTTGACCGCAGACAGGAGGTCGCGCTCGTGGAAGGGCTTGAGCACGTAGCCGAAGGATGCCGCCGACATCGCGCGCGCGAAAGTCACCTCGTCGGAATGGGCCGTGAGGAACACCACGGGAATATCGAGTTCGGCGTAGATTTTGCGCGCTGTCTCCACGCCATCGTCAGCGCCCTTGATGCTGATGTCCATGAGCACAACGTCAGGCCGCTCGCGGGAAGCGATTTCAATAGCGGACTCCGCGTTGTCGGCGATTCCCGCGACGAGGTAGCCAAGCCGCTGCAGCCGGTCGGAGATTTCCTCGGCGATCAGGGCCTCGTCCTCCACGACCAGTACGCTCAAGATGCTATGTTCGATGCTGGTAATCATCCATGCAGCGCCGGCACTTTCAGGCAGACCTCGGTACCGGGCAGCCTGGCGGACATCCGGAAATCGCCATCGATTTGGCGGGCGAGTAGACGTATCAGCCTAAGTCCGAGCGTGGGCGACGCATCGGGATCGAACATGTCGGTGATGCCTACGCCGTTGTCGATGACGCACAACTCGATATCGCCGGTGTCCAGCGTGCGCAGGTTCAACTGAATTTCGCCGGGGTATCCGTGCGGAAATGCATGCTTGAGGGCGTTCGTCACGATTTCGTTGAGAATCAGTCCGCACGGCACCGCCAATTCCATATTGAGCTGCACGGACTCGACATTGGAGATGAGCTTGATACGCCCTGTAGGCATGGTATAGGCGCCGATAAGCTGTTCGCTGAGGTTCACCGCGTAGTCCGCGAAGTTTACGGCGGAGAAGTTGCCGGACTGATAAAGTGACTCGTGCACCAGCGCCATGGAGCGCACCCGATCCTGGCTTTCGCGAAGAATCTCTATCGTCGGCTCGTCATGCGTATACGTTGACTGCAGATAGAACAGGCTGGACATGACGGCAAGGTTGTTCTTCACCCGGTGGTGGATTTCCTTGATGAGAACTTCCTTCTCGCGAAGCGACTCGAGGATAAGCGACTCCGCGCGCTTGCGGTCCGTGCAATCGCGCGCGACACAGAGTATCACCGGACCGGACTCGGTCTTCATGGGGCTCAGCATGATATCGACGGGAAACTCGGTGCCGTCATTCCGCAGGCCGAATAAGTCGAGGCCTTCGCCCATGGGACGCGTCCTGGGCTCCGAGAAGTATTCCGAGCGGTGCTGTACATGGCGCGAGGTGAAGCGGCGCGGGATCAGCGACTCGACCGAAGCGCCGGCCAGAGCCCCGCGCTCATAGCCGAACATACGCTCCGCCGTCTGGTTTGCCTTGGCGATGATGCCATCGCCGCCGACGACCAGCATCGCATCGGGCGCGCATTCAAAAATTCCCTCGTAAATGTCCAAGCGCGACTCCTCGGAAGCGGATTTCCCAGCTTCCACACTCAGACCTCCCGTCTAGGCACCCTAAAACACCATAGGCATTACAACATAAATCGCATATTTCTGCAAGCCTGCTGAATGCTTGGCCGTCCGTCGCGCGGTTGATTGCGCCATGCAAGAAGCCTAGACTATGCGGTCGAAATTCGGCTGACGCGACGACAGGAGAACGCCGTTGATTCAATGCATTTCCCCGGTGGATGGCTCGCTCTACTGCGAGCGCCCGGAAGCCGCCGACCACGAGATAACCCAAGCCCTGGAACGCGCCGATGCGGCGGCGAGATCGTGGGCCTCTGCGAGTATTGACGAACGGGCGCGCCTGTGCGGGGCCTTGGTGGATGCCTTTGTGGCGCAAGGAGATACCCACCGCGACGAATTGGCCTGGCAGATGGGCCGGCCGGTGCGCTACGGGCTGGGCGAAGTCCGGGGCTTTGAAGAGCGCGCCCGCAAGATGATTGCCTTGGCACCTGAAGCGCTGGCCGACCTCGGCATGCCCGAGAAACCGGGATTCCAGCGTTTTATCCGGCGCACGCCCATCGGGGTGCTGCTGACGGTGGCCCCGTGGAACTACCCCTACCTGACTTCGGTGAATAGCGTGATTCCGGCGCTGATGGCGGGTAATGCGGTGCTGCTCAAGCATTCGCATCAGACGCCTTTGTGCGCCGAGCGGTTTGTGGAAGCCGGCCGGGCGGCAGGACTGCCCGAGGGCTTATTTCAGTTTTTACACCTGAGCCGCGCGCAAACGGCGAAGCTCATCAAGGAGCCCGCCATCGGGGGCGTCGCGTTTACGGGTTCGGTGCCCGGCGGCGCGCAGATTGAAGAAGCGGCTGCGGGCCGGTTCATTCCAGTGGGCCTCGAACTCGGCGGTAAAGACCCGGCCTATGTGCGCCACGACGCCAACCTCGCGCATGCCATCGAAAATGTCGTGGATGGCGCCTTCTTCAATTCCGGTCAGAGCTGCTGCGGCGTCGAGCGGATTTACGTGCATGCCGACGTCTACGACGCGTTCGTCGAGGGCGCGGTCGAGCTGACGAAGCAATACGTGCTGGGCAGCCCCCTGGACGAGGCCACGACGCTGGGGCCCTGCGTGCGGACTTCCGCCGCGGATTTCGTGCGCGGGCAGGTGGCCGAGGCCGTGGCGGCCGGCGCCAAGGCGCTGGTGGATCCGGCGGGCTTCGCGGAAAACCGGGAGGGCACGCCCTACCTGGCACCGCAGCTGCTGGTGGATGTGGACCACTCGATGCGCGTGATGAACGAGGAGACCTTCGGCCCGGTGGCCGGCATCATGAAGGTGCAGTCCGACGAGGAGGCCGTCGCGCTGATGAACGACAGCGACCTCGGCCTGACGGCGAGCATCTGGAGCGAGGACGTGGACGCCGCGCTGGCGCTGGGCGACCGCATTGCCACGGGCACGGTATTTCTGAACCGATGCGATTATCTGGACCCCGACCTCGCGTGGACCGGGGTGAAGAATACGGGACGCGGCTGCACGTTGAGTCGTCTGGGTTTTGAACAACTGACGCGTCCGAAGTCCTTTCACTTCCGCGTTTCCACCAAGTAACACAAGGAGTAAGCGCGTGAACCTGCGCGGCAACTGGAATTACCCGACGACCGTCCGCTTCGGGGCGGGCCGTATCAGTGAACTGGCGGCCTGCTGCCGCGAACTGGGCATGCAGCGTCCGCTGCTGGTTACGGATTCGGGCCTGGCGGAACACGCTATCACCAAGGCGGCGGTCGCCGCGTGCAAGGCTGATGGACTCGACTGTGGAGTCTTCAGCGATGTAAGCGGCAATCCGACCGAAACGCAGGTAGAGGCTGGAACCGCGGCGTTCCGGGCGGGCGGATATGACGGCGTCATTGCATTCGGCGGCGGCAGCGGCGTGGACGCGGCCAAGGCGATTGCGTTCATGGCGCGACAGAACCGCCCGATAGCGGATTTCGAAGACATCGGCGACAACTGGCTGCGCGCGACCACGGAGAACCTGGTGCCGGTGGTGGCCGTGCCGACGACTTCCGGCACCGGCTCGGAAGTGGGCCGAGCGAGCGTCATCACCGACGAGACGGCGCACCGCAAGCGGATCATTTTCCACCCGACGATGCTGCCGCGGATCGCGCTTTCGGACCCGGAACTGACGACCGGACTGCCGGCGGGCATTACCGCCGCCACGGGCATGGATGCGCTCTCGCATAGCATGGAGGCCTTCTTCGCGCCGTTCTACCATCCCTTCGCACGCGGTATAGCGGTGGAAGGCATGCGGCTGGTGAAAGAAAACCTGGCCACTGCGGTGCAAGATGGCGGCAACATCGAGGCGCGTTCGCACATGCTGGCGGCGTCGCAGGCGGGGGCGACGGCGTTTCAGCGCGGGCTCGGCGGCATGCATGCCCTGGCCCACACGCTGGGCGGGCTCTACAACGCGCACCACGGGATGCTGAACGCCGTGCTGATGCCCTATGTGCTGTCGGCCAACCGCAACGCGATCGCGGACGATGCCGCCTATCTGGCGAATTGTCTGGGGCTAAAGGCGAGCCTGGACGGCCTGATTGCCTGGGTGCTGGCGCTGCGCGAAGAGATCGGCATTCCGCATACGCTGGCCTCGCTCGGTATCCCGGGGGACCAGGCGGAAGAGGTGGGACGCCTCGCCATCGAGGATCCTTCGGCGGGCGGCAATCCGATTGCGCTGACCCCGGCGCAGTACCAGACGATTTTCGAATGCGCGCTGGCAGGCGAACTGCCGGAACCGGTGGCTGCTGCGTAGACGATGCCGAAGCAAGGGAAGGGCGGGACGATGAGAATCGAGAAGATTAAGCAACTGCTCAACGAGCAGGAGATTCGATACGTCAAGGTCGGCGTATTCGACGTGGACGGCATCATGCGCGGCAAGTACATGCAGCGCGACAAGTTTCTCTCCTCGCTCGAGAAGGGCTTCGGCTTCTGCGATGTGGTGCTGGGCTGGGACAGCCACGACCAGCTGTACGACAGCGCGAAGTATACGGGCTGGCATACGGCCTACCCGGACGCCCCGGTCCGCATCATTCCGGAGTCCTGCCGAAAGATCCCCTTCGAACCGGGCACGCTGCTGTTCCTGGGCGAGTTCGACGAGCAGGCCGAGGCCATCTGCCCGCGCGGCGTGCTGCGGCGCGTGCTCGATCGGGCGGCGGGCATGGGCTATTCGGTCACCGGCGCCTTCGAGTACGAGTTCTTCCTCTTCGAGGAATCGCCCGATACGGTACGCGAAAAGGATTACAAGAACCTCAAGCCGATCACACCCGGATTTTTCGGGTACTCGATGCTGCGCAACTCGGTGCATGCCGAGTTTTACCACGAGCTGCTGCATCTCTGCGAGGCCATGGGCTATCCGCTGGAAGGCCTGCACACGGAGACCGGTCCGGGCGTGCTCGAGGCCGCCATCTGCCATGCGCAGGGACTGGAGGCCGCCGACCGTGCAGCGCTCTTCAAGACGTTTACCAAGGTGCTCGCGCAGCGCCGGGGATGGATGGCGACGTTCATGGCGAAGTGGTCGAAGGACTGGCCGGGTCAATCCGGCCACCTGCACCTGTCGCTTCAGTCCAAGGGCAAGCCGGTCTTCCACAATCCCTCGGGCGAACACGGCATGTCGGACGAGATGCGCTGGTTCATCGGCGGGCAGCAAGCGCTGATGCCGTCGTTCCTTTCGATGGTGGCCTGCACCGTGAACAGCTACAGCCGATTGATCCCTGGTTTCTGGGCGCCGACGGCGGCGACTTGGGGCATCGAGAACCGCACCTGCGCCTTGCGCGCGATACCCGGCGGGCCCTCGAGCCAGCGCGTGGAATACCGCATTGCCGCAGCCGACGCGAATCCCTACATCACCATGGCGGCGGCTGTGGGCTCGGGGCTGTGGGGCATCGAACATAAGATTGAACCGACTCCACCCGTCATCGGCAATGCCTACGAGGGCAAGCACGCCAAGCGGCTGTCGCTTCCTGCAACGCTGTACGAGGCGGCGGGACGGCTGCGGAAATCAGAAGAAGCGCACACCATCTTCGGCACGGATTTTGTGGAGCACTACGCGCAATCGCGCGAGTGGGAAGAGCGCGAATTCCGCAAGGCGATTACCGACTGGGAACTCCAGCGGTACTTCGAAATCATCTGAGCGGAGCCGCGCAGACCCATGGAACAAATGCGGCGGCGGGTGCTGATTGTCGAGGGCAACACGCGGGAGGTGAGCGGCAAAATCGCGGCGGTCGGCGGCACGCCCTACGGCGAGTGGTACGCGGCGCTGGTGGACGAAATCGCGCCTGGCACGGCCTGCACCATCGTGCGCCCGGCCGACGAGGGCGCTGATTGCCTGCCCGACGGACTGGCCCTGACTGATTTCGACGGCGCAATCTGGACGGGGTCGGCGCTGAATGTGTATGACGCGCATGGCGCGGTGACGGAGCAACTCAGGCTGGCCGAACGGGTGATGCAGGCCGGCGTGCCGGCCTTCGGCAGCTGTTGGGCGCTACAGGTTTTCGCGACGATCCTCGGCGGCAAGGTGCGCGCCAATCCCAAGGGCCGCGAAATCGGCATCGCAACCGGAATTACCCTGACGGACGCGGGGCACGCGCACCCCATGTATGCCGGAAAGCCGCGCAAGTTCTCGGCCTTTGCCGTGCATGTGGACGAGGTGGCGGAATTGCCCCGGGGCGCGGTCGTGTTGTCGTGCAACGACATGTGCGCCGTGCAGTCCTTCGCCTACGACGACGGCGATGCTTCGCTCTGGGCGGTGCAATACCATCCGGAGTTCGACCATGCCACCATGGCGCGGGTGCTGGACCGGCTAACGAATGCGCTCTTGGCGGAGGGACTGTTCCGCGATGTCGACGAGGTGCATGCGGAGATGGAGCGCTACAGTTCGTTTGATGCGCGGCGTGCTGCAGGGCGCGTGACCGCGAATGATCCCCTGAATGACGCGGGGCTTGCGAACCCCGACGTGCGCCGTGCGGAATTGAGCAACTGGCTGCTGGGGAAAGTCGGCGCCTGGTAGCGCGGCCGGCATCGACTTGAACCGCGGGGCAGGATATGCCCAGAATGGCGGCTTGGGGTTTTGGAGTACGGCATGGCTCGTGGTTGGGCAATCATGTGTGCCGTGCTGGGCCTCGTGTCCAGTTCGGCGAATGCAGCATCCTTGGTAACGAATGGTACGGGCGGGGGGCCCTGGGAATCCGATTCGACTTGGGCCGGGCAAACTGTGCCTGCGCCCGGAGACGAGGTAACGGTACTCTCGGGCGACTTCGTTACGGTGAATACCCCCCTCCGCATTGACGGCGTGCTTTCCGTTCTGGGGCACCTCATCGCGACCAACACCACGGTCGTCCTTGAAGGGCTGCTCGCTATCGACACGGATGCCTCCTGCGATTTCGAGGGCTGCGAGGTAACCGTGGGCACGACGGGGATCCTGCGCACGGACGGTCGCATCGCGATACGCGATCCCGACAAGACCACTGCGCGGATAAACCTCATCAATCACGGCCGCTTGGCGGTTGGGCCTTTGGGCGAGTTCCAGAATGGCGCCATGCTGGACAATGTGGGCACCCTGGAATGCCGGGGCACGCTGCATAACACGGGGCAAATCGAGAATCACGGCGTGTTCGAGAACGGGGGAACATTCCGGAACGAGGGCGTGTTTGCCGGGAATGCGCCGACGCAGGCGCTGCCGCTGGGCGCATGGCTTGGTGCCGCCGCGGCCACGGTGCTGGCGGCGCTGGCGCTGACCCGGTTGATCCGGAGTCGGCGGGGCGCTATCCTGCGCGCGTAGTTTCGTCTCCGGTATCTGGTACACGCATGATTCAACGCACCCTCACCTTGCTACTCGCTGTACTCGCGGTATTGCCCGCGGGTGCAGACGGCATGGTGTTGTGCCTGGGAGGCGATGGGCATGTGGCACTGGAGCGCGAGTGCTTGCCCTCGACCTGCTGCGACGAGACTCCCGCCCCCGTGGAGCCTGAGCCCTGCACCGATATCCCGCTGCCCATCGGCGGCGATTTCGCCGAAGCCCTGCCTGCCGCCGCACCGTACAGCGCGCCGGCGCCTCAGGTGCCTGCGGCCGCGGTAACCATGCTGGAGCTTCCGCTTGCACCGTCCGCGCCCGGACTGGTGCCCGTGGCCCGGCATACCCTGCCACCGCAACCCTTCTTTCAACGGACGGCCTGCCTCCTCATCTGATCGCTCCCTCCCATTCGATTGCACGAACTGGAAGCCGCGTGCGTTTCTGCGCGCAACTTGGAGACGAATCCGATGTTATTGCGGTGCCTACCGCTCTTACTGGCCGCCTCGGCGGCTATGGCACAGGAAGCCACTCCCCCGTTTACGGAACCTGAGGGCACCCTGACACTAGAAACCGCGCTGGAAATCGTGCTGGCGCATAACCCTGAACTCGCGGCGCTTGCGTGGGAATCCCCCATCGCCGAGGCCGAAACCCTGCAAGCCGGCCTGCGTCCGAATCCGGAGCTGGGTGTCGAGGTCGAGAATCTCTTTCTCGATGGCGGTACCGGCAGCACGATCCGCGCACGCACGATCGGCTTAGCGCCGGACGGGCTCGAGGCGGGCACCTCCCGGGAACAGACCCGAACCGGCGGCGGCGTGGACGAGCTCGATACGACCTTGCGGCTTTCGCAAGTGTTCGAACTGGGCGGCAAGCGTGCCGCCAGGGTCAACGCCGCGAAACTCGCCGAGTCTGTCGCCGCGTGGGACTACGAGGCGGCGCGCTATGCAATCGCCGGCGATACCGTGGCGGCCTTTACCGAGGTCTTGGCGGCCCGCGAGCACGTCGCGCAACGCGCGGCGTTGGTCGCGCTGGCCGAAAAACTCGATGCGGCGGTCGGTGGCCAGGTGGAAGCGGGGCATGTGTCGCCGCTGGACGAGCGGCGTGCTCGCGCTGAACTGGAGCGCGTACGTATCGAGGAAGCCGGCGCGCGGGCGACCCTGGACCGGGCACGGCTACGGATGGCGGCGCTGTGGGGTTCCACGAACCCGCGCTTCGAGAGCGTCGAAGGCAGCCTCGACCCCATGCCGGAATTGCCTGCACTCGACGCGCTGTTCGCATCCCGCGCGGAGCATCCCCTGCTGAAACGCTGGGATGCCGAACTTGCCCGGCGCGAGGCCCTCGTGACCCTGGAAGAACGCAATGCCGTGCCCGACCTGACCGTGGGCCTCGGCTACCGCGCCTCGGCGCTGGACGGCGCAACGACACGCGGCTGGTCGCTGGGCACGAGCGGCTTCAATTACAGCCGCGCCAACGAGGAGCCGGACGACACATTACGCCACTCGCTGGTGCTGGAAGGCTCGATTCCGCTGCCGTTGTTCAACCGCAACCAGGGCTCCATCCGCGCGGCGGAACTGCGGGCGCGGCAGGCAGAGCATCAGCAGCGCGCAGCAGACGCGGCCATGGAAACCGCGCTGACCGAATGGCACGCAGCGGCCGCAGCGGCATACGAACGCGCCGAGGCGCTGGCCGCGCGGGTCGTACCCGAACTCGAAACCACCAGCCGCCTGACGCGCGAGGGCTACGAACTGGGCAAGTTCGACCTGCTCGCGGTGCTCGAGGCGGACCGCGCGCTGACGAATGCGCGCCTGGACCTGACGGATGCGCGGATTGCCTACCACCGCGCCATCGCCGGTATCGAACGCACCGCGGGCCTGGCCCTGCCGGTAGCAGTACCCGATGCGGCCCAACCCCTGGACGGCGCAAGCGCCGCCGCGGAGGAATAGACATGACGACAAATAACTGGATCTGGTTCGCTGGATGGCTTTCCTTGTGCCTCGCGGCCTCGCTGTATGCGGGCTGCACGGCGGAGGTCTTCGCACAGGATCAAGACGAACACGGACACGAAGAGTCCGGCCATGACCACGATCATGATCACGACGCAGACCATGGACACGACGATGCTGACGCCCATGCTGAGGACGATGCTCACGATCATTCCGACCACGAAGGGCACGACCACGGCGACGACGACGGGCACGGACATTCCATGCGCGATGGCGTGGCCTGGTGCGGCGAGCACGATTTGCCGGAAGCCGAATGCGGCATCTGCAGCTCCGCCAGCATCGGCGAGCGCGCGGTGGGCGATGGCATGAAAGTGCGATTTGGCTCGGCGGAATCGCTGACCAAGGCGGGCGTGCAAGTGGGCAAGCCTGAGAGCCGTACGGGGCGGCGCGTGCAGCATCTACTGGGCGAAGTCACCTTCGACGGTAATCATCTGGCCGTGGTGACGCCGCTCGGCCAGGGCATCATCACCGAAGTGGCAGCCGACGTGGGCGATCAGGTGAAGGCCGGACAGCTGCTCGCGACGGTCAGCTCGCACGCCGTGGCGGAGGCCAAGAGCGCGTACGTAAAGGCGCTGGCCGACGCCGACCTGGCGCGGCAGGTGCTCGCCCGCGAACAGGACATGCACGCCCGGGAGATTTCGGCGCGGCAGGACCTGGAACGTGCACGCGCCGAGGCGCAGGCCGCCGCGACGGAAGTGGACCATGCACGGCAGCACCTGATGAATCTCGGCCTGAGCGCCGAGGAGGCCGAGGCCGTGACCCGCAGCCGCGAGGCTGGCCCCTTGCTCCCCATCCGCGCGCCCTTCGCCGGTACCGTGGTGGACCGGCAGGCCGTAATCGGCAACAACGTCGAGACGGGCACCGTGCTGTTCCGCGTGGCGGACCTGTCGCAGATGTGGATGAAGCTCGCGATTCCGGAAGCGCAGCTGGGGCAGGTGGCCGTGGGCGCGCCGGTGCAGGCGCGCTTCGAGGCTTACCCCGATCTCGTTTTCCCGGGCACCCTGACCTGGCTGGCCTATCGTGTGGATCCGCAGACCCGCACCGTCGAGGCGCGCGCCGTGCTGGACAATCCGCAAGGACAACTCCGCGACGGCCTGTTCGGCGAAGCCACGCTCGCGGGCACGGAGACCGCCGGGGTATCGCTGCCCGCGTCCGCCGTGCAGGATGTGGACGGCCGCCCAATGGTTTTCGTGAAGCTCGACGAGGATCTCTACGACGCCCGCCTGGTGCGGCTCGGCGACAAGGAAGACGGCCGCGTGTACGTGGCGGCCGGCCTGTCGCCCGACGAGACCGTCGCGTTGCAGGGAAGCCACATCCTCAAGGGCGAATTTCTCAAGGCCCGCCTCGGCGCGGGCTGCGCCGACCATTAAGCGGGGTGCAGCATGCTTGAGAGAATCGTTACCTATTCGCTGCACAACCGCCTGCTCGTGGTGGCGGGCTTCGCGATCGTCTGCGCCGTCGGCGCGTGGCGGCTGACGCAGCTGCCGATCGACGCGTTTCCCGACACCTCGCCCGTGCAGGTGCAAATCAACACGACCGCCCCGGCTTTGAACGGACTCGAAATCGAGCAGCAGATCACGCTGCCGATCGAGCTGGCGATATCGGGGCTGCCCGGGTTGGAGGAATCCCGCTCGGTCTCCAAGTTCGGTTTCTCGCAAGTGGTGGCGGTGTTCGAAGACGGCACCGACATCTACAACGCCCGGCAATTCGTGACCGAGCGGCTCAATACTGTCGAGCTGCCTGAGGGTATCGGGCGTCCGCAGCTCGGCCCCATTTCCACCGGACTCGGCGAAGTGCTGCACTATGTGCTGCGCTCCGACAACCCCGACCGCACGCTCACGGAAATCCGCGAACCGCACGACTGGGTCATTAAGCCGGAGCTGCTGAAGGTGCCGGGCGTGGCCGAAGTAAACAGCTGGGGCGGCTTCAAGAAGCAGTACCACGTCATCACGGATCCCGATGCGCTCATCAAATACGGCCTGACGCTGGCGCAGGTGGAAGAAGCGCTGCGGCGCAACAACCAGAATGTGGGCGGCGGCCAGCTGACCCGCAGCGGCGAGGCCCTGCTGGTACACGGCCTCGGGCGCGTATCGAGCATCGAGGAGATCGGCGGCATCGTCATCGATGCGCACGAGGGCTCCCCGGTGCGCGTGCGGGACGTGGCGGAAGTGCGGCTCGACCATGAGATCCGGCAGGGCGCGGTGACGTTTCAGGGACAGGGCGAGGCGCTAATGGGTCTCGGCTTCATGCTGCTGGGCGAGAACAGCAACGAGGTGACGGCGGCGCTGCGTGATCGCCTGCAGGCTGCAGCCAAGGCGCTGCCCGACGACATTAACGTCACCGTGGTCTACGACCGCACGGAACTGGTATCGGAAGTGATCGGCACGGTCGAGCACAACCTCGCGATGGGCGCGCTGCTGGTCGTCGTGGTGCTGTTCGTGCTGCTGGGCAATTTCCGGGCGGGGCTGCTGGTGGCGGTGACGGTGCCGATGGCGATGCTGTTCGCGGCGCTGGGCATGTTCGAGCTGTCCATCGCGGCGAGCCTGCTGAGCCTGGGCGCGATCGACTTCGGCATCCTGGTGGACGGCAGCGTGGTGATGACCGAGGCGAACCTGCGCCGCCTGCGCGAATCGCAGGAACGCGAAGGGCGCAAGCTGACCGCGGCCGAGCGCATCGCGTGCATCGTGCATTCGAGCAAGGAAGTGGCGCGGCCGATCGGCTTCGGCATGGGCATCATCGCCATCGTATTTCTGCCGATTCTCGCGCTCGAGGGCGTCGAAGGCAAGATGTTCCGGCCGATGGCGTTCACCTTCATGTTGGCGCTGGGCGGCGCGCTCGCTGTGGCGCTGTGCCTCTCCCCCGTGCTCTCGTACTACGCACTGCCGTGGAACCTGAGACCGGAGCGCAAGGGTCTGGGCCACTGGATGACCGCAGGCTACGGGGCACTCCTTCGAGGCGCGCTGGTCGCTCGGGGGCCCATCCTCGTCTGCACAGCGGCGCTGGCGATTGTGGCCGGGGTGTACGCTTCGCGGCTGGGCGGCGAATTCACGCCCCGGCTTAGCGAAGGCGCGGCCGTGGCCAACATCGTGCGGCTCGCGGGCGTCGCCATTCCAGCATCGACCGAGTACAACACGCGCATCGAGCAGCTGATACTCGATAACTTTCCCGACGAGATTAAATACGTCTGGAGCCGTATCGGGGTGGCGGAGGTCGCCACGGACCCGATGGGCATCGAGCTGACCGATATGTTCATGACCCTGAAGCCGCGCGAGGAATGGACCAAGGCCTCGAGCCAAGATGAACTGGTGGCCAAGATCCAGGCCTCGCTGGCGGATCTGCCCGGCGTGAACATGTCGTACTCGCAGCCCATCGAGTTGCGCATGAACGAGATGGCGGCGGGCATCCGGTCGGACCTCGGCATCAAGATCTTCGGCGACGATTTCGACGAACTCGTGCGCATCGCCGACGAAGTGCAAACCGTGCTCGGCGGCATCGAAGGCGCGGCGGATATCTCCGTGGACCAGATTACCGGGCAGCCGACCCTGCAGGTGGACGTGGACGAGGCCCGCACCGCGCGCTACGGCATCCCCACGGGGGACGTGCTCGACTTTGTCGCCGCGCTCGGCGGCACCGAGGTCGGCGCGATTTATGAGGGCCAGCGGGTATTCCCGCTGGTGCTACGCCTGCCGGACCGCTACCGCGAGGATCTCGACGCGCTCTCCAAGGCGCGCGTCGCCACGGAATCGGGCGGCCTTTTCGAACTGAACCAGCTGGCCGACCTGCGCGTGACGGAGAGTCCGTCGACCATCAACCGCGAGTGGAGCCGGCGCCTGATACGCGTGCAGACCAATGTGCGCGGCCGGGACGTGGCATCCTTCGTGGACGAGGCACGCCAGCAGATTGAAGCGCAGGTGGACCTCCCCGAGGGCTACGTGATCGACTGGGGCGGCCAGTTCGAGAACCTCGAGCGCGCCCAGCAGCGGCTCGCCATCATCGTGCCGCTCACGCTGCTGCTCGTGTTCATGCTGCTGTTCTTCAGTCTGGGCAGCCTGCGCGATGTGCTCATCATCTACAGCGGCGTGCCCTTCGCGGCCATCGGCGGCGTGCTGGCGCTGTACGCGCGCGGCATTCCGTTCAGCGTGAGCGCGGCGGTCGGCTTCATCGCGCTCAGTGGCATCGCCGTGCTCAACGGGCAGGTGCTCGTCGCAGCCATCCGCGCCTATCGGAACGAGGGCCAAGGACTGGGCGAGGCGATCGTCGAGGCCGGCAAGCAGCGGCTGCGGCCGGTGCTCGCTACCGCTATCACCGACGCGGCCGGCTTCATTCCAATGGCGCTGTCGACGGGCGTCGGCGCGGAAGTGCAGCGCCCACTCGCGACGGTCGTCGTGGGCGGCGTGGTGACGGACACCATCCTCACCTTGTTCGTGCTGCCGATCCTGTATTTGCTGGCGCACCGGCGCGCCGCCGCGAAGACCAAAGACACCGGCGGGGGGATCTGATTGGAACGGTAGGGGGAGCGTACCCGCGAGCCATTTTGGCGCTGTAGCAAAGTCTTCGCATCAAGATGGCTCGCGGGTACGCTCGCCCTACCGGCTACTTTCAAATGCCCGATACGGCGCGAGGGCGGCCTCGAAGTCGGACTCGACGATGACGTTGTCGTCCGTGCCTGCCTTGGCCAGGACGCGCTGGGGCTGGCCGTGCACGCCCGCGAGGACAATGTCGATCTGCTCACTGCGCAGGCGGCGGATGGCCGACTGCAGGTTGATGAGTCCGGTCACGTCCATGGCGGGTATCTTCCGGAAATCGAAGATGACTGTGCGGACTTCGGTGCCGACTTCGTGCAGGGAGGACATGGCCTTTTCCGCCGCGCCGAAAAAGAGCGGTCCCGCGATTTCGTAAACCACCACCCCGGGCCGCAGACCATGCATTGTCTCCCCCGCGCTGGTATCCACGAGCGTAACGCTTGATACCTCGGCCATGCGGCGAATGAACAGCACTGACGCCAGCACCAGCCCGCCGCTGACCGCGACCACCATATCGAAGACGACGGTGAGCGTGATGCAGGTGAGCAGGACGAAGGCATCGCTCTTGGGAGCGATGCGCAGCACGTAGAGCACGTGGCGCGCCTCGGACATATTCCACGCGACAAGCATAAGCAGTGCGGCCAGCGAGGCCATGGGCAGGTAGCCCAGCAGCGGCGCGGCCGCCACGATGGCGATGAGGATGACGAGAGCGTGCGTGATGGAGGCGATGGGCGACCGTGCGCCGAAGCGCACGTTGGCGGCCGTGCGCGCAATGGCCCCGGTGGCCGCGATGCCGCCGAAGAACGTGCCCGCGATGCTGCCCAGCCCAAGGCCCATGAGTTCGGAATCGGGGTCGTGCTTTTTCCCCGTGAGGCCATCGGCGATGACGGCGGACAACAGCGACTCGATGGCGGCGAGGATCGCGATGGCGAAGGCGGGCCCGAGCAGGATTTTGATGAGGCCCAGCGATAGCGTCAACGGCGCACCATCGGGTCCAGGCTGGTTCCAGGGGGCCATGAACGGCGGCAGCAGGCGCGGAATGCCCGCGAGGGTCTCGCCGCCGAGGGTGTAGGAGAAGCGGTCGTTGATGGTGACCGCAGCGGCATCGGGCCACGCCAGTGCAGCGGCATAGGCCGCGCCCGCCACGACGGGCAGCACCACCAGCGGCGCCGGGAATTTCGGCAGTACCCGCGGCACGAGCAGCAGCAGCGCCAGCGTCGCGGCGCCTGCAAGGCAATCGGGCAGGTACGCCGTGGGCAAGGCCTCGGCGATCGCCAGCGCCTTTTCGAGGAATTCCTCGGGCATCGCCTCGATATGCAGGCCGAGAAAATCCTTCACCTGCAGTGTGCCGATAACAATGCCGATACCCGCGGTGAAGCCGGCAGTGACGGGATAGGGCACGAATTGAATGAGCCGCCCCATGCGCGCGAAGCCGAGCGCGAAGAGCATGACGCCCGCCATGCCGGTGGCCAGCATAAGTCCGCCGACGCCGAACTGGTGCACGACGGGCGCAAGGATGACGATAAAGGCGGCAGTCGGCCCGGTGACCTGGACGCGCGAACCGCCGAGCAGGGCCGTGAGCGCGCCCGCGACGATGGCCGTGTAGAGGCCCATCTGCGGCGGCACGCCCGTGGCGATGGCGAGCGCCATGGACAGCGGAATGGCGATGATGCCGACCACCGCGCCCGCCGAAAGATCGGCGAGCAGATCGGCGCGGCCGTAGCCTTCGCGGAAGGTCTGTCGGAGCGCAGTGCCCAGGTACGCCGGCTCTAGGAGGGCGCTGGACACACTTCGGGCGATGCGTTTGGGGCTCATGGCGGAATCCAATCGGTAAAGAGGGGAGTTGAAGTCTACTCCTGTCGCGGTTTCCAACGCCAGCGAAAGGCGATCGCGGCGGCGCAGTTCGCACAAACCTTTCGACACAGGCTAAAATGCGCGCCATGACTTCTGCTGCCCCGACCACCCAATCGCTGCGCGCCGCCCTCATGGTGCCGTGCTATGTGGACCAGTTCTATCCGGCCGTGGCCGACGCCGCGCGGAGGGTGCTCGAGCGCCACGGCTGCGAGGTGGTGGTGCCGAAGCAGCAGACCTGCTGCGGTCAGCCCATGCTGAACTCGGGCTTCGCGAAGGAAACGCTGCCGGTGGCGAAACACTGCTGCAAGGTCTTCGCGGATTTCGAGTATGTGGTCTGCCCTTCGGGTTCCTGTACAGCGATGGTGCGCGAGCACTACCGCGACCTGTGGCTGGACGACGCCAAGATCCCCCGTGTATTCGAGTTCTGCGAGTTTCTCCACGATGTGGTCGGCGTGCGGGAAATGGACGTGTCTTTTCCGCACCGGGTGGGCATTCACCAGGGCTGCCACGGCCTGCGCGAACTGCGGCTGGCCCAGCCGAGCGAATCTTTCGGCTGCGCTACGGACAAGACGCGCGCGCTGCTGAGCCTGGTGCGCGACATCGAACTCGTCAATCTCGACCGGCCGGACGAATGCTGCGGCTTCGGCGGACTGTTCGCGGTGTCGGAGGAAGCGGTGAGCGTGGGCATGGGGCGCGACCGCGTGGCCTGCCACGAGCGCGCGCACGCGGAGATCATCGCGAGCGGCGACATGAGCTGCCTGATGCACCTCGAGGGGATCATCCGGCGCGAACACCGGGCCGTGCGCGTGGCGCATGTGGCGCAGATTCTGGCGGGAGACCGCGTATGAGCGCGCGCACGGAGGCGCACCCGCCGGCTGCCGCGCGCTTTCTGGACGATGGCGCACATGCCGCCTGGCACGACGCCGCACTGTGGAACGTGCGCGACCGGCGCGACAAGGCTGCCGCTTCGGTGCCGGACTGGGAGCGCCTGCGCGAGCAGGCCACGCGCATCAAGCAGCACACGCTGGCGCATTTGCCCGATTACCTGGAGCAATTCGAGCGCGCCGCGCGGGCTGCGGGCGCGACGGTACACTGGGCGAAGGACCCGGAAGAATTCCGGGTGCTGGTGCACGGGCTCTTGAAGCAGCACGGCGTGACCTCGGTGGCGAAAAGCAAAAGCATGCTGACCGAGGAATGCGCGCTGAACCCGTATTTGGAAGCGCAGGGCATCGAGGTGGTCGATACGGACCTGGGCGAGCGCGTGGTGCAATTGAACCAGGAGCACCCGAGCCACATCGTGCTGCCGGCGATCCATTTGAACAAGCAGCAGATCGGCAGGATATTCGAGAAGAACCTGGGGACGGCCCCGGGCAATGACTCGGCCGAGGAGCTGACCGAGGCCGCCCGGCAGGATTTGCGCGCGCGCTACCTGCATGCGCAAGCGGGCATCACCGGCGTGAACTTCGCGGTCGCCGAGACCGGCACGCTGGTGGTCTGCACGAACGAGGCGAACGCCGATCTCGGCATGACGGTGCCGAAGCTGCACATCGCCTGCATGGGGCTGGAAAAACTCGTGCCACGCTTCGAGGATTTGGCCGTGTTCACGCGGCTGCTGGCGCGCTCGGGCACGGGCCAGGCCATCACGGCCTATACCTCGCACGTGACGGGGCCGGCGCCGGGCAGCGAACTGCACATCGTGCTGCTCGACAACGGCCGTTCGGCGCTCCTCGCGCGCGACCGGTTCCGCAATGCGCTCAAGTGCATCCGCTGCGGCGCGTGCATGAACACCTGCCCGGTATTCCGGCGCAGCGGCGGCCACTCGTACAACCACGTCATTCCGGGGCCGATCGGGTCGGTGCTCGCGCCGAACGTCGCCTTCGAGCAGACCGAGACGCTGCCCTTCGCCAGCTCGCTCTGCGGCTCCTGCACCGAGGTGTGCCCCGTAAAGATCGACCTGCACAAGCAGCTGCTGTACTGGCGCGAAGAACTGGCGAAGGAGGGGCGCGTGCCGCTGTCCAAGCAGCTCGGCGCGCACGTGTTTACCTTTGTCGCCACGCGCCCGTGGCTGTTCAAGCTGGGCGGGCGGATGATGCGCCTCTCGCTGCGGATCACGCCGCGCGCGCTGGTCTACGGCCCCTGGAACGCGTGGGGCAAGCGTCGCGAACTGCCGGTGCCGCCGAAGCGCTCCTATCTGGACGGAGGCCGCCCGTGAGCAGCCGCGATACCATACTGAAGGCGCTGCGCGAGGCCGCGCCCGGAGGCGTCGAAGCGCCTGCTATGTACACGCCCGACGCCCCGGCGGCCGACTTGCTGGAGTCTTTCGAGTTCCGGCTGAAGGCCTGCGGCGGCGAACTGGCCGTGCTGCGGAGTGTAGAGGAGCTAGCCCCACTACTCTCCGCCCGCTGGCCGGATCTTGCGGAGCGGTCCGTGTATTCCACGAACCCCGCAGCCGTGCCCACCTCGCTGCCCGAGGCCGCGTTTACCGATACCGCCGCGCTGCAGCACCTCGATTTGGCCATCGTGGACGGCTGCGAATGCGTGGCGGAAAACGCCGCCGTGTGGGTGCCCGCCGGGGCCGTGCCGCACCGTTCGCTGCTCTACCTCGCCGAGCACCTCGTGCTCATTGTCCGGCGCGATGCCCTCCTGCCGACCATGCACGAAGCCTACGCCCGCCTCGCCCAGCGCGGCGACACCTCGGGCTATTTTATCGCCGGTCCCTCCAAGACCTCCGACATCGCCCAATGCCTCGTTATTGGCGCGCAGGGCCCCCGCTCCTGCCTCGTGTGCATGGTGGGGGACGCCTAAGCCCCGCTACTTGAGCAGGGTCTCCAGCGCGTTGTGCAGTACGGTTTCGACTTCGGGATCGGTGCGGCTGGTATATATGCCGGTCTCGTAGCCGCCTTGTTCGTAGGATATAGCGGTGCCGATGTAGCCCGGACCGTAGTCGCCGTAGGCGGCCATCGCGACGAAATTGTCCGGCAGCATGGCCTGCGCTTCCAACTGGTACTCGATGAAAAGCTCTCCGGGCATCTGCACGAGACGCGCCGGGCCGAGGGTCAGGCAAGACAACTGAATCGGGTGCTCCGCCTTGCGCTCCATCCACGCTATCTCGCGGCCGGCCTGCATACGGAGATTCGAGTCTGCCTCCGGGTTTGCCAGCGTCGCGCGTTCGGCCTCGAGTTTCACCTCCGAGCGACGCGGCAGATCCACATCGAGCGACTTCCAGCCGAAGGCCGTGTCTGCGTTCAGGTCGTAGCGCTGGGCCGATTCCCAGGCGCGCTGCATGCCGTCGGCCAGGCGCCCCGCCAGCACGGGCCGGTTCTCCGGCGAACCGTCGTTGTATTTGCCCGCGCCGATGTTGCCCGACGCCCCGTTGAAATGCACATGCGGCACGCCGTCCGCCTCGGCCCGTGCATCGCGCGCCATGCCCACGAAGTCCGCGCTCACCGAGCCCGTGTTGTAGTAACTCTGCGGGTGCGTCGCGTAGTACGTGAGCACCACGATCAAGTCGTCGCCGTCCCAAAGCCCGATGGCCCTCACCTTGGGGTCGATGACCCCTTCCGGCTCCGCGCGGATGGCGGGGTCGGTGGTCGCCGTCCAGCGCACGGCCCGCACCTTGCCGTCCTCCCCGAGAATGCGGCGGTTGCTCGCCACCTTCTCCACATCGGCCTGCCCGATTGAAAACGCCGTGACGGTTCGCGCCTCGTCCAGCGACGCCTTCAGGGCCTCCGCCGTCCGGGTCCGGGCCTTCGCCTCGAAACGCGGATCGTACATGCGGCTGCCCAGGCCCACTGCCTCCACCAGCGCCTCGGTCGTCGTGTCGGCGTAGGGCGCGTCGTGCTGATGCAGCGTATGCACGGCCACCCGTTCACGCGTCGTGCCGGCGGCCTCGGCCAGGGCATCGCGCCAGGCATCGTGCGCGCCATTGGCGATGCCCACCCAGTCCACCGCGCAGAGCACGATGGGCGCTTCGCCCTCGGGCAGCAACGCGATGCCGCGCGCGCTCAGGGGATCATTGATACGCTGCGCCGGCAATACCCCGCCCGCGCAGAGGGGCGTGCCCACGGGCGGCGTCACGTCGGCCTGAAACACGGCCACCCGCATGGGCGGCGCGGCGTAGGCCGAAGAGAGCAGTACGGAGGTTGCAAGGAGCAATGCAGATAGTACTTTCATGGCGACCTCTCGTTCCGTCCTTGCGAGCGAAGCGCGGCAATCTCGTTGGCGCATCGGCATCCCACTAAAAGGAGGTTGCCGCGTCGCTCGAAGACTCGCTCCTCGCAATGACGAAGATGGTAGATGTTTTTCCTTACTCGACGCTCGACATCAAGTTTGTCTGGGATCGTTTTCGGTAAATGCGGTTACTCTAAAGCAAGTTATTCCAGCGGGCCGCCGTTTGCCTTCATCACGTCCGCGATGGTCACCACGGCGCCGCCCTGGCGTTTGCTCTCGTCGGCGGCCTCCATGAACGCGAAGATCTCGATGGTCTCTTCGGGCGAAACGGGCGCAACCCCGGTCTGGAAGAACTTCACGATTTCGGCTACCAGGGGCGCATAGTCTCCGCTGTCTTCCTGATGCGCGACGGCCTTGGCCCCGAACAGAATCACGCCATGCGGAGTGGCGGCGTTGCGCAGTCCGCGCAACGTGCCGACGCGTCCCCCGCTCCACACGCCGGTCACGACGTCGGTGTCTTCGGTCGTCGTCCGCACCACCGATTCGCAGCCGCGGCCGAGCGCCGTAAAGAGCGCCTCGGTCGGATGCACGCCATACCAGAACAAGTCCGGGTGGTGCTCCTCGTAGGTGGCCGGACCGAAGGAAATCGCGCCCTTGATGTCCCCCACGTCCTGCTGCATCAGCGCGGTCATGCTGTCGTAAAAGCGGTAGGACGAAGAACTGAACCAGGGCACGCCGTGCAGCTTGCCCAGCCGGTAAATTTCGATGGCATCCTTGAGCGATCCTGCGACAGGCTTGTCGATAAACACGCGCTTGCCCGCTTCGAATACCGGACGCGCCTGCTCCAGATGCGGTCGGCCATCCACGCTTTCCAGCAGCACCGCGTCCACCTTCGCGCAGAGGTCTTCGATCGTCGGGACAATCTCGACGCCGTAGTCTTCCTGTAGCGTCCTGGTGTAGCCCTCCACGCGCGAATAGCTCGACTCGATGTCGTCGCTGCCGCCCTGGTAGGCCGCCACCACCTTGGCACCGGGCACGTGTTTCGCGTTGTCCGGGTTGTTCAGCAGCTCCGTGAATGCCGTCACATGCGACGTATCGAGGCCGATGATGCCGACCTTGATCGGCTCCTCCGCGCGGGCGGGCAGCGCCGTGAACATAGCGATGGCCGATGCGGCCAGAACGTGTTTCCAAGTGGACTTCATCCCGTGCTCCCTCGCTCAGGTCTTGCCGATGAATCGGTCGAGAATGTTTTTCGTGATGCGCTGCGCTCGGGCGTCGGGACCATGCGGGCGGCCGTAGTGCGCGTAGGGCAGCACATGCCCCGGAGGACTGCTCAGCCCTTGCGCCCAATAGATGGTTGAGGCATTGAACACCCAGTTGTCTTTCGGGCCCGGATACAGCGTCGCGGTCCAATGCGCCGAATCGCCGCCCGCGTTGATGGCATCGCCCTCGGCCACGATCTCCAGGCCGGGAATGTCCGCCGGAAGGCCATGGAATTCCCAGCCCACGAGCCCCGGAATGCCGTCGCCCGCCTTCATGCCCGTGCCCTCGAATATCCAGCAGTCCGGCCGCGTCACGGTCCAGTCGGCGGAGCCATTGAAAGGATTAATCGTCTGCGCGCCGATCAGCCACTCCTCGCCGGGGCCGGTAATCTCGAACGGTCCCATGCCGTAGGCGATGTCCCGCTCGGACAACGGCCCGAAGCTGCCCGCGCGGCGCAACACGCGATTGGGGGTGCCGTCCGAGCCCGGCGTCGCGGGGGTCACCCAGCAGCAGGTATTGGCGGAAAAGAAACCGATGTTCACGCCCGCCTCGATGGCAGCTTTCACGCGGTCGTATTGCTCCTGACTCCAGTATTCGTCGTGCCCGACCGATATCATGCCCTTGGCGCGCGTCAGATCCGCCGCACCGGTGTGTACGTCGAGGTTGGAGCAATAGGTGACGTCGTAGCCCTCGCGCTCTAGCCAGTACACCAGCGGGAATTCCCACAGCAGGAATTCGCCCGAGCCCTGCGAGAGCGGCGCATCGACGACCTGGCAGTACTTGCCGTAGGGCCGGTCGTAGCTGACCTTGATGCCGTCCTTCAGCGCCCAGCTGGTTTCGCCGTTGTCGTATAGCGCGAAGTTGTCGGGCCAGCGGTTGTAGGCCTGCCAGGTATTGTCGCTGCATTGGAACACGAGGTCCGCCGGGCGGTCGTCGCGCACGATGAAAATCACGTAGCTCTGGCAGCGGCCCTCCACCAGCGACAGCTTGCCGAGGTACACGCCGCTCGGCCAGTCCTCGGGAATGGTGATGGCGGCGCAGGGCTCCCACCGGCATTCACGCAGGCGCATCTCGCCCACGGGCGGATCGGGCTGCACGGCGCCCTCGAAGGGGCCTAGCGTCCGCAGGTACCGCGCCCCCGCCCCGCCGTAATAGCCCATGCGGTAGAGGTCGATGGTGAAGGGTGCAGCGGGGTTCGTGCTGACTATGAAGCGCAGCTCTTCGCCCGCGGCGATGCTGGCGTGCGACACGAAACCCTCGATCCACGGGCAGCGGTACCGGGTGGACGGCTCCACGCGGGTATAGGTCAGCTGCCAGTCCGTCGTGCCCGGACGCTGGTTCTCGCGCGCGAGCAGGCCCGGATCGGCCGACGGCGCGGCACCCGACAGCAGCGCGCCCGCGCCGGCTGCTGCGGCGGTCTTAAATGCGGCACGTCGGCTCAGCCGCGCACGTTCTTCCAGGGTCATGGTGGTAGTCCTCGCCAAGCGCTAACACAATTGCGCCACGATAGCAGATTGCCCCGCGCGACGGAACACCCGAGCGATGCCGCGCGCCGCCGGTTCCATTTGCTATGCTCCCCGCCTAGGCAAGATTCAGCAGTAGCGGGAGCAATCAGCATGAACGTTTGGGTTTCGCGCGGTACGCGCATCGGGGGCATCGCGGCAGGCACGGCCGTCATCTGGGCCGTCGTGCAGGGTTTCGGGCTGTGGGTCATGCCGCGGGTGCACGACCTCGACATGGCCTTCTCGGCGGCGATGAACCCGGACAACTACGTCCCGGGCGTGGATGAATTCTTCCGGGCCTATACCGACTACAGCAACCTGATCATCGCGCTGCCCCTGGTTTCCCTGGCGATAGCCATCGGGCTGTACAACCTGGTACGGATGTCGAGCGACCGGGCCGTTCGGTGGAGCCTGATTACCTGCCTGTTGTGGGGCTGCGTCATCGGCCTGCTGGCGCTGGCCGTGGGCGACAAGGCCAAGCCGCCGCTGGTGATCGGATTGGGCTCGCTGGCTCCGGTGCTTATCCTGATTGGCGCGGTGCCGCCGCTGTTGCTAAAGAACCTCAACCCGAAGCGCTGGGTGGGCGGGGTGATGGTGGCGGAGATTGTGCTGCTGATTGTTCTGTGGGCCACGCACAAGCTCTTCTGGAACGATGGCCTGCCGGGGGCGAACTATCTGCTGCTGCCTGCCCTGCTGGTGGCGCATGCGGGCGCGCTTGCGGCCTTCCTGAAGATGGACGACGCGCGCATCGGCCGCTTCATCGGCGTGTTCTGGCTGGTGCTGCTCGCCTCCATCATCACCGATGTCTTCGTCACCAACACCATCAAGGAATCGATCGCGCGGCCGCGGCCCTTGAGCGATTCCTACCAGCCCTCGAACGATGTGCTGCGCGCCATCCCCGAGGAAACGCTGAAGGGCAACAACTCGTATCCCTCCGGACATACCTCGGGCACCTTCGCGCTGATTACGCCGCTGTTCTGGTGGGTGCGCGGGCGCAAATCCCGCACGGCGATTCTCAGCCTCGGCGCGCTTCAGGCCGCGTCACGCGTGTATACCGTCGCGCATTTCCTGTCCGATGTGTTGATGGGCGGATTGCTGGGCTTCGGCATCGGCACGCTCGTCTTCTTTCTGCTGGGCGGACCGGCGCTGCGCGGTCCCGACGCTGAACCGGAACCGGAGCAAGCCGCATGAAACTTTGCTGCACGATAGGCGCGCTACTTTCACTGGCGGCTTCGGCCGCGGGCGCCGATACGCTCGATACGATTTCCGTGCCCGAAGGCTTCGTGGTCGAGCGGGCGGCCGGCCCCGAGCTCTCGTCGTATCCGATGTTCATGGAGTTCGACGAGACGGGTAATCTCTTTATTGCCGAATCGACCGGACTCGATCTCTCCGGCCAGGAAATGGCGGCGGACCCGAAGTGCCTAATCCTGCGGCTGACCGACGACAATGGCGACGGCTTATACGACCGCAAGACGGTGTTCGCCGAGGAACTGAGCCTGCCCATGGGCGTACTCTGGCATCAGGACGCCCTCTACGTGGCCAGCCCGCCGGACTTCGTGCGCTTCCGCGACACGGACCACGACGGCGTAGCCGACGAGCGCGAAGTGCTGCTGACCGGCTGGAACGTTTTCAATACGGCCAGCCTGCACGGCCCGTTCCTGGGGCCTGATGGCCGCCTGTATCTGACCCATGGACGCCACGGCTACAAGATTACGACCAAGGAAGGCGAGACGCTCGAGGGCCTGGCGTCGCGCATCTGGCGGTGTCAGCCCGACGGCACGCAGCTCGAGCGCTTCGCGGGCGGCGGCTTCGACAATCCGGTCGAGCTGGTGTTCATGCCGGGCGGCCAGCTGGTCGGCACGATGACCTATTTCACCGACCCCAAACTGGGGCAGCGCGACGCGTTGATGCACTGGGTCTGGGGCGGCGTGTATCCCAAGCCGCACGAATCCACCGCTGAATTCATCCGCACGGGCAGCCTGATGCCGGTGATGTCGAAGTACGCCCGCATCGCCCCGGCGGGCCTGCTGCAATATCAGGCGTCGAGCTTCGGCGAGGACTACACCGGCAGCCTGTTCAGCGCGCAGTTCAACCCGCACCGCGTGCAGCGACACCAGGTCGTGGCCGATGGCGCGACGTATCGCACGGAGGACGAGGACTTCCTGATCTCGTCGAGTCCGGACTTCTATCCGACGGATGTGCTCGAAGACGCCGACGGCAGCATCCTCGTGAGCGACACGGGCGGGTGGTATGTCGATGCCTGTCCCATCAGCCGAGTGGCCAAGCCCGATGTGCGCGGCAGCATCTACCGTATCCGCAAGAAAGACGCCCCGGCAGCAATCGACCCCTGGGGCGGCCGGATAGATTTCGAGCAGGTGGATAACGCGCAACTGGCCGCGCTGCTGGAAGACCCGCGTTTCCGTGTGCGGACGCGAGCGCTGGAGGTCCTGCTGCGTCGCGGTCCGGAATCAGCGGAACCATTCCGCCGCGTGATCGCGAAGTCGCAGAGCACGCCCGCGAAATTGCTGGCGCTGTCGGGGCTTTTTCGCCTGAATCCGGAGGGCGATGCCGCACCTTTCGTCGAGGCGCTGCACGATACCGATGCGGAAGTTCGGTCGCTGGCGGCACGGCTGCTGGGCGATATGGGCGGCGAGGCCGCAGTCTCCGGGTTGTCGTCACAGTTACGCGCGGAGTCTCCGGCGGAGCGCATGGCGGCGGCCACGGCGCTCGGTCAGATTGGCGATGCCGCCGGGGTGCCCGCGCTGCTCGAAGCGAGCGCTAAGTCGGCGGACCGCTTCGAGGAACACGCGATTATCTACGCGCTGATTGAACTGGGCGAGCAGGAATCGCTTCGCGCCGCGCTGAATTCCGACGCCCCCTGGCCCACCCGCAAGGCCGCGCTCATCGCGCTGGATCAGCTGGGCGACCAGCAGCTCGCGGCGGAACAGGTACTGCCCTTCCTCGAGAGCGGCGATCCGGGTCTCCGCGCCGATGCACTCTGGGTGGCCTCGCGCCATTCGGATTGGGCCGACGCCGTACTCGATTTCGTCGAGGCCCGCCTCCGCAGCGGCAGCGCCGACGATGCCGAACGCGCGGCGTTGCAGGAAATTCTGCTGGCCTACGCCGCCACCGACGCCGGAGAAACGCGAATCGCGGCGCTGCTTTCGGACGAGAAGGCCGTGGCCAGCGTCCGCCAACTCATGCTGACCTGCATCGAATCGGCTGCGGGCGGCAGTCTTTCCGCCGCATGGCGCGAAGCGCTCGAAGACGGACTGCACAGCGCCGACGCCGACATCCGCGCCGGGGCCATCCGCGTCATCCAGGCGCGCGGCTTCGACGGGTTTGGCAAGGACCTGAACGCCATCGCCGGCGACAAGACGGAAAGCGACATGCTGCGCCTTGCGGCTTTGGCCGTAATTGCACAGGAAGACGGCGCGCTGTCCGACGCACGCATCACGTTTGCCGCCGACCGATTGAGTCCCGGCGGAGACGCGCTGGTGCGACGGGCGGCCTCGAGCGTGCTCACCGCCGCTGCGCTCGACACGCCCACCCTGCTAGCCCTGATTGAAACGCAACTGCCGCAGGCCGACCCGCTGGCGCTCTCCACCGTGCTGGCCTGTGTCGTGCGCGGCTCGGATGCCGCAGCGGGCGATGCCCTCGTGGCGGCCCTGCAGGAACACACGAATGTGCTGGACCTGTTGTCGATGACGCAGATCGAAAACGCCCTGAAGGGCTACCCGGAAGAGACCCGGCAACGCGCGGCGGCGCTGGAAAGCCAGATGGCGCAGCGCGCCGAGGGCAGCGTGCAGCGGCTGCTGGCGCTCACCCCGCGCCTCGGCACGGGCGACGTCGGACGCGGCCGCGAACTCTTCTTCAGCGAGAAGGCGCAGTGTTCGCAATGCCACGCCGTGGGCGAAGACGGCGGCCATCTCGGGCCCGACCTGACGACCATCGGCCTCGTGCGGTCCGCCCACGACCTTATCGAGTCGGTCCTGTTTCCCAGCGCCAGCATGGTGCCCGATTTCGTGCCCTATCAGATCGACCTCGAATTCGAGACCTACGTCGGCATCATCCTGCAGCAGACCGCCGACACCATCACCATCGCGCCCGGCGTGAACGAGGTGCGCCACATCCCCCGCAGCGACGTGCGCAACATGCAGCCCGCCGCAGTATCCATCATGCCCGAAGGCCTCGACGCCGCCTTCACCGACGAGGAACTCATCGACCTCCTCACCTTCCTCCAATCGCTCAACAATGAGCCCTGGCTGATTCCCCAGCACTGGGAAGGCAAGGCCGGTCACCACTGATAAGTAAGGTAGGGCGAGCGTACGCGCGAGCCACCTTGATACGAAGGCGGCGCAATCGAGTGAAGAGCCGCTATGGAAAACGGCGCTCCCGGCGCGGCATTCCCGTTGGCCGGGATTCTATCCCGGCATCTTGGCGCGTGTGCTGCGGATTTTGCCGGGGTAGAACCCCGACCTACATTGATCGGACGCATTCGCGAAGCCGCGAACGAGCGACGCCTACTTCTCGGGAGTGGCAAGGGGGGTGAGTTCGATTTTGCGGTAGCGGATTTCAGCGCCTTCGCTTTGTATCTGGATGCGGCCTTCGCGGGGGAGCACGTCGACGGCCTGGTTGACGAGGGTGCCGTTGAGCACCACGGTGACGGTGCGGCCGAGGGCGATGACTTCGAGCCGGTTCCATTCGCCGACGGGTTTCTCGACGTCCTGCGGACCGCGGTAGTCGATGGTGTCGGTCCAGGCGGGGTCCCGGCCCCACCAGTTGATGCGGCCTTTATGGATGGTCTCGAGATGGCCTTCGGGATCGTAGACCCAGCAGCCGGAATCCTGTTCGTCTTTCACGGGCGCGGTCAGGGCGAACTCGGGCCGTCCGTCGGCCACCACGAGGAAATCGCCTGTGCCGCCCTCGATAATCTGCACTTCGATGCCATACATCCACGTGCCGCTGTAGGCGCCGTCTTCGCCCTGCGAATGGATGAGCAGCCCGTTGTCGCGGGCCTTGTCCTTCCGGTCGCCGTGCGCCGGGCCCGCCCAGCGGAATTCCGCCACAAGGTGATAGTCGCCGAAGGATTCCTTCGTCGTCACGCAGCCCCACTCTTCGCCGGTGATGACCAGCTCGCCGTCCTTCATGGAAAAGACGCCCTTGGGGTCGTCATCCCGGCCACGATCCTTGATGAAGGTATAGAAGGCGTCGAGGCTGGTCCCATCGAACAAGGCAATCGGCTCGGCCGCCGAAGCGCTCAACGCGGGAACGATTGCCGCCGCGACGAGCGCGGCGAGTAAACAGCGTGGTTTGGACATGGGTGATCCTCCTGGACCGGTTATACCTCGTTGACCAGGAACTGATCGAGCGTCTGGCGCTTGCGGATGAGCCGGGGCGTTCCATCGGTGCCGAGCAGCACCTCGGCCGATTCCGGAAAGCTGTTGTAATTGCGCGCCGCCATCGAAGCGCAATACGCGCCCGCGCCATCAATCACCGCGAGGTCGCCCGGCTCGGGCAGCGGCAGCATGCGCGGGGCGAGCGCCTCGGGGTTGCCGCGCTCGGGGGTGAGGATATCGCCGCTCTCGCAGCAATGCCCCACCACCATGCAGCTCGCTTCGGGGCGCTCCCCGCCGTCCGCGGCGAAGAAGGTAATCGGATGCTGCGCGCCGTACATACTCGGACGCAGGATATCGCTCATGCCCGTATCGAGCTTGATGAAGTTCATGCCCTGCGCGCCCGTGTCCACCACGTCGATGACGGTGGAAATCAGCGCCCCGGCATTCGCCACCAGGAAGGTACCCGGCTCGATTTCCAGGTGGAGCTTGCGGCCCTGCCGCTGCTCGAAGAGTTCGAACTCCGACAGCATGCGCGCGCCGATGGCCCGCAGGTCGGCCGGGCTCTCGTCGGGCATGCGGGCGATCTTGTAGCCGCCGCCCAGGCTCAGGCGCGTCACGTCCGGCAATTGCGCCGCAATGCCGATACCGAGCTGCGCGCACTTCACCCAGGTCTCGGGGTCGGAGCCGCTGCCGATGTGCGTGTGCATGCCGGTAATCCGCAGGCCGTGCTGCTCCGCCACCGACTTCACGGTATCGAGGTGCTCGTGCCAGATGCCGAACGACGAGGACGGCCCCCCCACGTTGGTGCGCTGGCTATGCCCCGAGCCCAGGCCCGGATTGATGCGCACGGATACTTCGCTGCCCGGACGCAGTTCGCCGTAGCGGGCCAATTGCCGCAGCGAGCACGCGTTGAACAGCACGCCCTGCTCCAGCAGGTCCGCCAGGTTCGACGGCATTTCCTGCGCGGTCAGCTGAATATGGTCCGGCGCGATTCCGGCGCGCATGGCGCGCTCTGCCTCGTAGCCGCTGCTTGCATCGATGTGGATGCCCTGCGCGTCGAACAGCCGCAGGATGGCCGCCGTCGGCAGCGCCTTCATCGCGTAGCGCACGGTCAGCCCGTGGCGGCAGGGAAACGACAGCGCCTGTTCCGCCCGTTTCAACAGCTCCGCCTCGCTGTAAACGAACACCGGCGTGCCGAAGGATTCGGCCAGCGCGGCAGCTTGCTCGGCGGATAGAAACGCAGCTTGGGACATGGTTCAGCCTTTCGGTTGCGGGTAGATACAGGCGGAGGAGCATAGCATGTACGCTGCCCGATTCTCACCGAACCATGCGTACCGTTGCCCGGATCCGCGCGGCTCTGTTACCCTGCTCGGCCGGACAGGAATCGGGTTCATGGCCAAGCTCACCACGGTATACATCTGCAGCGATTGCGGCGCTATCGCCCCCAAGTGGAGCGGCAAGTGCGGCGCGTGCGGATCGTGGAACACGCTGGAAGAGGACGTGCAAGCGGAGTCGGGCGCCCACGAACGGCCCGCCATTGTGTCCAATGCGAAGCCCGTGCCGATTACCGATGGCACGCTCGCTCCGCCCGAGCGCATCCGCACCAGCATCCACGAATTCGACCGAGTGCTCGGGGGCGGCCTGGTGCCCGGCTCGCTCACCCTCATCGGCGGCGACCCCGGCATCGGCAAGTCCACCATGATGCTGCAAGTCTCCCAGCGGCTGGCCGCGCAGCATGGCCCGGTGCTCTATGTTTCCGGCGAAGAATCCTTCAGCCAGGCCCGGCTGCGCGCCGAGCGCCTTGGCGCCATGCACGACCACCTCATGATGCTCACCGAGACGAATATCGAATCGGTGGCCCGCCATATCCGCGAAGGCGACTACAGACTCGTCGTGGTCGATTCGATTCAGGCGGTGTACAGTCCCCAGGTGCCCGCGGTGCCGGGCAGCATCAGCCAGGTGCGCGAATGCGCCAATGAGCTGCTGCGGCTGGCCAAGGGCCAGAACGTCGGCATCATGCTGGTGGGCCATGTCACGAAGGACGGGGCCATCGCCGGGCCGCGCCTGCTCGAGCACCTGGTCGATGCCGTGCTGTATTTCGAGGGCGAGGGCCGGCAATCGCTCCGCATCCTCCGCGCGGTGAAGAACCGCTTCGGATCGACCAACGAGATCGGCGTGTTTGAAATGCGCGGCTCGGGCCTGCACGAAGTACCCAACCCCAGCGCCCTGTTCCTGCACGAGCGGCCCGAGGGCATCAGCGGCTCGGTGGTGTTCCCCAGCATCGAGGGCACCCGCCCCCTGCTGGTGGAAGTGCAGGCGCTAGTGGGTGAATCGCACGCGGGCTCGCCCCGGCGCACCGTGACCGGCGTGAACCAGAACCGCGTATCGCTGTTGCTGGCCGTGCTGGAAAAGCGCGCGGGGCTGCACTTCTCCGACCGCGATGTCTTCGTCAATGTGGCCGGCGGCGTGCGGCTGGACGAACCCGCCGCAGACCTCGCCATCGCGCTGGCCCTGGTGTCGAGCTTCCGCGAATCCCCCGCCTTTTCTGACCTGGTCGCCTTCGGCGAGGTCGGGCTTTCCGGCGAAATACGCTCCGTGTCCATGGCCCGGCAGCGGGTGGCCGAGGCCGCGAAATTCGGCTTCAAACAATGTATACTGCCCAAGGGGTGCGCCCGCGACGCGGGCGGGGTGCTCGAAACCGCGCATGCGGTGGACAGTCTGGAGCGCGCCCTGGAATCCGGCATGGAGGCGTACTAAGTGGCGGCGAAAACGAAATCCACCGACGAGGCTTTCCGCGAGGCGTTGCAGATGATCGCGCCCGGCACGATCATACGCGAGGGCATTTCCGCGATTCTGCAGAGCGGCACCGGCGCACTCATCTGTATCGGGCCGATGAAGAAGCTCGCCAGCCTTTCGGAAGGCGGCGTGCAGCTGGACGAGCGCGTAACGCCGCAGTTGCTGTATGAACTCGCCAAGATGGACGGCGCCATCATCCTCACCCCCAAGGGCGACCGCATCCTCTACGCCAACCGCTTCCTCAAGCCCGACGCGAACATCCATTCCGAAGAGACCGGCACCCGCCACCGCACCGCGCAGCGCCTCGCGAACCAGGCCAAGGCCATGGTCATCGCGGTCTCGCAGCGCCGCAGCGCGGTCACCGTCTATGTGCACGAAATCCGCCACGTGATGGACGAGATCCCCTCGCTGGTGAACAAGGGCATGCAGGCCATCCAGACGCTCGAGAAGTACATGACCGTGCTGCAGCAGGCCATGACCGAGCTGACGACGCGCGAGTTCCAGGACATCGTCACGATCTTCGACGTGTGCCGGGCCATTCAGCGCACCGAGATGGTGGTGCGCATCGCCAAGGAAATCGAGCCCATCATCGTCGAGCTCGGCACCGAGGGCCGCCTGATCGAGCTGCAGCTGGAAGAACTCATGCAGCCCATCGAGCAGTGCCAGCTGGTGGTGAAGGATTACTACAGCACGAAGTCCGGCGTGAACCTGGACACGGTGATGGACCGGATCCGCCAGATTTCGCAGGAAGACCTGCTGAACCTGGAAAGTATCAGCCACGCGCTGGGCTTCGGCAGCAACATCCGCGCGGTGGATACCTATCTCGCGCCGCGCGGCTACCGTGTGCTCGCCGCCACCCACCGCCTGCCGAACGCCATCATCGAAAACCTCGTGCAGCGCTTCGGCACCCTGCAGATGATTGTGCGCGCCCCGAAGGACGACCTCGTGGAAGTGGACGGCATCGGCGAGGTGCTCGCCGAACGCGTGCGCGTGAGTCTCGAGCTGCTGCGCAACCAGCACGTGCAGCGCTCGCGCATGTAGGGGCCCATGCACCGCCTCCTGTATCCGCTGCTCAAACCCGCGCTATTCCAGTTGGAGCCCGAACAGGCGCACGCCGCCGCCAGCGCCGCCCTGCGCGCCGCGGCGCTCGCCCCCTTTGGTCCGGCCATCCTGCGCTCGGAGTTCTGCCTGGCCGATCCGAGGCTGGCCGTGGACTGCCTTGGCCTGCAGTTTCCCAACCCCGTGGGGCTGGCGGCAGGCTACGACAAGAACGCCACGCTGGTGCGCGCCTGGCCGCTGCTCGGATTCGGACACGCCGAGCTGGGCGCCGTCACCCCGCGCCCGCAGCCCGGCAACCCGAAGCCGCGCGTGTACCGCCATCCGGCGCAGGAGACGCTGCAGAACGCGATGGGCTTCAACAACGACGGACTCGATGCCGTGCGCGCCCGCCTGCAGCGGACCTACCCGGCGGGCATACCCATCGGCATCAACCTGGGCAAGAACAAAGACACGCCCGAGGCCGACGCCGTATCGGACTACACCAAGCTGATTCAGGGGCTCGACGGGCTCTGCGATTACTTTGTCATCAACATCTCCAGCCCGAACACGCCGGGGCTGCGCGGCCTGCTGAACGAGGCCTTCATCGCGGAAGTCTTCGGGGCCTGCCTGCCGCTGACCCAGGCGCCGGTATTGCTCAAAGTTTCGCCCGATGCCGAGCCCGACACCATCGTCGGCCTGTGCCGTGCGGCAGTAGACGCAGGCGCGGCGGGCATCATCGCGACGAATACGACGGTGGACTACGCGCTCTGCCCAGGCGCGAAAGACTTCGGCGGCCTGAGCGGACGCGTGCTGACGGAGCGCAGCTTTGCCGTGTTTCAGGCCATTGCCGCAGAGCTCTACGGGAAGACGACCCTGATCAGCGTCGGCGGCATCGACAGTGCCGACGAGGCCTGGCGCCGCATTGTTCACGGCGCATCGCTGGTGCAGGTCTATACGGGCATGATCTACAAGGGGCCGGGGCTCGTGCGCGACATCAACGCCGGTCTGCTCGAACGCCTCGAAGCCGAGGGCATCGCCACTATCCAAGAAGCCACGGGAGCCGCGCTATGAGCCGCCAGACCGAACTAATTACCGCCCTCGACGTGCCCACGCGCGAGGAGGCATTGGCCGCCGTGGAACGCTGCGGGCGCTGCGCCTGGTTCAAGGTGGGCCTGCAGCTCTACACGCGCTACGGCCCCGATATCGCCCATGCGGTGCGTCAGGCCGGCAAGCAGCTCTTTCTCGACCTCAAGTTCCACGACATTCCCAACACCGTGAAGCACGCCGTGGAATCGAGCATCGCGCTGGATGCCGGGCTGTTGACCATCCACGCCAGCGGCGGACGCGCCATGATTGCCGCCGCGCGCGAGGCGGCCGAGGGCACGAACACGCGTATCCTCGCGGTGACAGTATTGACCAGCATCAGTGAAGCAGCCCTGCGCGGCGAAGTCGGCATGCCCGAAACGCCCGAGCAGGCCGTGCGGCGTCTGGCTAGTCTGGCCGTCGATTCCGGCGCGCACGGCATCGTCTGCTCTCCGCTCGAGATTACCGCCGTGCGCGAGGCCGTCGGGCCCGACGCGCTCATCGTCACGCCCGGCATCCGTCCGGCCTGGGCGGCCGCCAACGACCAGGCGCGCATCATGACCCCGGCCGACGCCCGCGCCGCCGGTGCCGACTACATCGTGGTAGGCCGGCCGATACTCGGACACGAAAACCCGGCCGAGGCCGTGGATTTGATTCAAGACGAACTGAACTAGGCCGGTCTCCGGAACATGCCTCGCTAAAGGATATCCTGCCATGGACACCCAGCAAGTACTCGCGCTCTTCGAACAGACCGGCGCCCTGCTGAACGGACATTTTATTTATGCCAGCGGCCGGCACGGCTCGCGCTTTCTGCAGGCCTCGCGTGTGCTGCAGTTTCCCGAACAGACCGAAGCGCTCTGCAAGGCCATGGCCGAATCGTTTCAGGATGCCGGGATCCAGCTGGTCGTTGGTCCCGCCACGGGCGGCATCATTCTTTCCTACGAAACCGCGCGGCACCTCGGCTGCCGGGCCGCCTTCACGGAGAAGGAGCCCGACGGAACGATGGCGCTCAAGCGCGGCTTCCGGCTCGAACCCGGCACGCGGGTGCTCGTCGTCGAGGACATCATCACCACGGGCGGCTCCGTAAAGAAGAGCATCGACCACCTCCGTGCCCGCGGCGCGGACATCGTTGCCGTGGCCGCGCTGATCGATCGCAGTGGCGGACAGGCCGAATTCGACGTACCCTTCCATCCCCTCGCCACCCTCACGCTGGAAACCTACGACGCGGAATCCCTTCCGCCCACGCTTGCGGCCATTCCCGTGTCCGAACCCGACGATTTGGTGCTCTAGTCCCCCCTGAAGTATGCATGGACTCCCCGTCGGGAGATCCCTGCCTGCCCATGCAAACCCTGCACGCAGCCACCAATCCTACATTTTGGTAATGTTGCCTATCTCGCACACCCGCCGGTAGGTTGTTTTGTGCCGGTTCCGTGCCAAGTTGGCACGACCAGCGAGCCCAAAACCTCCATTTTGTTGGGAATTCCCCAAATTTTCCAAAGTTGGCACGGGCGCTGCTATTAGCCTGTCGCTGGCGCGGTAGCGACAGCACAGTTGAAAAAGCAACCCGAAACAAGAGGAGGCTGCGTTCAGGACAATCGTGATTGCGTTGTGAATCTCCCCCCTGGGTGTGCGGACGCTGGGCGAACCCCACGTCGCCCAGCGCCGCCGCCCGACGCAACGCAAGACCGACCGGAAGCAGCCGCCGCCAACCCCAAGGAGAGCAGAGGATGGAAGCCCGCACGACGACCCCAGTAATGCTTAGCCCCGCCCCCCAGGACGCCGGAACGCGTCTGATGGCGCAGTACGCGTACAACGCGGAAGCGCACGCGGCCGGCCTGAGCAATAACTGGCACGCCGGGCTTTCTCTCGAGCAGCTCTCCGCCCTGGCCCACACGTACCGATCGCGCTGACACGCGCTGACCGCTGAAGATAGTTGAATCCGTTTTTTCCGGCGCCCGGAAGGCGAATCCGTTCGGATCCCTTCTACACTCCTTGCGCGGCCTCCCTCCCGCCAAGCGACCTATGCCACAACTCGACTCCAGGCAAAAGCCCAACGCCTCTCCTGGTGAGGCGGCCCGAACACCAGGTCAAGCCCGTCCGAGCCCTTGCCGACCGGGCGCCGAAAAAATAATTTAGAGGTCCCGCGGCCCGTTATGCCGCGGTGGCCTCAAAAAGCGAAAAAATCCCTTCTTCGCTTCGCCCCGTCTCGACTCCTCCCCGAGACGGGGCACTTTTATTTCCGCCCCGATCCACATCAGATGCACCCGCAGCATCCCACACCTTGGAAACCTCGGGATTACTAAGCTATACTTCCGCTCCCATCGCGGCGGCATGGCGGAATTGGCAGACGCGCTGGACTCAAAATCCAGTGGGGGCAACCCCGTCTCGGTTCGACCCCGAGTGCCGCTACCACCTTTTTCTTTGCGCTTTGGCATAGGCTCTCTTTGAAGCTTACGGCCTCAGGGGCCCCCCTTTGCGGCGTGCAAAGAACGGATGCTCTTCTGCTTAATGGAATTCAGAGCGGAAGACCCCACGCAGGTCTGGGCCTCCAACCTCAGATGCCTGCTTGCCTTCGGTCGCTACCAAGCACGTTCCGTGCGCCACGTTGCTTCGCACCGCCTTTTTGCATCGGCGCACACCGCAGCAGCTTGCGTCTCCGCAGCGGCAATACCTCGCCAGAGCGGGTCGACATCTTCATCCACCACCAAACACCCCCAACAAAAAATTCCTGACGCAAGAATTAATCAGGCTGACGATGTGTTGTCCACTATAAGTTGAACAAAACACGATCGGAGCTACTGGCGTTGCTCAAAGCGAGAACGATATTCACCCTACCGGAACGAGTACTCGATCCCGAATTGATGGACGAGCCGGGGCTGGCCGAATCGGATCACTTTGCCGCGCTGACGGGCTTGGGGCGCATCAACCTCTTGAGCCTTGCGTCGCTTGGTTTTCGGCGGCCGCTTTTGGAAATGGCACGCGGTCATAAGCCTGAACGACCGTTACGGGTATTGGATGTGGCGTGCGGGGGAGGTGGAACCTCGATCTGGGTGGCGCGTCTCGCCAGACGCGCAAACGCAGCGATCGAAGTAACTGGGCTGGATATCAGTGCCCAGGCGCTTCGCTTTGCCGCGCGCGAGGCGGAATCGAAGCGAGTCAAGGTGATTTGGATGCAGCGGGACGTCTTGGCCAATGGCCTGCCCGAGGGCTTTGACGTGATTCTCTGCTCGCTGTTTCTGCATCACTTGACGGAAGCGCAGGCCACCGCCTTGCTGGGAGAAATGTTTAAGCGGGCCCGGAGGGGAGTATTGGTCAATGACTTGGTACGTTCGAAGGCGGGTCTTTGGCTCGCGCGGCTCGTGCCGCCGATCGTGAGCCGCTCGTACGTGGTGCACGTGGACGCCGTGTTGTCGGCGCGTTCTGCGTTCACGATGCAGGAAATCCGCCAGATGGCGAACGCGGTGGGCATGCACACGGCGCAACTGGGCCGCCGCTGGCCCGAGCGCTTCATGCTCGACTGGCGCCGGAGCACGGAATAGCAGGATGGAAAATGCCATCGACTTCCAATTGCTCAACGACGAGCCTTGGGACTGCCTGATTATCGGCGCAGGTCTCGCGGGAACTGCTGCAGCGCTCAGACTTTCGCAATTGAATCTCCGCGTTCTGCTTGTGGAGCGGGCACGCTTTCCACGCGACAAGGTATGCGGCGGCTGCCTGAATCAGCGTGCCATTGATATTTTGATGCGGCTCGGCATGCGAGACGCGGTGGTGCAGGCAGGCGCGGTGTCACAGGCTGCGCTGGAACTTGCGACCACGGATCAGAGAATCCGCCTCGCTGTACCGACGGGGCTGAGCATTTCGCGCGCCGCGCTGGATACCCTGATGAGTGAAGCTGTCATTGACGCCGGCGGGTGTTTTGTAGACGGTACAAAGGCGGTGTTGGGAGACGTCGATGGCGGACACCGTATCGTCACGCTGTATTCAGACGACGGCCAGAAAACGGTCCGTGCGCGCACGGTGCTCGCGGCCGATGGCCTGCATGGCGGCACCCTGCGCAGCGCGGGACATGAACCCCGTATCGCGGCGGACGCGCGCGTAGGCGCAGGAACAGTGTTGCCCGCGGGTTCCGTGCGGATAGAGCCTGGCGTAATCCGTATGGCGATTGCCGTGGGCGGCTATGTCGGCGCGGCGATGGTTGAAGCAGGCCGTATCGACGTGGCAGCCGCCTTTGACCCAAGTTTCCTGCGCGAGTGCAACGGGCCGGCCGATGCAGCGAACAAGATTCTGATGAGCGCCGGGTACGCCCCTGTACCTGTGGAAGCGAGCACGAAATGGAAAGGCACTCCGCCGCTGACTCGGCGGGCCACCGTGCTAGGAGCAGAGCGCGTGCTTGTGCTGGGAGACGCGGCCGGGTACATAGAGCCGTTCACCGGCGAAGGCATGGCCTGGGCGCTTACCTCGGGATACGCCGTAGCACCGCTCGTGGAACACGCGGTATCGCACGATGTCCCCCTGCCGCTCCAAGAGTGGCGCAACGTTTATCGCGGGCATGTCGGTTCGCGGCAATTGGTGTGCCGCGGGGTGGCCACCTTGCTCCGGTATCCCCTCGCGGTCCGTATGTTTCTGCGCGCGTTGGGCTGGCAGCCGGGCCTGGCGACACCACTTATCCGATACATCAACACTCCCGCATTTTGACGCAATTTTCCCGCCCGAGAGCGGGCAGATGTGGAGCTGGCGACCGCCCGCACCGAGAAAAGGAGGCCCCATGAGCTTTGCTGTACTGGGAATGGGAACTGCTATTCCGGAACATTCAATAACGCAGCAGCAAGCCGCGTTGTCGGCGGCGAAATTCGCCTACGCCGACGCGATGCAAGAACAATACCTTCAACGATTATATCGTCTTACCGGGGTGGAGCAGCGCCGCAGCGTATTGTTGGGCGCCGGGCCGAACGATAGCCCCACGATAGACTTCTATGAGGATGCCAAGAACGCGGACGATACCGGGCCGGCGGTTGCAGAGCGGATGAGGCGCTATGAGATCGAGGCGCCGCGACTCTCGGAACAAGCCGCGCGGGAAGCGCTCAACGCCGCTTGCGCGCAACCGGCAGAAATCACCCACATCGTTGTTGTCACCTGCAGTGGCTTTATGTCCCCCGGTGTCGATGTGCACCTCATGGATACTCTGGGCCTCAAGCCAACGGTACAACGGACACAGGTTGGATTCATGGGGTGCCACGGCGCCATAAACGGGATGCGCGTGGCCAAGGGCTATGTCGATGCCGATCCTGCGGCCGTCGTTCTGCTGGTGGCGGTGGAGCTTTGCAGTCTGCATTTTCAGTATGGCTGGGATCCGGAGCGCAATGTGGCGAATGCACTCTTCGCCGATGGCGCTGCAGCCATGGTCGTCGGCGGAGCTCCCGATCGTGCCGGCGTTTGGCGCGGCACGCACACCGGCTCGTGCGTGCTGCCGGATTCGCGGGACGCGATGTCGTGGCGCATTCGGAATCATGGATTTGTAATGACGCTCTCAGATGAAGTGCCGCAATTGATCCGTACGCACTTGCGGCCCTGGTTGGAAGGGTGGCTGGAACAGAGGAATCTTAGTGTCGATACGGTGAGCCATTGGGCGGTCCACCCGGGTGGTCCCGCAATTCTGCGTGCGGTGCAGCAAACCCTGGGAATTGGTCGCGCGGAGTTAGCGATTTCCTGGGATATCCTCCGCAAATTCGGGAACATGTCGTCGCCCACGGTCCTCTTTATCCTTCAGGAAATGATAAGCCGGGCCGCCGAGGGGCCGTGCGTCGCACTCGGATTCGGTCCGGGCCTGGTGGCGGAGGCTTTTCTGTTCGAGTAGCAGGCGCCCCCGAGTGCCGCCACGATCTTTTCCTACCCCCGGTTACAAGTTCAGCAGCCCGCACGTACCGCGGTTCAGCCGCGCGCGGTTTCCATGCCGCAACCGCTTTTCTTATTGCATTGTCCGAGCAGACTTTCCTACCGTGTGCCAACGGGTCTTCACAAGGAAAGCAACTTATGCCATTCAGACTTACGCGAAGGGGATTTCTGGGAAGCACTGCATTGCTGGCGGCGCTGAGCCGCGCGGCAGGCGCCGAAGAAAGCACGATTCAGGGCTTCGACGAGACTTCGAGCAACACCGATGCCGGGGCCGTATGGTCGCCCATCAGCGACCGGAAGATCCGCGTGGGTATCGCGGGCTATGGCGTCTGCAAGTTCGGCGCGGCCTTCGGATTTCAGCATCATCCCAACGTCGAAGTGGCGGCGGTCAGCGATCTGTTTCCCGACCGCTGTGCCGAGTTGGCGCGCATATGCCGCTGCGAAACCACCTATTCGTCCATGGAAGAAATGCTGACGGACGATTCGCTCGAGGCCGTCTTTGTAGCGACAGACGCGCCGAGCCATGCGCGGTTGTGTATCGCCGCGCTCGAGCGGGGCAAGCATGTGGCCAGTGCGGTGCCGGCGGTGTGGGGATCGATGGAGGACGCCGAGGCCCTGTATGACGCCGTGAAGCGCTCCGGCCGCAAGTACATGATGTTCGAGACGACCGCGTTCCGAGACGACTGTTACGCCATGCGCAAGCTGTATCAGGCCGGCGTGTTCGGCAAGCTCGTCTATGCGGAGGGCGAGTATTACCACCTCATGCTTGAGCCCATCGATTCCTACCAGGGCTGGCGCGTCGGGCTGCCGCCGCAATGGTATCCGACCCATTCGAACGGGTATTTCTCCTGCGTCACCGGGGGCCGCTTCACCGAAGTTTCGTGCGTTGGCGTGCCCAGTATCGTCGGCCACCTCCGCCCGGAAAACAACACCTACGTGAACCCCTTCGGCACCGAGGTCGCCCAACTCAAGACGACCGATGGCACGGCGCGCATGGTGGTCAGTTGGGATACTCCCGGCTTTGGCGGCGAAGTCGGGCGGGTCCGCGGACAGCAGGGTTCGATGCAGGGCATCACCTTCGAGGGCCTCACCGAGTTCGACCCGGCGTTGCTCAAGAAGCCGCCGCTGCCGCCGGGAGTAGAGGGGGGCGGACACGGCGGCTCGCATGGCTACCTGTGCGACGAATTCGTGTCGGCGATTCTGGAAGATCGACAGCCGCTCGTCGACATCGGCCTCGCGCTCAACATGACGGCGGCCGGCATCCTGGCCCACGAATCGGCGGGTGAAGGCGGCGAATGGCTGAAGGTGCCGCAGTGGACCTAGAGCCCGGGACCTGTGGCTAGAGCCCGCATCGACGGACGCGATTACTCCGGATCAGAATCGTACCGGCAAGGCCCAGCAAAGCCGCCATAACCAACAAGCCCGCGCTCCCTGCCGCCGGCAATTCCGCCACGACCGTCAGCGTGAACGACGGGCCCTGCACCATCTCGTTGGCATCCTCGACCACGCAGAAATACTCGCCGCTGGCGGCGATCTGCAGGTCGGTCAAGGTGAGTGTCGCATCGGTCGCATCGAGTTCGAGCAGGGCCTTGCCGGAGAGATTGCGGTACCACTGATAGAGCAGCGGCGCATCACCCGCCGCCTGCACACGGAAGGTCACCGAATCCCCCACTTCGCGGAGGTACTGCGTCGCACCCACGGCATCGACCGTCAGGCATTCCCCAAGGCACGCGCCCTCTTCCAAGGCGGTGACCGACCACGACAGCGACTCGGCTCCCGGGTCGCTGGTCCAGCCATGGAAATCGGCCTGCGCGCTGGTCCCCGGTAGCTGCACCGTCACGACCAGCGTGGTGGATGCGCCGGGTGCCACCTGCGGCGCGGGCTGTTGCGATACGACCAATGCGCCGGCGGGATCAGATACGAGGGCGAACGCGCCCAGATCGAGCGGACCCGCGCCGGTGTTGTGAACGGTATAGGTCAGCGTGTCCGCTCCGCCGACGGCCACCGTGGCATGGTCGGTGCTGCCCGGCGCGATAACGACGCCGCGCCGCACTTCCACCTGTCCCCCGGGCGCGTCGGAGCCATCCAACGAACCGACGTACGCGGTCAGGTCGGCCAGATCGCCCGGCGCAAGCACACGGAAATGCGCGGCCGCATTCACGGCGTCGTCGGGAGTCGAGAACATCACATCGTCGAAGGCCAGCTGCCCGCCGGATATCTTGCTGAGCACGATGGTATTCGTCCCCGCCTGATAGGTGATCGGCACCCGGAGTTCGCGCCATTCGGTCGGCGCATAGCTCGGCTCGTTCGGCGTCATGGCGACGAGGTAGTTCTGCACGGCCCCGCCATTGACTGACACGCCGAGCGTCAGCTGGTTGTACCGCGCGCTGTAGCGCAGTTCGGCATAGCCCGCCCCGGCCTGCGTGGACACCACATCGTCAAAGGTGATCGACTGCCCCGCTTCGACGGTCACAAATTCCCCGCCATGCCACTCTTTCATGGCGAACCACGGAATGTCTTCCGCATACGCGCCGCCGCCCAGCACGGCGTCCTCGGCTTGCACCAGCCGCCCGCCGGTCGTCGTGAACACTTCCTCGATCGTCGCGGCGGTGCCGTTGTGGAAGTAGGGGGCCGAGGCCTGCAGGCCCAGCAGCGTCGGCGTATCGATCGCGGTTAACGGACCGCCCAGCCGCTGTCCCGACGAGGCGCGCAGCGTGCCGACGTCGTGCATCTGGCGATCGGTGTAGCCGTCCTCGGGGATGTGGCAAACAGCGCAGCCCTGGGCGGTGAATACCGCCGCGCCCCGCACCGCCGCCTCGCTCAAGGCTCCCAACGGATCACGCTCGGGATTGCGCGGCAGCGAGGCCGTACCCAGTGAAGTCACATACGCCGCGAGCGCGTCGAGGTCGGCGTTCAGCCCGGACTTGGGCGAGCCCAGCGAACTGCTCGTGGAAGCGAACTGTCCGTCGGTCAGGAATCCCGAGCCGCCAAAGAACCCGCGGATGTCGTTCTCAAAGTCCTGTATCTCATCGAAGTTCGCGGTCCAGTGCACATTGCCGTGGCCCATGCCCGCTCGGCCGCGCAGATCGGTCGTATTGCGGAAGCCCTCGCCGCGGTTGGTGAAGTCCCAGGTGCGGCCGTCGTGGCTGCCGTCGATGTGGCACGTAGCGCAGCTGATGTAGCCCTCGGCGCTCATGCGCGTGTCGGAGGCGTTGTAGAAAATCCGCTTGCCCTGCAGCACCTGCGGGTGCAGGCGCTCGCTGCCTACCGTAGCGATGGCGGCCGACGGCACATTGAGTGCGCCCGCGTTGAAGAAGCCCGAAGCGTCGAGCCGGGTCACGCTGCGGCCCATGAAGTCCTTCGAATAGACCGCCAGCGACGCCGGATCGACCAGCACGCCTTGCGGCGCCAGGCCCGTCGACCACCGCCCTTGCAGCGTGCCGGGCGTGTCGTCGCGGAGCAGGTCGAGCACGTCGATGATGCCGATCTGGTTGTTGCCCTGGAGTGAAATCAGGGCGTAGTCCCCGAGCGGACTGAAGGCGACGGCGCTGGGCGATTCGCTGTTGTCGATGTCGAGGCGGAGCGCCAGGTCCTCGGCGTTGGTGCCGAGGTCGATCAACATCAGCACGGCGCGCACGGTGCTGTCCTGCCCGGGCGTCATGTCCGGACTGAAGAAGTTTCCGCGCGTCGTGTTGTCCTTCTTGCCCACCACCCACGCGTGCGCGCCATCGGGCGAAATGCGGATGCCGGCCAGGTAATTCGGCACACCGCGCCCCGACGCCGAGCTGTCGACTGAGTGATCGCGCGCGAGGATGATCGTGCGGGTCAGGCTCATGCTGCCGGCAAGCGCGACGTCGTAGACCGATCCCGAATGCGGCCCTGATATGAACCGGGTGACCAGCGCGCGGGAGCCGTCGTGCGTGATGGCGATCGCACGCGGCGACGGCCCGACGGCCAGCATCCCGGTCTGCGCGTGGGTCGCTGTGTTGAAGCGCGCGATTGCACCTTCTCCGTCGAGGCTCACCAGCATCGCGGTTCCGTCCGGCGTGGGCGCAATGGCGACCGGCGCCGCGCCGTAATCGAGCGCTATGGTCGCTTCGACGGCGCCGGTAGCAGGGTTCAGCAGCACGAGGTTGTCCGAGTCGCGGCAGGCCAACCACACCGTGCCATCCGCCGCGATGCCGACACTCATGGGGTGTTTCCCGGCGGGCGCTTCCCACAACACGGCGTTCGTGCTGGTGTCGATGCAGGTCACGCTCTGGTTGTCGGGGTTCGCAACGTACAGCCGCCCTGCCGTGCCGTTCAGCGCGAGCGGCCCGCTGGCCGTGGCGTTCGTTTCGGTCGGTGCATCGATCACCGTTACCTTGCGCGAAAGGGCCGACACGGAACCCTGGTCGTCGCGAATCTGCACGGTGAACTGGTAGTGACCGGCCTCCGCATAGACGTGGTTCCCGGTAGTCGCCGCACCCCACGCCGACAGCGCCGTGCCATCGCCATAGTCAACGCGGAACTCGATGGGGTCGGTATCGGGATCATGGCCGCTCCACGATACCGCAACCGACACGCCCGGTGCGGGCACTGCCGGATTGAAGGTCACCATATCCACCACCGGCGGCTGGTTGCCGCCGCTCAATGCGCTACCGGTCGAGAAGCGGAAGGTATAGGCCTCGAAAGGATTGCCCGCAGCATCCTCGATGACACTGGTCAGCAGAAACTCGTAGGTGGTGTCCGGCAGCAGCGGCTCATGCGGCGTCACGGTCAACAGCTTGCCCTGACTGAAGGCATGCCACGTGGGCACTGCGGCGCCCCCCACCGGCCGCAGAATGAGCGATGTGCCATCCACGATCGTTTCCGTCCGCAGCGATTCCGGAATGGAGAGCGTGATCGGGCATTCGAGCGGATAGTTCGCCTGGTCCGGCACGGGCACGTGATAGGCCACATACGGCCCGCGCGTATCGGGAGCATCCTGATGCGCCCACACCGCGAGTCCGGGACCATCGCTGCCGTAGCCGCCCGTCACCACGAGATTCCCCACCGGCAGCGAAAACTGGCTGGCATCAATTACGCCCGGCACCGTCGCCAGTTCGAGCGCCACATCGAAGTTCCGCATGTCGATCTTGTAGCGATTCATGAATGCGAACTCGTCCTGAAAGGTGACGTATTGATTCGACCCTTGCAGGTTGCGGTTCGCGACGATCTTCAGGTCGGTGGGATCCTCGAAATCGACGACCATGTAGCCGGCTTGGCTGCCCACGCCGCCCTCGCCATCGCGCCGCGGAAAGAAGATGTAGTGGCTGTAAATCTCGGGCCAATAGCCGCCGGGATTCCCCTCCTTCAGTACGTCGAGCAGGATGGGATTCGACAGGTCGGAGATGTCGTAGCTCGCCACGCCGCTGCCCGCCTGGTCGGATGCCACCAGGAGAATGTTGCCCATGATGAAGGGAAAGCCGGTGACGCCGGTCAGGCCGAGATGGTCCCACTGCGCCTTGATCGCCGGGCCGATGGGTTCTCCGCCGTTGGCCCAGTCGTACACCCAGTCGTTATTGCGGCGCACGGCCAGAAACATGTCGCCGCCGATGGTGTTGTAGGTCCAGAAATCGTTGAGCCCCCAGGGCGATTGCGCGCCCGCGCGCTGCACGCTGCCCAGCAGCAGCCCGGTCTCGCCATCGAGGTCGGCGCGGCGGAGCTGCGAATCGCCAATGGCCGTGCCTGCGCCACCGATGCGGAAGGCATTGCCCCAGACATCGTGCGGATAGGTGCCGTTGCAGGTATCGAGCGCATCGCCCAGGCAATGCGGCCCCACGTACATGTAGGGCCCCGACTGAAAATAGCCATGCGCATGAAAGCCGGAGGCGTGCGCCGGAACGACGGTAACCTCCGGGCCCGTGGTGTCGAGGTTCTCGAGGCTGACCACGCGCATATTCAAATCGGCGCCCGGCTGGCTGCCCGGCGCTTCGGGCACCGAGACGATGCGGCCGCCGTGCCAGCCCACAATCGCGGTGCGGCCCTGCTCCGGCGCGATGGGGCCGGCCAGCAGTTCGCCGGCCGTGCGGGCGACATTCGGAAAATCCTGCGCCTGGCCGACACACGACGCGAAAAGGAAGAGCATCACGCCGAGGACTACGAAGCTGCGCGCACGTGAATCGGGCATGATATCCCGTCGCAGTTCCGCGCGCATGGAATGCTTCATAGACCAATCCCCGGTACAGCCCTCGTAGCCGGAAGCCGCTTGGGAGAACGTCGCCCGCGGCCCGCTGCTTGCCGTCTGCCCCGGCAAGCACGAGGGGATTCTACCCCGAGATCCGGCACCTGACAAATGGCGAAAATCGTTCGCTGTTGGCGGGTGAAAGTGACAAAAATCGGGCACCTGCGCAAGCCCTTGCGCCGTATGAATGCGAAGTTACAATCGCCCGATTTCCGGCAGGTCTTGCTTCCGTGCTGCAGCTAACACTAAGCTAACGCATTCCTTGCGGTACGGAGCAAAGCCCGTGTTGATGTTGCGTAAAAAAACGATTGCCTGGCTCATTCACTGCTACACCGCCAGCGGTGCGGTGGTGGGCATGCTGGCGCTGATTGCGGCGGCGCGCGAAGAACTGCGGCTGTCGTTCCTGCTGCTGCTGCTGGCCGGCTTTATCGACGCGACCGACGGCATGCTGGCCCGCCGCTACAAGGTCTCCGAAATCCTGCCCAAGTTCAGCGGCGCCTACATGGACAACGCCGTCGATGTGCTCACCTATATCTTCGTGCCCATCTTCATCATGGCCTGGATAGAGCTGCTGCCGAGCGTCTATTGGGTGGCCGTGCCGATATTCGCCGCCATGTATGCCTATGGCCAAGTGGACATGAAAACCGAGGACCACTACTTCCTCGGCTTTCCCAGCTATTGGAACGTGGTTGCGCTATACATGTGGTGGCTGAAACCGGGGCCGATGGGCGCGGTACTTCTGGTCACCATTCCCGCGCTGCTCACCTTTATCCCCACGCGCTACCTCTACCCCAGCCGCAATACCTTCCTGTGGCGCACCACGTGGGCGCTCGGCTTTGTCTGGTGCGCCATCTGCCTCTACCTGCTCTACCAGCCCGAGCCCGACCGCACTCTCGTGCTCATCTCGTCGTTCTACCCGCTCTACTACATGTTCGCCAGTTTCTACCTCGAGTACCGCATCCGCGTCGGACGCCGGCCCGCGGGCTCGTAAGCGCGATTATTTCGCGCCCGGAGCGAACCCGTCTTCCGTGCCGCCCGCGGGGTCGTAGTAGTACTCGCCCACCGTGTACAGCTGAATCAGCCGCAGCAGCTCGCTCAGGCTGAGTTCCCAGTTCTGGGGCCCGAAATCCGCGTCGTGCTCGCCGCAGCCACGCCCGGAAAACGGCCGTGCGACGAATCCGTCCTCCGTTCCATCCGGGTCCTCGGCGCACTCGATGCCGTTGGCATTGTAGAACTGGATAATACGCAGCAGTTCCCACAGCGAGAGATGGTGATCGTGATCCAGATCGGCCGTGTGGAACTCGGTGGTAAAGCCGATCCAGACATCGCTCGCGTACTGATTGATGCCCCCGACGCGTCCCTCCCAGCCGCCGAGCACCCACAGGGCGCCATGCCAGACAACGGCCGGCATATCGGAACGCGGCGTCCACGGGGCATCCGCGGGTATAGGCTGCTGCCAGTCCGTGCCGTCTTCCGAATACCAGGTATCGTGGGCCAACCCGCCTACGGCGTCGCCGCCAAGCACCCAGAGCCGATCTTTCCAGGACACGTTCGCCTGGTCGAACCGGCCGACAAACCCGGCATCGGCCCTCACCTGGTTCCACTGCAAGCCATCGCTCGATCGCCAGACGTCGCTCGTGCGCAATTGCGCGGAGGTCGCCCCGGAGACCAGCCACATGCCCCGCTTGAACACCAGACTGTCGGCACTCGAACGACCGCCCCAATCTGCAGGATTCAAGACCGTGTCCCACACGGTCCCGTTCGTAGACTGCAGCACTTCCGCACTGCGGGTGGTGTTGGTTCTGCCGCCAAGAATCCAGATCGCGTGATCGTATACCAGCGTCGTCGATCGGTTCCGGGCCGCAAACGGCGTCGTGTTCACCACCTCTTCCCAATCCACACCGTTGCGGGAACGCCAGATGTCATTGCGGCGTCCGGTATTGCTGTTGCCACCGACTATCCACATGGCGTCGTCGTAGACGAACCCGCAGTGACTCAGCCGTGGCGCCCACGCCGCCGCAGGCGTCGCCTCCACCCAGTGCCAGCCGTCCCGCGTGTACCACACGTCATTGCTGGTCTGCTGGGTATGTGAACGGGCGCCGCCCATGATCCAGAGCCGGTTCCTAAATACCAGCGCCACATGACCGCTGCGACCGCCGTAGGCCACATCGTTTGTGAGCCGTATCCAAAGCATCCGCAACCGCGAGGACGTCTCTGTCTCGCCGTCCTCGCCATCCGAAATCCCCTCAGCACCGCTTTGGCCCTCGTCCGTGCCGGAACCTTCAAGCGCCCCCTCATTGGCCCCATCACCCTCAATGGATCCTTCCTCGAATCCGGCTCCCTCGACGCCGGCATACGAGTAACCAGCGAAGCCCAGGAATACCAGCGGCATCAGGAAACGGAGCACGCGCTGACCCTTGCTCGATTGCATCGGATTCTCCCCGATTTATTCGGCGCTCACGCGGTGCGACCAACCACGCAGACCTACAGTGCGGAGCCAGGGTCGAATCACGGCGATTGCCCAAGGCCCACGAGGTGAGTGTAGAGGCATTCTGCGCTCTAGTCAATGCATAGATAACTGTTTCAAGATACACCATGAAACGCACCGGGCGACAGCATCAAAATACTTATTCTGCAAAATCGGCAATTACGGTATTTCAGCAGATAGAGTAGACTACGCGAGCCAACGTGGCTTAGAATTGAGGCAGGTCTGATACGTTGGAGGCGAGAGCGTGCAGGCGAGCATCCTGATGGAGAATGCACGACGTACCCTGGCTTTCCCTCGGCCTGTAAGAATGACCCAACGGTAGTGAGCTTTGGATTTTGATGGGGACTTCAATCAATGCAGCCGCCCAAACCAACCTACGAAGAATTGGAACGCCGACTCGCCGAGGCGGAGAGACGCCTCGCTGAAGTTGGCCCCGCCACGCCCGAGAATTTTCTTCAGGCGGTGTTGGACAATCTTTCGTCCCATGTGTGCGTTATCGACCACACCGGGATGGTGCTGTCGGTTAACCGTGCGTGGAAGAATTTCGCCGTGCCAAACGAGTGGCGTGGCGAAGGGTTCGGGGTCCACTCCAACTATCTGGAGGTGTGCGACGCCGCCACCGGGGCCTGCGCGGAGGGCGCTGCAGAGTCGGCCAAGGGAATCCGCGGGGTTCTTACTGGCACGCTGGATCACTTCTATATGGAGTATCCCTGCCACGGACCGAACGAACAGCGATGGTTTGAAATGCGCGTCACACGCATTGATGCAGACCCCTCGCCCTTGTGCCTTATCGCCCACGAGAACATCACCGAGCGCAAGCGGGCGGAGACCCAGTTGCGGTTGTCGCAAAAGCACGAGGCCATCGCCACGCTCGCGGGCGGTATCGCGCACGACTTCAACAATATCCTGGCAGCCATTCTCGGTTACACGGAGTTGATCCGCGAGGACGTGGCCGACGGAACCCCGATAGCCGAGGATCTCGATCGCATCCACAAGTCCGGCGTGCGCGCACGCGACCTTGTTGGACAATTGCTCACGTTCAGCCGCATGACCGAAACATCGCGCCGGCCTCTCGAAATGGGGCCGGTGGTTAAAGAATGCATGAAACTGCTGGGGGCCGCCATTCCAAAGTCCATCCGGATTCAATTGAATATCGACCCCGAGTTGCCGCGCATCAGTGCAGATCTTTCGCAAATGCAGCAGTTGATCATGAACCTCTGCACCAATGCCTACGAGGCCATCGGCGAAAACGAAGGTGAAATCCGCGTGTCGCTCCACCCGATCAAGCTCGACGCCATCCAGGGGCACTTGGAGCGGCTTCGGCCCGGTCCCTACCTCGAACTCCTGGTCGAAGACGACGGCCCTGGTATCGCTCCCGAAATACGCGAGCGGGTCTTCGACCCCTTCTTCACGACCAAGGAACAGGGGAAAGGTACGGGGATGGGGCTGGCGACCGTCCATGACATCGTCGAGAATCACGGCGGCAAGATATCTGCCTCAAACGGCGACAAACGCGGCGCGCAGTTCCGCGTGCTTATCCCAGCCGCGGCCGCGGCCGAGCCGCATGCGGAAGGCGCAGCGGATAAGCCCCCAACCGGGAAAGGCCGCGTGCTCATTATCGACGACGAGAAGGATATCGCGGATGTCTTGAGGCGGCAATTGTCGGTGCTGGGCTACGATACCTTCGCGCTGACGTCGAGCCAGGAAGCGCTGGACTATGTGCTCAAACATGCCACCACCTTCGACGTCATCATCACGGACCAGCAGATGCCGGGTGTGTTGGGACGCGAACTGGCCGCCACGGTGCACGAGCGGCATCCGGAAATACCCATCATCGTCATGACCGGTCACAGCGAAACCGTGACGCGCCGCAACTATGCGTCGCTGGGCTTCTTCGGGTTCGTGTCGAAACCCATCAGCCTGAAGGAGCTCGGTACCATCGTTTCCGCCGCCATCGCTTCACGCCTCGATTCGGCCGTCGAAAACAATTAACCCTTAGGGTTGGTGGCCCAGACCGGGAATTCCGGAATGAAGCCCACGTCGGGCTGCTCGAGCGCGTGCAGTATCGCATAGGCGATGTCGATGCCATGCAGTTTCTTCGGGCTGTCTTGTTGCGGAAAGCCGGCCGCCGCCGCGAATTCGGTGACGACTTCGCTCGGCTTGATCAGCATGACGCGGATATTGCTGGTGCGCAGTTCCTCGCGCCAGGATTCCGACATCGATTTAACGGCCGCCTTCGAAGCCGCATAGGCCGTGCCGCCCGCGAAGCCCTTGTCGCCCGCGGTCGAGCCCACGTTCAAGACATTACCGTAGCCTTGCTCAATAAAATACGGCACCGACTCGCGCGCCATCAGCATCGTGCCGATGACATTCGTGCGGAAAATACTGGCCATCACTTCTGGATCCTGCGCCACCATCGGCCCGAACTTACCGTAACCTGCATTGTTGACCAGTGCGTTGTAGCCGCCCAGCGCCTCGATGGTCTCCCCCACCATGCGCCTCGCGTCCTCTGCGCTGCCCACGTCGCCCTGCAAGGCGACCACCCCGGGAAGCGCTTCCTGCGCCCGGGCCAGGCGATCGGCATCACGTCCGCAAATGGCCACCTTCGCGCCGCGCTCCATCAGCAATTTCGCCGTGTCGTAGCCGATACCCGCCGTGCCGCCGGTAATCAATACTTTCGCGTCGTGAATGTTCATGACCAAATCCTCCAAGTACTGCATTCGATTGGGGCTAAAAGAAACACCTTCCCTGCCGCAAGGCTTCGCCTCAGCGCGCCAGCGCCAAGGGCCGCACCAGATAATCCGCATAAGCCGGTACGCCGTTCATCTGCTCGCGCATTGCAACGGCGAGGGCATCGAGCTGCGGCACCACATCCTCGGCCAATTCCAGGGCCGCCGTGAGGTGGAGGCGCGCCTCTGCGGGCGGCCAGCCGAAGGCGCGTGCCACGAGGAAATCCCCAATGGGCCGCTGATAGCCGCGGTCTCGGGCCAGCAGCCGGCCGTAAACGATCAATACCTGCCGCATGCTGCGGTGCGCCCATCGGATCCGGGACTCGGCATCCTCGGGCTTCAAATTGGCGCGCTCCGCGAGTGGCGCTGCAAAGGCCTCGACCAGTTGCTGTTCCTCTTCGGGACCGGCCTGCGCCGCGCTGGACTCGACCAGTTCGCCCAAGGCGGGCCCGAGCCGCTGCGCCAGCATCAGGTCGAGCGCCGCATCGTAAAGATCTTCTGCCTCGAACATCGTGATGCCTTCGCGGTCGCTCAGCAGCTTGAGCTTGTCGGTCACCCAGCCTTCGGTGTGTCCGGTGTGCAGGTAACGGTGCGCGGTGCCATCAGCTCCCCAATCGCCGTTGTGGGTGGCGAATCCGGCCGCGAACACCGAGGGGGACAACAGGCCGAACTCGTAATGCGTGAGGCGTTGCATGGCCGATTTCACCTCGGAATGGCGCTCGAAGGCGCCGTTCAGGTCGGCCGCCATGGCCCCATAGACAGCCAGATGGGCGTCCGGTCCCAGCACCTGCATGGCCAGGTACGCATGCACGCCGGGACCAAAGGCGGCGGCCTCGCCGACCGCCAGAATCGTACTCGCACACAGAATCAAGGGGACGCGCATCATGGGCTGAACTCCGGCAGGAAGTGTACCCCGGGAGATGACGAGGGAACAATTTCTGCCAGATTCCGCGGGGTTCTGCGCCCAATGACTTGCAATACCCGTCCGTCGTTTCCTACAATGGTGTAGGTTATACCTTGGGCCGCCTTCGCTATCTAGGGATTTTTGCACGCCATGAGCGCCACTACTACTACCGATCCGAAAGTTCGGCGCGACATCGTCGAACTGCGCCTATTATTCGAAATCTCACAAATTCTTGACCGCAGCATCGACCTCCGCGACGAATTGGGACCGGTACTGAAGGCCATTGCCAACTATACCGGCATGCTGCGCGGCACGATAACGATGGTGGATCGCGATACCGGCGACCTGTTTATCGAGGCGGCGCATGGCCTCTCGGGGCAAGAACTCGAGCGCGGCCGCTACAAGGAAGGCGAGGGCGTGGTGGGCGAGGTGGTCAAGACTGGCCGCCCGATGGTGATTCCGCGGGTATCCGAGAACCCGATGTTCCTGAACCGCACCAAGGCCCGCAAGAACCTGAACAAGGAAGACATCTCCTACATCTGCGTGCCGATCAAGATGGAGACCACGGTCATCGGGGCGCTCAGCGCCGACCGCCTGTTCGAGGAGGAGATTTCGCTCGAGGAAGACGTGCGCCTGATGACCATCATCGCTTCGATGCTGGCCCAGGCGGTGCGCCTGCGGCAAGAGCACCAGCAGGAGCGCAACCGGCTGCTCGAGGAAAACACGCGTCTGCAGTCCGAACTGGCCGAGCGCTTCCGCCCTTCGAACATGATCGGGTCGTCCAGCTCGCTGCTGGACGTGTACAGCCTGATCGGCCAGGTGGCGAAGAGCGATGCGACGGTGCTAATCCGCGGCGAGAGCGGCGTGGGCAAGGAACTGGTAGCGCACGCTATTCACTACAACAGCCCGCGCGCGGCGCGCCCCTTTGTGCGCGTGAACGTGGCGGCACTGCCCGAGAGCGTCATCGAGAGTGAGCTCTTCGGCCACGAGAAAGGCGCGTTCACGGGCGCCACCCAGCAGCGCCAGGGCCGGTTCGAACTGGCCAACGGCGGCACCATTTTCCTGGACGAGATCGGCGAACTGAGCCAATCGATGCAGGTAAAGCTGCTGCGCGCGCTGCAGGAGCGTGAGTTCGAGCGCGTGGGCGGCTCGGAAACGGTGCGCGTGGACGTGCGCGTGCTGGCCGCCACCAACCGCGACCTGGAAAAAATGATGGAAGACGGTTCGTTCCGGCAGGATTTGTACTACCGCCTGAACGTGTTCCCCATTCACATTCCGCCGCTGCGTGACCGCCGCGCGGACATCCTCGAACTGGCGAACTACTTCGTCGAGAAGATCAGCAACAAGAACGGCAAGTACGTGCGTCGCATCTCGACACCGGCCATCGACATGCTCACCAGCTACCACTGGCCCGGCAACGTGCGCGAACTCGAAAACGTGATCGAGCGCGCGGTGCTGCTGACCAACGACGACGTGGTGCATGGCCACCACCTGCCCCCCACGCTGCAGACGGCCGAGGCGAGCAACACGCCCATGGGCGGCACGCTGGAGGAGACGCTGTTCCGCGTGGAGCGCGAGATGATCATCGAGGCGCTCAAGAACGCCCGGGGCAACAAGGCCCGGGCCGCCCGCGAACTGGGCATCACCGAGCGCCTGATGGGCCTGCGCGTGCGCAAGCACGAAATCGAGCCGCGCCAGTACAAGGTTTAGGCAGCTACTTCTGGCGGCCCTCGATGGCGGCCAGCAGGATGGCCGCGGCAATGCCGATGCGCCGATCCAGAATCTCCTCGGAGTCTGCCGAATAGTCCAGCGTCATCTTGCTGATGAAGGGATTGAAGTGCTGGCGGAACTGGAACACCCTTCGCCCGCCCACGGTGCCTTCGAAGCTCTGCGGAACGAGATTGCTGAGGAAGCGGCGCACAAGCGCAAGCAGCAGGCTGTCTTCCTGCACCAGGCCGATCTCGCGGTCGTCCGCGTCGAGAATCGTCCACTCGTCCTTGAGCACCGACTTGAAGGCCTTGCGGCGCAGGGCCCCGGCCATCTCCCCGGTCAGGGCGTCGATGACATCGTAGGACGCCCCGAAGTCGATGATCTGCCGCGCCTTGATGGTGAGCACTTCCGTCTGCATCGTCTCATCGGCGAAGACGTGGATGCTCTCGCGCAGGCGGAAGGCCTTCTGGCGCGAGAAGAACGCCACGTTGCCGTCGGAATCGTAGATGTGGAACGACGCGCCGAAGAGCACGAAGACCTTCCGCCGCAGCACGAAGGTGTCTTCGCCGTAAACTTTGGGCATCGTGCCGCCGCCGGCCTGTAGCGATTGGCTATCCATCAAATCGTTCTCCCCTTGGTAGGTCTCGGGCGCATACTACCGCGCTGATGGCGATGGTACAGATACCGCCAAGTCTGGGCAAGTATTCGCCGGGGCGGAGTGGAAACCTCGCGAAGGATTGCCGCACACTGCGGCGCCGCCGGAGCGCATCGCGACTGGCGCGAACTATTGAGGATTCCTGACCGATGCAGATTCCCGTGCAAGTGCCTGCCGGCGGCGGCGAGCGCCTCTGGGTGGTGGAAGACCTGACGACCATCTTGCTGGACAGCGCGCAGACCGGCGGGTTGTTCTCGCTCTTCGAGATCGAGGTTTCGCCCGGCAAGGGCGTGCCGCCGCACAGCCACAGCCGCGAGGACGAGACGTTCATCCTGCTCGAGGGACAGCTGACCTTCTGGATTGATGGCAAGACGACAAAAGCCGGCCCGGGCGATGTGCTCCACGCGCCCAAGAACGTGCCTCATCAATTCACCAACCAGACCGACGCCGACGCCCGCCTCTATGTGATTGCCACGCCGGGCGGCTTCGAAAACTTTTTCCGTATGATTGGCGACCCCGCCGACGAACCTGGCGGCCCGGCCCCCGCCCCGGACATGGACCGCATGATGGCCGGCTTCGAGGCCTTCGGGCTCACCCTGCTTCCGCCGCCAGAATGAGGGGCGACGGGCGGGCAGCACGCTAGCGCCCGAACAAATCCCGCAGGGCTCCTTCTACTTCGGGATACTCGAAATCGAAGCCTTCTTCTTTCAGCCGGCGCGAGACACAATAGCGGCCGTAGAGCGCGAGTTCGGGATCGGTACGAAGCACCAGCGGCGCGCCGACGCGTACCATCCAGGCGGCCGCGGGCAGTCCGATGGGCACGCCCAGCACACGCCGCAGTATGTGCATGAACTCCGCGTTGGAGACAGGATTCGGCGCCGTCGCGATATAGGCGCCCTGCATGGATAGGTCGGTGAGGCCTTGGGCCATGAGCCGGTTCATGTCGCGCTCGTGTATCCAGCTGATACCCTGCCGCCCGTGCCCCACGGGACCGCCCAGCCCCAGCCGCGCCAGGCCCGCGAGACGCTGCAAAGCGCCGCCGCTGCGCCCAAGCACGAAGCTGGTCCGCAGGATGACCTGGCGCATGCCAGGCAGCACGGCTTCCGCAAAGGCCTCTTCCCAAGCCTGGCCCACGATGGGGGCGAGCCCGTAGCCGAAGGCGCTGTCCTCATCGCAGAGCAGATTCGGCGGATCGCCGTAGCGGTGCGCGGTGGACATCTGCACCCATACGGGCGGTGGTGAATCGATCTGGCGTAGCGCTTGTCCCAGCACCCGCGTCGATTCCACCCGCGAGCGGAGGATTTCGTCACAGTGGTCGGGCGTCTTTACGCAGTCCACGGTGCGCCCCGCGAGATTCACCAGCCCCGCCGCGCCATCCAGTTGCGCCGCCCACTCCCCCGCCGTTCTCGCATCCCACGGCGCATGGGTCCAGGGCCCTGTTTCGGCTGGGGCGTGTCGCGACAGGACGACCGGCTCATAGCCCTCGGCCGCCAGATGCCGCGCCAGATTGAGCCCCAGAAAACCCGAGCCCCCGGCAATGACTATGCGGCGCGCGGTCATTCCTGGGCGTCCGCAAACCGGCGGATCGCCTCGCCACATTCCAATAGATCGTCCAGGCCCTGCTGGATCACGCCTTGGACGACTTCAATATCCGCTTGTTGATACGCATGCACCACGACATTCCGGAACCGGATCATCTTCGTGAGACGCACTGCCAGCGCCTCGCTGATAACGCCTGCGCGGACCAATAGCGTAAAGCTTTCTGCGGTGGCCGATGGCGAGCCCAACTTGTATAATTTTACAACGTGGTTGGCGAGGTCTATCGTCTGTTCGCAAGCGCGCAGCACATTGAGAACCGCCGCATCCTGACGCGTATAGTCCGTCACGAAGTCCTTGGCACTCTGGCCGTACTCCTCCCTTGCGCGAGCCACGCATCGCTGAATGCTCTGCAGCTTATTGAGCACCACGTCGTTCATACGTCGTAGAGCCGCCCCGTCGCCTGGAATTCGGCGAGTATGCCGGCGCGTTCCTCATTGAGCTTCTGGTAGTACGACATCGTGAGCATCTCGAAGACGTCCGCCTCGTAGACATCGCAGCAAAGGATGCGCTCTCCGTAGATGAATTGAAACTGCATGACGGTGGACACCTCGCGGGCGTTGAGCAGGTCCACGGGGATGCCGAGGGCGTCTTCCAGCGCATGCCGGCATTCACTGATCGCGAGATTGCTCGCGTGCTCGGCTTGGGATTCTGGCAGCAGCACCGCGATATCGATATCGCTGTCTTCGCGCGCGGTGCCATCGGCCCGCGAACCAAACAGGTACACGGCCTGCACGTCCGGGTAATGACGGCTTACAATGCCGCCTATGATTTCGCGTGTGTCCAAGGAGCGCTCCCTGTTGCTGCAGGTTGTCTTGCGCAGGATAGCAGAGCCCCCGCCGCCCGACAAACGCCGCACCATCCTGCTATGCTGGCGTTCAGGAGGAGATTCGATGCGCCTGCTCAGTTTATTCGTCACATGCCTACTGTCCCTTTCTGCCGTGGCTGCGGACGACTCGGTGCTGCTGTTTTCCTACTTCACCGGCAACGGCGAGGACGGTCTGCATTTCGCGGCTTCGGAGGACGGCCTGGAGTGGAAGGCGCTGCGCGACGGCGCCCCGGTGCTGGCGCCCGCAGTCGGCAAAAAAGAGCAGCTTATCCGCGATCCCTGTATTGCGCAGGGGCCCGATGCCACATATCACATGGTGTGGACGCCGGGCTGGCAGGAGCGCGGCATCGGCTACGCGCATTCGAAAGACCTGCGGCACTGGTCGGAGCAGCGCTGGCTGCCCGTGATGGAGCACATCGACGACGCGCGCAACGCCTGGGCGCCGGAGTTGTTCTACGACGCCGCCCGAGAGCGCTGGCTCATCTTCTGGGCCTCCACCGTACCCAGCCGGTTTCCCGCGGGCAAGGACAACCCCGAGGGCGAATGGAACCACCGGATGTACTTCACCGAAACCCGCGATTTCGAAACCTTCACCGAGGCGGCCCTGCTATACGACCAAGGCTTCAGCGTGATCGACAGCACGATGGTCCGCACGGACGACGGCTATGCCATGTTCCTGAAAGACGAGACCCGCTTACCGCCGCAGAAGAACATCCGCGGCGCGCACGCAGACAACCCCGCCGGACCATGGTCCGCGCCGAGTGCCCCCATCACCGGCGACTACTGGGCCGAGGGCCCCACGGCCATTCGGTGGGATGGCCGCTGGCTGGTGTACTTCGACAAATACCAGGACCACCGCTACGGCGTCGTTGCTTCCACCGACCTCGAACATTGGGAAGACTGGTCCGACCGGCTGCACATGCCCGACGGCCTCCGCCACGGTACGGTATTCCGCGTACCGCGCGGGATAGCGGAGGGACTTGCCGGGGACGAGTAAGAGCCTATTCGGTCGTGGCGAGCGCGCGCACGTGATCTATCGCCGCCTGCAGGGGCGCGAGATCCTCCTTGCAGATACTGAATATTTCTTCGGCATCGATTCCGAAGTAGTCGTGGGCGATGATATCCCGCGTGCCCTTGACGCCTGCCCAATCCATGTCGGGCACCCGGGACAGGAGTTCCCCGTTCGTGAGCTTATCTATCTTTTTCAGATGCTCGCCAATAGTCAGCAGCATCATCGCGATGGCGTCGAGCTTATCTGCACCGGTATCGCTACCGGTAAAGTCGGCGGCGGACTGAATCCCCTGAAAACGTCTTACGATGCGCCGAAGCGCTTCGTCGATGGCGTCGAGATGCTCCCGTATGGCAGCAACATCATACGAAGAGGGCTTCACGATCGATTCGTTCCCGCAGGGCCGCATTCATGCTGGCGCTATACCGAACCACATCGACCGACCGCCCCAGTTCTCTTTCGAGCAGGTGCTTGACGCTGGCGCGCCGGAATAGGTTGGGCGTCATCTCGACTACAATATCGACGTCGCTGGAGTCCGTCGCCTGCCCGCGCGCCACCGAGCCGAACACGCCCAGACGGGTGACGCCGTATCGTCCGGAGAGGTGCGGCTTCAGCCTGCGCAATTCTTCAAGTACGCCTTCGCGGCGCGACGCTTCCACATCCATGCGCCCCAATTCCTTCATTCCTGCTGAAGTGACTACTCGGTACTACTTGGCAGGATAGCAGATCGCAGGATAGCAATCCCGCCCTTCGGGAATTGCATTCCCCAATCCGCGCCCATCATCAAAATCAGCGGACTATCCCAATCATCCGCCCATCAGCAGAATCAGCGTCACGGCTTCGTAGAGCGCAGCGCCGTAGAGCAGGATGCCGGTGAGCACGGCGGTCTCGGCGAAGAGGAAGAGCGTTTGCCGCAACCGGCCCGGCAGCCACTCCCGGCCGCGGATGGACTGAAACACCCACCACGGCCACAGCACGACTGGAAAGCACGCGATGAGGTAGGGCTCGATTTCCAGCGCGAGCGTGCCCGCATGCACGGCGTAGCTGGCGGCCGTGCCGGTCCATTGCGGCGACATGATCAGGCCCACCAGCGCAAGGCTGCCGAGGGTCTTGATGAACCCGAGCGCCAGCGGAATCAGGGACAGCATCAGCGTGTAGTTCAGCGTCTGCACAACGTAGTTGTTCCACCACGTGGCGTTCGCTGCGGCAATCATGTTGCCCGATGCGTAGGCATCGCCCAGATAGCCCAGGCCGCCATCGGAAAACACGTAGGTCACGAAGGCCATCAGGTGGAAATTCACGAGCGGCTGCAGCAGGCTGTAGATCATCGCGCCGTAGAAGACGGCGAAGCTGACCAGATGCACGCCCACCCACAGCCCGGGATAGGCGGCCATGGCACGGATGAGCATCGAACGCCCGAGCAGGGTATGCCGCGCCAGCCATTGCAGTCCTGCCGTATGCATTACCGCGCTGCCCAGCGACACGATCATCAGCAGCACGAGCGCGGCCACAGCAAAGACGGGGTGCGTGCGCTGCAACGGGGAGAACCACTCCGCGCCGGGCAGTTGGGTCTCTGCCACCTTCTCTTCCAGCTTGGTTTCCTGGGACACCTCGGCGACCGGCCGCGCGTCTCGGAGGAGATAGCCCCGCACCGCGCCCGCGGCTTCCTCGAACAGCGACTCCCATCGCGCGTGCCCGGGCAGCACATAGGCGAAGGTGGTGCCGCCGGTGCCCGGCTTGAGATAGCCCACCACCGTGAACTCGGAGCCGTCCATGGTGAACCGGTCGAGGCGCGCCAGGTCGCCCGCCAGCACCTCGGGTTCGCCCGGCACGGGCATGCGGCCCGAGGCCAGCGCGCCTTCGAGGGTGTCGAAAGAAGGCCCGACGAAATACACCGTCTCCGTGCGGCTCAGGCCCAGCATAGCGAAGGCTTCCTCATCGCCGCCGAGCGAGATAATTTCGTCGCGCTGCGCAGCCTGGTCGGCGAAATTCTCGATGGGGACCGGACGAGCGCGCACGGGCTCCGCGTCTTCAGGCGGATTCTCGATGGCGGGTATCAGCTGGGCAAAACCCCAAGGGTTGGCCGCCTGCCATCCGGCCTCGAGCATGCCCACGAGCAGCAGCCCTGCCATGGCGGCCAGCACGGCAGCCAGCCCCAGCAACGCCTGACGCCCTACGGGCGACAGGACGCGCGGCGGCTCGCTCGGCGCTTCCTGCGGCTCCGCCGTCAGCGCTTCGGTTTCGTACTCAGACTCCAAGGGCTAAGCCGCCGGTTCGCCCAGCTGCTCCACCGATTTCTCCAGCAGGTCGGTGAACTGGGCCGACACATCCGGACCGAACCAGCTCATCATGCCGGTCTCGTAGCCCAGCGGCGTCATGTCGTAGTACTCGTCGGGCGAGAGGTAGCCCAGGTAGGCGCCATTGAAACCCGTGACCCAGAGGTCCAGATCCTTCTTGGCGGCCCATTCCTTCCAGCGCACGCTCATTTCACCGCTGCAATCGAAGGGGGTGCCGAAGAAGAACATATCGCCCACGCGCGCCGCAGAAAGCCATCCGTCCAGCGGCACGCCGAGGATGTGCTCGACCATCGGCGACAGGCGCCAGTTCGTGTTGTCTTCCAGCGGACGGATCTGCAGGCCCGGCATGCCCAGCGGCAGCCCGACCGAGGCCACGTCCATCTTGTCCTGCCAGCCATCGCCCGCCGCCTCGCGCGCTGCGGCGTCGTCCAGCACCTTCTTCGCGAGCCCCTGGCCCATCAGCTCGATGCGCTCCGCTTCGGTGGGAGCGTCCGGCGTGCGCGGGCCCATGCTGCCCGTCGCGCCGCCCAGATACACGGCGGAGGTCTTCGCCTTCTCGGTCAAGGCGCGCATCATGGCGCCCGGAAATTCCGCGCTGAACTCCATCTGGTTCGCCCCGTACGTGGTCGGGTGGGCCGAGAAGCTCACGAGGTAGCAACGCTCGCCGCTTCCCTTCTCCACCAAACAATAGCTCACTTCGGGGTCCACGACATCCGGACGGCCGGGCGTGTCGTCGAACGAGCGATTGCGGATGAACTCGGGCGCATCGACGCCGCCGTGCAGCAGACGGCCGGGGGCCAGGTCGGCGACGGCTTCCTCGATCACCTGCGAGATCTTGTCGGCCAGAAACGGCGGCACTTCGGGATCGTAGGGACCGGCGCTGATGACCATCGCCACGGCGGGCGCGAGACCGCCCGGGCCGCAGTGGGTGTGCGAAGCAGCGAAGAGAATCGAGTCGGCGCCCAGGCCGGTCTTTTCCGCCACGCGCGCGCGCACCAGTTCGGCCACGTTCGGCGGCATGATGAGCATGTCCGCGCCTACCAGCACCACCGTGTCGGTGCCGTCGCTGAATGCGATGGCGCGGGTAAAGAGCGGGTCATGCACGCCGGTGCTGCGCTTCTCGCCCTTGCGCGCGCCATAGCCCGCCAGCGGCACGCCGATGTGCGGGGTCATGTCCACGGCGCTCCAACCCACCCGCAAGAAGCCCGGGTCCTTTGTCAGGTCCTCGGCTGCGGCCTGTTCGGTCAGCGTTTCCACATCGCGCTTAAAGTAACCGGCATCGGCGTAGCCGCTGTCTTTGTACACCGGCCACGGGCCGATGAAGGTGAGGAACAGCACGACGACCAGCACGACGACCACCGCCGTAATCTTCAGAATCTTGCGGAGCAGGGACATGGAAAGAAACCTCTCGGAGTTGGAATACCGGATGGACTCGCGATGATACGCTCTTGGTTTCTATACTTTCATCCCGGAGAGCAGGAGCGCCGATGCCATGATCGATTTACGGAGCGATACGGTGACCAAGCCGACGGCGGCGATGCGTGAGGCGATGGCCCGGGCCGAGGTGGGCGATGACGTCTACGAGGAGGACCCGACGGTCAACGCCTTGCAGGAATACGCCGCAGCACTGCTGGGCAAGGAGGCCGCGCTGTTCGTGCCGTCGGGCACCATGGCGAACCTGATCGCCTTCCTGATTCAGGCGCGGCCCGGCGACACGGTAATCCTCGCCGAGGAGTCTCACCCGTTCCACTACGAGGCGGCCAACCTCAGCCGCGTAGGCGGACTGATGCCGTGGCCGGTGCCCGATGCCTTTGGCAAGCTGACGCCGGACGCGGTGGAGAAGCGGATTGTACAGATTGACGATCCCCACTTCTCGCACACGGCGGTCGTCTCGATTGAGAACACCACCAACCGCGGCGGCGGCGCGTGCTACGACGTAGAGGAGGTGCGTGCACTCGGAGCGCTTGCGCGGGAGCACGGCATCAAGCTGCATTGCGACGGGGCGCGCCTGTTTAATGCCTGCGCGGCGACGGGCGCGTCGGCCGCAGATTACGCGCAACATTGCGACACGATCTGCTTCTGCCTGTCGAAGGGACTCGGCGCGCCTGCGGGATCGATTCTGGCGGGCACGCGCTCGGCCATGCGGGCGGCCCTGCAGTGCCGCAAGATGCTGGGCGGCGGCATGCGTCAGATCGGCATTCTCGCGGCGGCGGGATTGCATGCGCTGCAGCACCACCTGCCCGATTTGGCCGAGGACCACCGCCGCGCCCGGGAATTCCGCGCCGCGCTCGAGGCCAACGGGGGCGCGTTCGTGATGCCTTCGCCGACGAACATCCTGTACCTGCGGCATCCCTCGCCGTTTGCACTGGTGGGCGCATTGGCGCAGCGGGGCGTGTTCACGTTGCCGCATGAAGCCGACAGCATCCGGGCGGTGTTCCATCGCGACATCGACGACACAATGCTGGGCGAGGCGCTCGACCACTTCAAGGCGGCCTACGCGGAAACGATGCCCTAAGCGATTAGTCGGCCGTGCTTCCGGTGCGATATCCCGCGAGGTCGAGCGTGACGTGGCGGTACCCGGCATCGCGCAGCGCTGCGAGCACCGACTGCCGCAGCTCAGCGTCGGCAAAGCGCGCGAGGTCCGCCTCCTCCACCTCGACGCGCACGAGATCGCCATGATGGCGCGCACGGTACTGGTGGAAGCCGAAACGCTTGAGGGCCTCTTCAGCCCTTTCAACCTTGCTCATTTCCGACGGTTCGACACGCGTGCCCGTGGGGAAGCGCGATGAAAGGCAGGCGAACGAGGCCTTGTCCCAGGTGGGCAGACCGCGGAGCTTGCTCAAGGTGCGTATATCCACCTTGAAGAGACCCGCCTCGGCGAGTGGCGCGACGACCTTGTGATCCCGGGCAGCGCGGGCGCCGTAGCGGGTGGGGTCCAGCGCGTCGTCGGCAATTTCGCCATACGCGAGCACGGCAACTCCCTGCTCCTTCGCGAAGGTATCCATCACGCGGAAGAGCTCGTCCTTGCAGTAAAAGCACCGCGTGCCGTCGTTCTTCAGGAAGTCCTCGTTCTCGAACTCGCTGGTCTGGAGAACGGTAAGGCCCCATCCCTTGCGCTCGGCCAGCGCGCAGGCATCCTGCAGCTCGGAGCGCGGCATGCTGGGGGAATCGGCCAGCACCGGGCGCATGCGTTCGCCCAGTTCCTCATGCGCGACTTCGCACAAATAAGCGGAATCCACGCCGCCTGAATAGGCGATGGCCATCGGGCCGTATTCGCGGAGCAGCGATCGGAGCGCCGCTTCCTTGGCCGCCAAGCCCTTGGGTACTGTCGTCGTCGGCGTGGTCATGCGAATCCTCTGGTGCTACCACTGGAACGCCGGGAATCGATTCCGATCTTCCCCGGCAACGACACTATAAAATAAAAACGGCCGCCGCGGCGAATCTGCCGGGCGGGCGGAACAATAAAGCGCTTAGCCTACTCGTCGAATTCCTTGATGGGGCTATCGTCGAGCGAGACCTTCTCCTTCTCGAAATCGAGATCTTCGGGAACCTCCTCGTCCCCTGAGTCCTCGTCGTCATCGTCGCCGCCGCTCTCTTCATCGCCACTGGAAGCGTCCGACTCCGTCTCGCTTGCGCTCGATTCGTCCTCGCCGCTTTCCACTTCGTCGTCTTCCACGACGTCTTCATCGTCGTCGCCTTCGAACTCGGCCGATTCATCGACTTCGTCCTCCACGGGAGGCGCGATAACTTTCTTTGCCGCGGCCCGTTTAAGCGTGGGCGCGGCTGCCTCGTCTTCCGAAGCGCCTACGCGGACCAGTTTGATGATATCGGACTCCGAAACACCGGTGCAGCGGGCGTCTTTCGGGCAGAGAAACCCGATTTTCTCTGCACCCCAATCCACGAATCTCCGGCCGCATTTCGGGCACTCGTACTTTACCGCCATAGTTCCATTCCTTCTGAGCCGCGCAAGACCCCTGCTCGCGCGAAGGCGCAGATTATAGGGGGGGACACCCGGCGATGCAACCTACTGGAATTCCAGCCGGTTAGCGCGGGATATGAGGCTCCTCGGCTCGGGAAAAAGCACCGGAAAAGCCCAGAAATCACAGCAATATGGGGGAAATCAGCGGGATGCGGACTCGGCAGTGTCCCGCTCGCTTTCGCAAGGCCCCCCGGTGTGGCAGCATACCTTGTTGCCGGCCTCGTCAATCTGCGGGCCCCGGCAGCCGATGGGGCGATCCCCCATGCGCTTGCGCGCCAATAGATGCACGCCGCCCCACACGCCGAACAACAGCGAAAGCGCGACGATTACGGCAATAATATTGGCCAACATGATGAACGGGCTCCTTGCCCCGGTGAACACAGTGTAGCAAGCGGATCATTCCGTAGAAAAGCGCTGCCCGCCCGACACAATGCCGGGCGGGCAGCGGAATCACCATGCACTTCGTATTACGGGCCGGTCACCGATACGTTTACGACGGCCGTCTGGATGCTGTCGCCTTCACCCTGACGCACGGTGATCGGGAAATTAGTGACGCCGCTGGGAACTGCGGCGCGGTCAATTGCCAGAACAATGTTTTGCGACTTGCCGTTCTCGAGCGCCCCGGAAATTTCGCTCGGAATCAACCACGAAGGGAAGTCGATAAAGTTGGCGATGTCCCAGAACATGAGGCCTTGGCCATCGTTGGCTACGGTCAACGTTGACTGGTTTACCGCAAGTCCGAAATCGATAGCGAGCGGCGCGACGTTCAGCACCGGGGGCAGCACTTCCATGCGGAGGAAGATCGGATCGATCGTCCCGGTATAGTTGATGCCGGTCAGCAGATAATCGAACTCGAGCTCGAAGGCCACATCGTCGATGCCATCGTTGCGCCCATCGATGATTCCTGCGGAGGTCGTCCGCGAAACGTAGAACTTGCGATCGACCGGGGCCTGGGTCGACCCCACTCGGATATTGTTCCATACCAGCAGGTCCGTCGATTCTCCCGTGCAGCCGGGGACGTCGCGCGTCGGGGTAACCAGCCCGTCAGTATTGATGGTCGGGAAATAGCGCAACAACACGTTGGTGGGCAGGTGAGCGCCGCCTCGGTTGTGGAACCGGAGCGTGAAGCAATTCACATCGGTGCCCAGGTCGAGTACGAGCTGGTTGAAGCTGTCGTAGAAGAGATAGTCGCTCTCATTGATGACCGGTGTGTCGTTCACCTCGATGAGTTCAATATCCGGCCGCGGCAGCGAGGTGGCGAGGAATTCGCCTGTAGCCAGACGGATTGTGTCCGGATACGATACGTAGCGGCTGTCCGGATCGCTCGAGGCATAGACCGGGTTGAGCACGTCCAGATTTAACAATGCATCAGGATTCGCCACGCCCGCGACTTCGATGGTAAGCAACGGACCAAAGTCGCCATAGGTAAGCGGGGGTTCGTCCGACGGTGCGGTGTAGGTAAAGATGCTGCCGCTTCCGCCCGGTATCCACGAGCCGATTAAGCCACCCTGAATGCGGGCCACCTGTCTCACGTTGCCCCGGATGAGCGCCGCAGCCCCGGACGTCGACAAGTCGAACGAGAACGAACGGACGCCGCGGGGGGCGTAGTCCAGGTACATCTCGATGGTAGCCGTGCCGTCGCCCCGCAGACCCAGGTTCTTCAGACGGATCTGCGCGAGGCTGGTGTCATTGGCCACGAGGGGCAGCGGCACCTGCGAGGCCCCGAAGGTACCGGAGATTTCGCCCTGCTCCGACAAGCACGGGGAATCCTGGTCGTTCGGGTCATCGAAGGTAAGGCGCCCCTCGATGTCGGCCGATTCTTCGGTGAGCGACACATAACTGAAGGTGTACTGCGCGTCGATGTCGCGGCTGATGGACAAGTCGCATTCGTCCGCAGGATCGCTCACGCACCAATCCAGAAGCTCGTCGACCACCGGAATCCGGATGGCCGTGCCGAAGGCGTCTACTTCGCCCGTGGGCTCGGTACGCGTGGCGTAGTTGTGCCCGCCGGTTTCCACGGCCAGCTGTACCAGCGGAGCGCTGGCCACACCCTCGCCCCAGCCGATACCCCAGAACCGCGTCCGGGCGACCGTGCTCAGGAATTCGGTGGTGGTAGTAATCGTTCCCGGCGGTGTAGTCAAACGGCCGTCCGTCACGCACACGATGATGCGGTCGTCGGCGTCGTCGAAGGGGAAAATGCCCGCGATCGCGTCTTCCTCGGCAACCAGCGAGCCCGCATCTCGTAGCGCCGGAAGCAATTCCGTCGCGCCATTCGTGCCCACCACCAGTTCGGCCAGGCGCGCCTTGAGCAGGTCGCGGTCGGCAAGGAAAATCTCGTTCTCGGTTTCCGGACCTTCTGCGGCCGTGCCATAGAGCGGACGAAGCGCATCGGTCAGCGGAAGGTTGCCCGTGCGTTCGCTGAACACGGCGATACCCACGCGGTAGTTCGCCGGCACCTCGTCGAGCAGCGGCGTGATGCAGCGTTCATACAGCGCCTGAATCGGGTCGGCGGCACCGGCGATGGCGGCATCGCTCACCGCACGGGCGCTCTCTTGCATACTGTTCGAGTAATCGAGCAGCACGAGCAGATTGCCCTTCTCGACCCCGGGCTTGATGATCTGCGCCGTTTCCGAGTTTTCCTGTTCGCGGTCGTTTTCGAAAATCTGAATCTGCTGCGCCAGCGTGGCCAGACGCGCGGACTGGAGCTTGATCGGCGCGTACTGAAGGTTGCGCATCAGCAGCACGAAGCGAACCATGGAGGGCACGCGCACGCGCGGCGGGCCGTTCTCAATCGTCAGCTGGCTGGCCTCTACCGATACCGGCACTTCCACCGGCGCGACGGATTCGAGCGGCACGCGCTGTCCGCCGATAATCTGGAAGGCCGTGACGGTCAGCTTCGCCGCCGCGCCCGCTCCGTCGAGCCGCGCGCGGTCGACCGTGACCGTATGCGGACGGTAATCCTTGATGGTGGAGGCCGTGCCAATACTCTGTCCCGTCTCGGGGAACACCGCCAGCCACTCCTTATTCGAGGTGACCTGATAGTTCAGGATGGTCTCGGGGTCACCCACGTTGGCAATCTCGAGAATGCCGATCGAGGCATTCTCGCCGAATGCCAGGGTGGCCGGGCGTGTGCCGATGGCGATGGTCTTCGGCACCTGAATCTCGACGTTGAGCGGAATGGAGCCGCCCAGTGACGCCGGCGCGTTGTTGAACAGTTGCAGTTCGACCTGCGCGCCCACGAAGCTCAGCCCCGTGCGATCGACGCTCATCGTGACCTGTTGTTCGGTGCCCGGATTCAGGCTCGACTGAATCGGCTGGATTGAGGTGATCCAGGGGGGTATTACTTGTCCGGTGAAATTCCAGGTCAGGGTGCCGTTGCCGTTGTTCCGGATGATGAAGGTCTTCGACGTCTGGCCGACGTCGAAATTCAGGAACGGGGTGCCGGTGCTGTCGATGCCATCCGCTTCCAGTTCGATCTGCGGTATGCGCGGCACCGTCATGCTGACCGATACGGGTACATTGCCCGTGAAGTCCCCTGTGGCAGCCACATTGAACGAGAAGCTGAAATCGAACGCGTCCGCCGGTGCGAGGCTGCGGTCCACAATCAGGGTGATGCTGTCGGTCGCTTCGCCGGATACGGTACCACCAACGCTGCCGCCCGCCGCCTCGGCGATGCGCAGCCAGGCCGGGAAACCGGAAGTATCGATGGACCAGTTCACGGTGCCGATACCGTCGTTGTAAATGTCGATCACTTCGGGCGAGGTGCGCGTGCCGAAGATGATGTTGTTTGATACCACCACCAATCGAGCGGGGCGCGGCCGGGCGACGCGCACTTGCACGGTCTCCGAGCCGCTGCCGAAATCGACCGTCACGTTAGAGGTGTAGGCGCCCGGCTCGAGGTTGGCCGGGTCTACCGTCAGGGTATGGGTAACCGGTGCGGAGGAAACGGTCGCCTGTTCGGGAGCGACGCTGAGCCAGAAGCCATCCGTTGCAGGCACATCGACGCCGTAGGTCTGCGGTGCGGTGCTCAGGTTGGTGACCGTAAACGTGCGCGTGGTCGTCCCCGTGATGGTCCCGAAGTCGATGGTAGTCGGGCTGATATCGATGCCGGTGACGCTCATCGTTACGGGCACATCAATGCTGTATCCCGCTGCAGCGTTCGATACTGCGATATTGCCGGCATAGCTGCCGGGCGCGAGTCCAGCCGGGTCCGCTTCGACGCCGATAACGGTCTGGCCGGCGGCCGGAACGTTGGCGCTGTTTTGCGAAACCGAAAGCCATGCGCCGCCGGAGGTGGTGGTCGCATTGAACGACAGCGTGATGCCGCTCGCGCCGCTATTGGTAATGACGAGGTTGTCGCTCTCGGCCGCCGCGATGGTACCGAAGGTAATGACTTCGGGGGACACGCCGAAGGGCACCACCGAAAGCGTCACATCAACCTGGGCATTGCCGCCGTTCGAGGTAATGTTCAGTGTGGCGGAGTAATCGCCCGCCGCCAGCGCTTCGCGATTGACGGTGATGGTGACCGAGTTGTTCACGCCGGCCGTGGCGATGGTGCCGGTTTTGGGCGTCGCTTTCAGCCATGGAGCCGATGCGGGCACCGACAGCTCCCAGACCAGCGGCTCGAGGCCGGAGTTCGAAATGATGAGGTTCGATTGCGTGCTCGTGGCGCCGAAATTCAGCTGGGTCTGATCTACGACAAGCACAGCGGGGCCGGCCTGGCTTACGCTGACCGGCACCACGGCGGTGCCGCCGTTCGAAGTCACCGTTATCTCGCCCTGGGTGGTTCCAATGGGCAGGCTGGTGCGGTCCACCACCAGTTCCACCACGGCGATCTGCGTGGTGACGGTACCCGAGACCGAATCGGTCTGCTTGTCCACTTCCACCAGGCTCAGCCAGGGCAGGTCTTCCGACACGGTCCAGGTGAGCACCCCGGAGCCTGTATTGAGAATCCGGACGGTGGCGCTGTCGTCGTTCACGCCAAGGCTGATGGCGCCGGGCGAAACGGTCAGGTTCGGCGTCGGGAAACATCCCGCCGCGAACGCGACTGCCGCAATGGCCATCAAGGGCCGTATTACGGTGATCATGCCACGCATATGTACATCCTCTTCTCCGGCTGCCGCCGCGTATTGCCGGCGGCGCTGCTACGGCTGCGGCGCCACCACCATGGTCAGCGGTATCGTTTCACTGCCGAACTCATCCGTATCGATTACGAGGGAGCCGCTGACAACCGTATCGCTGAATCCGGTCCGGTCCACGGAAAGCGATATTACCGACTCATCCCCCGGCGCGAGCGCGCCCGGTCCATTCACAATATTCGTTACCGTCACCCAGGCCGGCAGCGAGGCCACCGACCAGACAAAGGTGTCGAGCCGGTTGTTGCGCACGCGGAGCTGGAAAGCGTTGACTGATTCGCCGATCTCGAAGGAACCGGGCACCACGACGCCGCCGGGAATGGCATCGTCGAAGGGCGACGGATCCTGGAAGTCGACGATATCGTCGCCATCCAGGTCCCAGGGGAATTCGACTTCCGGATCGAACAGCAGTGTCGCCAGGAGCGGGGCCACGGTGGGCGCCGGGCCGGCAATAGCACTCATGGTGGTGACGGAAAGTTCAGAGTTCACCGCGTCGGGACCGGCATCCAGATAGGCCGGGCCGCCCGGGTAGAAGAAGAACTTGGAACGCGAGGGCTGTCCGCCGCCCGCGGGCGAGTAGTAGGCATCGTTGTCCACGCGCATACCGACCAGGAATTCGGGCTCGCGGGTGGAACCGTCGAACACGGCGGCAAACGCGGCCAGATTCGCGAAGCGGATGCGGAGCAGGTTACCAAACGCGCCGTAGAGCAGATCGTTGCTGCCTTCAGTGCGCATCCGGTAAATGCCGTCGCCCTCGGAGAGCAGTCGCCAGCCGGCGTCGAATTCGCTAGTCGGCACCAGTAGCCCATCGGAGGCCAGCGTGACGTCCATGGTGGCCTGGTCGAGCGCGGCCTGCGCGGCCAGCCCCAGCGGCGACACCGCGATGTCGTCGGGCAGCGAGGTGACGAAGCGCATGCGGAAACTGGTGGTGTCGCGGGGAATGTAATCCGAGCGCACATACACATCCGCGCGTACGCGGTCGGCCGCGGCAACAGCGCCGGGGTCCTCCACCAGGCCCGACGTGGTGAGCGCGATCTGACCCGCGCGCACATCACCGGGCGCGAAGACCGCGTCTTCCTCGAAGGCGCCGGTTATCGTCGTGTCCTCGTCCACCTGGTAATTGATTTGAATATTGTAGCTGCCGGCATCCTGCAACGGCGTCACATAGGTCAGCACAATCTGGTTCTGCAGTTCGTTCCACACTTCGCCCGACGGATCTTCGAAGGTGAGTTCGATGTTGTCGCGGGTGAAGGTCGGCACGCCGCCAACGAGAGTCGGGGTAGCCACGATGGTAATCGTCGCCGTGCCGCCGCCTGCAGCTGCCGTCAGGAACAGGCGACCGACCACGGGCTCATCGGCGGGGAGTCCCGCGCCGTCGAAGGTGATGTTTACCGTGGAGCGTCCGCCGGGACCGGTGCCGCTGGCGTTCGGAGACACGCGCTTGATCCAGGTCGCCGCGCTCTCGATATCGACGGTCCAGTTGATGAAGGCGCTGCCGGCGTTGGTCACGAAGAACTTGGCGTTGTTCGGTTCGCTGAAGTCGGCCGGTTCAACGCCGATGCCCTGCCGGTTCGACAGGAAGCGGGTCAGGTCGCCCACAGTCGGCGCGGCATAGCTGTGGCCGCCGGTGTCGTTCGCGAATACCAGCGTCTCGGACTGGTTCACTGGGCCGCCTGCGGCATAGACCAGCGGATACAGCCGCACGCGGTTTTCGCGCGCGAAGTTCACCACGTCGGCCTCGTTGGTGACGGAGCCGTTGTCGTTGCCGTCGGTAATGAACACCACGGCGCGCACATCGGCCTCGTCGAAGGGCAGCGTCTCGGCCGCGTCTTCGTTGGCCAGCCGTTCGATGGCATCGGCCAGCGCGTCACGGATGGTCGAAGTGCCGAAGAGCGACGGCGGCAGGGAGAAGGCATCCAGAGCGGCGACCAGGGCTGCCTTGTCGGTCGTGAAGGGCAGCAGCACGCGGTCGCGCTGCTGGCGGTCGTTGTAGTACATCAGCTGAATGCGGTAGGTGGGCGGCAGGTCGTTGATGAAATCCTTGGCCGCCTCGCGCACCTGCAGCACCGCCTCGCCGGGCAGTAGCGGATCCGTCTGGTTGGTGGTGCCTGCGTTGTACATGCTGCCCGTATAGTCGAGCATCAGCACAACGTTGGTCTTGAGATTCTCCGGACCCTGCAGGAAGAAGTTCGTCTCGTTCAGGTCGAGCACCTGCTCTTCCTCGGAAATACCGAAGGTGAGGCGATCCAGGTCGTCCTGGGATTGCGTCGGAATCACGCGGCCGAGGCTGTCGCGCAGCAGGAAGGCGAAGCGCAGCAGGAACGGCGGGCGGCTGCGGTTGATGGCGCCCTCCACCGTCAGCGGCGAGCGTTCGGCGCGTACAACCACTTCAACCGGTTCGACCGGGTCGAGCACGTTCGCACCGTCTTCGTCGGTGGCAACGATGGTGATGGTGCGGAACTCGACGTCCTCGGTCATGTTGGTACGGTCGATAGTGACCAGGATGCGCTCGGCGTCCACCAGCGTATTGGCACCGGGCGGATGGAAGAAAATTTCGTCGCTGCCGGTGGTGTTGCCGGTCAGCGGATCGACACTCGCAATCACCGGATCCTCAACGCCCTGGTCTTCGTGGGTGATGCGGAAGTAGAGGCGCGAATCGCGCGGACCCGTGTTGGCGATCCAGAATTCCTTCTGCACCTCGGTGCGGCCGAAATCGAGCGTCGTCACCGGCACGATTTCCGGACGGCCCGCCGATGCAGAAGGCGGCTCGGACGCCGCGATTTCCGGCAGGGAAAGCAGCTCGACAATCACCGGAACGATGATGAAGCCATCGCCCGAGCGGAGCACCAGTTCGTAGTTGCCGTTACCCAGCAGCACCGTATCGGGGTTCGCCGTGGGGCTCAAGGTCACGATGACTTCGGAGGATGACGACGGCGTGGTCGCTCCCTGCACCGGAGCGAGGCTGATGGGCGGGGTGTTGGCCGGATTAAGCTTGTTGCGCGCCTCGATGGTCCAGTTGCGCGTCGCGCCGCCGGAATTGCTGATGGTCAGGGTCGTCTCGGCCTGAGTGCCGATGGCAGTCGAGCCGGCCTCGGGCTTCGTGTAGAACAGGCGAACCGTCTGGGGCGCGGTGGTCAGGTCGGTCAGCAGCGAGCCGAACACAAAGCGCACTACGGCGCTGCCTGCGCTGGAGCTCACCAGGAGGGCGAAGTCGTCGCGGCCCGCCGTAAACTGCACCGTTGCCGTGGTCGAGCCGCCCGGTCCGGTCGAGCCCGGGTTCGGTTGCACCAGAATGTCCTGGGGCAGCGGGCGCGCCGTGGTCAGGTCGCTCGGATCATCGAGGAACTGCACATTCCAAGCCACCGTGGCGGCGCCGGTATTGGAGACCGTAAAGGTGGCCGAGGTTGCCGCAGGCTCGAGGCTGACAACATCGGGATTCGCAAACAGGGTCTGGGCAACCGTGATCGATACGGGGATCACCTTGCTGCCGCCGTTGGAATCGATTCGCACGCCCGCGCTGGCGGTCTGGCCCACGGGCAGCCCGGACACGTTCGCCAGTAGTTTCACGTTGTCGATGCCCGCGGTCAAGCGCCCGCTCGTCGTCTCGGGGTTGAGCCAAGGCACATCGGCATCCACCCAGGGATCGTCGACGCTCGCCCGGGTTACCTCCGTCAGGGTCCAATCGAGCGGCGCGGAGCCGGTCTTGCTGATACGCAGCGTGCGTTCCTGCGACACCCCGAAATCGATGGCGCCCGGCTCGACTATCAGCACGGGCGCAAACAGGGCGCAGCCGCTGGCCAGCGTGGCAAGGGCGCTCAGGGCAAGGCCCCACTTCATCAGCCGTCGTGCGCTATGCTTCATGGTCCAGCCACCTCAATCCTGCGTTCGTCAGAAAACCCGGCACGCCGATGCGGGCGCGCTGGGCCCCTGGCCGCGCACCCCGTCTTGTCAGGTCCGAAGTCACTTCGCGGTTTCGACAAAATCCGCGGCAATCCAGTTCACGTTGGCAGCATTCAGCGCCTGCAGCGCCTCGGCGAAATTGGCCAGGGGCGTGTCGTCAGTGCCAAAAGTCGTCTCGACCGGAAGCACGAGCGTATCGCCCGCGCCCAGGCCGCGCGCTGCGTTCACATTGGCCACCAGCGGCGACCAGTTGAAAATCTCCATCAGCGAACCCGCCAACTGCAGCTCGTCCAGATTCTCCCAGCCCGCGATCGCCTCGATATTCCGGATCTGGTTGCCCGAAAGATCGACACGCACCAGGTTGGGGAGGTTGGTGAGCGGGGAAATGGACTGAATGAGATTGCTGCGCAGGTTCAGCACGGTCAGGCGCGTGCAATGCTCGAGGCCCTCGAGCGACTGAATGTCGCGGCCTTGCGCCTGCAGTTCCACCAGCGACGCCAGGTCGCCCTCGGAAATGCAGCCGAAGGGCTGATTCAGCGCCTCGCGCACGGCGAGTTCAAGATTGTCGTCGGGGATGAACACCACCGACCAGGGGGCGCAGCACCCGCCGAGCACTACCGGCAGCAGCGCCACCAGCGTCCGTACGCCCCACTTCCCAAAGCGTGCCTGTTCCATCGTCCTTACCTCTTCCATCCGCCCGTTTCGGGCGGCCGCAGTCTCAATCGAACGCGCCGCAGCAAGAGAAGAACAACTCTCCGCCTGCCCCGGTCCGTAGTATGCGCCAGAACAGCTTATCTGTCAACAGTTAATCTCAGACCTAAAGGAAGCGGCACGTCCCGCTTAGAGGCCAGTGCCGCGCCGTTGAGAGATTGAGCGCTGGTTTAGTTCGTCGGGGTTTCGAACGCGCACTTGCTGTCGACATACTCGGCAATGGGTGACGCGCCACCGAAGGCCTGAATCACCGCGGCCAGTATGCCTGCCAATGCGCAGACGACATCCTGAAACTGATCCGCCGTGCTCGGACGGCCCGCCGAAATCTTCTGGATATGACGCATCCCGCAATCCTCCTGTATAGCCTTGGACTGCTCGCCAAGGCACACCGCTAATTCTGCAATATCCGTCCACGCCGCCGTGGAATTGTAAACAGTTTACTGCAAGTCGTTGAACGTGTCAAGACTTTCCGACGTTTGAGTCTACCATGAGATGCCGGAAATCGTTTCCGTAGCTATCCCCTTTCGTCTCCTTTCCGCGCCGTCACACGCAGGGCAAGGCCTCCTTGGCGTGCGGATGGCCAAGTCGCCACCGCACGCTGTGTCGGAACCCCCTCCGTAAAAAGTAGAATGACGCGCATACGTTTCCGTATGCGCGCCACCCTTGGGCAATGAGGAGACGCCGAAGCGCCTCCTGGCGGGAGGGCCGCTTTGGGAGGCCTCCCGGGGCACATCGCTAGCCGATAGCGGCCATGCCGACTTCCCCGGTCCGTATCCGTATGCATTCCTGCATATCGAGCACGAAGATCTTGCCGTCGCCGATGTTGCCGGTCTTCGCGCCCTTGATGATGGCGTCGATGGTCGGCTTGACAAAGTCATCGTTGACGCCGATCTCGAGGCGCACTTTCTTCAGCAGTTGCACTTCGATGTCTACACCGCGGTAGCTTTCGTGAAAGCCGCCCTGCTGGCCGCAGCCGAGCGAGTTGGTGACCGACATCTTCGTGATGCCCGCTTCGTACAGCGACTGCTTCACTGCGTTGATTTTCGCGGGCTGGATGTATGCGATTACGAGTTTCATCGTGGTTCTCCTTGGTAGCGCCGCGGGTTACTTGCTGGCGAAGATCTGGAAGCCGCCGTAGGCTTCCATGCCGTGCTCGCTGATATCGAGGCCGATGGCTTCTTCTTCCTCGTGCACGCGGATGCCCATGGTGAGCTTAAGCGCCAGGGTGATGGCACCCGCCACGATGAAGCTGAAGATACCGTAGGCGACCACGCCGATGGCCTGAATCATGATAGCAGCGCCGATGCCCTGGTCGGTGATGGCGTCCGGCCCGAAGATGCCGACCGCCAGGGTGCCCCAGATGCCGCACACCAAGTGCACGGAGAGCGCGCCCACCGGGTCGTCAAGCTTCAGCTTGTCGAACATCAGCACCGAGAACACCACGATTACGCCGGCGATACCGCCGATGATGATGGAGGAAAGCACCGAGACGGAGTCCGCGCCGGCGGTGATACCCACCAGACCCGCGAGGCTGCCGTTCAGCACCATCGAAAGATCCGGCTTCTTCTGCACAATCCAGGTGGTCGCCATCGCGGACATCACGCCTGCGGCAGCCGCCAGCGAGGTAGTCACGAACACGAGGGACACGAGTTCCGGATCCGCGCTCAGCACCGAGCCGCCGTTGAACCCGAACCAGCCGAGCCACAGCAGGAACACGCCGATGGTCGCCAGCGGCATGCTGTGACCCTCGAACGCGCGGATGCCCGCTGCGGTGTACTTGCCCGTACGGGGCCCGAGCAGCAGCACGAAGGCCAACGCGCCCCAGCCGCCCACGCTGTGTACCAGCGTCGAACCGGCGAAGTCGTAGAAGCCCATGTCAGCCAGCCAGCCGCCGCCCCACTTCCAGGAGCCGGCGATCGGGTAGGCCAAGCCCACGTAGAGCACCGTGAAGATTAGGAACGAGCTCAGCTTCACGCGCTCGGCCACGGCGCCCGACACAATGGTCGCGGCCGTTGCAGCGAACATCGCCTGGAAGATGAAGTCGGTCCAGTAGGTGTAGTTGCCGCCCGCGTACTCGATGGCGACATAGTCCGCAGCTTCGCCGATGCCGAAGCCGGCAAAGCCGAACCATCCGCCCGCGATGATGTTGAAGTCGCCCGGGTACATCAGGTTGAACCCGCAGATGGCGTAGGTCAGCAGACCGATCGCCACCACGCCGGTGTTCTTGAACAGGATGTTCACCGTGTTCTTCGCCTGCGTCAGCCCCGACTCCAGCGTCGCGAAGCCGAGGTGCATGATAAAGACGAGGAACGTCGACACCAGCATCCAGGTGTTGTTCACGGTGAACATCTCGTTCGAAACCGCTTCTTCCGCCGCTTCTTCCTGTCCGAAGGCCAAGGGTGCCCATACCGCCGCGACCACCACGGCAAGCATCAGCATCCGAAGCCATCTCTTCGTTTCACTGCCCATAGGTAAAATCTCCTTTCATCTCAGCCAATCTGAGGTGGTGAACCGCCGCGGCACCCGCCATGACGGTTCGTTTCACTGGGACGCTACGCACGCCGGCCGGTTGTCCGGACGGAACAGGGAAGCGGCCCGTTGTTCCTGAGCTTTGGTCTCCCGCGTGGTGGTGGTTCGCGACTTACCCGCCGGTTCATCGCTCGCCAGGGATTCGGCCGCCCAAGGTTTGTGGCCAGTTCCCGGTTTTACGCCGAGTCACTACGCCGCGGTAAAAGCAACCTGCGTGCCAAAAAACGGGCCAAACGCCCGAATCGAGCAAACACCCCAAATATCGATGATTTTCGATAAGAGGACAAAAGACGGCCCCGGAATGACGAAGCACGCCAAGCCGGAACGACCACCCCCATCCGACCAAATGGTAAGAAACATAGGACGTGGGAACGATATGGTAGGGCTGTGCCGTGGGAAGCGGACAATCCAGCCGTGCGCGGCTGCCAAACGGGGGGTCTGACGCCGAATCCGGCCTGAACCACAGGCGTCATGACAACAAACAAGCTATTCGTTGTTGTGTCAATAAATACCGTTTCGCACGATGCAAAGAAAAAGCCCGGCAGCGCTGGCTGCCGGGCAAAGGAAAAGATGGTTGATGGAGGATTACTGCTGGGCGGGCGCCTCGACCGACGCTTCCAGCGCGCTCTCGATGGCCTCGATCACCTCGGGCGCGTCGGGCTTGGTCTTGGGCGAGAAACGGGCCGCCACCTTGCCATCGCGACCGATGATGAACTTCTCGAAGTTCCAGTTGATATCGCCGTCGAAGCCCTTGTTGGTGTCTTCGCCGGTCAGCCAGGCATAGAGCGGGTCGATGTCGTCGCCTTTCACGGAAATCTTCGAGAACATGTCGAACTTCACGTCGTACTTGCTCTGGCAGAAGAACTTGATCTCATCGTTGGTGCCGGGCTCCTGGCCCATGAAGTTATTCGCGGGGAAGCCCAGAATGCGCAGGCCCTTGTCGGCGTACTTCTCGTGCAGCGCCTCGAGCGCCTCGTACTGCGGGGTCAGGCCGCATTTGGATGCCGTGTTTACAATCATCACGACGTTGCCCTTGTAGTCCGCCAAGGGCTTTTCTGTGCCGTCAATCGTTTTCATGGTGAAATCGAGCGGACCATTCACGGCAGTCTCCTCCGAGCCAGCCAGCGGCACCGCCACCAGGGCGGCCAGCGCCAGCATGCGCAACGTACGGGCAAAGGTCTTCATCGTCGGATATCTCCTGTTGTGATTACTGGGCGTCGTCGCCGAACAGGCGCTTGCGCCGTTCTACCATGCGTTTCTTGTGCGTGTCCCAAGGGATATCGAGCACCGCCTCGGTGCTCCAGCCCTCGGGCGCATTCCATCGGGTACCATCGGGGAACAACACCTCGGAGGCGAAACTTCCCGACTCCGCATTAAAGGTGTAGAGGCGCCCACCCTTGGGAATCGTATCGCCGCCGTAGCCCGCGCTACCGGTGGCCTGGCCGTAGACCAGCTCCACGTCTTCGTACACGCCGGAGTAATTGTTAATGTGGTCGTGCCCGCAGACGACGCCGCGCAGTCCGCAGGCCTGTTTCCATGCCTCGAAGGCCGTGGGTTCGGTTTCCCAGCTTGCCACGCTCTCCAGCTTGATGCCTTCCGATATACCCTCGTCCCAGATGTCTTGGTACTGCGTGAGCGGAATATGCACCACGCCCAGCGCGGGCACACGCTTCGCTTCGCCCCGCTCCGCGGCGAGGCCGTTCAGCCAATCCAGCACCGGCGCGTCCACCCCCACCTCGGAAGAGTTCAGGCAGGGCAATTCCCAGCGGACCGCGCCCGCGGCGTCGGCCAGTTCCACGACGTAGTTACCCCCCGTCGCGCCGCCGGCATAGAGCGACCCCTTGGCCGCGGCCAAATAGTCGTGGCCCGACGCGTAATCGTCGAGCTTGTCGTGATTGCCCCACACGAAGAGCCACGGCACCCCCAGCTTTTCCAGCTGGGCAACGCCATATTCCATATATTCGCGCCCGTTGCCGTCGGGATTTTCGTGCCACAGGTCGCCGGTGAGCATGACCAGGTCGGGCTGCGCGACGTCGAGCAGACGCGGCAGATCTTCATTGGTCTTGCGGTCGAGCGCAGGCACCTGAGTGGAGCCGAAGTAGTGGATGTCGGTGAGTTGCAGCGCCTTGATGCGCGCGGGATTCGATATCTGCAGCCGCGATACCGCGGGACCTGTCGCCGCGGACTTCGCCCGGCCGACGACATTCTCCGAGGATGCCGGGTTGAGTGCTGCAGCCGGACGCGCGACCGAAGCCACCGCGCCCGCCGCGCTCCATTGCATGAACTGACGGCGGCTGAATTGGAAATGCTTCACCATGTTCTCCCAAGTGCGAAGTTTGAGTAAAACACAGAAGCGTTGCTGGACTCAATTTGCCTGTGATGAGCACGCGCACTACACTGCCCGCGATTGCCCGAGGAAGGACCCCGCATGGACCGCTTGGATTACTACGCCCTTGAACCCCAGCTTGGCCCGGACGAGTGCCGCGCGCGCGACCGCGTGCGCGAGCTGGTGCATTCGGAAATCGCCCCGCACCTGAATACCTGGTGGCGCGCGGGAGAGTATCTGCCCGACCGCCTCTATCCCCTGCTGGGCGAGGCGGGGGCCTTCGGCGCGCACCTGCAGGGCTACGGCTGCCCGGGGCTGTCCTACCTCGCCTATTGCGTCGTCATGCGGGAACTGGAGTTCTGCGACTCCGGGCTGCGTTCGCTGGCGAGCGTGCAGGGTCCGCTCGGCATGTACGCCATCCACGCCTACGGCTCGGAAGAACAGAAGCAGCAGTGGCTGCCCCGGCTGGCGCGCGGCGAGGCGAAGGTATCCTTCGCCCTGACCGAGCGGCTGCACGGCTCGGACCCCGCAGGCATGGAGACGGTCGCCGTGCGCAAGGGCGACGAGTACATCCTCAACGGCAACAAGTGCTGGATTGGCAACGGCAGCGTGGCCGACATACGCGTGGTGTGGGCCAAGAATGACGAGGGCCGGGTTGAGGGCTTCCTCGTCGAGCGCGACGCGCCGGGCCTGCGCGCCGAGGACATCCCCGGCAAGCTCTCGCTCTGCCTCTCCCGCACTTCGGAACTCTGGTTCGAGGACTGCCGGATTCCGGCGGCCAATCGTCTGCCCGGAGCGTCGGGACTCCGCGCGCCGCTAGGCTGCCTGTCCGAAGCCCGGCTTGGCATTTCCTGGGGCGTCATTGGCGCCGCGCAATCGTGCTACCACGCCGCGCTCGACTACGCGAAATCGAGGGAGCAGTTCGGACAGCCCATCGCGGGCTTCCAACTGGTGCAAGAGAAGCTCGCCTGGATGGTGACCGAGATTACCAAGGCACAGCTGGTGGCCTGGCAACTCGCCGCGCTGAAGGCATCGGGCGCCGTGCGGCCGCAACAGATATCGCTCGCCAAGCGGAACAACGTGTGGATGGCGCTCGAATGCGCGCGCATGGCGCGGAACATCCTCGGCGGCACCGGCATCATCGACGCCCACCCCGTGTTCCGTCACCTCGTGAACCTCGAGACGGTGTTCACCTACGAAGGCACCCACGACATCCACACCCTCATCCTCGGCCAGGACGTTACGGGAATCAGTGCTTTTTCTTGACAGGATTTACAGGATTAACAAGATTGAAGAGCAAACCCTCTTGTTCTTCCTCGTTCTTCTTCCCCATCCTGTAAATCATGTTAATCCTGTCAAAGAAAATCTTTTCCCCGGCCCCGCTTGCGCGCGCAGACGCGCAACGGCTAGGTTCTTGCCATGCGCATCGCCCTCGTCGATCTGATGTTTTCCTGGCCGCCCCACGGCGGTGCGGACGTCGATGCGTATCACGTGGCCGCAGGGCTGCAATCGCGCGGGCACGAGGTGAAGCTCGTGGGCTGCTGGTCGGCCGGCACCTGGGAACGCGGCGACTTCGATCCGGCAGCGCTTCCCTTCACCGCGGCGCGCGTCGAATTTCCCCAAGGCATCCGCTATGCCGGATCCGACCTCGACGGGATCGTGCGCGAGGTGGAGCTTCACCGGCCGGATGTCGTGCTGGTCGGCGATTCCTTCTTCCTCAAGCCCGCGCTGCTGCTGCGGCTGGCGGGGTATCCGCTCGTCGCCCGCTTCTACGCGCACGAGGTGATCTGCCACAAGGACATTCTGCGCTACCGCGACGGCGCGCCCTGCCGCAACAGCTTTCTCGATACACCGGACGAGTGCCGCGCCTGCGGCGCCGAACACCAGCGCGCCTGGATTCAGACCGGCCACCCGCTGGCGTGGACCGAGGAATACCTCGCCGCCGGGGCCTTCTCGCCCGGCTACCACGCGACGACCCTGAACGCCCTGCGCGAACTCCGCGCAGCCATCGTGTATAACCCGATGATGCGCGACCTGCTGGCGGCGCACGTGCGCGAGGTGGCCGTGGTGCCCGGCGCGGTGGACCCCGAGGCCTTTCCCTACGCGCCGCCACCGGAACACCCGGACCGCAAATCCATCCTCATGACGGGCCGCGGCGAAGACCCTGCCAAGGGCGCGGACATTCTGCTCGCGGCGGGCGAGATCCTCGCGCTCGAGCGCGACGACTTCGTGATACAGATCACGATGCCCGAAACGACGACTGGTCCGGCGTGGTTCGCGGCGCTACCGTGGTGCGATCACCAGACCACGCGCGACCGCTATCACGCAGCGGACATCTGCGTGGTGCCGAGCATCTGGGACGAGCCCTTCGGCATGGTCGCGCTGGAAGCGATGGCCGCCGGGCGGCCGGTCTGCGTGAGTGACACCGGCGGGCTGCGCGACACGGTGGAGCATGGTGTCTCGGGCCTGCGCTTCGAACGCGGCAATCCGCGCGCGCTGGCCGATGCGCTGCGGCGGCTGCTGAATGATGCGGCGCTGCGGCGCACCCTGGGCGAAGCGGCGCGGCAGCGCGTCGAGCAGCAGTTCACCTGGGACCGTATCGTCGGCTGGAACATCGAACCCTTGTTGAGGCGATGCGCGCGGGGAGGCCGCTGAGCATGCGCGTGGCCTTCGTCGATTTGTTGTTTTCCTGGCCGCCCCACGGCGGCGCCGATGTGGACCTGTATCACGTGATGGCGGGACTCCGCAGCGAGGGCATCGAGGCGCAGTTGTTCTTCGCGCACCAGACGGCGTCAGATGAGGCCGGAATTGCCGACCCGGAGTCCCTGCCCTTTCCCGCGACACGCATCGACTTTTCCCCGCATTCTTTTGCTCCGGATTCCGTGACTGAAAGGTTTCGCGAAGCTCTCGACGCATGGCGGCCCGATATGGTGTGGGTGATGCACGCCTTCGGCATGAAGCCGTGGCTGCTGGACGGGCTGGCGGACTTCACCGTGGTCAGCCGCTACTACGCGCACGAACTCATGTGCGCCCGCGACCCGCGCCGCTTCAAACACGGCGCCCCCTGCCCAAACGATTATTTGCGCACGCCCGACGTGTGCCGCGATTGCGCGCTCGAGAGCCAGCGCGACGCGATCCGTCAGGGCACGTACAAAACGTGGACCGAGGAATACATCGCCGCGCGCGCTTATGCCCCCGAATACCATGCGCTCTCCCTCGGCGCATTGCGCAAGACGCGCGCGCTCGTGGTCAGCAATACGCAATTGGCCGCCGAACTGGCGCCGCTTCATGACGACATCCGCGTGCTTCCCGGCGGCGTAGACACAGGGGCTTTCCCCCACGCTGCGCACGAGGCCAACCCCGGCCGCGCACGCATCCTCATGTCCGGCCGCGTGGACGATCCGCTCAAGGGACTCGGCACGCTGCTCGAGGCGGGTGCCGCGCTGTGGCAGCAGCGGCAAGACTTCGAGATCGTGCTGACGCATCATGACCACGATTTGGAAAACGACTGGGTACGCTGCACCGGCTGGCTGACGCACGAGGAAGCGCTGGCCGAATACGCCAAGGCCGACGTGTGCGTGGTGCCCAGCGTGTGGCACGAGCCCTTCGGCCTCGTCGCCGTCGAGGCGATGGCAGCCGGGCGCGCGGTGGTGGCCAGCCGCACCGGCGGCCTCGCCGATATCGTGCTGGACGGCAAGACCGGACTGCTGGTTACGCCGGGCGACGCCGCCGCGCTGGCCGGTGCCCTAAGTCGGCTGTTGGACGACCCCGGCGAACGCGCGCGCATGGGCAAGGCCGGACGCGCCCGCGCCGAATCCGACTACGATTGGCGGCAGGTGGTCCGCAAGCGCTATCTTCCCCTGCTGGAGGAACTGGGCGGATGAACACCAAACCGAGGATAGCGGCGATGTACAGCCGCGGCACGCACTACCCGAGGCTGCTGCGCTTTCTCCGCAACGAATACCCCGGCTGCGAACTGACCGCCGTGGTGCCGCCCGCCTATCCCGAGCGCCTGCTCGAGGGCCAGTGCGACCGCATCCTCCGCACCGAGCGCGAACAATACGGCCTCCGCGACCTCCGCGCGATTCTGACGCTGCTCTCCACCCTCCGCGCCGAACGCTTCGACGCGCTCGTCGTGATGTTCAACAGCGTCAAACTCCGCCTGCTCGCCTCCGGCGCCGGCGCCGCATCCGCCTACGTATTCACCGCCGACCGCCGCTTCTTCCCCGTGACCCTCAGCCTACTCGGCGAAGCCTGGGACTACCTCGCACGCAACCTCCGCGGCCGCATCACCTACGCCTACATCGCCTGGGTCGTCAAACACCAGCGCGTCGGGAAATAAACAACGCCGGTGGGGCAAAGGCAGCGTGCTGCTTTGGACTGCGCAAGACTTGCTGGCGCTTTCGTGGAGGGAGCTTGCTCCCGGCGCACACACGTCGGCCCCAATCCGTCCCCGCGACAACGGGAACTCGATCGCTCCCTAATCAAAGCGGGAGCTTGCTCCCGCACTCCAAGGCGGCTGCGCCGCAATCGGTGGGGCGAATGTCCCATGAGCCGAGCGTTTCACACCGACGTCAGGATTTCTCTCCGCCCAGTCCTCCCTCGCGCCGGGATGGCCCGACGGAGTCTCGCCCTACCGTGCCGACGCACTCGCTGCGTCACAACGCGCTTACTTCTCCACCCAACCCACCAACATCGTCATTGCGAGCGAAGCGCGGCAACCTCTTTGGCGCGTAGATGTTTTGGCGGAGCGCGACGCCAAATCCGACGTGCTGGCGAAGGTCTGCACCGCATGCCGCCATCCACGCATCAAGGAGGTTGCCGCGCTGCGCTCGCAATGACGGAAAGGGGAAGTCGATCGCTTCGGTCCGTGACTCCTACATCAAGAGGCCGCTTTGGAAAGCGGCGATCCCGGCGCACGGTGGGGCGAATGTCCCCCTGAGCCGAGCGCTACGGTCCAGCCCCATGATGGCTCGCGGGTACGCTCGCCCTACCGATCGCACTCGCTTCGCGGGGCAAAAAAAGTGCGCCCGCGCGTCACAGCCCGGCGCGCGGGAGCGGATGAGTCCGACGACCCCTGCCTTGGATTCCGGCGGTGTTGCGCTTAGTGCGCGACCGCCATCGGTGTGTTCAGCAGCATGGCGGAGCGGAGATCGCGGATCTCGCGCTCGTAGCACTTGGGACAGTACGTGTGACTGACCCGGTCTGCGGGTTCGGGTTGCTCTTCGACCCAGCGGTTCTGGTCCGTGCGGGTCTTTTTGCAGCAGCAGCATTGCACTTTCATAAGGCCTGACCTCCTTGTCTTGCGCCCTGACGCTCGTTATTATCGGCGACTTGAGTACAAAACTTGAGCGGTAGCTCGCAGGTTTGTCAGTAAACCTGAAATTCGGGAATTCGTATGCAGCCCTTGCCCCATCTCCCCCAGGAACCGACCAACGAAGCCGAGTGGTTTCAGGCACTTATCGACCTCGCGCGCTATCTGCGCAGTCCGCAGGGCTGCCCGTGGGACCAGAAGCAGACGTCGCTGTCCTTCGCCGGATTCCTGCGCGAGGAGGCCGACGAGCTGGTGGAGTCGTTTCAGAACGACAACGACCACATCGAGGAAGAGCTGGGTGATTGCCTGTTTACGCTGCTGGCTAGCACAGCGGCGGCGGAATCGGAAGGGCGTTTCACGATGGAGGGGGCGCTGCGGCGGGCGCATGAGAAAATGATTCGGCGGCACGAGCACGTGTTCGGCGAAAACAAGGCCGCCACCGCGCAGGAAGCCATCGATTCCTGGAACCGCATCAAGGCGGAAGAAAAGGCGCGCAAGGCGGAGCAGGGCTGAGCCCTACTCGAAGAGCATCTTCTCGAACAGGGTGCCGCAATACATGCATTGGCCGTGGCGCGAACTGTTCACGCGGGAGCAACTGGGGCAGCGCACTGCTGTGCGGGTCATTTTGCCATCGGCCTTGCCGTCGCGCAGGTCGATATCACGGGCGCGCCGTTCCAGATCGGCATCGGTCAGCCCGGTCTTTTCGCTGAGCAGTTCCCACAGCGCCTGGTTCAAGAGCGACAACCGCTCGACCTGCTCGGTCAATTCGCGGATTTCGGTGCGGTTGGCCGTAGCCTGCGTGTTCGCCTGCGCAGCAGCCGACTGCGCGATACGGTCGCGCATGCCGTCCAGGGGTCCGATAAACATGCCGAATCCAGCCTCCATGCAACCCTCCGCAGCGCGGCACTGCGCGCGCGTGCAGGAACTACCCCCGGCGCGGCGCGTCTATTCGCGGGCTTACTTCGCGGCGCGGCGCTTGAGCAGTTCCTCGAGCTGGCGTACCCGCGTGTCGAAGAAGGTCATCAGCTTGCGGTGCAGCGCCGGGTTCGATGCCGCCACCAGGGTCTGGTGATTCGCCGGACTGCTGTCGAGCAGCAGCACGTCGTCGAACGACTTGCCGAAGGCATTGGTCACGGTGCAGCCGGATTCCTGCGCGATCAGCAGCGCCGCTACGAGATCGTACGGCGCGATACCGAGCACGTTGCCGCGGCCGGCGTTGATGAAATAGTCCTGCACGATATCGGGGATGTCCTTGTAGAACCGTCCCGCGAAATCGACCGCCGCGTCCTGCTGCCCGGTAAGCAGCCGCGTGAGGCTGTAGGCCGTGCTGTTGCAGGCGAAGAAGCCGCCCTTGAGGCTGGTGGTATCAATCAGGCGCGCGGCCGTGGGGAAGATAAGTTCGGCCGGACGCCCCGGAACAGTCATCGACCAGGCGATCGTTTCGAGATCCTCGTTCTCCGACAGCCTCGGCTTGCGCGTGCTCTTATCGTGATACACCCGTGCACCCTCGCCGCGCTCGGCGTAGAAATACCGGCCCGACTTAATCTCCATCACCAGCGCATTGTCCACGTCGCTCATCACCGGGCGCTCGATAACCCGGGTGGTCGCGATGGAAATCACGCAGCCCTCGAAGCCCGACTTGGCCGCGCGGGTGCCGTCCACCGGATCCACGACCAGCAGGTTTTTCGGCTGCGCATTGGAAAAGGTGCTGTAGCCGGCGTCTTCGCTGTAGTAGGCCACGGGCGCGCGCTGCAGCTTCAGGTGCTGCATCAGGGCACGCTCGGCCACGGCATCCAGCTCGAAGGTCGCGTCGCCGCTGGCGGTCGCGCCCACAATTTCGCGGCCCTTGGCCTCTTCCACGAGCGGCAGCACCGCCGTGCGGATGGCGTCGGCCAGCTTGTGCAGGAAGTCCTTGGACAGCACTTTGTTGCGCGCTGCCAGCACCCGCCGCCGATCGGGCTTGGCCGCGGCTTCCCCCTTGGCCGGAGCGCTCACCGGCGCCGCCGCTCCGGGCGCTGCGGCCTTGGCTGCGGGCTTGGCTGCCTTTACCGGTGCGGCCTTTGGGGGCGCCGGTTTTGCTGCGGGCTGTTTCTTCTCGACGGCCTTGGGAACGGCCGGTTTCTTGCTCGCCGGTACTGCTTTTTTCGACACCTTAGCCGCGCCTTTCGCGGCTGCCTTTTTCGGGGCAGCCGTTTTCTTGGCGACAGACGCCTTGGCAGGGGCTTTCTTCGCTGCCGGTTTTGTCCGCGCCGGGGCCTTGCTCTTGGCCGCCGCCGCCTTCTTTTTAGGCGGCGCCGGTTTCTTCGCGGACGTCTTCTTCTTCGCCGGTTTCGCTTTCGTCGCCACCGCGCTTCCCTTCTCTACCGCCGACAAGAGATTAATCCTCGTCGGCAGTCCTGTTGAGCCTAGGACCCCTCTCACTCCGCAAGGCCTAAGCGTCCATGATAAAGGACTTTATCAACAAGCGCACCTGAGTGCGCTACAGAAACGAGTCGGGAATACTCCATCCGCTAGGCGGTAATTTTAGCATTTCTGTCAGGCCTTGTCTAGTGGGTTGTTGGGAGGTGAAAAATTTCACAAATCACACTTTAAAATCGCGTTTTTTCGGCAGACATTTACAGATTTTGCAAGCGCTTGGCAGGTTTGGATACACTTCGCGCGCCGCGTGGCATCAACAAAGCGGACATTCATGGCCTCCCCCCTTATCTTGCTCACCAACGACGACGGCATTCATGCGCCCGGGCTGCATGCCCTGGCGGATTCGCTGTCGAAACTCGGCACCGTGCGGGTATTTGCGCCGGATCGCGAGCGGAGCGCCGTCAGCCATGGTATTTCCCTGCATCAGCCGCTCCGCGTGAAGCCCTATCGCGAGGGTTGGTGGATGGTGGATGGCACGCCCGCCGATTGCGTGCTGTTGGCGGTGCGCTTTTTAATGGAAGCGCGCCCGGCACTGGTCGTTTCGGGCATCAACAACGGTCCGAATCTCGGCGACGATGTGACCTATTCCGGAACGGTTGCCGGGGCTCGGGAGGGGATGATGGTCGGCGTGCCGTCTATTGCCGTCTCGATGGTCAGCTACGACCCGCAATATTTCACGACGGGCGGCGAGGTGGCTTTGCGGCTGGGGCGCTACGTTCTGGAACATGGCCTGCCGGACGACACGGCGCTGAACGTCAATGTGCCCGATGTGCCCTTCGAGGAACTGAACGGCGCGGCGATTACCCGCATGGGGCGCCGCCACTATGAGGACGACGTCATCCACCGCACGGATCCGCGCGGCCGGGATTACTACTGGATTGGCGGCGCAGCGACGAACCTGGTGTCCACGCCGGGTACCGACATCGGCGCGGTGCTGGAGAACCAGGTGAGCATCACGCCGCTGCACCGCGACGCCACCCACCACGACGCCATCGCGCGCCTATACGAAACGCCGTTCACGCTGTGAACACGGCATCAGGAGCAACCCCATGAAGTTGTCCGACAATATCGAAGCAATCTTCGGCCACGCCGAAGGCGGCACAGTGTCCGTGCGCGAACTGCTGGACCGCGTCAGCCACAAGAGCTTCGGCGTGCTGCTGGCCATCCTGGCGCTGCCCTCGGCCCTGCCGCTGCCCGCGCCCGGCTATAGCGTCCCCTTCGGCATCCTGCTGGTCACCCTCGGCCTGCAGATGATTCGCCGGCTGGAACACCCCTGGTTCCCTGACAAGGTGCTCGACCGCCGCATGAAGACCGACGGCAGCCAGCGGCTGGTGGCCGGCATGGTGAAGTTCCTGCGCTTCTTCGAGTTCTTCATCCGCCCGCGCCTGAGCTTCGTGTACACCAACGGCGTGATGTTCCGCGTGCTGGGCTGCGTGGTGCTGGCCTGCGGCATCTCGATGTGCATCCCCGTGCCGCTTACCAACACCGCCCCGGCGCTCGGCATCTTCCTGATCGGGCTCGGCATGCTCGAAGAAGACGGACTCTGCGGCCTCGCGGGAATCGCCGTCGCCATCGCGGGCCTCGTGCTTGCCGCCACCGTGCTCGTCCTCCTCACCTGGATGGGCTGGGAAGCTATCGACTTCGTGAAGGACCACATCAAGGACTTCATCAACATGCTGGTGCACCTGATCAAGCCGTAGGGGCCGCAGCCCGCCAAGATGGTGAAGCCGCACATGAGCGTCATCTTGGTGCGAAGGGTACCGACCGGAGCGATCGACTCCCTCCTACCGTCATTGCGAGCGAAGCGCGGCAACCTCCTTGATGCGTCGGTGGCGGCATGCGGTGCAGACCTTCGCCAGCACGGCGGAGTCGGTATTTCGCTCCGCATTTCCACCCTCGCGCCAAAGAGGTTGCCGCGCTGCGCTCGCAATGACGATGTGGGTGGTCTTGGCGGAGAAGTAGGCGCGTTGTGACGTAGTGAATGCGCCTGCACGGTGGGGCGAGACTCCGTCGATCCATCTTGGCGCGAGGGATGTGTGGGCGGAGAGGAATCCTGATGACGGTGTGAAACGCTCGGCTCATGAGGACATTCGCCCCACCGATTGCGGCGCAGCCGCCTTGGAGTGCGGGAGCAAGCTCCCGCTTTGCTTAGGGAGCGAACAGCTCCCGTCGCCGTGGCTTACGACCGAATCCGCCATCCAAGCGACGGAAGCGCGCTTCCTGATGTAGGCGGCGGCAGCCCGCTGCCGCAGTCCAAAGCAGCAAGCTGCACCCGGTGGGGCGAACGTACCCGTGAGCCGAGGATTGCCGAATTACGCCGCAACCCCAGGCGGATACCCGACCTCCCCGGCTACTTCCCGGGGCAGAATCCGTCTTCGGAGTCGAGGCAGCAGTGGTAGGCACCGGCGTTGTAGAGTTGAACCATACGGAGCAGTTCGGGGAGCGTGATGCGCCAGGCGGGGTCTTCGAAATCCGCGGAATGCCGGTCGCAGGGCGGCACGTTGTCTTCGATGAGGCCTTCAGTGGCTCCTTCGCCGTCAGGGGAACCTTCGGAGCCTATCTTGTGAGAGTTCGCGCGCGCGGCGTAGCCGTCTTCCGTGTTGTCGTCGCAATCATAACCCTGGGTGGAAAACAACTGAATTACCCGCAGCAATTCACTCAGGCTGATGGTACCGCAACCGGACACGTCGGCCGTGTGCGGTTCACCCCCGAGCAGTTCATCACAGCTGGCCACGCTACGGTAGGCGTACTGCGGACCTCTCCCCGCAAGCGTATAAATCGCTCCGTTGAAAGGTAGCAGAGTGCCCTCTTCTCTCGTTAGTCGGTAATCTGCAATAACTCGTGTCCAATTGGCACCGTCCAACGACGACCAAAGGGATCCGCCAAGTCTCGGCCCACTGGCACCAGGAAAAATGAATCCACCACCGAGCCAGAGTTTGCCAGCGAAGGCGAAGAGGTTTACGTCGCGCTCCGAGAACACGTCGAGCTCGTCCGTGTTGCCTTCCAACTCGGTCCACTCGTAGAAATCGGTCGTGCGCCATACCCGCTGCGATTGAAACGCATATACCGAGCCATTGTAGACCGTGACACGAATTCCCCCGTAACCGAACGGTCCAAGCACGCCATTATCCGGCAATCTTGTCCAATTTACTCCATCCGTCGTAGCGCGACGAACGTTGGAAATATGTATCAACTTGCTTTCAAACACAACATAGGCGTCTCCCCATACCTCAGACGAAAGTTGTTCCCATTCGCGTCCGTCAGTCGTCCGATATGCGGGTAATCGGTCGTTCTGAAAGAGATACAATTGCCCATTAAACGCTATAGTTTGATAGTCAAAGAGAGTCGATATCTCGAACGGCAATGCGTCCAGCACCTTGGTCCAGTTGCTCCCGTCTTCGGAAAACCAGACATCGCTGTAGTACAAGTCTTCGTAGCGGATGCACTCCCAGCCCCACTCGCTGCCGGTCCACACCGATTCCGTACAAGCGTTGTAGCGGACGCCTCCGATGCCCCAGAGCTTCCCATCGAACTCCACAAAGGCGGTACCTTGTCTACCGGAAAACGGGTGCTGCGTCGCCGCGACCTCCCAATCGACGCCTAGCTCGGCATGCGCGGCGGGAGCAGTGAGTACGGTTGCCGCCAGCAGCGCGGCACCGGTGATCCATTTAAGCCCTTGCATGAGTGCAGTATAGCGTAATGGGGCCGGACCGGCAAGCGGGAAATCTGGGGGGTGGTAGGGGCAGGGGGAGGGTGCCCGCGAGCCATCTTGGTGCTGGACCATAGCGCTCGGCTCATGGGGACATTCGCCCCACCGTGCGGCATCTCGGTGCGAAAGGTACCGACCGGAGCAATCGACATCCTCCTTCCGTCATTGCGAGCGCAGCGCGGCAACCTCCTTGATGCGTGGATGGCGGAATGCGGTGCAGACCTTCGCCAGCACGTCGGATTTGGCGTCGCGCTCCCCCAAAACATCTACGCGCCAAGGAGGTTGCCGCGCTTCGCTCGCAATGACGATGTGGGTGGTCTTGGCGGAGGAGTTGGCGCGTTGTGACGCAGTGAATGCGTCGGCACGGTGGGGCGAGACTCTGTCGAGCCATCTTGATGCGAGGGAGGTGTGGGCGGAGAGAAACCCTGATGACGGCACCAGGCGCTCGGCTCATGGGGACATTCGCCCCACCGTGGTGCCCGGCTTTTCGCCCCACCGATTGCGGCGCAGCCGCCTTGGAGTGCGGGAGCAGGCTCCCGCTTTGCTCAGGGAGCGATCAAGCTCCCGTCGTCGTGGGGCCGGATTGGGGCCGCAGCGCCCGCGCCGGGAGCAAGCTCCCTCCATGAAAGCGCAAGCAAGGCTTGCGCAATCCAAAGCAGCAAGCTGGACCCGGTCGGGCGAACGTTGCCGCCCGCCATCTTAGCGCTGGCCCTGCCGCAGCGCGACGGCTGCGGCAGGGCGTTATATCTTCGGCTTAGAGCGCGTAGATGAAGGGCGACACGACGCCTGCTTGTCCGGCGAGGACGAAGAGTCCGGCGAGGAGCAGCAGCGCGATGATGATGGGCGCGAGCCAGAATTTTTTGCGGACTTTGAGGAAGGCCCAGATTTCCTTGACGATTTCCATCGTATGACTCCTGCCGCCCCGGTTTGCGGGGGCGTACTGCTAGAACATCTGTTTGAAGGTCTCGAGGTCTTTCGGCTGGTGCTCGACGTCTTCCCAGTAAGTATCGGTCTCGGGCAGCATGTTGCGCTTCAGCGGATCATCGCCGAACCATTGGACCATGTACCGGGCGGGCGTAATCATGATAAAGAAAGCCACGGTGAGAAACACGCGGGTCATGATCCAATTGAGGACGACGGCGAGTTTCATCCAGGCGATGAAGGCGGGCTTGAGCAGCGGCGGGGCGACGATGCCCAGCACGACGAGGACGCTGCCGAGCGAGAAAAATACGTAGGGGACGGATTCGAAATCGTGCCGCCACCAGCGGAAGAGGCCGAGCAGCAAGAAGGCGATGCCGACGACAACGCCGAATTTGCGCTGCTCGGTGCGGTCGCTGGTGTCGATGTGCATCATGCCCGTGTTCCTTCTTGCCCGGCCTGATTCTAATCCAGTTCGAATTCCGCGCGCCAGTCGTTCTCATCTTTCCAGGGCTTCTGGTCGGCCTTGTTCAGCAGGAACGAACCCATGCAGAGATAGTCCATGTGCGTGCGCATGAAACAGGTGTAGGCCTCTTCAGGCGTGCAGACGATGGGTTCGCCGCGCACGTTGAAGGAGGTATTGATGACTACCGGACAGCCGGTCTGCTCGTAAAACGCAGTAATCAGGTCGTGATACGGCGCGTTCATGTCGCGGCTGACCGTCTGAATGCGGGCGGAATTGTCGACGTGCGTGATGGCGGGCAGGTCGGACCGGACCACCTTGAGCTTGTCGAAGCCCTGCTGATGCTTGTCTTCCCCGGTCAACTCGGTGAGGCGCTCCGGCAGCACATCCGCCACGAGCAGCATGTAGGGGCTGTCCTTGCCGCGGAGGTCGAAGCACTCATCGGCCCGTTCGGCCAGCACGGACGGCGCAAACGGCCGGAACGACTCGCGGAACTTGATCTTGAGGTTGAGCACGGACTGCATTTCGCGCGAGCGGGGATCGCCCAGGATGCTGCGGCCGCCCAGCGCGCGGGGTCCGAATTCCATGCGCCCCTGAAACCAGCCCACCACGTTTTCGCTGGCCAGCAGGCTGGCCACGCGGGGGCCGCGCTCGCCCTCGGCCAGCTTTTCGTAGGGGATTTCGCTGCGATCGAGGTAGGCCTGAATGTCTTCGTCGGAGAAGGCCGGCCCGAGATAGCTGCCTTTCTGGCGGAGCGGGTCGGGGGTGCGTTCATTGTCGAGCATGCCGTGCCACGCGGCCAGCGCGCAGCCCAGGGCGTTGCCGCCGTCGCCGGCGCAGGGCTGAATCCAGATGTCCTCGAAGGGGCCTTCGCGCAGCAGGCGGCCGTTGGCCACGCAATTGAGCGCGACGCCGCCCGCAAGCACCAGCTGGTTCAGGCCGGTCTGCTCGTGCACGTGCTTGCCCAGCAGCAGCATGGCCTCTTCAGTGACTTCCTGCACCGAACGGGCAAGGTCCATTTCGCGCTGGGTGATCTTCGATTCCGGCGCGCGGCGCGGTCCGCCGAAGAGTTGGGCAAACTTCTCGTTCGTCATCCGCAGGCCGCCGCAATAGTCGAAGTAGTCCATGTTCATGCGAAAGGAACCGTCCTCGCGCAGGTCGATGAGCTCTTTCTTGATGATATCGACGTATTTCGGTTCGCCGTAGGGGGCGAGTCCCATCAGCTTGTACTCGCCGCTGTTCACCTTGAAGCCGGTGAAATACGTGAAGGCAGAATAAAGCAGGCCGATCGAGTGCGGGAAGTTGATCTCCTTCAGCAGCTCGACCTTGTTCCCGTCGCCCACGCCATAGGCGGTGGTGGTCCACTCCCCCACGCCGTCGATGGTGAGGATGGCGGCCTTCTCGAAGGGGCTGGGGTAAAAGGCGCTCGCCGCGTGAGAGAGGTGGTGCGTGGAAAACAGGATGTCGCCCTTGAAGGCGTCGGATAGGCCGAGCTCCCTGCGGAGCGTGGTCCGCATGAAGATCTTTTCCTTTAGCCACGGGGGCATCTGGTCGTAGAACGAACGCAGGCCCTGGGGCGCCACGCTGAGATAGGTCATCAACAGCCGCTCGAACTTGACGAAGGGCTTGTCGTAAAAGGCGATGTAATCCAGGTCGTCGATGCCGATGCCGGCCTCGGCCAGGCAGTAGGCGATGGCCTTGTTCGGGAAGCCCGGATCGTGCTTCTTGCGCGTGAAGCGCTCTTCCTGGGCCGCCGCGACAATGTCGCCATCGCGCAAGAGCGCTGCGGCGCTGTCGTGGTAATAGGCCGAAATCCCGAGAATGTACATGTAAGCCGCTGCCTCGTTGGCTGTTCCAACCCGTTCCCCAGGGGGAGCGCCGATTGTACCAACGCCGCAGCAGGGCGTCAAAGTAGACGAGGGTCGGCTTGCAAAGCGGGCGCGGCCGGGGTATAACAGCGAACATTGTTCGCTTTTTCGGCTTGCGAGAGAGGAGAGGCCGGCTTGGACAGGGCGTATCGAGATTTGCGGGAGTTGTTCCGGGAAGTGCCCCGGCCGTTCGCGTTCGTGGATTTGGATCGGTTTGATGCGAATGTCGACGCAATTGCGCAGCGCGCCGGCGACATGCCGGTGTGTGTTGCGACGAAGAGTGTGCGCAGCATCGGAATGATCCGGCGTATTCTGGATCGGAACCCGCTGTTTCACTCGTTGATGGCATTCAGCGCGGCCGAGGCGGTGCACCTGGCGGAGAACGGATTCGACAACATCCTCATCGCCTATCCGGTGTGGAGCGAGGTGGAGAGCTCGGGGGTGTGCGGCCAGATTGGGGCGGGCAAGACCATCCGACTGATGATTGACCTCGAGGAGCATCTGGAGTTTCTCGAGGGGATCGGCGCCCGGCACAATGTGGTGATTCCGCTCTGCATCGATATCGACATGTCGGCGCGCTTTCCGGGGCTGCATTTCGGGGTGCGGCGCTCGGGCATCACGACACCCGCGCAGGCGGTGCGGCTGTTCGAGATTTCCAAGGACTGCCCGCACTTGCGGCTGGATGCGCTGATGGGCTACGAGGCGCAGATTGCGGGCGTGCAGGACGCGGTGCCGGGCCAGACGGTGAAGAACTTGGCGGTGCGCTGGATGAAATCGCGATCGATACCTGAGCTGCGTGCGCGGCGTAAGGCCGTGGTGGAGGCGCTGCGGGCGGGCGGCTGCGACCTGAAGCTGGTGAACGGCGGCGGTACGGGGAGCATCGAGTCGACCCGGGAGGAATCGGTGGTGACGGAGGTGACGGCCGGCTCGGGCTTTTACACGCCCACCCTGTTCGACCATTACGGCGGCTTCCATCACCTGCCTGCGGCGGGGTATGCCATCGAAATCGTGCGGCGCCCGACGGAGCATATTTACACGTGTCACGGGGGCGGGTATATCGCCTCGGGAGCGGCGGGGCCGGACCGGCTGCCGCTGCCCTATCTGCCCGCAGGCGCGAAGCTGTTGCCGATGGAGGGCGCCGGCGAGGTGCAGACCCCGATTGAATACCATGGGCCGGAATCACTGAGCCTGGGCGACCCTGTTTTCATGCGGCACGCCAAGGCGGGCGAATTGTGCGAGCGGTTCCAGAAGCTGCTGCTGATTTCCAAGGGGGCAATCGTGGGCGAAACCAGCACGTATCGGGGCGACGGAAAGTGCTTTGTATAAGGATTAGAACCGGGTTAGCGGGTGTTGCCCGTCTATCTGGCAAGTGGTATAGTGCTTAAATTGCGCGGCTGGGCCGCCGCAGCGGAGTCGAAAGCCCGAATTTTTGCGGGCTAAATGCGAGGAAGCGAAGAACATGGCAGTCTCTACCCTGACGCCCCGCGACATGGAACTGGGCGATATCCGCGTGTACAACCCGCGCACGGGGGCGTACCTGTATTCGATTACGGAGCCGGATGAAACCGATATCCGGGATATCTACGACCGTGCCGACCAGGCGCATGCGGTCATCAGCAAGATGAGCGTGCAGGACCGGGTGCGCGAATCGAAGAAGCTGAAGCAGTACATCCTCAAACACAAGGAAGAGATCATCGACCGGATTGTCTCCGAGACGGGCAAGCCCCGGATGGAGGCGATGCTGACCGAGGTGTTCCCCTCGCTCGACCTGCTGGACCACTACGAGAAGAATGCGGTCAAGTATCTGCAGGACGAGAAAGTGGCCACGCCTATCCTGCTGATGGGCAAGCAGTCTAAGATTTATTACGAACCGATCGGTCCGGTGCTGATCATTTCGCCCTGGAACTACCCCTTCAACCTGTCGATGACGCCGATCATCACGGCGCTGGTGGCAGGGAACGCGGTGGTGTTCAAGCCTTCGGAGTACACGCCGCTGAAGGGGCTGCTCGAGGGCATCGTCGAGGGCAGCGGGTTCATGCAGGGCACGAGCGTGCTGCAGGTGGTGTATGGCGGCAAGGAAACCGGCCGCCTGCTGAACAACGGGCGTCCTTCGAAGATTTTCTTTACGGGCAGCGAGCGTGCGGGCAAGTCCATCATGGCGCACGCCGCGGAATACCTGACGCCGGTGGAGCTGGAACTGGGCGGCAAAGACCCGATGATCGTGTTCGACGACGTGGACCTGGACCGCACGGTGAACGGGGCGCTCTGGGGTTCGATGACGAACACCGGCCAGACCTGTACTTCCATCGAGCGCATTTATGTGCAGGAATCGCTTTACCCGCGGTTCCTGGCGCGCCTGAAAGAAGGCATGGAGAAGATGCGGCACCCGCTGACGAACCGCGATGGCAAGACGGACGAACTGGCGCTGGACATGGGCTGCATGACCACCGACTTCCAGATTCACAAGGTGGAGCACCAGATTCAGGACGCGGTGGGCAAGGGCGCGAAGATTGAATCGGGCGGCATGCGTCTCGACGAGTCGCACGTGTTCCCCCCCACGCTGATCAGCAACGTGACCCCGAACATGCACATCTACGCCGAGGAGAGCTTCGGGCCGATTACGACCATCGCGTCGTTCAAGGACGAGGCGGAGGCCATCCGGCTGGCGAACGATTCGCCCTACGGCCTGAGCGCGAGCGTATGGACGGCGGACCTGCAGCGGGCCGACCGCGTGACGCGGGCGATTGTGACCGGCAACGTGTCGATCAACAACGTGCTGGCGACGCAGGGCAACTCGGGGCTGCCGTTCGGCGGCACGAAGATGTCGGGCTTCGGCCGCTACAAGGGCGCGCACGGCCTGTATTCGTTTTCGAACGTGAAGGCGGTGATGGTGGATAAGCAGGGTCCGAAGCAGGAAGTGAACTGGTATCCGTACACCCCGGAGAAGTACGCGCTGGCCTCGCAGATGCTCGACTTCCTGTATGCGGGCGGGTTGGTGAACTTCATTAAGGGCGTGCTGACGGGCATGAAACTCGAGAAGAACTGCCAGAAAGAGCGGTTGTAGTTCCCAGACGATAAAGCAGTAGCGCCGGGTGCGGAATGAATCCGCACCCGGCGCTTTTTTTGGGGCGTAGCTATTCCGCGTTACCGGCGAAGGGCTTGTCGCCATCGGCCTGCCAGACTTGCAGGCCCTCGAAGGCATTGGCGGTGCCGAGGTAGAAGGTATCGCCGACCGACTGCATGGTGCGAAAGCCGTAGTTGCGGGGATGGCCCATGCCATTGAGCGTGACCGGCTCCCAATGCACGCCGTCTTCCGACTTGTACATATCGGCACCGAACTGCAGCACGTCGTTCAAGGGCAAACCGAGCTCGCTCTTGTCGCCCGATTGCTTGCTGAAGCCGTAGTCGGTGCCTTGCAGGCCGCCATTGACAACAAGGCGCAGGCCAGCGAGCAGGATCTCCGGGAGGCTGTCGAGCGACTCGGGAATCTGGTTGGCGCCAAAGCGGATGATGGTGGAGAGGTCGAAGGTGGAGGCGTAGAGCGTGCCTTTGTGCTCGGCCATCTGCCAGCAGTAGACGTTCCAGAGGCGGTTAAAACCGGAGCCGTAACCGGATAGACCGCCGGGACCGACCACGACTTCCCACGAGTCGTCGGGCGCGATGCGGATGATGTCGGTGCCCTTGAAGCCCTTGCCGGTCTCGGGCTCGAAGCCGACGGGAATCATGCTGCCGACGTAGAGGTGGCCCTTGAAGAGCGCGGGCGTCGCGGCCCAGACGTTGAAGTCGTTGGGTCCGCCGCCAGTGACCAGCGGCACGCCGTCGGTAATCAGTTCATTCGGCTGCGGATCGGAATCGGGGCCGGCGAACTTCCAGATCTCGTAGCCCTGGATGGGATTGTTCGAGCCGGTGTAGAGCCAGCCATTCCACGAGACCAGGAACTGAAAGCCGCGGTTCTCGGGATTGCCGAAGCCGTCCTGCACCACGGGCCACACGTCTTCGCCATCGCTCGCCCAGATCTCGCCGGGCTTCTTGACGAAGGGGATGTCGGTGGCGAGGGCGATATACATGATGCCGTTGTGGTCGGCGACGAAGCGGATGGAGCCGTTCTCGCCCGATTCCCAGAAGCGTTCCCATGTGCCGGGGTCGCCGGATTCGGAGCGCCAGAGGATGGCGTTGTTGCCCATGGTGGCGGCATAGAGGTGCTTCTTGCCGGTGGCCTTCGAGCGGTATTCCTGCAGGTAGCGGAAGCCGAAGATCTCGTCGCCCGGTTCGGCCACGTCTTTGTAGTCGAGCACGCGCTCCCACACGCGATCGCCTTCGTCGGGACGATAGCGGCGGACTTCAGGCGAGTAGATGGGCGGCACAAGTTCTTCTTCGCCCAGCAGGATGGCCTCAAACTGTGACACAACGAGGCCGAGCACGTTGTTGCCGGAACCGACGTAGAGCTTGCCTTCGCTCTCGCCGTCGGGCTGGTAATACTTCATTGACCAGGCGTAGTCGTTTTTGTCCTGCAGGTTGTCGATGCTGTCCCAGCCGTTGTAGCTGATGCGCTTGAAGTCGCCGGTCTGGTTGTCGATGCAGCCTGCCAGCAAGATGGTGCTGGAAGTTACGGCTGCCGCCACGATGGATGAAAACCGCAAGAGTCTACCCTCCTCTTTCGCTGTCTGGGCGCTCCGGCCCTTCCATTGCCCCTCGGAAAAGCGAACAAAACCTCGCGGCATTCTAGGGGGCTTTCTTCACGCCGTCAAGTCGAGAACAGAAAATTACGGTAGGAGCGCTAGCAGCCGGTCCAATTCGCTCTCGAGGGTATAGGCATGCGGGGCTATTCGCAGCAGCGCAAGGCCCGCGCGGTTGCGCCGCAATGAAGGCACGATGCCCGCGGCCTTGAGGCGCGCGAAGGCGGCCTGCATGTCGTGCTCTTTGTGGAATACGGTGACGATGCCGCTGCGGTGCCGGTCGGACGCGTGATCGCTGTCTTCCCAATCCTGCAGGTAGAGGATATAGCCCTTGTCGGCGAGGCGCTCGACGAGGTAGCGGCGGAGATGCAGCAGGCGCGCGGCGATGGATTCGATGCCGAGGTCGAGCAGCACCCGCAACGAGGCCGCCATGGGGACGATGCCGGGCAGATTAAGGGTGCCGGGTTCATAGCGGCGCCCGCCGCGCTCGAGCACGATGTCTTCCTGCGCGACGAATTCGGGCGAGACCACGTTCCACGAGCCCAGCAGCCAGGGCGCGAGGCGCTCCTGCAGTCGCTCGTCGACGTAGAAAATGCCGGAACCGCAGGCGCCGAGCATCCACTTGTGCGAATCGGCGCTGAGGAAATCGACGTGCTCGACAGAGAAGGGGAACGCGCCGAGGGTCTGGATGCCGTCGACGCAGAAGAGGATCTCGCGCTCGTGCAGCCGCCGGCCGATGTCGTCGATATCGATGCGGAAGCCGCTGAGGAAATTACAGGTGGCGAGCGAGACCAGCCGCGTGCGATCCGTGAGCATCGGCTCGATCTTGTCCCAGGTGACCGCGCCGGGATAGAGCGTGCGGATGGGGCGCGGCTCGACGCCGTACTCGCGCAGTGCCGCCCAGGGATAGACGTTCGCCGGATAGTCCTCGCTGTAGTACACGACCTCGTCTCCCGGCGACCACGGCAGCCCGCGCGCCACGAGACTGAGCCCGACGGACGTAGGACCCAGCAGCGATATCTCGGAGGCCTTCGCGCCAATCAGCTGGGCGGCCAGCGTACGCGCATCGTCGGCCTGGCCGGTGGACCACTCGTTCTCGGGATTGCCGGTAGAGCCGCGACGGGTGAATTCGAGCAGCGCCTCGGCGGCCGCTCCCGACATGGGCGCGACGGCGGCATGGGCGAGGTAGACGCCTTCGCGCGTGCAGGGAAACGCGGTATTGCGCAGGGATTCATCGGTCAGGAGGTCGTTCAGATTCATGGGGCAATCGCTTTCGTTATCGTCGACTCGCCGGATTATTCCTGCTACCATGGCGGTCTGTCCAACCCATTGCAACAAGGAGCGCGTCATGCTGTCTGCCTGCCTGCGAACCCTCGCTGTCTGTATCCTTCTCGGCGCGCTGACGTCGTGTTCGGGCGCCGAGCCGCTGCGGGTCGAGCTGCCGATGACCGATGGCACGAAGCTGACGACCGACGTGCTGCTGCCGCGGGGGGACGGCCCCTTTCCCGTGGTGGTATTCCGCAGCACCTACGGCCGCAACGCCGGCTGGGCCAAGGGCTATGTAGACAACGGCTATGCCGTGGTGCTGCAGGACGTGCGCGGCATGGGCACGAGCGAGGGCGAGAAGTACGTGTTCTACGCCGACGGCTGGCGCGACGAACAGCACGACGCCGCCGACACGATGGCCTGGATAGCCGAGCAGCCGTGGTGCGACGGCAACATCGGCACCGAGGGCGGGTCCGCGCTGGGCATCACGCAGTTGCTCGAAGCCCCTTCGACAAACCTGATCGACGCGCAATCGATTACCGTGGGCCCGGGCCGGTTCTATCAGGACGTTACATTTATCGGCGGCGTGTGGCGCAAGAACATGCTCGAGGGCTGGCTGATGGCCATTGGGCAGGCGCACCTGATCGACGTGTACAAGGCGCAGCCGCTCGATGACGAGTTCTGGTCGTACTACAACTTCGTATCGACGGCCGACAAGGTAACCGCGCCCGCGCTGTTCATCGGCGGCTGGCACGATATTTTCTGCCAGGGCACGCTGGATGCCTATGCGGCGCGCGAGGAACACGGAGGCGAAGGCGCACGCGGCGAGAACTACCTCATTATGAAATGGTCGCCGCATGGTCCCGATGTGACCGAGGACTACAAGTTCAATGAGAACCGCTTCGACCTGAAAGTGTCGGAGGTGATGAAGAAATTCTTCGCGGCGCACCTGAAGGGCGATACGGACGCGCTGAAAGATGTCCCGAATGTGCAGTACTACGTATTCGGCGCGGACACACCGGGCGCGCCCGGGAATGAATGGCGCAGCGCCGAGGCGTGGCCGCCCTTCGAAACCACGAACACGGTGTTCTACCTGGCGCCGGATAACACGCTGACCACGGAGGCGCCGGGCAGCGATGGCGGGTCCGGCACGTACACCTTCGACCCGGCGGACCCCTACCCCACGCTTGGCGGCGCGAACCTGCTGCCGAACCTCCCCTCGGGTCCCTTCGACCAGCGCAAATACAGCGACTCGCGCAACGACCTGCTGAAGTTCACGACGGCGCCGCTGGAAGCACCGGTGGAAATCGCCGGCCGCATCACGGTGCGCCTGAGCGTATCGTCGGACGCGCCGGACACGGATTTCACCGCGAAGCTGATCGATATCTACCCCGATGGCGACGGCCGCGAGTTGAACGTGATGGACGGCATCCGCCGCGTGAAGACACGCAACGGCTACGGCGAATTCGCACCGCTGCTCGAAGGCCCGGAGCAGATCGTCGAACTGGAAATCGACCTGTGGAGCATCGCGTGGATCTTCGACCAAGGCCACCGCATCGGGTTGTACGTGTCCAGCAGCAATTACCCGCGCTTCGAAGTGAACCCAGGCACCGGCGACAATTACCCCGGCGACGGTATCGAAATGCGCAAGCAGACCAACACCGTCCATTTCACCGCCGAACACCCGAGCGCCTTGTATTTGCCAGTGCGGCGGTGAAAGCCACAGGGAGCCTCACGCAAAGGCGCATGGGCTTCTTGGCGAACGGGGATTCACCACAGAGGCACCGAGGGCACGGAGAAGAGGGGGAAGGAAATGGGGACAGGTGGGCCTCGGCCCACCTCTTGACGTCACGAATGTCTGTCCTGGTCTACGCGCCGGGAGGTGGGCCGAGGCCCACCCTACTTTACCGCGAAGATGGGCACACCCGCCCGCTTCGCCGCTTTCAGCAGGGACTTATCCTGCGTGGCGAGGGGCCAACCGCCGCGCAGGGCGAGGTCCAAATAGGCGGCATCGTGGGCGGACAACTGAAACTCTCGTGCGAGCGCGTAAACCTCGGTGAGTATGCGGGCCGGGGACTCTTGCTCCACCACCAGCGGAAGCCGAGTCAGCAATGTCATCAGTTTGGCGGCGTCCGCCCGCGTGAGCCGCTTGCGGCGCTCGGCCACCAACAGCACATTGGCCGCCTCGAGCGGCCATTGGGACGGGACGACCGCTTCGACTTGTTCCAGGCTAGCAAGCACCCGCTCGGCATACCGGCTGGATTCGTCTGCGAAGCACCACGCCATCACGACCGAGTTATCGACCACGAAACGCGCCGCCATCAGCGGCGGCCTTGGTCAATCATTTCGCGTACGGAGAGACCGTCGAGGCGATGCTGCGCGCGGAACGCATGCAAGTCGGCGATAACCTCCGAAACCGGCGTACGCATTGCCCCTTCCACCGGCTGCAACACCGCCACCGGCACCCCATGCTTCTCGATGACGATGCGCTCTCCCTTTGCCACACGCTCCAGCAGTTTCGGCAAATGGGTTTTCGCCTCGTAAGCGCCGACCGTTTCCATGGCTGTGCTCCTCAAGACTGATCTAAGACCAGTCTAGAGGAAGCCAGCAATTAACGCAATGCCCAGCCAACGCCCGCTCTTGGGGGCACGGCAGGGCGAGCGTACGCGCGAGCCAGATTGATGCAGCAGCGCCAAGATGGGAGACCTTATAGTCGCCACGTTGGTTATCCCCTTCCAGCAGGATTGGGAGGCGTGTTTCGGCTCACTCGCCGCCTGCTGGATGTGGATAACCGACCAGCGCGGTTGGCAGGGTAGGCGGGTCAGGAAACCCGACCACAGCGATAGCCAATTCCTCGTTACACTGCTCCGCGGTGTACCGCGCTTTCGGGCGCTCCTGCGCCCCGTCCCGCCTTCCGCGCCGCCGAGCGGCAGGAAGGGCGTTACGCCGCAGAGCGATGTAACGAGAGCGGTGTTCTACGCGCCGGGAGGCGGGCCTAGGTCCACCTTACGGGCGGGATCGAAGTGTTGGCGGCGGGCTTCGGCGAGGAGGCCGAGGCGGGGCAGAAACCAGGCGAAGATGGCGAGGGATTGCCAGGCGCCCCAGGGCCAGCCGTGGCGGGCGCAGGTGAAGGCGTTTTGCAGGGCGTGCCAAGCGGTGCCGCATACCGCGCGGCCGAGCCCGACTTCGTGCTTCTTGAGCATGAAGAGATAGCGCGTCTGGGTTTCGTAGCGCCACTTGCGGTCGCGGGCTTCTTTGGTCATGGCGGACGCGCTGGAATCGAGCTTGCCGTGGGCGTGGAATAAGTGCGCGCCGGGCACGAGCAGCGTCTGATAGCCGAGGAAACGCGCGCGGGTGCAGATGTCGTCGTCGACGCCGTAGAACCAGAAGAGCGGATCGAAGGGGCCGATGTTCGCCCACACCTCGGCCCGTGCGAACATGCACGCGCCGATGATGACGGGCAGCGGATACACCTGCCGCAACGGCCGGCCGAGCACGGCGTCTTCGATGAGCGCATCGAGCTGGCGCACATGGCCGAGCGCGTTGCCGTCGATATGTTCGGGCTGACGGTAGTTGCGCTGCAGCGGGGTGAGCAGGCTATCGGGATGCGCTTCACAAGCGGCGACGACCGCCTCGAGCGAGCCCGGCGTCAGTTCCGTGTCGTCGTTGAACATCGCGATGTAGTCGGGGTCCGATTCGCGCGCGGCGGCGAAGCCCTTGTTGATAACCTCGACGATGTGGCGGTTGTCCTCGGTGCGCAGCGTCTCGAGCGCGCCGTGCGCGGGCACGTGCTGCATCGCCTTCGCGAGCACCTCCGGGGTCTCGTCGGACGAGCCGTTGTCCATGACGATGACGCGGACTTCGAGCGATTCCGACGCGGCGGCAAGAATCGACCGCACGCAGGTGACGACGAAGTCGGCGCGGTTGTACGAAGTGATGAAGGCGGAGAGCCGGGCCATGGACTACAGCCAGACGAGGTCGTCGCTCAGGCGGCCCTCGCTGCGCAAATGGTTGATCTGCTTGAGCCGCGTGTAGAGCCTGCTCTGGAAATCCTCTTCCTTGGTCGAGAGCCGCTTGAACGCGTCGAGGAATTCCGTGATGGCGTCGTCGACAGAAATCTGCGCCTCGCCGAAGCCCGGCAGTTTTGTTTCGATTTTGGTGAAGTCCACGTTATAGGTGCGGTTATCGCCATCGCTGTTGCCGAAGGTAACCTCGCACTCGGGCATCTGCTTCTGCACTTTGAAGGCGATGTCGCGGATTTGCACGTTGTTCTTGCTCGAGCCGACGTTGAAGGCCTGGTTGTGGATGACGTCTTTCGGGGCCTCGAGCGCGCAAAGGAAGGCGCGGGAGATATCGCGGATGTGCACCAGCGGGCGCCAAGGCGTGCCATCGCTCGACATCTGGATCTTGCCGGTGGTCCAGGCCCAGCCGCAGAGGTTGTTCACGACGATATCGAAACGGAGCCGGGGCGATACGCCGTAGGCGGTGGCATTGCGCAGGTAGACCGGCGAGAAGTTGTCGTCCGCCATGGCCTGCAGGGCGCGCTCGAAGTCGATCTTGGAATGAGCGTAGGGGGTCTGCGGGTTCGGCTCGGCTTCCTCGGTGAGGCCGAGCGCGGCGCCCTGGCCGTAGAGGCTGCAGGACGATGCAAAGAGGAAGCGCGGCACGCCGGCTTCCTTGGCCTTCTCCGCCACCCGGATGCTGCCGTTGGTATTGATGGCCTCGGTCACGCCGGGAGCGAGATTGCCGAGGGGATCGTTGGACAATGCTGCCAAGTGCGCAACAGCATCGAAGCCTTCGAAATCCGTGGCTTCCACCTCGCGCAAGTCCCGCTTAATCAAGGGGATAGGTGTGGGCGGATCGCCGAAGTCGCAGCCTTCGAAGTAGCCCGTATCGAGCCCGACGACCTCGTGGCCGGCGTCGGCCAGCACGTCGCGCATGACTGCGCCGATATATCCCTCGCTTCCGGTCATCAATACGCGCATGGCTTCGCGGCTCCTGGTTGGCTGGCGGCAATTACGGGGGGCTTCCGTCTCCCCGTCGCCAGAGTATAGTCCCCGTTCGGCGGGGGTTGCTACCCCCTGCGCGCCGGTAGCAACCCCGGCGCGGCGGATGCTAGACTGCTGCTCCATTTCATACGTATCCGACTGTATTCATTCCGGAGGGGATTCAGGATGCTCATCGGTAGTTTGTCGACCAGCAAGATCTGCGACGTATTCCAGACGGCGGTGCAGTCCGTTATCCGGGATCAGGGGCTGCCGATTCAGTTGCAGATGAAGACGAAGGGCGGGCGCATGCGCGCGCGCGCCACGAATTTCCGCGAAGTGGTCGACCGGCTACGCATCTCTTTTCCAATGAAGGACGGCGCCACCGCCGAAGACCTGCAGAAGAAGATGGACGAAGCGCGCCTGGGCGGCGTCATTCAGGTGGAAGACGGCATCGCGACGATCACCGTGCCCCCCTTCCACTGGCGGCAGCTGCCCAAGCTGGAGCCCATCGACGCGATGGTGGAGGCCTTTGCGAAAAACTCCCTGCGGTCGCAGACCTGGGAACTGCATGTCGACGAGTTCATCGACTCAGGTTTCAACATCAACGTTGTTATCGAGAAGATGCGCGACATGGGCGGCTCGGACTTGCACCTGCGCGCGGGCAACCGCCCGTATGTGCGCGTGGACAGCGACCTGGAGCCGATGGACCTGCCGATTATCTCGGCGGACGACATGCGCAACATCGTGCTGGCGCTGGGCGGCCAGAGCGAATTGAACATCCTGGAGACGGAGAAAGAATCTTCATTCCAGTACCACGCGGCGGGCATCGGCTATCTGCGCTGCAGCGGTTACATCAAGACGGGCGCGATGGCGCTGGCCATCCGCCTGATTCCCGAGGAACCGATTCCGTTGTCGGCGTTGAACCTGCCGCCGATTGTGGCCTCGGTAACGCGTAAGCACCGCGGACTCTTTCTCGTGTGCGGTGTGACCGGTAGCGGTAAGTCGACGACGCTGGCGGCGCTGGTGGACGAAATCAACAAGACGCGAAAGACGCACATCATCACGATCGAGGATCCGGTCGAGTTCGTGTATGTCGACAAAATGAGCCTGATTTCGCAGCGCATGGTGGGCCGGGACACCTACAGTTTCGCGAACGCGCTCCGCGGCGCGATGCGCGAGGACCCGGACCTGATTCTGGTGGGCGAAATGCGCGACATGGACACCATCCGCGCGGCGCTGAGCGCCGCCGAAACGGGCCACATGGTGTTCAGTACGCTGCATACGACGACGGCGGTGGATACGGTGAACCGCGTGATCAGTTACTTCCCGCAGGCCGAGCGCGACCTGATCCGCCAGGAACTGGCCTATACCCTCGAGGCGGTGGTGTGCCAGCGCCTGCTGAAGAAGATCGGCGGCGGCCGCGTGCCTTGCGACGAGATTCTGCTGGGCGGCGTGCCGATTGTGCGCGACGCCATCATCGACGGCGACCTGGACAAGCTGCTGGGCATCATGGAAAACGATTCGCTGATGCAGACCTTCGACCAGCACGCGGTGGAACTGTTCCGCGCGGGCATCGTGGCGCGCGATCAGGCGGTGTCGGCCTGCCGCGACGAGGAGGCCTTCGGCCGCGTGATGTCGGGCATCAAGTCGAGCACGGGCAAGATTCTGAAGTAGGCGGCGGGCTTACTTCGCGGCGATGGCGGCAAGGTCGATGTGGAAGATCTTGGGCCAGCGCTTGCCGGTGACGAAGAGACGGTCGCCTGCCTCGTCGTAAGCGATGCCGTTGAGCACATCGGTGCCGAAGTCGCGGTCGGCGGCGGGCAGAATGCCCGTAAGGTCGATGTCGCCCTTCACTTTCCCCGTGGCCGGATCGATCCGCACGATACGATCCGTACGCCACACGTTGGCGTAGATCTCGCCGTGGATGTACTCCAGTTCGTTGAGTTCCCGGACGGGTCCCTTGTCGTCGGTCACTTCGACGCGGCGCGTCTCGACAAACACACTGGGGTCGAGGAAGTAGAGCATAGCGGTGCCGTCGCTCATGATGAACTGCGTGCCGTCGTAGGTGATGCCCCAACCCTCGGTGGGATACTGGAACTCGCGCTGCAACTCGAAGGTAGCCTTGTCGTAGACAAAACCCACGCTCGATTGCCAGGTGAGTTGCACAATGCGGTCGCCAGCAATAGCAATGCCTTCGCCGAAGTAGCGCTGATCGAGCGATACCTGTTGCTCCACCTCGCCGGATTCGACGTTCACCTTGCGCAGGGTGGACGCGCCGTTCAGGCCGGTGCCCTCATAGAAGTAGCCGTCTTCGTAGGCGAGGCCCTGGGTGAACGCCGCGCGGTCGTGGGGGTAGACATCGCGGACGATGTAGGTGCAGTGCGTGCCGCAAGGGGTGTTCTCGTCGGGCACGGGCGGTTCGGCCACCGCCATGCATCCGAAGGTTTGCAGCAGAAAGGCCGTGGCTGCGGCCAGGGGGCCGAGCACAATTGCCGCCTTGATCGTCATGATACCGCTATGACTCCTGTTTGCCCTGCAGCGGCAGGCGCATTTCGAAGCGCGCGCCGCCCTCGTCGCGGTTTTCATAATACACAGTACCGCCGTGAGCCGCGACTATCCGATGCACAATGGAGAGGCCGAGACCTGTGCCGCCGTCCTTCTTGCTGAAGAAAGGGCTGAACACGTCGTCGCCGGGCTTGAGGTGAATGCCGGGGCCCTGATCCTCCACGGCGAAGTAGACGCTGCCGCTGTCTTGCGAAACCGAGAGCGAGACGCGTTTGCCGGAGGGCGTAATCTCTATCGCGTTCCGGGCCAGATTGCCGGCTGCCTGCACCAGCTTCGAGAAATCGCCGATGAACGAGATGGGGGCGGCGGGCACTTTGGTGTCGAAGCGCACCCCGCGCTCACGGGCCAGCCGCTCGACTTGCCGCTTGACGCGGTCGACCAGCGCCTCGGCGTTGCAAGGCAGCCGCTCGATGCGGTGTGTGCTGGAAAACGAGAGGAATTCGCGGATGAGGCGGTCGAGCCCCTCGACCTCTTGCATGATGACGGCGGCCTTGTCGAGCAGTTCGGGCTGCTCGCCCAGCTTGCGGTGCAGCAACTCGGCCATGCCGCTGACGACGCTGAGGGGATTGCGGATCTCGTGCACGACGCCCGCAGTGAGTTCGCCGATTTGCGCGAGCTGCCGGTTCAACTCGGCGGCTTGCTCGAGTTCGCGCACGCGGGTGAGGTCGCTGAAGATGAGCACCATGCCGTGCTCGACGCCGTGCTCGGACATGATGGAGGCCGTGACACCGAAGACACGGCGGCTTCCATTTACCTCGAACTCGACCTCGGCGCGCGAGACCGGTTCGTGCGTATCGCGGAGCTGATTGAAGACGGGCAGCAGCGGGGCAAGTTCGGGCACGGAATCAACGTGGCCGCCTTGGTCGAATCGTCCGGCGGATAGACCGAGGTGCGTCTCCGCCGCTTCATTGCCCAGCAAGATCATGCCGTGCATGTCGGTGGCGATGACGCCGCCGGAGAGGCTGTTGATAATAAACCGGTGCAGCGGGTCGTACATGGGAAGTTCTTCGTCCGCTGCGAAATCCATGGGCTGCTTATTCCTGGGCTGGTGCCGGGTTGTGCGCGTCGAGCATGCGCTTGGCCGACGCGGCGAGGCCGATGAACTCGTCGAGGTCGAGCGTCTGCGGCCTGCGCCCTGGGTCGATGCAGGTTTCCTCGAAGGCCGCCAGCATGATTTCCTGCGGCGCACCGAACTGGCCCGACTTGATCAGCGAATTGCGGAGGGTCTTGCGGCGCTGCGAGAAAGCCGCGCGGATGAGACGCATGGTGAAGGGCGTATTGGCGCCGGCCTTGGGCGCCTCGAAGCAGCGGAAGCGCACGATGCAGCTGTCCACCTTCGGCTTCGGCAGGAAGCACGACGCGGGCACCTGATGCACGATGTCGATATCGGCATACATGCGGCCGGCCAGGGCCAGCACGCCGTAGTTCTCGGAGTTTACCGCCGCGATCAGCCGCTCCCCCACCTCGAGCTGCATCATGACCACGAGCCGCGAGAAGTAGAGGGGCGACTCGAGCACGTGAAAGAGAATCGGCGTCGTGATGTAGTAGGGCAGGTTCGAGAGGAACTTGTACGAGGGCTTCGCCGGCAGGTATTCGCTGATGAGCCGCCCGAGTTCGTGGTTGAGGATATCGCCCCGGAAGATATGCACATGGGCCAAGTGGCCGAATTGCGATTCGAGGCAGGGAATGAACGAGGGGTCGATTTCGACCGAGAGCAGATGCCCGGCCTGCATGGCGAGCCGCCGGGTGAGCGCGCCGAGGCCGGCCCCCACTTCGAGCACGGCGTCGTCGATGGCCACGTCGGCCGCGTCCACCATGATGCGGTTGATGTTGTCGTCGAGCAGCAGATTCTGCCCGAGGCCCTTCTTGAAGGTAATGTCGTAGCGCTGGCAGAGCTCGCGCAGCGGCACCTGCGGCAGGTGCGGGCGCCGCTCGTCCAGGGGAATATCGGTTGCGCGTTCAACCATGCGATTAGGCCTCGCCGCGCGGTTTGCGGTATAGCGCCAGCAGGGCCAGCGTGATGATCATGACCAAGCCGTTGCTCCAGCCTGAGCCGCCTTCCGTGCCGCTTCCGCAGCCGATGAACGACACCAATTTGGCACGCGCGCCCGTGCCGAAGAGGGTACGCGTGGCGCCGCGGCCGCCGGTAAACACGAGGTCCGACTGGTAATCCTGACGCGCGGTCGGCGTGAACGAGACCGTCACGTCCTGGCTCTGTCCCGGCGCGAGGCTGTAGGAACCGCCCGAGACCACCGCGAAGGGCGCGACGGCGTTGGCCGTGCCGTTGATGACGCCGCTGCCGATGTTCGACACGGTGAAGACCGCCTGTGCCGTCATGCCTACAGGCACGCGGCCAAAGGTGTGCTGCGCCGGGGTGACACGCAGGGATGTGGTTTCGGGACGCACGAGATAGGGTGCGATGATCGAAAGCGCGTTTAGCTCGCCGGAGACGGTGTCTGCCTCGACCGCGAGCTGCTGCACGTTGCCGTCGGTCCAAGCACCGCCGCTGAGGACGTTCACCTGGAGCGGCGCGGCTGCGGACGATGCCGCGTTCGAGGGATGGGTATAGAGCGCCGCGTTGTCGGGGGACGCCGTCACGCCGCGGAATTCGACGTGGACCGGGCTGTTCGCAATCCGCGCGGGATCGATGGGGTTGAAGGTGGTACCGCCGTTCGAACTGACGACGATGGCGACCTCCGCGTAGAGTGCGCCCTCGAGCAGCCCGCCGGCCGGCTCGGCACCCAGACGCTGGGCATTGTCCAGGCCCAGCAGCGTGATGGTATCCGGCGCGAGCATGACGATAAACATACCGATCTCGCCCTCGTTCAGCACGGACGCATCGGCTTCGGCGTAGAACTCAAAGCCGGCGTAGTCGGGGTGGGTCGCCGTAATCTGGAGCAGGCCGCTGCCGGGCGCGAACCGCTCGACACGCACCGCCTTGTTGAGGCCGGTGGTCGTGTCGTTGTTCAGCGAAACCCAGATGTCGCCGTCCTGCGCGAGCGCGCCCGCGGGGTCGTCGGGCAGACCGTTGCCGTCGGCATCGGCATTCGCGCTGGCGGTCTGCACGACGAAGGTGACCGAATCCTGCACCGTCGCCGAGCCCGTAGCCGTGGCCGCCACGGTGTGGGTGCCCGCAGCGAGCAGGCCCGCGTTGATGGTGGCCGAATAGGGGGCGCTGGCAACGACCGCAATCTGGACACCATCGAGCAGGAACCGGACCGAGGCCGTATCCTCGGGGCAATCGGTGATGGCCTGCAGACTGAGCGGCGCAGCGAGCCCGCCGCCCAGAATCGTAATCAGCGCATCCTGAATCGGGCTGACGATGGTGACGCTGGAGAGCGTGCAGCCGCTGCCGCCTTCGCCCTCGAGCGCACCCTCGCCTTCGAGCGCCCCTTCGCCGTCGATACCGCCCTCGCCATCGGCGCTGCCTTCGCCTTCCACGACGCCGCCGGTGTACTCGTAGGCACCGATGTCGTAGTCGCTGCCGTCGCCGCGCGCCCCGGATGCCCCGTCGATACCGCGGGGATTGCCGTCGATATCGGCCGTCACATTGCCGAAGTTCGACCCGGCCGTGGTGCGGCCGGCGTCGATGGCGGGCGAATTCGGACGAAGCGTGAAGTCGCGCCCAGCGGCGTTCGTCACGAGCGGATCGGAGAGCTGGTTCGCCGTGCCCGGGAAGCCGCCCTCGATGATGCTGTAGTTGATGGTGGTGACGCTGTTGGTGTCACCGATATTGGTGAGGCCGGTGTTGTCCCACACGATGCTATTCGTGATGCGCGGCTGCGCCTCGAAATTCGCGATGCCGCCGCCGCTCTCGAGCGCGAAGTTGCCGTAGACGGTGCTGTTCACGAGGCTCGCCTGCGAGCCGTTGTTAAACATCGCACCGCCGGAGACCTGCGCGCGGTTCTCGGCAAATACGGCATTGGAAATGATCGGCGCCGTGACGACACCCCCGCCGCCGAGCGTATAGATCGCGCCGCCGCTTTCGTCGGACGTGTTGTCGTAGAAGGCGCAGCGGTCGACCCGCGGCGAGCCCTGGCTGATAAAGAGCGCGCCCGCGATGCCGCCGGAGGTATTGCCTTCGAAAGTGCTGCGGAGAATCTGCGGCGTACCGGAAAGTACGGCCACGGCGCCCGCCTCGCCCGTGGATTCATTGTCGAGAAAATCGCAACGGGTGATGAGCGTGCCCGCCTCGTTCAGGAAGATAGCGCCGCCGGACTGCGACTGGTTGCCGCTGAACACGCACTGAGAGAACACGGCCTGGCTGCCGAGCACGGTGACCGCGCCGCCGCTTTCGCCGGAGGCGTTGCCCACGAAGGCGCAATTGGTGATGGTGGGCGCTGCACCACCGAGGATGAACAGCGCGCCGCCGAAGTCGTTTGATTCGTTGTTGGTGAAGGTACAGTTGGCGATGGTCATGGCATCTTCGAAGATGATCATGCCGGCGCCCGAGCCGCCGCTGCCGCCCTGCACCACGAAGCCGTCGAGCGTGGCGCCCGGTGCGCTTTCGAGTACGCGCGCCGCCGGACTCCCCTGGTCGGCCTTCGAACCGTCGATGATGGTGGTGTTCACGGTCCAGTCGCGCTGACTGCGCTCGGCCTCGCCGCCTGCGAAGCCGCCGTAGAGCGCGATGTTCTCGCGCAGCTCGAGCGTGCCGTCGTTCGTGCGCAGTTCGTCATACACGCCGTCGGCCACCCAGACCTCGGAAATATCGTTGAATCGGGCGACCTGCAGGGCCGTGCGGAGTTCGAGGAACGCCGTGGCCCAGCTGCGGCCGTCCTGAACGCCGGAGGTGTTGCTCTTGTCCACAAAGACCACGGTCTGCACCGGGGCGCCTTCGCCCTCGCCTTCTACGGCGCCCTCGCCGTCTGTGGTGCCCTCGACCGAGCCTTCGACACTGCCTTCCACGACGCCTTCGCCTTCGCCCTCGGTCATGCCTTCGACCGCGCCTTCGCCATCGGCCGTGCCTTCGATGGAACCCTCGACGGCACCTTCACCGTCTACCGTTCCCTCGACCGCGCCCTCGCCATCGGCCGCGCCTTCGCCCTCGACGACGCCCTCGGGAGCGCCTTCACCTTCGACGGCACCTTCCACCACGCCTTCCGGCGCGCCTTCGCCCTCGGTAATCTCGCCTTCGAGTTCGCCTTCCGGGTCGGTGCCGGTGTTGCCCGCGCCAGTGAATTCGTCGTAGCCCATGTCATAGTCCGAGCCGTCACCCGTGCCGCCCGCGCCGAGGCCGTCGCCGTCGAATCCACGTGTGTCGCCCTCGAAATCGAATGCGACGCCGCCGATATCGTCCTGGCTTCCATCGACGCCGGTATCGATGCAGGGCGAGCCTTCGCTGAGCTTGAAGTTATTGGCCGCGGGATTGACGAAAAGCGGGTCGAGGGCGATGTTGCCCTGGCCCGACTGGCCACCCTGGATATTGCAGAACGCGGCGATGGGGCGGCTGCTGCCGGTATTGCCGATGGGCTCTCCCCCATTGCCCCAGACGATGGTATTGAACAGAAGCGGCTGCGCGCTCTCGGCATTGTAGATGCCCGAGCCTCGGAACTCGGCCGTGTTGTTGGCGATGGTGCAGCCCACATAGGTGGGCGAAACCGCCGAATTGTTTACGCCGCCGCCGTGCACGTCGGCCGTGTTGCGGGCGATGAGTGAATCCCCCACGAGGACCTCGGAGCCGGTCTGGCTGCTGATGCCGCCGCCACGCGTACCGGCGCTGTTCGAGCGCAGGATGGAGCCGAAGACCCGCACGGTGCTGCCCGTCTCGTTGAAGATGCCGCCGCCCTCGCCCACGGAAACGTTGTCGCGGAAGAAGTTCGCCTGAACGGACACGTCGGAGGCGTCGCCGTTATGCATGGCGCCGCCGTCCTGACCGCTGCTGTTGCTGCGGAAATCGGAGTCGGTGAAGACGGGGGCCGAATCCTGGTTGGCCGCGCCGCCGCCGCCCAGGCCCGCTGTGTTGGAGCGGAAGAGACAGTTCTCGAAGCGGGGGGCCGCGCCGCCGGTGTTCAGCACGCCGCCGCCGTAGCCGGTGGCCTGGTTGTTGAAGAACGTGCAGTTCACAACGTCCGGCGAGACGCCGTCGTTGAGCATACCCGCGCCGCCATCGCCGCGGCCGCCCTGGATGGTGAAGCCGTCGAGCCGGGCGTCGTCGGCACCCGTAACGACATTCGCCGCTGGCGACCCGCCGTTCGCGCGCGCCCCCTCGATGATAGTCTCGTTGGTCTTCCAATCGCGTTGATCGAGGCTGTTCTCGGTGCCAGTGAAGCCGCCGAAAAGCGCCACGCCGGAGGCGAGTGCCAAGGTGCCGCCCGTACGTTCCTCGTCGTAAATGCCCGCGGCCACCCAGACGGAGGGCTTGCCCTGCGATACGGCGGTATTGATACCGGCCTGCAGGTCCGTGATGCCGTTGCCCCAGCTGGAGCCGTCGCCCGAGCCGGTGGCTGCGACGTTTACGAAGACGACATCCTCGGGCAGTTCGCCCTCGAGCGCGCCTTCGACAGCGCCCTCGCCATCCGCCGAGCCCTCTCCATCCATGCTCCCCTCGGCAGCGCCTTCACCTTCGGAGCTGCCCTCGCCCTCGACGACAATGTCGCCCACGAACTCGTCGGCCCCGATGTCGTAGGCCGTGCTGAAGGGGCGCGCGTCTCCGTCGAAGTCGATGGAGACCGAGCCAAGCGCTGCGCCGGAGGCATCCGTGCCCGCATTGATACAGGGCGACGCGGCCTGAAGGTGGAAGTCGAAGGGGGTCTCGGACGCAAACAAGGGATCGGCGCTGATGTTGTCGCCCGCCGGAGCGAGGCCCTCGACGTTCGAAAAGGCGAATTCGGCGGTAGCGCCGTTCAAGAGCGACACGGCATTGGCGCCGTTGCCCCAGATGAGGACGTTCGTGTAGGTGCCTGCGGTGGCGTTAACCGCCTCAATCGCTCCGCCGCGCTCGGTGGCGGTGTTTCCGGCGAAGGTGCAATTCGTAACCGTGTGCGGTACCGCGTTCACGAACAGCGCGCCAGCAGCGGCGGCACCCCCGTTGCCGTCGAACACGCAATTGGTGGCGAGCAACGTATTGAGCGCGGGCGAATCGCCTGCAGAAGCGCCGAGCCCGCCGCCGGAGCCCGTGTTGCCGCTGAAGCGGCACGAGCGGAAGACCGAATCGGAATCTCCCGAGAACGCGCCGCCGCCCAGGGGAGCGTCGTTGCCCGTGAAGGTCGAGCCCGAGACGGCCGCCTCGGAATTGGTGGTCATCAATCCGCCGCCGAACTGGGAGGCGGTGTTGTTCTGAAAGGTGCAGGACTCTACCGTGAGCGTGCCGTCGGTGGTGATAATCCCGCCGCCGGAGCCATCGGCCGCACCGTTGCTGCTAAGTGTGCAGTTGCTGAACGACACCGAGGCGCCAAGCACGTTGGATACCGCGCCGCCGCTTGTGCCCGCCGTATTGCCGGTAAACGTACAATCGGCAAAGGTCGGCGCGTTGGTATTGTTGAGGACGGCACCCGCCGTTTCTGTGCTCGCGTTACTTTCGAAGACGGTATCGGTGACCGAGCCGCTGACGCGAAGATTCGCGAGGGCCGCGCCATTGGTGGCGGTGTTGCTGCGGAAGGCGCAATCCTGAATGGTCATGGCGGCGTCGAGACTGAACATGCCGCCGCCGCTGGCCGCGGCGCTGTCCTCGAACTGGCAACCGGTGAAGGAGACGATGGCGGCGTTGTTGAAGACGGAGCCGCCGCTGGCGACTGCCGAGTTCTCGTCGAACACGCAGTTGATGACGTTGGCGATCACCGCGCCGATATTGGCCATGCCGCCGCCGGACGTGGTGGCCGCATTGCCCTGAAACACGCAATTGGCGATGGTGAGGTTGAGCACCTGGCTGGCGACGCCGTCGTTGTACATGCCCGCGCCGAACGCGCCATTGCCGCCGGTGATAGTGAAGCCGTCGAGCCGGGCACCGCTGGCGCCGCGCACGACCGACTCGGCCGCCTCGGTCTCGGAGATTGCGCCGCTGAGCACCGTGACATTCGCAGCGGGATCGCGCTGGTCCAGGGCCGTCTCCGTGCCGGCGAAGCCGCCGTACAGGGCCACGTTCTCCTTCAGCTGCAACGCGCCGCCGAGGCCGGTGCGGGCCTCGTCATACGTGCCCTCGGCCACCCAGATCTGCGCGCCGGACGTGGCGGCGGTCATTGCTTCCTGGGGCGTATTGAATGCGGTGGCCCAGCTTGCGCCATCGCCGCCGGGGGGAGCGTCCGCGTCCACGAAAATCTGTGCCGCCGCGGCGTGCGCGAATACGGCGGTACCCACCAATACAGCAGACATGAACCAGGAGCGCATACGACTCTCCAACTGCGGCGCGGCGGCGCGCCGATTTTTCCGGGCTTTTGGGAGCCGGCCCGGAACCTTGCACTAAATCAAAACGGCCGCGGCGCACAGGTACGCCGCGGCCGGAAGATACAACGCCGGCCTAGATGCGGCGGTACACTGCCTGGGGAATCTTCTGCGTGCGCTCGGTCAGCACCGCGCCCACCACGCGATCGCGGTTTTCGCCGAACTGATCCACGGCGCGCGCCACCACCTCGCGGCGGGTCGAGTCGGCCTTGATGACCATCAGGACGGCGTCGGCGTAGCGCGCCAGCTTGATGGTATCGTGCGAACTGAGCACCGGACCCGAGTTGATGATGACGTACTTGTAGCGCGTCTTGATGTCGTCTACCAGCTGGCGCATCTGGGCGGAGCCCCACAGGTAGGTGGCGGCTTCGCCATGCGACCCGCGGCTGACGATGGTCAGGGTGCTGTCGCTGGTGAAGACATCACCGGCCGCGGCCTGTCCGGTGAGCACATCGGTGAGGCCGGCCCCGGCGCGCGCGCCGGCATCGCCCGCGAGGTCGATGAGCAGCACCGAGCCCTGGGGATCGTTGCTGTAGGCATCGGCCAGGGCGCGGGCAACCTGGGCAGCGTTCTCGCCGCGGATGGCGCTGGCCACCTCGTAGATGCTGGCGCCCTCGGAGCGGTTGAATTGATCGAGCATGACGGATAGCCGCTCGGCTTCGCCCTTGTTCAGGGGTTCGCCGGCCTTGTTGAAGAACGACGCCAGCGGGGCGAGCTTAAGGTGCGCCTCGATGTCTTCCGGCGTCTTGATGCCATGGTCGAGGTAGTCGAGGAAGAAGGCCAGCGCCAGCGCGGCCACGGCGCCGCCGATCAGCGCGAGCACCATGTTCAGGCCCTTGCGCGGATAGACGGGGTCGGTCGGCTTGGTCGGATCGGACGCGATGCGCACGTTGGAGACCTGCTCGATGGCGAGCTGGTCGGCCACGGCCGCCTCTTCCTGCTTCTCGCGGTAGAACTCGTAGTTCTGCGTGAGGATTTCCACTTCCTTCTGCTTGCGGCGCAACTCGGCTTCCGTGTCGTTGAGGACTTTCAGTTCCTCGAGCACGGCGTCGCGCTTCTTGGTCGTCATTTCCTTGGTGGTGGCAATGGCGACAATGAGGTCTTTCTGGGCATCCGTGACCTGGGCGCGCTGGGACTTCAGGTTCGGATGGTCGTCACCGAGCGACTTCGCCATGCGGTTCTGCTCCAGCACGAGTTCCAGCAGGCGCAACTGCATTTCGCGCACCACGGTGCTGTCGGTTTCGCTGGCCAGCGTGGAGATCATCGAAGCATTCAGGTCTTCGCCCTGAATCGCTTCCTCGGACTGCTGCAACTGCGCCAGCACGCGGATGGCATCGGTGTAGGCAGCAATCAGGTCTTCCTTCTGCTTCTCCAGCATCGCGATGCTGTTCTCGTTCTGGTAGGCCTGCAGGTCGTTCTGCGCCACTTCGAGCGCCTCCTGCATTTCCACGCGGCGCTGTTGGAAGAAGGGCTCGCTCTTGGGGTTGCGGAACACGTCGATATGGTGGCGGATGTACTTCTGCAGGAGCACCTGCAGAATCACCTGCGTCTGCTCCATGTCGACGGTCTTCGAGGACGCTTCATACTCGGCGCGGTTGAAGGTCGGGTCTTCCTTCTCGCGCAGGTCGAGTTCCGTATCCACGACGACCTTGCCCTCGGTATCAACACGCGCTTTTTTCAGCGCCTTGCCCAGCCGAAGGCGCGCCTCGATGACGTGCGAATCGCGGATGTGCGTCAGCACCAGGCGGTCGTCCAGGTCTTCCATGGCTTCCTGAACCGCAGAGCGCGGCCCAAGCAGGCCGGTGACATAAAGGATTTGTTTGATTACGGTGCGGGCCGCGCTGAAGAGCTTGGCCGAGTAGCTGTCGCCGTAGGGGAAGTCGGGGTCGTTCTGGAGGTTGAGCGCCATCACGGTGGCTTCCAGCACGTCCTTCGAGCGCATGAGCTCAATTTCGGAGTTCACGTCTTCGACGGTCAGCGAACTCAGCGCCACCGCCTGGGTGGTCTGGGTCACGGTCACATCGGCCTGCGCAACTTCGCGTCCGCGCATGATTTTCACCTTCGCGACTGATTCGTAGGTGGCGGGCCACAGATAGCTGACCGCCGTAACCACGATAAGCACCAGAATCGGGAAGAAGATCAGCAATTTCATGTGCTTAAAGACAACCGTGAGGATGTCTCGCAAGAAGAATTGACGTTGGTCCATCGCCTGTGTTTCCTTCGCTGGTCGGCGCCCGGCCGGCGCTTTCCGTTAGTCTTCCTTCCGCTAAACCGCTGCTATGGATTCAGGACGTCCAGCACGCCCGTGGTGCCCGCGTTGAAATTCAGGCTGCGCGAGCGGGTGTCGATCTGCTGTTCGTTCATGTAGTACTGCGCGTTCACGCCCAGCGAATTGTCGAAGGGCACCATCTTGTTGATGTACTGCTCGACGAAGAGGTTCATCTTCGAGATGGTCTTCTTCGGCACGTAGACGATGTCGAAGGGACGCAGCATCAGGTCGTTTTCCGTATGGCCGCGCGAGAGGGCCACCTGGATGTTGGTATTGAACACCAGCGGCTTGCCGTTGGGGTTGCGGCGCACCACGATGACGTTCTTGGTCTTGGAGTCGTCGTTGAAGCCGCGCGCCATGATGACGGCCTGCAGCACCGAGGGCGCGCCCTCGAGCGGATACACGCCGGGGTTGTTCACCTCGCCGCCCACATAGATGCGGCCGCCGGTGGTCTTGAGCAGGTCGACGGCGGGCTCGACGGGGTTGTTTACGATGCCCTCGGAGAGACGCTCGAGGGAGTACTTGAGTTCATCCACGCTGTATCCCGCCGCCTGCACTTCGCCGATGCGCGGAATCGAAATCTTGCCATCGGGGCGCACCTGCACGGGGCCGCTCATTTCCTTAAGGATGTTGGTGCCCACGGCCGGGAAGATAACCAGGCCGACCTTGGGGCGGTTGCGCAGCACGCGCGAGGCCACGTCGGCGATATAGGCGGTCGCCTCGGCTACCGTCATGCCGGCGATGCGCATGTCTTCCTCAATGCCCGGCACGCGGATGGCGCCGTCGGGGCGGACGATCACGTCGCGGCTAATGTCGCCGTATCGGTCAAGGTTTACGAAGTCGACGTTGATGGTCAGGCGCGCGTCGTCGCGCAGAATGCCGCTGGCGCTGTAGGCCTCGGTGAGGGCGGCCTTCAACTGCTCGGCCGTGCGGCCGGCGGCGAGGATATCGCCCACTTCGGGGGCCGACACCATGCCGTCCACGCGCACCGTGCGGGTCACGTTCAACTGCCAGTTGTCGAGGAACGAGATGCCGATGACGTCGCCCACCTCGAGCTTGTACTCGCCGGGGGTAATGTCGCCGGGCGTGAAGGCGACTTCCATACTGTCGCCCACCTCGATGCGGTAATCCCACGGCACCTCGTCGGAGCGCAGGGTACGCACGGCGAAGGCCACATCGACCACGTCGCCCACCTGCACATAGTAGGGCCGGTCAATCCCGCTGAGGCGATCGATTTCCTCCGGGGTTATCGGGCGGTCCTTGCCGTTTTCACCCAGCAGGATGGTGCCGTCTCCAGCCTTGCCCGAGGTCGCGCAGCCGCTCGCGAGGAGTAGCGCCGGCAGCAACAGGGCCGCGCAGAAGCGTTTGGTCTGGCTCATGCGATGTCTCCGAGTCCGTCAGTCATGGGCGTTTCCGCCCGGTGGTCCGTTCACTCTTTCCGCGATACTGTATCAAAAAAACCATCCGCCAAGCGGCGCAGGGTTTTAATAGCCCAAACGGGGTTCCAGGGTCAGGTCGCTGAGCGGGGGCACCGCTGCGCGTCCGGTTTGCAGTTCATCATAATCCGCCACCACCCCTACGGGATAAAGCGGGGAATTGCGCTCGGCGAGTGGCGCAACGGGGATGCCCGGCGTGTCCTTGCCGCGGCGGGGATCGCGCAGGCCCCGGAGTCGCTCGGAGCGGAAATCGTAGGCGCGGGGCGCCAGACGCTCTTCGTCGCCGAATCGCTTGAGACCGGCGTCAATCCGGCTCGGTTTCTCCGCCGGCTCGGGCTGGGGCAAGTGAAAGCGCGTTACCAGGGGATTGTCGAAGAACTGCTTGTAGGATGCGCCCTCTTCGACCGAGGTGAAGCGCTGCAGTTTGGGAATCTCTCTACCTTCGAGGAAAGGTCCGGACAGGCGGACCTCGCCGACCTTGCTCTTCTCGACGGTGAGCGGGAGCCGGGCAGGCAAACGTTGAGCCTCGTTCAGCGCCCGCATGCCGAGCAGCATGCCGTAGTACAGGGCGTCGCGGTAGATGCCCTCATGGCGGGACACCATCTTCTTGAACTGGTACTCGATGGAATCGAGCACGTCCGCGGCGTTCACGTCGTAGGCGACGTTGAAATAGGGGTCGAGTTCGAGGCCCTGAACGGTAATCCGGTACATGCGGCCAGGGTTCTTCACGTAGTTCGGCGGCGCGGGCAGTAGGATTTCGCTACGGATGGAGGCCAGGTACTCTTCCTTGTAGTAGCGGATGATGGTCTCGTCTTCGCTGGTCGCCCGGCGTCCGCCCGCCTTCTTCGAGGCGTCCGGCCCGCCCGTCGCGCGGTCGAGGGTGGTCATGCGGATGGTCACGGTGCCGTCTTCTTCCGTCGCATGGACGATGTACTTGTCGCGGAAGTAGTCGCCGTATTGGCGCACTTCGCCAGCGCGGCCCTGCGCACTAAGCAGCAGTACCGTGCCCAGAAGGAACACGATTCCGATGCGCCTATTTTCCGCGCTTACCGGCAACGACTCGATTCCCCTTCCAAGTTCGCTTCACACAATTCACTGAATTGCATAGATTGAAGCACATTCCGCAGCGACATGATAGCGCAACCCGATAAAAGAAGCAAACCCCGGATATCCGGGTTAAGTGCATCGGACATCTTGAGTAAAGAAAGGGGAGAAACGTAGGCTAAACCGGTCTCTTGCGAGGGGTATTTGCTTGACAATCAACCGGTCTGCGCCTGTCGCATCCAGTCGATGGTCCGACGCAACCCCTCTTCCAGTCCAATGGTTGGCTGCCATCCCAGCAGTTCGCGCGCCTTGGAGCTGTCCACGCGCACGCGGAATATTTCACTTTTCGCAGGGCGCAGCCGGGCGGCATCCTGAATGAGCTGGTACTCGACGCCCATGAGTCCGGCGATGAGATCGACCAGCTCTTGCATGGAAATGACCCGCTCGGCGCCGAAATGCACCAGCTCGCCCACGCCGCCCGGAGCGAGCGACGCACGCAGGAAACCGTCGACGATGTCGTCCACAAACGTAAAGGTGCGCGTCGGGGTGAGGTCGCCGAGTCTCAGCTCCGGCCCCGCCAGCAGCTGGCTGATGATGGACGGCATGATGAGGTAGGCCCCCATCCGCGGGCCGAACACGTTGAACAGCCGAACGGTGGTTACCGGGAGGTCGTAAGAAAGGTGGTAGGTCTCGGCGACGCGGTCGCCTCCGATTTTGGCTGCGGTGTAGGGGTTGCAGCCGCGGAGCGGATGGGCTTCGGTAATCGGCCGGTCGCCCTCGGCGTTGCCATAGGCGCCCGCCGTAGAGGTATGCACGAGTCGCTCAATCCCGGCATCGCGCGCCGCCGCGCAAACGTTCAGCGTACCGATGACGTTGGTGCGCACGGTCTCCTCGGGGTGGTCGTAGGAATAGGCCACACTGGTGACAGCGCCGAGGTGGAACACGCCCTGCGCGCCCTCGATGCATTGCCGGACGTAGGCCTCGTCGAGCAGGCAGCCGTCGTGCAGGGTGAGGCCGGGGTGCTCGATGCCGGCCAAGTGCCCCGGGCGACCGTGGGTCATCGCGCGTACGCGCGCGCCCTCCGCGAGAAGCCGCTCGGTCAGGTGGCTGCCGATAAAGCCCGCCGCCCCGGTTACGGTGACCGTCTTGCCGTTCCAGCTCATGGCATCTCCCCCACACCCGGCTTTTGCCAGGCGGCCAATATATAAGTGCAGGCCCCGCGCAGGCCGGGTATCCGGGCCTGGATCAGTTCGAGCCGCCGAACCAGGCGCGCCAGGGGACCGGAGAAAATAAAAAAGGTGAACATGCCGGGCAGCAGCTCGTAGTGCGCCTCGCGCAGTCCGGCGTTGCGGGACAGGCGCAGCAGTTCGGTGCGGGCGTTGGCGCGATACCAGGTGCGGAACGTGTCCTCCTCGTGCCCGCCGAACATGCGTCCCTTCAGTAACTGCTTGAGCCGGTGCGACAGCACCCGCGAGATGAGCGTGAAGAGGCTGTAGGCATTTGGCGTGAGGGCGACCAGCGCGCCGCCGGGGCGCAGCACGCGGCAGATCTCGGCAAGGTCTTCCGCGGGGTGCTCGAGGTGCTCGAGCACCCACTTGCAGACCACCACGTCGAAGGTATTGTCGGGAAAGGGGAGCCGGCCCATCGGAGCCAGCAGGCAGGCCGAATCGATGGTATTGGCGCGCAGGCCCAGCAAGTCGAGGTCGGCCCCGACGGACAACCGGGCGCGATGGAGCGACGGGAGATCGGGGTCGCCGCGGCTGCAGCCGATGTCGAGCAGCAGGCAGCCCTCGGGGGTGTGACGGCGGAGGAGGTCGTCGAGTGGGCCGTTCACTTCCCGGATCCAGAGGTCGATCAGGCCGACCTTGACCGGGCCGAGCTTGCGGCGCAGTTCCTCGACATCGAGCGCGAGGTCTTCCTTGCCGCCTCGGATTTCAGATAAGAGTGCCACGCAGTTCTCCAGCTTAACGCCGGGGAAGTATACGGAACGCCAAGTGCGCGCGGAAAGCCGGACGCGGGGTTTTTACCAAGGCGGTTCCGGCATGCTATTCTCGCGCGCATTCAACAGGGAGGTGCGGAGCGCATGATTCTCTCCGACGGTACCATACGGTCGATGCTGGCCGACCGAACGCTGGTGATTGAGCCGCTGGACGATGTGCAGATCGGGCCGGCTTCGGTCGATCTGCGGCTGGGGCGTTCGTTTCTCGTGCCCAAGCCGACGAACGGCGTATATTCGCTGGCGGACGAGATCGAGTACGACCGGACGGAAACGGACGAGTTCATCGTGCCGACGCACGGCTTCGTGCTGGCGACCACGGCGGAATACATCGAGCTGCCGGACGACCTGACGGCCTTCGTGGAGGGGCGCAGTTCGGTGGGGCGCAGCGGCCTGTTCATTCAGAACGCGGGCTGGGTAGACCCGGGCTTCAAGGGGGCGATTACGCTGGAGCTGTACAACGCCAACAGCGCGCCGATGAAGATTCAGGCGGGGCGGCGCATCTGCCAGCTCGTGATTGCGCGAGCGGACGCCTGTGTCCTGCAGCCCTACGACGGCAAGTACCAGGGGCAGCGCGACACGACCGGTTCGCGCGTGCACATGGACGTTGAAAACCGCTAGCCTTGGTGCCGTCTAGAACAACGGGAACGGGCCGTTGACGAGGAGCCTGAGGAGTCCGAAGGCGAACCCCAGCAATTGCACGAAGACGGCCACGAAGTATTCCGCGATTCCCATGAAATGACTCCTCTCGGGGATTGATCCTTCCCCCCGCTCGCTTGCAGGTATGCTAAAGGAAATGCGCCGGGTGAACCAAGCACCCGGCGCGCGAACGGTCTCAGTGTCGAGGTCAGGCGTCGATGGAGCCCCCCATCAATTCGAGAAGCGGCAGCAGAATTTCTATCAATTGCGTGATGAAATTCTCGAGCAAGGCGACAAGCTGATCAATGATCGACATGGCATACCCTCCACTTCGGTTGGCTTCCGCCCGTGCGGCGGAAACGTTTCAAGCCACTGAGCGGATCATACCACGAGCGCAGGCACGCGCGGAGCCAAAAAAAAGACACCGGCCTCCCTTGCGGGAGGCCGGTGCCGCGGCGCTATGGCGTACGGTTAGGCGTTGTCTTCGCCGCCGACGCCCAACAGCTCGAGCAGCGGAGCCAGCAGCTCGAGAATCTGGTCGAACAGGTTCTGCAGTAATTCGACGATGCTGTTGAAGATGTCCATGGTTTTTTCCTCCGTCGTTGTTGCCCTGCGCCGGCAGCGGCATGCCGCCGAGCGCGTTTATTTCCGATGACGTCTAGAACGAATTCGAGAACACGCCCAGGATTCCCTCGAGCAGATCGGACACGAATCCGAACACCAGCGTCAGCAATTCATCGACAAACGTCGTAATCAGTTCGGTCAGGTCTTGTGCAAACATTCTGGTTACCTCCCGCGGTTCCGCGCCCATCGCGGCTCCTGCATACGGTACTCGCGTTCGGTCGAATCGTTACACGCCGCGGGCTTTCCGAAACCGTGCCGGTTGACATACACTTGGGAGCCAGAACACCACTAAATCGCTTGGGAGTACGTTGAATGAACACCTCGGAATTGCTTGCGGAACTGAAGGCGAAGACGGGCGAAGTCATCGACCTGAGAGCGGCGGTGTCGGTGCTGCACTGGGATCAGGAAGTGTTCATGCCCCCGAAGGCGGCGCCGGCGCGGGGCCGCCAGCTGGCCACGTTGTCCTCGCTTGCGCACCGCATGTTCACCTCGGAGGCCATGGGCGGACTGCTGGATACCCTGACCGAGCGGCTGGATGAGCTCGCGCCGGACGATCGCATCCTGGTGGATGAGACCAGCTACGACTATGCAAAAGCCACGAAGGTGCCTGCGGAGTTTGTCGAGAAGTTTGCCGAGGAGCAGAGCAAGGCCTATGAGGCGTGGACGCGCGCGCGCAAGGAAAGCGACTTCAAAACCTTTCAGCCGCACCTCGATACCATCGTCGAACTGCTTCGCCAGAAGGCGGAGTACCTGGGCTACGAGGATTCGCCCTACGACGCGCTGCTGGACGAGTACGAACGCGACATGACGGCGGCGCAGGTGCGGGGTATTTTCACCCCGCTGGCGGAGGAGCAGTCGAACATCATCGCGAAGATCGCGGAACGCGGCGCGCAGGGTGATTTCGGCTGGGTCGATCAGGAATACGACGAGGCCGCGCAATTGGCGTTCACGGAACAGGTGCTGCGCGACATGGGCTACGATTTCGACGCCGGACGCCAGGACAAGTCCGTACATCCGTTCACGATTAATTTCGATTTGCACGACGTGCGTGTGACGACCCGCGTCGATCCGCGCGAACCCTTCTCGGCGCTGACGGGCTCGATACACGAGGGCGGCCATGCGCTGTATGAACAGGGATTCGCGCCGCACGACCAGCGCACGGTGCTGGCCGAGGCGATTTCGCTCGGCATTCACGAATCGCAATCGCGCATGTGGGAGAACATGATCGGCCGCAGCCTGCCGTTCTGGCAGCACTACCACGCGGCGTTCCTCGCGACGCACGCGCCAAGGCTGGACGGCCGCAGCGCCGAGGATCTATTCCGCGCGGTCAACCGCGTCGAGCCCTCGCTCATCCGCGTGGAGGCCGACGAGTGCACCTACAACCTGCATGTCGTACTGCGCTTCGAGATCGAGGTGGCGCTCATCGAGGGCACGCTGAAGGTGTCTGAGGTGCCGGAGGCCTGGAATGCGAAGATGAAACAGTACCTGGGCCTCGACGTGCCGGACGACGCGCGGGGTTGCCTGCAGGACATTCACTGGTCGCACGGGTCGATGGGCTACTTCCCCACGTACGCGCTCGGCAATCTCTACGCGGCGCAACTCTTCGAGCAGATTGAAAGCGACCTGCCGGCGTTGTGGTCGAGCGTGGGCGCGGGCGAGTTTGCGCCTTTGCTGGGCTGGCTCCGCGCGAACGTGCACCGGGTGGGACGGCGCATGCTGCCGACGCAGCTGATCGCGCATGTGACCGGAAGAGAGCCGGAGGCGGCGCCGTTCCTGAATTACCTGAAGAAGAAGTACGGCGGCATCTACGGCGTGGCGTTGTAGCGGCCTACGGCTGGGTCTCCGGCTCAGGCGCGGGCACCGACTCTTCTGCTGGTTCGGATTCCGGAGCCTTCTCGACAATGGACGGCGAGTTCGGTGTCTTTGCCTCGAGGGCGCGCTCGGGGTGTGCCGTGTTTGCCGGAGCGTTTGGGTCCGTGAACAGGATACTCGCGAAGCTGATGGAGTTTTCCCAGCGACCGGTAATGCGTCCGGTGGTGTCGTAGGCCACCATCGTTCCCTTGAGGTCGTCGGAGAGCAGGTCCATCAGCACATGCAGGCCGCTGCGGCCGTGCATAATATTGCGCGTGCGGGCAAGTTCGTCCTCCATTGCGGCGCCGTCCTGCTTCATCACGAAGTCGACGAGGTCCATGTCGAGTTTGCGCACGCCCTCGGCGGCTTCATTACCGAAAGGCGCGTAGCCGAACACTTCGCCATAGTAGGTGAAATGCGCGCAGACAACGATCAGCGTGCGGTCGTCGACGACTTCCCTCAGGGCGTCGGCCAGCACCGAGAAGCGCTGACTGCTCAGGCGCGGGTCGCCTTCGAACATGTCGCCAACGACCAGGGGGACCAGCCGGAAAAGCCCGAGCTTCTGCTGCAGGAATGGCAGGATCACCTCGATGCTGGCGTTTTTCTGGTGCACCCCGCCCGAACGCGACTGATAGTTTACGCCGGTCGTCTGTATGAGCGGCGAGAAGGCAAGCTTCTTCACGGCGGCAGTATCGATAGGCACCCAGCCGAGCGGCGTGGCGTAGGCGTCGACATCGGGCACGGATGCGCCGCGGAGTTCCTGGTTCGTCGGCGGCGCCACTATCACCACGCGATCGTACTGGCCGGTTTCGAGGTGCTTGAAGGCGGCGCCAATGACTTCGCCGGCCAGGCCGTACGGCGAATACGGGACGACACAGGCAACAAGCCTCCCGGGCAACGCAGGCGCCGAGGCATTGCCGATGTACCGGTTCACGGACTCCTGGAGGGTGTAGGGGTCTTCCGGGTAGTAGGTGCCGGCCGCGGCAGGCAGGCGCAGCCGGTCTCCCACGGCATGCGCCGGGGCACACAGCGCGAGGCCCGCGAGAACGATCAGGACCGCCCTTGAAAACTGCATCAGTTAAAACTCCGCGACAGGGAACCCAGCAGCAGGCTCCATCCGTCGGCCAATACGAACATGATAATCTTGAACGGCAGCGAGACGAAAATCGGCGGCAGCATCATCATGCCCATGGCCATCAGCGTACTCGCCACCACCATGTCGATGATGAGGAACGGGATGTAAATGATGAAGCCTATCTGGAAGGCGGTCGTCATTTCGCTGACGACAAACGCGGGGATCAGCACCAGCGTTGACACGTCCTCGGGCGTGTTGGGACGTCCCTCGCCTGAAATCTGCAGGAACAGCGCGAGGTCTTTGGGCCGGGTCTGGCGGAACATGAACTCGCGCACGGGCGCGAGCGCCAGGTTGAAGGCCTCGACCTGGGTAATTTCGCCGCGGACGTAGGGCTGCACCGCCTCGTTGTTCACCTCCACGTACGTGGGCATCATGATAAACAAGGTGAGGAACAGCGCGAGCCCGAGCAGCACCTGGTTGGGGGGCGTCTGCTGCGTGGCGAGCGCCTGGCGGAGAAAACCCAGCACGACGATAATGCGCGTGAAGGACGTGGTCATCACCAGCAATGCGGGCGCGAGCGAGATGACCGTGATCAGGAAGACCACGACCAGCATGGTCGACACGTTTTCCGGTGCTACGGAATCCTGAATTGTGGAGACGATATCGAGACCGAGGGGATCGCCGACCGTATTCTGCGCCGCGGCCGCGCCCGAGAGCACGGCGAACACGAGTAGCAGCCCCGCGCGCCTAAGCCCCGCCGCGCTGCGATTCACGCAAGAACTCCTTGAGCCGTTGGATATCGCCCCGCAGGGTTTCGATGTCGGGCGTCGGCGCGCCGCTTTGCGCGGGCGTCTTCTGTTTCTGGCGTAGCAGTTCCACAAACGCGGATTCGGCGGCCGATGCCGGCGCGGACTCCGCCTGTTGCTCGCCGAGCGGCTTAAAGCGCTCGGCCTCGAACTCGGTGATAAGGGCGACAGCGCCGGGCGAGGCGCCGATAACCAGCACCCTCCCCCCCGTTTCGACAAAGTGGAGCACCGTTTTCGGATCGAGGTAGAGGCGTCCCATCGGGCGGCCCAGCGCGGTGCCGGCAAGCAGCGGGGTCTTCGCGCCATAGCGACGGGCGAAGTACCCCAGCAGCACGATGATACCGCAGATAGCGAGCAGCACAGCGACGGCCCGGAACGCCAGCGAGCCCGTGTCGGTAAGTCTGGACGAGCCCGCCTCGCCCTGGCCCGTCAATTCCTGCTGCGCCTCGGTCAACTGCTGATCGTAGGCTTCCTGAAACGGCCCCATGTCCACCTCGAGCGGGCGCGGGGTGCGGGGCGGCGGCGGCTCGACGACGACCGGGGCGGCTGCCTCGGGGTCGGGCTGCTGCGCCACGCCGTCTTCAACCGAGGCCAGGGCCGACGATACGGCAAGCAAGCACAAGAGCGCTGCGGCGCTAGCTTTCATGCTCGGTCTCGGTGCCAGCCAGCCCGTAGATATCGGCGATGCGCACATTGATGTTGTCGCCGATGACGACGATTTCGCCGCGTCCGATGACAATGCCGTTGACGCGGACATCCGCCATCTCGCCGGCGAGCTTGTCGAGGGGCAGCACGGATCCGGTCTGGAGCTCGAGGATTTCGCGCACGTGCAAATGGCACCGGCCGAGTTCTGCGGTTACCTGCATGCGGACGTCGTCGAGGTCGGCGAGCGAAATGTATTCGGTCTGCTCGCCCTGCGAGAGTTCATCCTCGAAGACGTGTTCCTCCGCCGTGCCCGTCGGCGGGGTCATAGGTCAATCAACCCGTATTTGGTGTACATGACCTCGAGCACCTTGTGGTCCTCTTTCGGTGAGAGCCGCTTGAGCAGGGTATTCGCCTCTTGCTCGGCGCGCTTGAGGATGGTGGCCTGCACCTGCGGGTCGCTGAGTTCCGACCGCGTGCGGTTGCGGTGGAGCTTGTCGAGCATGGCGGTGAAATACACCATCTGCGCGGTAATGAGATCGGAAGTCAGTTGACTGTCGCACACCATTGCCACGCGGTACATGAGAATCGGCGCAGTGAGATCGGGTGAATCGGGCAGCACGGCGCCCTGGGATTCGGCGAACTCGAGCGGCACGGCGCCCTCGGGGATGGCGTCGGAGATTTCCGGTTCGGGCGGCGGCGCGGCCTCTCCCGAGAGCATGGGCCGCAGAATGAACTGGAACACGAGCAGCGCGAGGATGGTGGGCACCAGCACCACGAAACCGCCCATGATGATCCACCGCACCAGCGGCGAACCGCCTTTCGGGCTTGCGTTTTCGTCCTGGGCCATGCCGTGCTCCTATCTCAGTCCGTCGAGTTCCGCGGGGGCTATCGGATCAATCACGCGGTTGGGTTCCGCCGCCTCGCCGTAGTCGCCGCTTTCGAGTCCGCGCAGCCGCTGGGCGTCCACCAGGCCGCGCACATAGATTTCGACCCGCCGGTTCGCCATGCGTCCCGACTCGGTCTCGTTCGACGCCATGGGCTGGCTGGACCCGCAGGCCACCATCTCAAACTGCTCCCTCGGGATTCCACCCGCCTGGGCGAGCCGGTTGGCCACCTCGTACGCGCGGAAATAGCTCAAGTCGTAATTGTCACGAAAGGATGAAGCCGTGTTCAAGGGGGATGAATCGGTGTGGCCGCGCACCTCGATGAAGGTCTCGGGCATCTCGCCGAGCACTTCGCCCATATCTTCCATCAGCGGATAGGCGTCGGGCTGGAGCGTGGCGCTGCCGGGCTCGAACAGGACGGCATTGGGCAGGCTGATCTTGAGGCCGCCGAAGGCGTCGTACTCGATCTTCACCTGCTTCTCGAGGCCCTTCACCTGCAACATGCGGCGCAATTGGCGGGCGGCCTTCTGCGAGTCTTCCTTGGCACCCCGGCTGCGGCGCTGCGATTGATCGATGACGCTCGTGAACTGCGGCATGACGCCCAGCGCGCCCTGCAGCGACATCATCGCCTCGTTGAACTCTTCCTCGGTGATGGTGGAGAAGGACAGCAGCAGCACGAAGAAGGTCAGCAGCAGGGACATGAGATCGCTGAAGGTAACGATCCACATCGGGGCGCCCTCATCGCCGCCTTTGTCCTTCTTGCCTGCCATGCGCCGTTAGTTGCCGGCGATGATCTGGTCCCGCAGGGCAGGAGCCACGAACGCCTTGAGTTTCTGTTCCACCACGCGCGGGTTGTCGCCCGACTGGATGGACAGGATGCCCTCGATCACGATTTCCTTGCGGAGCAATTCGGACGCGGTGCGCACGCGCAGCTTGCCGAGCATGGGCAGCGCGAAGAGGTTGGCAATAAGCGCGCCATAGAGCGTGGTGAGCAGCGCGATGGCCATACCGCCGCCGATCTTCGACGGATCGTCGAGGGTCGCGAGCATGGCCACCAGACCGATGAGTGTGCCGATCATGCCGTAGGCCGGGGCGTACGCCGCAGTGGCGTTGAGTACCGATTGCGCCATGGTGTGGCGATCTTCCATGAAGGCGAGCTCGGTGGTGAGAATATCCTTGATGAGTTCCGGCGCTGTGCCGTCAATCGCCAGCTGTACGCTTTTCTGCAGGAACTCGTCGCCCGCGTTCTCGGTGTGATTCTCCAGCGCGAGGATGCCCTCGCGGCGCGCAATGGTGGCGAACTCGACCAGCTTCTGGATGAGCTTTTCGGGTCCCCCGGGATCCTGCGTGAACGTGTTGCGCACGGTCTTCATCACGTTGAGCACATCGGACAGCGGGAAATTGATCAGCACCGCCGCCGCCGTGCCGCCAAACACCATGACCGCCGAGGGCACGTTGATGAAGATGAGGACGTTGCCGCCCAGCACGATAGTGATAGCCACCAGCGTGATACCGGCCACCAGGCCGACTACTGTTGCGATATCCATGGCCGCGCTTCGCGCTCTCCTGTTCCGTCTTCCGCTCGCCGAGAGTATAGCACGGACCCCGCAGCGGGCGGAGACTGCGTTTGCTTGCTTTTGTCAACAATTTTACGCTGGCACGGTCGCGAAATCCAGAGTGATAGCAGGGGGCTTTCAGCGGGGTCAGTCGAGGCGGTCGGGGGCGTTAGAGGGGAACTCGTCCTCGGGGTCGCCAGAGCCGGAATCATCGGCCGCCGACTCATCGATACCCTTGGTATCAGCGGTGTCCATGGGGGCGTCATCGTCCGCTGGCGCAGGCTCCGCCTGCTGCCCGAAGGGCACGGGCCCGGGGCCTTCCGGGGCGTCCCAGTCGCGCGCATCGGCCACACCGGGCTGCTTTTCCTTCGCGGGGTCCGGGGCGGCATAGGCGCCGTAGCCCGTTTCCGCGGCCCGCTTCACGTCCGGGTCCATCCAGTCCTTGTCGTTCGCGAGGTCGCCGATAATATCTTCGGGCTTGGTCTTTTCGAGCTCGCGCATTTCCTTCTTGATCGGGGCCATTTCCTTGCGGAGCTCCGACTGCGCTTCTTCCCAGTAGCCGCGGATTTCGCGGACGGTGCGGAAGAAGGTCTTGGCAAGTTCGGGGAACTTCTCGGGGCCCATCACCACGAGGGCGATGCCCGCGAGCACGATCATTTCGGTGAAGCCGATGCCGAGCATTCCGTCCTCCGATCAGGCGGTCTCGGCGGATTTCTTCCGCCAGACCATCATTTGCGCCACGAGGATACTGAATTCGTAGAGCACCACCAGCGGCACGAGCATGATGAGCATGGAGATGGGATCGGGCGGCGTGAAAAACGCCGACGCGAAGGCCATGCCGATCACGGCGATCTTGCGGTACTCGCGCAGGGTGGCCGGCGTGAGCAGGCCCATGTAGACCAGCACGAGCACGCCCATGGGAAACTGGAAGGCAATCGCGAAGCCGACCAAGCCGATGATGATGAAGGACACGGTTTCGCTCATGCGGAGCTGCTGCTCGACGCCAAGCGGATTCCATTGCAGCAGGTAGGGCAGCACGAGCGGGAAGATGCCGAAGTACGCGATAATGACGCCAACGGAACCGAGCACGCTGCACCCGGCGATGAGGAACTGCACGATACGCCGCTCGCCGGGCTTCAGCCCCGGAAACACGAAGGCGGCGATGTTATAGAGAATGAAGGGCAGCGCAAGCAGCAGGCTGAAGTATCCCGCGATCTTGATCTGCACCATGAAGCCTTCCATGGGGGAAAGCGTGACCCACTTGGCGGCGCTGCCGGCGAGCGGGGTGTTTTCCGCCCCGGGATTCACGGGCGCGGAGCCCTCGGGCGGATTGCCCATGACTAAGTGCACGAAATCGGAGTTGGCCAGGCTGCCGAGCGGCGCGGCCACGATATAGAAGAGCTGGTTCGAGAACATGTAGCAGACCAGGAACGCCACCACCACCGCGATGGCGGAGCGGATGATGCGGTCGCGCAGTTCCGCCAGGTGCTCGGTGAAGGTCATGCGGCGATCGTCGTAATCGAGAAACGAGCGGCGATCTTCCTTCACGTCCGTGGAAAGCTGTTGGTCGCCGCGCTTATCGGGAAGCGCCTTCTGTTCTTCGGGGGCCATAACCGCGCCCAGTCCGGGCTACTGCCCGTCGCTCGGCCGCCGGAGTACAGCGCCGGGGTCGATGCCGGCGGCGGCTTGGCCGTTCGATGCGCCGTTCTGCACCTTCTCTTTCAGGTGCTTACCGGGCTTGAACACCACCACGCGCTTGCTGTCGATATCGACCGCCGCGCCCGTGCGGGGATTGCGCCCGAGGCGGGCATCGCGCACCTTGTGCTCGAACACGCCGAAATTGCGGATCTCGAGGCGGTTGCCCTCGATCAGCGATTCGGTGATGGCGTCGAGCGTGGCCTGCACCACGCTGGACACCTCGCTCTGGGTATAGCCCAGGCGTTCGCATACATCCATAACAAGTTCACGCTTGGTCACGAACGGAGTCCTTCGGGCGGCGCGCCGGAGCGTCAGGCCGCACACCAGTCGATACTAGAGCGGCAATCCCATTTCGCGCAGCGGCTGGAGCCAGGGCTCGGCAACACCGCCGGGATTGACGACGAGGAAAATCACGATCGCGACAATGATGCCGACGATGATGATCATGGTGCGGTTCTTTTCGAAATCGAAGCCGCCGCCACCGCCGCCCTTGGGCGCGGTGCCGGGAGGCGGGGGCATGAAAATCTTTTCGCCGTCTTCCGCGCGGCGCTTCTTGTCCTCGATGGTGCCGAGTGTCTCGTTGATCGAGATGAAGGCGCGGTGCCATTCGGTCTGCAGCTTCTTGATGGCCACTTCCGACTGCGAGTAGATCGCCTCGAGGCTCGTCGCGCCGGACACGATGTTCATCGTCGCGCCGTCGATCTTGTAATCGTCCAGCAGCGTGTCCTTGAGCACCTGGTGCGAGCGCGCGATCTTCGACTTGATCTTCAGGAACTGATTCTCGAGCTGGGCCTTGTTCGCGCCCGGGTTCGAGTAAGAAGTCATGATCTGGTTGAAAAGCAGCCAGTCGTTCATGAATTCCCGGCACAGCTCGCAACGCCGTTCCAAGGTATCAACAATTCTCTGCTGTTTCTTGCTCAGTGCCATCGGTGAATCGCGCTCCCCGTCGTCGCGGAAATGGGTGGAAATCAGCGCTAAGCGTAGCATAGCCAAAGGGGGATTGCAAAGCCCCCCGCCGCAAGCGGAATTCCTGTGTTTACGCCGGTTTAGGACTCGTGCGCGCCCGGCCCATGACCTCCAGCAGGCGCGCGGGAAAATCGGTCAGGATGCCAGGCTACTCCCCCACCTTTCCGCCCAAGTTCTGATATAGCGTTGGTTAGCCCCCAGCCAGGCAAAACCGGTCCTCGGAAGCGTCCGGGCAGAACTCATACCCGCCGATTCTGTAGATCTGCACCAGCCGCAGCAACTCGCCGAGGCTGATGACGCCATCGGCGTCGACGTAATCGCTCGCGTGCGCCGGGCAACTGTTCGAACACTCATAAATGTCCAGAGGCCCCGGTATGTACCCGTCGTCAGACCAAGGCAGGCAGAAATAGGCGCCCGCATTGAATAACTGTATCACCCGCAATAGCTCCTCCAGCGAGACCGTCCGATCTGCATTGGTGTCAGCACTATGAATCGGGCTCAGGGGGCCGGCGATGAAATGAAGCTCAGCTAAACGAAGGACATCATCAGGACCGTAACCGGGTGGATAATCCGAATTTAGTGCTGCAAATCGCGATTCGGTCAGCCCAGAATCTTCGAGGGTAAGAAACCCGTCGTTGTCCGCGTCGCGAACGGCGAATTCACCAAGCAATTCCGCCGCAGTGGCTTCGAGGCCTGCAAGGTCTGCTATGTTCCACAACATAGCGGTGCCATCTCCAGCGCCTGTAAGTATGTGCGTCCCGTCCGGAGAAAAGGTAACGCTCAAAACGCCCAGATAATGCCCAGAGAACTCACGAATTGGCCCGCATACGCCCGTTTTCCACAACCGGGCCGGAAATCCCCCAGTAGCTACCCAAGTGCCATCCGGAGAGTAGGCGGCAGAAACGGATGGCGCGTCATAGTCAAGAAACGGTCGGATAACGGCACCTGTCGAGGCATCCCAAAGTCTCGCCATACCGTCGTACGCGGCGGTGAGTATTCGCTTACCATCGGAAGAAAATGCGATGCTCGTAAGCGCCCCAGCGTCCAGCGAGAACGTGGTAATTTCTTTGCCCGTCTCGGCGCTCCAAATGCTTACGCGATTCCCAAAGGTCAGCACACGCGAGTCATCAGGAGAAATTGCGAGGTCGCCAATCCCGTCGGGAAGCCCAGAATACGTTAGTATCACTTCCCCAGTGGCTGCATTCCAGATCTTCGAGGTACCGTCCCGCGACCCAGTAACTACACGCGTACCGTCTGAGGTAAAACCCACTGCGCTGACATTATTTAAGTGACCCCAAAAAGTCCTTATTACCTCTCCGGTGTCTGAATCCCAAAGTTTGGCCGATCCGTCGCTACATCCAGCGAACACCGCTGAGCCGTCTGGAGAGAATACCCCCCTCGAATATACCAGGCTATCGCTCGCCAAGGTTTGCATTTCTAACCCTGTCAAGGTATCCCACAGCCGGAGAGATCCATCCTCGTAATTAGTAAGCAACTTAGTTCCGTCACGAGAGAACATCACGCCCCAAATACCGGAAATGTTACTGTGAATCGAGTGCTCAACCGCTCCTGTGATCGCGTTCCAGACGTGAGCAGTATACCCGCCCGCTGAAGCGGCGATGTGTGCTCCGTCCGGCGAAAATGTAGCACCATTGATTTTGGACTCATCCGCCTGCAGCTTTAGAATCTCCCCACCTGAGGCTACGTCCCAGACCGTAGCCGTATCGCCGGTAGAACCTGTCAGTATACGCATCCCTTCCGGCGAAAACGCGACGCTGGTTACGATTCCCGACTGATCGGAAAAGCTCTCCAGTTCGGCACCCGATTCGGCGTCCCACAACTTCGCCATACCGTCATTGGCACCGGTAACGATGCGGGTTCCATCGGGAGAGAACGCTACACTGGTAACCCTGCCGGTGTGGCCGATCAACGCGAATAACTCTGCTCCGGTAGCGGAGTCCCATACTCTTGGTTGCAAACTCTCAGCGCCTGTGACGACTCTATTACCGTCTGCAGAAATCGCTACACATAGCACTTTGCTTGAATGTCCCTCAAAGATATGAAGAGGCGAACCGGTCACAGCATCCCAAAGCCTGGCGGTTCGGTCATAGGAGCCCGTGAGCACCTGGGTACCGTCCGATGAAAAGGCAACGCTGGAAAGCCCGTTTGTATGGCCCGAAAACGTCAGCACCTGCTCCCCGGTAGAGGCATCCCAAAGTCTAGCCGTATGATCGCGCGACCCCGTGAGGACGCGCGTACCGTCCGGTGAAATCGCGATACTGGAAATGCCCTCAGCGTTGGCGAAGTACCGTACCAACAAGTCACCTGTCGCAGCTTCGACGCGTGCGGCGCCGACACTTCCACCCAACAGGATTGATTGACCGTCCGGTGCCCAGGCGATCGCCTCGAGCCACCCCACCAGACCGAATATCCGATCGGGTACGGCAACTTCGTTCCCAACAGCTGGCGCGCTGAGACTCAACGCTAGGATCAGAACCAATCCGATTTTGATTGCAGATCCGAACATGGCGCCGGTCACTCCCCTTCGCGCAACAACCCACGCCTAAAGTACCACACTATATGGGGATGCACAAGAGGCATTAGACCCGGGCCCTGGCGGAAGGTATTTTTCTTCTCGATTCGGAGACCGGCCCAGCGGGGGATAAGCGCTCCGCCCCCCCGCCGCAAGCGGAATTCCTGTGTTTACGCCGGTTTAGGGCTGCCCGGCCCGCGCCCCATGACCTCGAGCAGGCGCGCGGGAAAATCGGTCAGGATGCCGTCGGCGCCGAGGTCGAGAAGGCGGCGCATTTCTTCGGGCTCGTTGATGGTCCAGACGTGGACGTGCATGTTGCTGGCGTGGGCGGCGCGGATGAAATGTTGGGTGAGGAAGGGCACGCCGTATTGCACGGGGGGCACCTGGAGGGCGAGGGCGTCGTTCTTGTAGAGGCCCTCGAGCCGGAGGAACTGGGCGGCCCAGAAGACCTGTACTTCGGGCTCGGAGCCGGAGGTGGCGATATCGGGGTGGGCGCTGCGGATGGCGGCGACGTTGGGCCGGTGGAAGGAAGCGAGGCAGACCTTGTCGGTCACTTCGCATTCGCGGGCGAGCGCGGCGAGCTGCAGCGCCACTTCGGGCCGGGGCGGCTTGGCGTCGATGATGTAGCGCAGGTGTCCGAAGCGCTCGAATACCTCGCGCATGGTGGGTATGCGGATGCCCTTGCCGCGGTAGGGAAAGGACTTGCCGCCGTCGGGCGAGAAGTGGTGCCCGGCGTCGAAGGACTGCACTTCTTCCAGCGTGAGCTGCTCAATGGCGCCCTTGCCGTTGGTGCAGCGGTCCACCATCGGGTCGTGGCTGACCACGAGGTAGCCGTCGCGCGTGCGGTGTACATCCATCTCGAGCGCATCGACCCCGAGGGCGTCGGCCTGCTGAAAGGCGTAGACGGTGTTCTCGGGCCAGCAGGCCATGCCGCCTCGGTGCGCTATCGCCAGCGGCCGCTCGTACGCGAAGTAGGGAAAATCGCGCTGGGAGAGCGATGCGCCGGTGAATGCGCTGCGGATGGCCTGAATCACGCCGCCGGCCTACGCGTTCTCGGGATACACGATGTTGAGGTGGAGTTCCTTCAACTGCCGCGGCTCGACGCTGTTGGGCGCCTTCATGAGCAGGTCTTGGGCCTTCTGGTTGAGCGGGAAGGCGATGACCTCGCGGATGTTGGGCTCGTCGGCCAGCAGCATGACGATACGGTCGAAGCCGGGCGCGATGCCGCCGTGGGGCGGGGCGCCGTATTGGAAGGCTTTCCAGAGCGCCGGGAACTTGCTGCGCACGACGTCTTCCGAATAGCCCGCAATCTCGAAGGCCTTGAGCATGATGTCGGGGCGGTGATTGCGGATAGCGCCGGAGGACAACTCGACCCCGTTGCACACGATGTCGTACTGGAAGGCCAGCACGTCGAGCGGGTCCATGGTGTTGAGCGCCTCGAGTCCGCCCTGCGGCATCGAGAAGGGATTGTGCGAGAAGTCGACCTTCTTGTCGTCTTCGTTCCACTCAAACATGGGGAAGTCGACAATCCAGCAGAAGGCCGCCAGCTGGTGGTCGATCAGATCGAGCGCGCGGGCGAGATAGCCGCGGACCTTCCCGAGGAGCGCATTGGTCTCGGCGCGCTTGCCGGCGCCGAAGAACAGGGCGTCGCCCTCGACCGCGCCCATGCGTTCGGCCAGCGCGGCCTTCTCGTCGTCGCTGAGGAACTTGACGATCGGGCCCTTCATCTCGCCGTCCTTCAGGGCAATCCACGCGAGGCCCTTGGCGCCCTCGGACTTGGCGAACTTCTCGGCGTCGTCGAAAAACTTGCGCGGCTGGTCGGCCGCGCCCTTGGCGTTGATGACCTTTACCGCGCCGCCGGTGCTCACCTGGCTGGCGAAGACCTTGAGTTCGCAGTTGCCGAAGAGGTCGGTGCAGTCCACCATCTCGAGGCCGAAGCGGATGTCGGGCTTGTCGGAGCCGTACTTCTCCATCGCTTCGCGGAAGGGGATGCGCGGGAAGCGCTCGGCGTTGATGGTCTTTTCGGACAGCTCGCGGAAGATTCGGACCATCAGATCCTCGAGCTCGGCGAAGAGGTCGTCCTGCGTGACGAAGGACATCTCGATATCGATCTGGTAGAACTCGCCCGGGCTGCGGTCGGCGCGCGAATCCTCGTCGCGGAAGCAGGGGGCAATCTGGAAATAGCGGTCGAAGCCGGAGACCATGAGCAGCTGCTTGAACTGCTGCGGTGCCTGCGGCAGGGCGTAGAACTGGCCCGGGTAGTGGCGGCTGGGCACGAGGTAATCGCGCGCGCCCTCGGGCGAGGAACTGGTAAGGATGGGCGTGTTGTATTCGGTGAAGCCGCGCTCGGTGAGGTGGCTGCGCACCAGCGCCGCGGTCTTCGCGCGCAGCATAATGTTCTTGTGCAGGCGCTCGCGGCGCAGATCGAGGAAACGGTACTCGAGGCGCATGTCCTCGGGGTCGTCGTGCTCGGCATTGACCGTGAAAGGCAGGATTTCGCTCATCGACTCGATGTCGAAGGTCTCCGCCACGAGTTCGATCTCCCCGGTGGCCATGGCTGCATTGACCGTCTCCCCCATGCGCTCGACCACCTTGCCGGTGAGCGTGACCACGCTTTCGTTGCGCACCGATTCCGCGGCCGCAAAGCACGGCGAGTCGGGGTTCACCACCACCTGGGTGATGCCGTAGTGGTCGCGCAGGTCGATGAAAATCACGCCGCCATGGTCGCGCTTGCGGTTGACCCAGCCCGAAAGCTTGACCACCGAACCCGCGTCCGATTTCCGCAGCGCGCCGCACGTATGCGTTCTGAATGGATGCATGGAATACTATCCTCGCCTACCGGCCAATAAGGGGGAAAAAGAAATTCATCCGGGAGAATCGCTGATCCTACTGGACCCGCGCCGGGGGAGTCAAAGCCCCGACGCTGAGGGGGATGGAAGGAAGAGTCTCACGCAGAGGCGCAAAGCCGCAAAGGAAGAAAAGGCTGAGAGTATTGTCCGCTGATTGGGATGATTCCCGCTGATTTGCTCGAAGTGGAAGTAGGCCAAGGGCGGCGCTCGGTTATGGCCAATTTCATTTCTCTCAGCGAATAGTTCCAAACCATACCCTTGGGGCGAATCTGCGAGAATCATCCCAATCAGCGGACAAATCGCTTCTCTTTTTTTCTCTTGGCGGCTTTGCGCCTTGGCGTGAGACTCTTCCCTCCTCCCCCCATCAGCGGAAATCACCCCAATCAGCGGACCACACTGAAATTGACTTGCCCGGCGGACGCTTGCTACACTTCCGCTCCCTACGGGCGATTGGCTCAGTTGGTTAGAGCGCTGCCTTCACACGGCAGAGGCCACAGGTTCGAGTCCTGTATCGCCCACCATTTTCGATTTGCAACCGCCGCAGCGCGATCCGCTGCGGCGGTTTTTCTTTCGGGCCGCCGCGTTTGCATCCGCCGCCCCGCGTTTCCATACTCCCCGTTCAGGCATGACCCGGCACCGAGGGAGGGATTTACCATGGCGCGCACCATCAACCGGCGACGATTCATACAGTCCGCTGCGGCGGCATCGTTGCCGTTGCTCCTCCCCCGGCGGGCGCTGGGCGCATCCCCGAATGAACAGGTGACGCTGGGCTGCATCGGCATGGGCAACCATGGGGTGGGCTGGAATCTAGCGGCCATCCTGAAGATTCCGGAGGCGCGCGTGGTGGCGGTGTGCGATGTGTTCACGGACCGGCGCGAGTCGGCGCGGGACACGGTGAATGCTGCGTATGGCAATCAGGATTGCGCGGCCATCGCCGATTTCCGCGAGGTGCTGGCGCGGCCGGACATCGACGCGGTCGTCATCTCGACCCCCGACCATTGGCACGTGCTGATGTCGGTGATGGCGGCGCGCGCGGGCAAGGATGTGTTCTGCGAAAAGCCGACGCTCAATATCGACCAGGGCCAGGTGCTCATCGATGTGATGAACGAGACGGGCGTGGTGTATCAGGGCGGCATCGAGGATCGGTCGGTGGATCAGTATTACCGCATTGCCGCGCTGGCGCGGAATGGGATGCTGGGGACCGTGCGCCATATCCGCGTGGGGCTACCGTCGGGCGAGGTGTTTCCCAAGGAAGACGAGGCACCCGTGCCCGAGGGCTTCGACTACGACCTCTGGCTCGGGCCGGCGCGCTACACGCCGTATACGCCCACGAAGACAGGCGCGCAGCAGTGGCGCAATGTGTGGGATTACTCGGGCGGCAAGCTGACGGACTGGGGCGCGCACTTGATGGATACGGCGCAGGTGGCGATATTCGAGGAGCACCGCGGGCCGGTCGAGGTCGACGGCAAGGGCGTATTCCCCACCGATGCCCTGTCGAACACCGCCACCGAATACGAGATACATTACCGCTACGCGAGCGGCGTGGAGATGCTGGTGAAGTCCGGCGGGCCGGGCATCCGGGTCGAAGGCGACGACGGTTGGATAGAATGCCCCGGCTGGCGGCAGCCCTTGAAGGCCAGCGACCCGGCATTGCTGGACGCGGCGCTTCCCGCCGATAACAAACTCTGGCCACAGCCGCCGACCGAGCACGTCGATTTCATCCGCGCAGTGCAGCAGCGCACGAAGACCACGTATTCGCCGACGGACATCCACCACCTGAGCACGGCGATGCACCTGGGCAATATCTCCATGCGGCTGGGGCGGAAGATTCAGTGGGATGCCAAAACCCAGACGATCATCGGCGACGACGAAGCGACGGCCTTGCGGTCATGTCCCCTGCGCGCGCCGTGGACGTTTGATGCGACAGCGTAGCGCCACGGAACCAAGCGACGCCGATCTTGAGCGCCATGGGCGCGCCCTATACCAGCCCAGCCCAACGGGCTGGGTTCGCGTGGAGAATCAAATGTAGAAGGGCTGTAGGCCCGATCTATTTCCGATGGGGCGGGCCTTCAGCCCTTCGGATGATAGGTTTCTCCGATGACCCATCCCGTTGGGCTGGGCTGGTATAGGTCGGGCCTTTGGCCCTGCGTGCGGCGCGAGGCTGCGGTGCGAGGTCAGGCTGTCACCCTTAGCGCACGACGCGCAATTAAGGTTTCGCCTCTGCCATCCGTCCGACCATCGCCTTCCATTCGGCGATGTTGTGCTGTAGGTTCTCCATCGTATCGCCCGGCACGGCGTAGCATTGGAGCCCGATGGGTCCGTCGTAGCCCTTGCTCAGCAACGTGCGCAGGAATCCTTCCACATCGAACGCGCCATGGCCGAGGGGCTGAATGAGCTTGTCCCACCCGCCCTCGTGGTCCGCGCCGTTGATGGAGACAAATGACAAGCGGGGCAGTGCCGTGTCGAGCAGCGCCTCGAAACGCGCCTCGTTGCCGGCGCGGAGTTCGTGGCACAGGTTGAACGTGATCCCGAGGTTCTTCCGGTCCGCCTGTTCCGCGATGCGCACCGCATGCTCGATATCCGCGATAAAGAAACCGAAGTGCGGATAGAGCGCGACCGGAACGTCTGACTCCGCCGCGAGGTCGGCGATCTCCGACACAACCTGCACGGCCTTTGTGTCGTCGTCCGCACGCCCCTGCACGAAGAGCCACAGCGCGACGCCGGTGCCTTTCAGCCGCGGAATCGCCGCCTTCAGGTCATCGCTGTACGGCGGGTCCGCCGATATATCGCAGCCCACGTAGAGATTGAACACCCGCACGCCGTGCTGCTCAAAGGCCGCCAGCCGCGCCTCCAGATCCTCCACGCCCGTATAGCCGATACCGGCATACCCCAGCCGCGCCAGCGTCTCCGCCTGCTGCTCCAGCGTCCATTCCCCCCGCCCCGCGCCGTTGTCGAAGACGAAGAAATCGCGATGCAGCAGCCGCTCTGCAGTATCGACGGAGATGGGCTGGGCCGAGGCAGTAATGGCCGCCAGACACGCGAGGGCGGGAATGAATCTGAGTAACTTCATTGGCTTCCCCCTTCAGCCGCCTCGGTCTTCCTCTTGTGGAGATGCTGTCCCATAAAGCCCGCTGAACCCAAATTACTTTCAAGTACACCCACGCAATAGTCATCCTGTCCCAGCGCTGCCGCCAAGCGACCGTGTATCACCTTCGTTTCTTCCGGGTCGATCAAATCGCAAAAAGCGTCATTAAGCCTTAATCGGAGGTAGGTATTGTCTCGTTTAACATATAGCGCCTCCCACTCCAAGAGCGACTTCAGGCGGAGATCATAGTCGCACTCGGGAAGCACATCTTCGAAGAGCAGTGTTAACAACGCGGGAAGGTAGCCCATGTCCCAGGCATCCGGATCATCGACCGCCTCCAGCACGAAGAACTTCAGCACCTCCAAATCGCCCTCATTGAATCCACCCTCGAAAAACTGCCACACGCAATCCCAGGCACGATGAAAGACGTCTCCATGCCAAGCGATCCGGACGTTGCAGGCCTGCGCGCGAATGCAGCAACAGATCATCATGAGCGTCCTTCGACGAACCAACGCGATGTTCTCATCGGTCAGGGGCGGCAACGCGAACGTGGCCGCGAGCTCCTCCTTCGCCGACTCCGTGAAGTCCGGAGAGAGCAGATTGAAGATGGACGCCTCAAGCGAGCGGGTCTCAGAGATGTCTTTCTTCTTGGTCATTCTGGACGCCTTCGGTGGCTCGGAACTTCAATCCGTATTTTCGCGAGAGATCGCGTTTGGCTTCGTCCCAAACTTAGCCTTCGTGTGTACTTATCTGCGCCGACGACCGATTCATCCGTCTTTGCGAGCGAAGCGCGGCAACCTCCTTGTCGCGTAGTCGTCTTCGTGTCAAAGAGATTGCCGCGTCGCTCGAAGACTCGCTCCTCGCAAGGACGGATAAGTGCCGCCCGATTTATGTTGGCTTCCATGGTTACCATTCTAAGCTACAAAGGTCGGACGGGCAAGCCGCATCTAACGTGCGACGGCTTGGTGCTCAAACGCCACGTACCGCACGCCGCCCGGTGGCACGCCGATGGTTACGGGCTTCTCGGCGTCGAAGCGTTTGCCTGTGCGCCATTCGCTTGCGGAGGCGACGGATTCCTTGCAGGCCACGGTGACCTTGATGCCGGCGTCGGGGTCGACCACCGCGGGGGTATTCGGCTTTTTGCGGACACCGGCGTTGTTGACAAGTTCGACGACGTAGCCGGTGCGGGTGCGGTTGACCTGCCATTGCACGGGGTCGCCGGTGATGGTTACGGGAGCGTAGGTCTGGCACAGTTCTGTCAGGGCGGCGTCGAGGTCATCATCGAGCACGGAGACCGCGCCTACTTTCGCGTGCTGGCGCAGGCGTTCTCCGGCGGCGGCTTCGTGTCGCGGATACCACCACAGCTTGGTGCCTTGCTCCGTGGCTTCTGCAAGGCGCGTCATGAAGCCGTCGGAGAACTCATGCGGTCCGGCGAGGAGCAGCGCCCGATACGAGGCCAGCGTTTCGGTGCTGGCGGTGGACAGCACGACGTCGAAAATCTCGCCATAGGGCGTCGGACGCAGGTAGCTGCCCTCGGGATTCTCGGGGTCGGGCGCGTGGTGGATGTGGTCGGATCCGGGAAACAGCCGCTGCTGGAAGAGGTCGTACAGTTCTTCGTCCGCGTCCGTGTTCTCGAAGTAGCCCCAGGGCTTACGCATGTAGGCGTTGTAGCCCGCGAATTCGTCGAGTACGATGGCGATGGGCGTCACGGGCGTGCCGCGCTCGTGCGTCCGCATGAAGGCGAAGAGCTCCGCCGCCTTCTCGCCGTGCGGGGTCAACGTCCACGGCGGTTCGTCGGATTCGAAAAACGAGTTCGAGCTGTTTTCGGGCGTCACCATCGCCGCCCCTGCGAACCATGCGTGCAGCCAGGCGCGTTCGTAGAAATTGAGCGAATGTCCCGCGTCCAGCCCGCGTGCGCCGCCGGGCTGTTGCACCAGCGGACCGCGCGTGGTGCAGGCGCCGTGGAACCACGGGCTCACCTGCACGGACCACGGCACGCGCCATTGCCGCGACGCCCCGCGCGCGAAGGCGAACTTACTCTGGGTGTAGGCGATGTTCTCCCCCACTTCGAGCCCCACCAGCCGCGCGCCCCAAGCAGCCGCGTAGGCCTCGTAGTGCGAGTGCCCGGTGACGCTGATGTTGCGGCCGCGCATGGCCTTGTTGCGCGTGTCCCAATAGTCCTTCAGCGCGGCGTAGGCCTCGCGCCGATCTGACGGCGGAGCGTCGTAGCCTTTCCAGGCGGGGTTGCGGAGCAGGTGCTTGTAGTCCTCGAAGGCATCCCCATAGGCCGAACGGAACCATTCTTCGTTCATCGACAGATTGTGGAAGTGGTAGCCCCATTCACCGAGCTGGATGCCTTGAAAAACCTGCGCCGTATCGAAGACCGCGACCGCGGCCTCGTCCGCATCCGTCAACTCCGCCCGTCCGTTCTTCACCTGGAAATCACCGAAGGGCGGATACGAAATGCACGGCCATCCGCGCGAGGCGATGGCCGCCAGCGCCTCCGCCGAGCCTGCCGACGCCGCAGGCCCCGGGTCGAAGCCATTCGCCAGCCCCCGCGCCTCCAGAAAATCCATCAGCGATTCCAGCCGTTCAACCTCCCCCGGCGCGCCATAGAGCGTGAAGACGAATTCGTCCGCGTGCGGCAGAAGGATCGGCGCATGGAGATCATCGGCGGCGGCGGTGGAGAGGCAGACGATGAATACAAGACTGAAACTAAGTAGGCGAGTCATCCGTCAATCTCCGGCTCAAGGTTGGCCCGCACTATAGATCAACCGCCCTTCCAGCGCGACTGCCCCGATCTACGCAGAACACGCAAGCGAGTAAACAGGCCTGGCCATCGTTGCTTTGTCAATACACCGAGCACGACGCAAAGCTTTCACCTCCCGCACCATCGCCCCCTTGAATCTTCAGAACCACGGCAGTGGTTCCAATATCGTAGCCCCGGGTCGGTCGGCGTCCTCGACGACCCACCCGGGGCTAGCCGGCCGCCCTGCCAACCGCGGCAGCGGTTGATGAAGTACAGCACGTTCACCCCAAATAGAAACGCTCATCGAAAGGTATCCGGTGCCGCACAAGTAATGCCCGATATTCGTCTGCGAAGGTTATCTTTTGATGGTGAGACTCCTGAGTCTCGATATACTTCCTAACGCGCGGGAGGTTGGATTGACTCACCGAGAAGGCGCCGTATCCGTCTTGCCATGCGAAATCGGCGCAGCCTTCCCATTTCGTCTTCAGCCACGCGGACGATGTGCGTTTGATCTCTTTGACCAAATCCGGAATAAGCACCTGGCTCTCCGGTGAAATCAAGGCGTGGATGTGATCGTTATGGCCGCCAACGATGCGGGCGGTCGTCGCGTGATCGCGAATCGCCGTTGCCAGGTAGGGAAACACGCTCTCGCGCACCTCGCGCGTCAGCCAGGGCGTGCGGTTCTTGGTGCTGAATACGAGATGCAAGTGCACCGCGAAGTACGTGTGCGCCATGTGCTGCTTCCTCCTTTCAAGAACCGCTACCGCGGTTTGATTGGCGGCCCTCGATTCCCCGGGTAGGTCCGCGAAGCGCGGCCCAACACCGGGGCTACGATATAGCATCCCCTGCCGGGGATGAAATCTGGATTAGCAGCAGGATTGATGTAGATTGAAATAAAGAAGTCGCAGGTAATACCCCGGACGCGTCCATGATGAAGGTGAGCGAATGTGCCCCGGTCAATATCCTGAAGCTTATCGTGTCAATTGCGGCGCGAGTCGTCTTAGACCCAAAGGGTCGGCGTAACCGTAGCCCAGGGCGTAAGCTCTGGGTTCGAAGGACCATTTTTTTCAAGCCCTGCATGGGCGACGCAACCGCCCCCAGCAGCTACGTCGCCCATGCAGGGCTCTTCGAGGACGTCCCGATACCCAAGGCTCACGCCTTGGGCTATATTGCGCCGCGCCGGTGGCGCTGAGGAACGAACCCCTGTGCGCTTATCTTGGAAATGCTTAGGAAATACCCGCCTCAGCCGTATTCCCGGCGCATGGTGGTGCTGGGGATATCGAGGGCTTCGCGGTATTTGGTGACGGTGCGGCGGGCGCAGTGGATGCCCTGCTCGAGCAGCAGGTCGGCGATTTTCTGATCGCTGAGGGGCTTGCGTTTGTTTTCTTCGTCGACTATTTTCTGAATGAGCGCCTTGACGCTGCGGGAACTCTGGTCCTCGCCATCGTCGCTCTTGAGGCCGGGCGAGAAAAAGAACTTGAGCTCGAACAGGCCCTGCGGGGTCTGGATGTATTTGCCGCGCGTGGTGCGGGCCACAGTGGATTCGTGCACGCCGACCTGATCGGCGATCATCTGGAGCGTGAGCGGGCGGATGAACTCGATGCCCTTTTCCATGAACTCGCGCTGGTAATCGACGATGGCCTGCGACACGCGGAGGATGGTGTTCTGCCGCTGCTCGATGTTGCGCTGCAGCCAGCGGGCGGATTCCACCTTGCCGCGCACAAAGTTCTTGTCGTCCTTAGAAAGCGCCTGGCTCTGCAGCCGCTTGCGGTAGTCTTCGTTGATGCGCAGTTCCGGCAGACGCTCGGTGGCGAGGCGCACCAGAAAGTCGTCGTCGACTTTCTCCACCACCACCTCGGGCGTCACGTAGAGCGGCGGTCCGGAGCTGTATTCGTGGCCGGGCCAGGGGTTCAGCGTGGCGAGCAGCTTGCGCAGCTCCTCCACTTCCTCGGCGGAAATCTTCATCGACTTCGCGATCTGCGGCACCTGCCGGCGCTTGAGATCCTCGAGATGATCCTCCACCAGCGTGCGCAGGAGTTCGTTGTCGGGATACTCGGCGTCGATTTGCAGCAGCAGGCACTCGACCGTGTCGCGCGCGCCCACGCCCGTGGGGTCCATGCTCTGGATGACCCGCAGCACCGCCTCTACCCGCGCCGCCTCCACCTCGAGTTCCTGGGCAATCTCGCCGCAGTCCCCTGTGAAGTAGCCGCGCTCGTCTATGTCGCCGATGATGATCCGCTCGCCGATGGCGTAGTCGGTGTCGTTCGCCACCATAATGCGCAGCTGCGAAAGCAGGTGCGCCCGGAGCGATTCATCCTGCGTCAGGCTGTTCTGGTAATACTCCTGCCGCTCGAACAGGTCCGAATTATGGCTGAGGTCGCGGCCTTCCTTCAGGCTCCGGGCATAGCCGTCCAGATCGAAGGATTCGTCGAAGGCGGTGTTATCGTCCGCCGTGTTCGAGGCCATGGCTTGGGCGTCCGGAATCTCCTCGCGGGCCTGGGTCTGCTCGAGGAAGGGATTCATCTCAAGTTCTTGCTGTATATGCTGTTCCAGCTCCAGCGTGGACAGCTGGAGGATATGCAGCGCCTGCTGCATCTTCTGCGTCAGCACCATCTGCTGGCGCTGGGTCTGGGTCAAGCGCTGTTCAAACTGCATCATAGCGCGGGCGTGCTCCTTCCAAGCAATTCCTGTGCCATTGTAAACAGTGAATCGGCCGGTGTCAATTGAAAAACACCCCTGCCGTTGCTATAGTCGGCGGCGTCGAGACGGCCATGCCGGGGAGCAGTAATCGCATATGATTCGGTTTTGTCTGTTGGGGAGCGGCAGCAGCGGGAACGCCATCCTGCTCGACAACGGTCACTCCAAGCTACTGATAGACAATGGCTTAAGCTATCGGCAGCTCTGCGCCCGCGCCGTGCTGGCGCAACTTGACCTGCATGATCTCGCTGGTGTGCTGGTCACCCACGAACATGGCGACCATGTGAACGGCATCGGCACGCTCGCCCGCAAGCACGACGTGCCGGTCTACCTGTCTCGCGGCACCTACGAAGCCCTCCCGCCCCGACTGGGCGCCCTGCCCAAACCTTATGTATTTGATGCCGGGGCTACTTGGGATCTGGCTGGCTTCCGCATCGAAAGCTACTCGGTTACGCACGACGCGGCCGATCCCGTGGGTTATGCCGTTTCGGCGGGCGGGGCCAAGGTCGGATTCGCCTTCGATTTGGGTGCCGTGACGCAACTGGTTCGGGCACGCATGACCGGGGCGCACGCCTTGGTGCTCGAGACAAACTATTGCCCAGACATGCTTTACGACGGAGACTACCCGCCGCAGGTAAAGCAGCGCATCCACGGGCGCTTTGGGCACCTGTCGAACGACGACGCGGCGGACCTGCTGCGCGACGTGCTCCATCCGGCGCTGCAAACCGTTGTGCTGGTGCATGTTAGCGAGAATAACAACACGCCCGCGCAGGCCCAGGCCGTGGTGCGCCGCGCGCTCGGCAGCCACCCGGCGGCGTTGCACCTGGCCGAACAGCACGCCCCGACGCCGACCTTCGAGGTCCGCCATGAAGCCGCTCGACTTTCTGCGTAGCGACGCGGCGCAGCAGGCGCTCGAACGCGCGGCCAAGGCCGCGGGCATGCCCATGAGCATCCACTACCTCGACCGCCGCCAAGAGGGATTGCGCGTGGCGGGCTGGGGTTCTTGCGGCGTATGCCGGGCGGTGGCCGAGGCGCCAGGCGGACGGGCGGTATGCCGCGCTTCCCGCATGACGGCGTCGGCGCTCGCCGCCGAACAGGGCCGCCCCATCGGCTTTGTCTGCCACATGGGCTTCTCCTGCACCAGCGTACCCCTGCTCGACGGCGAGGGCTTCGTCGCCACGCTGGGGCCGTATGTGCCCGCCGAGGCGCAAGGCGACCTGGAGCACGACGTGGACGCGGGCTGGACGGCCTTGGCTGGCGATGCACCGCTCACGGCAGATACGGGCGATGTGCGCGCTCTACCCGCCGAATCGGTGCCCGCGCTGGCCGAATGGCTGCGCGATTCGCTTCGGTCCGCGTGGGAAGCCGCCCACGAGATCGCGGTGGACGTCAAACCTGAGGTTGTTCCCGCAGTTCCTAAGCATACGCCGCGCAAGCCAAAGCCGCGCACGGCGGCGGGATTCCCGGCCGAGGCCTGCGCGCTCGCATTAGCGGGCGGCAATCAGCCCAAGGCTCGGCGCATGCTGCAAGGCGCGCTGGAGGAAGTCACCGCACCCCGGGCCACGCGCATGGAGGCCCTGCGGGCAGCGGCGGCGGCGGCGGTGTTTTCGGTATTCGAGGCGGCCGCGGCAGCGGGAATTGGGACCGAGGCTGCATGGCAAGAGGCCGAACCCGCGCTGGGAAAACTGCGCGCCGCCGACACCGAAAAGGCCGTACTGGATGCCGCGATGGCGGCGCTGGGCGTCATCCGGCGGCGGGAACAGCCGCGTTCTCGTCCTGCGGGCCGTTATGCCGCGTTGGATAAACTCTTGACCGAACGCATCGCGGACGGCCTCTCGCTGGAAGAGGTGGCGGCCGTGCTGGGCGAGAAGGCCACGACGATATCGCACCGCCTGCGCCGCAAGTTCGGCATGAGCTATTCGGATTATGCCGGGCAATTGCGGGTGGAACACGCCAAGGGGCTGCTCCGGCGGACCAAACTGACGGCGACCGAGGTGGCGCGGCGCGTGGGCATCAAGGATCAGAGCCATTTCAGCAAGGTATTCCGCCGGTTCGAGGGCATGTCGCCCACGGAATACCGCCGCCGCTACGGCAAACATTGACCGCTCCGGGCCAAAACCCGCGAGACAGGAGGCCATATGGCGAAGTCGCCGACACTCATCGACCAGCTTCGGGCATGGTGGCTGCGGGTCACCTGCCCGACGGAGTTCTTGTGCGATAACTGCCGCTACGATTATGATTCCGCGTGCAAGCGCCCCCAGCGGCCCAACGCCGTCAAATGCCCGGATTACCGTCCGAAGTAAACCGGCAACACGCGTGAAACTACCGGGGGACAAGGCGAGTCTATATCCGGTGAGGCGGTGTATACTCGCAGGCTTGCGAACACCGCCTCGCGGTATCCTTACCCACAAACTCACAAGGAGAGTCTCGATGAACCGAGTGTACTGGAACCTGCGGCATTTGTGCGCAGCAGCGGCTGGCGTGATGCTGCTGGCGGCGTCGGTGCCGTCGCATGCGGCGGCGACCGCCGAAGCGCTGGCCCACACCCCGAGCACGGCTCAGGTGTCGCTGTCGCTGCCGCCCCTGGCGAAGTCGTTCGACGCCTATGTCGCCTTCATCAAGAAGGTCGCCCCGGAAGTGGATATCGACACCGAACTGAAGGACATCGTCGCCGACATGTCCAAGGACGCGAAGGTCGAGGGCGCCGAGACCATCGCCGACGTGCTGGCGGCCAAGGGCATCGACACCGATGCGGCCATCACCGTGTTCGCGAACTTCGAGAAGTCGCTCGAGCCGATCCGCGCCGCCCAGAAGGGAGATGCGGGCGAAGCCGGCGACGCCGAGGATGCGGACGACGCGGATGAGATGGAAGAGGCCGACCTGCCCGATCCCGGCATTCCGGACGTGGCCCTGCTTTTCGGTGTGAAGGATAAGGAAGCCGCGCAGAAGTCGCTGGATGAAATCATCGCGGCGGCCCCGGGCATCAGCGCCGACGACACCGAGCCGGTGGACCACAACGGCATCAGCGTGCACGTGTACGACGACTACGCCTACTTCCTGACCGACACGCACGTGGCGATCGGCATGAAGGACCTCGTGGCCACGATGGCCGACGAATACGCCGCGCCGAAGGCGGTGAGCTATGGCGACACCCTGGCGGCCGGCCCGAACGAAATCGTCGCGATGATCGACGGCAAGAAGTTCATGCCGCTGCTGGAAGAGGCCATGCCGGCGATTGCCGAGGACATGGACGACGCGCAGCTGGCGATGCTGAAGCAGAACCTGGACACCTACGCGAAGGCCTTCGCCTCGGGCGACGGCGCCCCCGGCTACCTGACGCTGTCGCTGGACGACAAGCGCGTGGACCTGGCGACGCACATGGACACGGCGGCCAACCCGGGCCTGCTCGAGATTTCCGGCGACGCGCAGCCCTTCCGCCTCAGCCCGCTGCTGCCCGACAACACGCTGACCTTCCTCACCTTCAAGGTGAACGATCAGTTCCGCGAGCAGTTCAAGACCCAGATCGCGCCGGGCATCGGCGAGGCCGTGGGCCGCGACCCTGCGGAAATCGGCATGTACGCCAACCAGGTGGCCCAGATGATCGGCGACGAAGTGACCATCGGCATCTCGGGCGCGGAGAACGACTTCCCCGCGGCCTTCATCATGCTGGCGCTGGCGCAGCCCGAACAGACCAAGGGCCTGCTGCAGATGCTGGTGCCGGCGAAGGAAGCCGAGGTGTACAACGACACGCCGATCAACGCGATTGCCGCGCCGATTCCCGTGCCGCTGAGCATGGCCTACCCGGGCGACTTCGTGCTGGTTTCCAACAACATGGACGGCATGAAGGCCATCATCGACCTGTCGAAGGAAGGCAAGTCGACCGAATTCTTCTCCAAGCTCAACGACCCGCTGAAGACTGACCAGCCGCGGTACATGGGCCTCGTGCTCAAGACCAAGCTGTTCACCGACGTGGTGATCCCGCTTTCGGCCCTGGCCGGCGGCGTGCCGGAAGACGCCAAGGAAACGATGACGCGCGTCGCTGAGCTGTTCGACGAGCTGCGCATCATGAGCGGCGTGGAAGGCAATTGGGCCGAGACCCGCGTGACGGGCTACCTGAACTAAGCCTGCCGACCAGCATTCGATTCCGCGGGGCGCTCCAATCGGGGCGCCCCGCTTTCATTTGGTTCCGGCGGCGGCTACGCTTGCGGGACAACAGGCCGCATTCACGATGACAGACCATAGAGATAGCCGGCGCGAAGCCCTCCGCTACTTGGGATGGGTGCTCGTTTTTTCCTTGCCTTTCTGGCTGCTGGGCAGCGTGAGCGGTACGCAACTGGGCGACTACATCCCCGCGAACCTGCCCATCAGCGCGTTGATGGCGGTATGTCCCCTGCTCGCTGTGTTGGCTATCGCCGGTGCTGAGCGTCGCCGATTGGTACAACGCGCCTTCGACTGGAAGCGCATTCCCTGGCTCTGGTTCGTCCCGGCCCTATTGCTCATGCCGGTCGTCACGCTGGCGGGATATGGCTTGGCTGGCAAACTATCGTGGCTCGTCGAATTTCCGGCCTTCTCCCCGGCCGTCCCGGCGCTCCTGTTTGCCGTGTTTCTGGTAAGTGCAGCCTGCGAGGAGGTGGGCTGGCAAGGCTATCTGTATCCGAGGATCGAGCGGATGGCGCCTGCGGGAATCGCGGCCGCGGGAATCGGCGCGCTTTGGGCCGTGTGGCACATCGTTCCGTACTTCCAGGGCGGCCACGACGGCGCGTGGGTCTTCTGGCAGTGCCTGAATACGGTGGCGCTGCGGATCCTGATTGTCTGGGTCTACCTGAATGCCCGCCGGAGCGTCTTCGCGGCGGTGCTAACCCATGCGACCATCAATCTTGCGGTTTTCCTCACGCCCGATCAGGGAGCGTCCTTCGATCCCGCCACGGCGGCAATCGCGTCCTGGCTGACGGTCGGTGTGATCGCTGCCCTGTGGGAACCGCGCACGCTGAACAGGTTCCGGTTTCAGAAATCCTCGCCGCGGGCCAGGTAGCGCCATTGGCCGTAGGGCAGCTTCCCGAGGCGGACGTTGCCGATGCGCACCCGCTTGAGGCCGACCACGTCGAGCCCGACGAGTTTACACATGCGGCGTATCTGGCGCTTGCGGCCTTCGCGCAGGATGAACTGCAACTGGTCGGCGTTCTGCTGGGTCACCCGTGCCGGCTTGAGCCGACGGCCGTCGAGTTCGAGTCCGTGACAAAGGCGCGCGAGCACGGCGTCGGTCACCTCCCCCTCCACCCGCACGAGGTATTCCTTCTCGATCTTGGTGTCCTGGCCGATGAGGCGCCGCGCGATGACGCCGCTCTGGGTGAGCACGAGCAGCCCGGTGGAGTCGATATCGAGTCGGCCCGCCACGGCGAGTCCCGCCAGATGTTCGCGGGAAAACCGGAGGCCGCTGCGGTCGGCGGCGAAACGGTGCTTGGGCTGCACGAGCGATACCGCGGCGGCATAGCCGTCTTCCGGCTGGCCCGAAACCACGCCCACCGGCTTGTGCATCAGAATCGTGACCTGCCCGTCCGCCTCGGTGTGGGCCTCCGGCAGCAGTTCGAGCGACTGCGTAGGCAGCGCCTTGGTGCCCAATTCCGACACCGGCACGCCATCGAGCAGGACCAGACCGCGCTCGATGAAGCGGTCGGCCTCGCGCCGCGAGCACAGCCCGCGCTCCGCGAGCAGCTTGGATACCCGAACCGGTACTACGCCACCGTCGGATACTTCCGGAGAATCCGGCGGCGGAGACGGCATCAGGCGGTCTTCTGCCCCACTGCGAAGCGAATGATGAACGAGAAGAAGCCGAACCAGATCTGCGTGAACAGATCGCCCACGATGACGCCGTCGAGTTCTGTATTGGCCTTGGCCACGGAAATGGTCTGCAAGTGCTTCATGCTCGAAGTCTCCCTCGAAGGTATTCGCCCGCTGCCTCCGGGCGCTGCCTAACCATGATAACAGGAGCCCGCCGCAAAGTGGAATGCGGCAAGCGAGTTCCGGTTTCCCGCCTAAGGTCATGGCGTAATCGCGCGGTCCTCGGCCCATGGGGACATGCGCCCCACCGTGTGTGGCAATGGCTCCGCTTGGTGGGGCGAATGTCCCCATGAGCCGAGCACTCCGGTCCAGCACAAAGATGGCGCGCGGGTAAGCGTACCCGACCGGGTGCAGCCTGGCTGCTTTGGAGTGCGCAAGACTTGCTTGCGCTTTCGTGGAGGGAGCTTGCTCCCGGCGCGGGCGCTGCGGCCCCAATCTGGCCTCACGACGACGGGAGCTCGATCGCTCCCTAATCAAAGCGGGAGCTTGCTCCCGCACTCCAAGGCGACGGTGTCCCCATGAACCGAGCGCTTTGTCCCAGTACGCAGAGGCCTCGCGGCTAAGCGGGTCCTGCCAATTGCCCATCCATTTGACATATCGTTAGGTTTCGATATATACTACAAGCGATGAAGACGTTGTCACAGCTCGTCAGTATGGAGCAATTGGAAGAAGCGGGCCAGTGCCTGAAGACGCTGGCGCATCCGCATCGGCTGCGCATGGTGGAAATGCTGCTGGAGAGCGAGTACACCGTGGGCGAGCTGGCGGAGGCCTGCGGCATTCAGAGCCACCAGGCCTCGGAGCATCTGGGCAAGATGCGCGATCGCGGGCTGCTGGCGGCGGAACGCCGCGGCCAGTGCACGTATTACAAGATCGCAGAGCCGGCGCTAGCGAGCATCTTCAGCTGTATCCGAAAACGTTTCGGAGCGGAATGAGGCATCGATCTGAATTCCAAAAATGGTAGTCGCAAAGATATCGAACAATCGCGATATAACAATACAAAGGAAATAGTGATGTCCAGCATCGCCGTGTGGGAGCCGGTCCGGGCCGGGAAGGAAATCGAAGAGCGCCGTACGGATTGTATCGTCATCGACGTGCGCACCCCCGCGGAATTCAACGCCTGCCACGCAGTCTGCGCGGAATCCATTCCGCTCGATACGTTGAAAGGCGAGACCCTGAAGGCGCTCGTGGAGCGTGCGGCCGGCAAAAAGCTCTTTGTGCTGTGCCATTCGGGCGCGCGGGCGCGCAAGGCGGCCGAGGTGCTGGCCGGGGCCGGGCGCGCCGACTCCATTGTCGTGGAAGGCGGCACCCTGGCGTGGAAATCTTGCGGCCTTCCGGTGAATGAAGGCGCGGGGGGGCTGAGCATCGAGCGGCAGGTTAAGATTGTGGCGGGCACGCTTGCTGCGGCCGGCGCGCTGCTGTCGCTGCTGGTACATCCCAGCTTTGCCGGTCTGCCGCTGGCCATCGGCTGCGGCCTGGTGTACACCGGCGTGACTGACAGTTGCGCAATGGGTATGCTACTGGGCAGGATGCCTTGGAATAAGGGCTAGTACACTACATCGCGGAGGGCGCTGTCATGAGCGATACGAGGACCATCGTCATTGTGGGGGCAGTGGCGGGCGGCGCGAGCGCGGCCACGCGGGCGCGGCGCTGCAACGAGTCGGCGCGCATCATTCTCTACGAAAAAGACCGCTATGCCTCCTTCGCCAATTGCGGCCTGCCCTATTACCTGGGCGGCGAAATCGAGGACCGCGAAAAGCTGCTGGTGGCGAAGCCTCCGCTTTTCGCGGACCGGTTCAACATCGAGCTGCATACCCGGCATGAAGTAACCGGCATCGACCCCGAGCGGCGCGTGGTGACCGTATTGAATCGCGAGACCGGCGAGTCTTTCGAGCAGCCCTACGACCGGCTGATACTGGCGGCGGGCGCGGCGCCCTTCGTACCGCCGGTGGAAGGCGCGCACGCCCCGAACGTGTTTACCCTGCGCAGTCTCGAGGACGCGGACGCGATTCACGACTTCATTGCACACAATGACGTTCGCCGGCCGGTGGTGGTGGGCGCGGGCTTCATCGGGCTGGAAATGGCCGAGCAGATGCACCGGCGCGGCATGGCCGTCGAAGTGCTCGAACTCGCCCCGCAGGTGCTGCCGCCGCTGGATCCTGAAATGGCGGCTTTTATCGAAGAGGAATTGCTCAAGGAGGGTGTCGGGCTGCACACCTCGGATGCGTTGAGCGCGATTCGCACGGGAGACGACGGCCGCGCCAACGCAGTGATTACGCAGAACGGCAAGACGCTCGACGCCGACCTCGTGATCCTGTCGATCGGCGTGCGTCCGATGCTGGGCCTGGCCGAGGCCATCGGCCTACACACGGGCGCCACGGGCGGAATTACCGTGAACGAGCACCTGCAGACCAACCACTCCGAAATCTACGCCGCAGGCGACAGCGTGGAATACTGCCACGGCGTGACGGGTACCACGATGCGCGTGCCGCTGGCGGGGCCGGCCAACCGCGCGGGCCGCATTGCCGGACAGCACGCGGCGACCGACGAAGCCCCGGCGATGGCGCCCGTGTTGGGCACGGCTATCATCCGTGTGTTCAGCAAGACCGCCGCCACCACGGGCCTGAGCAGCAAGGCGGCGAAGGCGGCGGGCCTTCCCGCGAAGTCGGTCGTGATCACCGCCAACAACCACGCGGGGTATTTCCCGGGGGCCGAGGCCCTGACCCTGAAGCTGGTGTATTCGCCCGAAACGGGCCGCATCCTTGGCGCGCAGTCGGTGGGCGGCTCGGGTGTAGACAAGCGCATCGATGTCATTGCAACGGCCATCGGCATGCGAGGCACGGTGCGCGATCTGTCCGGGCTCGACCTGTGCTATGCCCCGCCTTTCGGCAGCGCGAAAGACCCGGTGCACATGGCGGCCTTCGCCGCTTGCAACGACTTGGACGGCATCGCCACGCTCGCCGATCCGACGGACTCGCCCGAGGGCAAGCAGTATGTGGACGTGCGGAATCCGGCCGAGGTCGCTGCCTGCTCCGACCCGCGTGCGATAGCCATTCCGCTGGACCAGTTGCGCGACCGGCTGGGCGAACTCGATCCGGCGTTGCCGACGCTGGTGACGTGTCAATCGGGCCTGCGCTCGCATGTCGGGGTCTGCATCCTCAAGCAGCATGGCTTCGCACAGGTGGAAAACCAAAGTGGCGGCATGCTCTTGCAGCGCCGGATACGGCCAACGGAACTGCAAATCGTCGAGTAGCCTGAGTTTTGCTTGACCGCTGCCGCGTGTGCCATGCTAGACATGGTCACCGGGGAAGCGCTGCTTGAGCCTGACGCCAAAGCAAAAAGCCATCAGCAAGGCGCTGAAGAAAAAGCACCTCATCGGCTGGTCGGAGCACATCTCATTTCCGGATTGGAACATCTGGAACCTGGATGTGAAGGTAGACACCGGGGCACGCAGTAGCGCCCTCCACGTGAACAACCTCAAGATTTACAAGAGCGGCAAGGCCCGCTTCGAGGTCGTGCTCGACGAACACCATCCGCTCGATTCCATTCCCGTTACGGCGCCCATCCTCAAGTGGGCGAAAGTGCGGTCGAGCAATGGGGCGTACATGCGGCGGTGCTTCGTACGGGCACGCGCGCAGATCGGGCCGATCGACAAACTGATTGACATTTCCCTTGTGTCGCGTGAGAAGATGGTGTTCCGCATGCTGCTGGGGCGCAAGGCCCTCGCGCACGATTTTATCGTCGATGTCAGCCGCCGGAACCTGTTGGGTTAACCAGGCGCTTTTTCCGGAGCAGTACCATGAAAATCGCCATTCTTAGCCGTTCGCCGCGCTGCTACAGCACGCGCCGGCTGCGCGAAGCCGCCGTGCGCCGCGGCCACGAGGCCAAGGTCTTCGACACGCTCAAGTTCACCATGAGCCTGGAGAAGGAGGAGCCCGACCTGCATTACCGCGGGCGGCGCCTGCGGCACTACGACGCCATCATTCCCCGCATTGGCGCCTCGATCACCTTTTATGGGCTGGCCGTGGTGCGGCAGTTCGAGCAGATGGGCGTATTCGCGGCGAACACCTCGGTGGGTATCGCCATTTCGCGCGACAAGCTCCGCTCGATGCAGGTGCTGAGCAAGCACGATATCGGCATGCCCGCCACGTGCTTCGTGCGCGACAGCCAGGACGTGATGTCGGCCATCGACCGTATCGGCGGGGTGCCGGTGATTCTCAAGCTGCTGGAAGGCACGCAGGGCGTGGGCGTGATTCTCGCGGAGAGCCACAAGGTGGCTGAGGCGATCATCCAGACCCTGCACCACGCCAACCAGAACGTGCTGATTCAGAAGTTCGTGAAGGAGAGCCAAGGCTGCGACATCCGCGCGTTTGTGATTGGCGACCGGGTGGTGGCGGCCATGCGGCGGCGGGCGGCCAAGGGCGAGTTCCGGAGCAATGTGCACCGCGGCGGCAGCGTGGAGAACGTGGTGCTCCCCGATGAGTACGTGCGTACGGCGGTTCGCGCCGCGCAAATCATGGGGCTGGCCATCGCGGGCGTCGATATGCTGGAGAGCGACGAGGGTCCGAAGGTGATGGAAGTGAACAGCTCGCCGGGGCTGGAGGGCATCGAAAAGGCGACCGGCATCGACGTGGCCGGCGAGGTGATTTCAAACATCGAAGAGCGCGTGCTCTTCCCCGATGTGGACCTCAAGCAGCGTTTGCGTCTGGCGGCCGGCTACGGCGTGGCGGAGTTCACGGTGCACCACCTGCCCGAGTTGACCGGCGTGGCGCTGCGCGATTCGCACCTTGCGGAGCGCAACATCCAGGTGCTCAGCATCGACCGCGGCAACCAGATGATTCCGAACCCGAAGGGCGACGACACCATCGCCGAGGGCGACAAGCTGCTGTGCTACGGCGAGCTCTCGCAGTTGCGGGCGCTCATGCCCAGCCCGATGCCACCCAAGCGGCGCAAGGCCAAGAAGAAGGCGGTTAACGGAAAATAAAGTCGCGGAGCGCCCCGGTTTGGCCGAAGCGCTCCGCGTCGTATTTGCCGCTTTCTATTTCCGCCGCCGCAGGCCCATGCCGCCCGCCGCAGCCACCACCGAAGTCAGCGCGGCCAGGCCCAGCAATCCGCCCGCAGGCAGGCCCGGCGTGACGATGAGCTGCACCGGACCCGACGATACGGAATCGGTGAGACTGTCGGACACGGTGACCGAGTACCAGCCCGCATCGCCCAGCTGCGCATCCTCGATGAGCAGGTCGCCGGGGGTGTTGGACAGGATCGCCTTGCCCGGTCCGTTGGCGTCGAATTCCCACGTGTAGGACAAGGGAGGCACGCCGCCAGACACCGCGAACTCGAAGGTGAAGTCCTGCCCCTCGTCGACACTGCCGCCTGTCAGTTCCTGCTCCACCACAAGGTGCGGCGCCATAATGAACGTGGCGGGCGTGGACGGGAAGGGTCCGACATCGTCAGTGGCGATGCAGGTATATTCGCCCGAGTCCGCCGTCGTCGGCGACGACAGCACGAGCGTCGTCCCGCTGCCTGCCGAGACTGGCCCCGTCCCGTTATCGAAGAACCACTCATAGGTGACCGTGCCGAAGCCGGAGCCCGGAACCAGCTGCGCAACGAAGGCCTGCGCCGAAGTGTCGTCATCATACCTCGAAGCGCTGACGGGCTGGATAAGCCACTGCGGTGGCGTTCCTCCGATGAACAGGAAGGCCGTATCCGAATCGAGCGTTGCTTGCGGAGAGCCGCCATCGGTGATGGTTACGCTGTACTGCGTGCCATCGTCGATCGCCGTCACGTTCTCGAGCAGCAGGTTGGGGCTGTTCGGTGCGCCGGGAATCGGCACGCCTCCCTTCTTCCAGGTGTAGCTGATGGGAGGAACCCCTCCCGCCACGACTACATGGAACGTCGTGTCCGTGCCCGAATACGCGAAGGTGTTCACGGGCTGCTCGGTAATCACCATTTCAGGCACCACCTGCAGCACGGCGGACACGGAGTCGGCCTCCACGCCCAAGTTGTCTTCAACATGTACCTCATAGGTACCAGCATCGCCTGCGGACACCGGCGTGAAATCGAGGTTTGGCGCATTGGGTCCGCTGGGTATCGGCGTGCCGTTCTTCTTCCAGGTATAGGTATACGGCGTCTGTCCGCCTGTGGCCGCCACCTGAAGCGACCAGTTCTGTCCTTCGCGCACGACGGCCCCATTCGGACCGGTTAGCACGAGTGGATTGCTCACGCTCAGCGCGGCGGCATTCGAAGTCTGGAGCCCCTTGGGGCCTATACCGTCCGCATCGGTCACCACCACGTCGTAGCTGCCGGCATCGGCGGGCTGCGCCGAGGCCAAGGTATACACGGGGGCATTCGGCGCGGAGCCGATGGGCGTTCCGCCCTTGCGCCAGGTATAGGTGAGCGGCTGTTTGCCCCCGGATGTTGCCACCGTAAACACCACCTGCTCGCCCGCATCGACGCTGGCGCCCGAGGGCTGCTGGGTAATTGCCAACGGATCGGACACCTTCAGGGCAATCGCAAACACCGAGTTCGTCTGCGTGCTTTGCGTGTCCTCCACCAACACATCGTAGGTGCCCGCATCGGTGAGCGCCGCCGAGGCGATCTGATAGGTGGACAGGTTGTTCACGCCCGGAGCCGGAACGCTGTTCTTTAGCCAGCCGATCGTCTTCGCGCCGATACCGCCCGCGATGTTCGCCGTAAGCGTCACCGGTTCGCCCGTGTACACGTGCGGCGCCAGCGGCGTGATGGTGGCGAACAACTCGACCTGCAGCAGTATCGTGGACCCGGTCGGCACGCAGGTCGTCCAGGTTTCGCCCACCGGTATGGTGCCGATCACGAAGTCCTGAATGGTGTCCACCTTCAGTGTCACGTTCTGCGCGTCGGCCGCGCCTACATTGATGAGGTAGATCTGGTCGAAACCGTTCCAGGGATTGCCGGTGCTACCGGCATTGATTCGGACAATGCCGATCAATTCCGTCGGATCCAGCGTCTGCGCGCCGAGCAGCGAAGACACGGTCGCCGAATTCCAGTAGGTGCTTTCGAGGAAGCCGCCCGTTGCCGGGCCTTCCTGCAGCTGACCAATCAGCGGCGTCTCCACGAGCGGACTATAGGGTGCCGGTCCGCGCAGCACATCGTTGTTGTTCGTGCGTCCGGACACCATCGGGTCGGACGGTGTCGCGCGGTTGGCCAGCTCGAAGCTGTTGCTCATGTTGGATATCGCGGTGTACTTGCCGATGTAGTCCGAACTGGTGCTGCCGTAGTTGCCCGCCTCGACCGTTCCGCCGGAAGCGCGGATGAGGGTGCCATGCAGCTTGACCATGCCGGGCGAGCCATAGCCGCCATTGCCGCCCGCGCCGCCCGTGCCGCCGACGCCACCGCGGCCGCCACTGCCACCCGCGCCGCCGCTGCCGCCTGCGCCGCCATTGAGTCCGATCAGGAAGGGGCCGCCGCCCGGTGCACCCGCCGGGTCGCCGGTCGGGCCGTTGGTACCGGAGCCGGGATCCACGCCTGCCTGCCCGGTTTGTCCGGTGCCGCGCGCGCCGGCCGATACATCGACCGTGCCACTGAATTCCAAAAGGCCGCGCGCCGAGAGCACAAGCGCGCCGCCGCCGTTGCCGCCCTTGCCGCCGTCGCCGCCCTTGCCGCCATCGCCGCCGCCCCGGCCCGTGCCGCCGGTCTGGCCCGTGCCGCCCGTGCCGCCGGTACCGCCGACACCGATAATGGACCCGAAGACCGCGCCATGTCCGCCGCCGCCGCCGCCGCCGCCCGCGCCGCCGCCGCCCTGGCCGCCGCCGCCGCCGCCCTGGCCGCCCGCACCGCCGCCGCCGCCGCCACCACCGCTGCCCGCATAGAGGTCCAGCGTGTTGGCGACGACCGGTAGAAGACCGCTGGTACCTGAGCCACCGCTGCCGCCAGTAGAGCCTACGCCGCCGGGATCGCCCCCATTGCCCGAGCTGCCCGGGTTGCCGACGCCGCCCTCGCTGAATACACCACCGCCGCCGCCGCCGCCCGCGTTGACGCCGCCCGTTCCGCCGCCGCCCGCGCTGCCCGCAGCCGCGACCACCACGCCGGCGGTTCCACCGCTGTAGGTCGTCGAGCCCAAGCCGTAGCCCGCGCCGCCCGTGGTACCGCCGTTGCCCGGATTACCGCCGGTTCCCCCGCCGCCGCCGCCGCCATTGCTGGCACAGCAGGTGCCCCCACTACCGGGGAAGCCGAAGCTATTGCCCACGCCCCCCGCGCCACCGCCGCCGCCAGAGCGCCCGGAGCCGCCGCCCGAACCGCCGCCGCCGCCGGGACCGCCCGTACCGCCGGTATTACCACTGCCGCCGAGACCGCCACCCGCGCGGCCGGCTACAGTTCCCGAAACATCGATGGTGGCCGACCAGGAGAAATCGCCGCTGGCGGCTATCGAGAGCGGCCGGCTGCCGGACACCGTAATACCCACCGTGTTGGCGACTTGGACATCGGCGAAATCGAAGAGCGCGACTCCCGTGGGGTCGCTGGACTGAAGGATGACGCGGCCCGAGAGCGGCGGATTGGAATCAATGGTGAGCGTCGGCGTAACCCCGTCGGTGTCAATCGCGATGGTCTCGGTACCGTTGAGGATCAGATCGTCCAGCGATCCGTCGCTGATGTAGATATCGCCGGGCCCGCCACCGGTCTGATAGACCGTACTGAAGGGAACTGCTTGTGCGAGGTTCGGCCGGTTGGCGAGGTCTACCACCTTGGCCGCGCCGATGGTGGCCGAGACCGCACCGTCGATGGCCGGCGTGAAATCGAAGGTGTACTGGCTGCCCGAACCCGCGAGGTTGCTGGCGAAGCCATTGACGAGCGTCAGGTCGGACAACGCGAAGCCGGTGACCGGCTCGGTAAAGGTGACGATGATCGGAATGGGGTTGAGCGCGGTGGGATTGCCGGCGCTGCTCGACATGCTCACCTCGGGATCGCTGCGATCCACGAGGTACGTTTCACCGCCCGAGAAGTCGCCGTTGCCTGTGCCGAGTCCGCCGAGCAATTGCGCATTGTTGTCGATGATCGAGTCGTTATCGACGATGTCGAGCCGGAGGGTGCCGTCTCCGGTGCCGGTGTATACCGTGACCGTATAAGTTGTGCCGCTGCCGCTGATGCTGCCAATCGAGGCGCCCGAAATGGACGGCGAAGTGGCCAGCGCCAGGTCGCCCGCGTCGAACGAGACCGGATCGATGGCCTCTGAAAAGACGACGGTGAAATTCACGGAGGCCGCGGCCGTCGGGCTCGCATCGGCGCGCGTGACGCTCGATACCGAGGGCGGCGAGGTGTCGGTCAGCCACGCCGCGTAATACTGCGCGACGCAGTTGTCCACAATGTAGTTGAAGCCCGTGCGGTCGAGGTGGATTGGATCGTTGCCGCTCCGCATGTTGTTCTTGTCGGTCGGCACGTCGGGATTGCCGCCCGGGAAATTCGCGTAGCTGTTGCCTTCGCCATCGGGGAAGGGCGCCACCTGCGGACCAAATACGCCGAAGTTACCCGAGTAGCCGCGCCGGTGCTGGTTCACGCCGAAGTTGTGCACGTATTCCGCGCGCGGCGTGGCTGCTGCTATCGCTTTCTTCCGCATCTCCAGCGCGATGAAGGCATCGTGCAGGCCATCCTGTCCCGGGTTCCGCAACACTGCCGGGAAGGGCCGGATGTACGGCGGATCGAACCACGGCACCGTGGGGAATTCCATATAGGCCAGCATCGTGATGGCACCGGTCTGGCCGTCGTTGCCGTCCTGCCAGGCGATGTCGTAGAGGTTGAGCCAGTCGTAGCCGACGATGGCGACCTTGGTGTCGGCGCGGATGGACAGGATATGACTGACGATGGTCTGGATGTCGGCAGCAATCGTGTCGTACACCGCCGCCTTCTGGCCCTGGCTCATGGTGTATTTCCAGGTGCCCAGCAGGTCGTTGCCGCCGATACTCAAGTGTACGATGTCGATGCTCGGGTTGTTCGTGATTTCTTGCGTGATCAGGTTCAGCAGGCCGGGGTCTTTCCACACCGATGCCGTGCTGCCGGAGATGGCGGTGTTCTCTCCCAACGACGACCACTGACCGAGGCCGTAGCCGTCCAGCACGGTATCGACGATGCGCACCGGCTGCGCGGGGAAGCCGGTCTCGAACACGTCCCAGAGAAAGCGCGTCCAGCTATCGCCCACCAGCAGAATCCGCGGCGTGTCCGCGTGCGCCGTTGCCGACCATAGGAAGACGACAAGCGGCACCAAAATATATCGACGCATAGGAATTCCCCGTCCATGGACCCGCCGCCCAACGGGCAAGTCCTGACCCCAAGCAAGAGATTCGCGTGGGCCTGATTATGGTCCAAGAGGAATTTGAAGTCAATGATACGGTAAAAAGTGTAAAATGTTGACTACAGTGGCAGTTCCCACCCTTCGCGGTACGGTTTCGTGAGCAGGGCGTTGGCGGATTCCGGGCTGGAAATGCGGTTGGCCTGGGCGTCCCAGGTGATCTTCTCACCCACGCGCATGGCCAGCGCGCCAAGCAGAATGAGCATGCTGAACTGCGCCGAGTAGCTGAAATTGCTGCACGCGGGCTCGCCGCCCTTACAGGCTTGGAGCCAGTTCTCGTAATGGTTCTGCTTGTCGATGCGCGGAATCATCGGGTCGGGCATAGTGTAGTCGGCCATGCGCGACGCGGGCAGAAGGCGGGTCTTCTGGCCGTAGGTGCCGGTGGTGAGCAGTCCCTCGTCTCCCACGAAGTACGAGCCGTCCGTCTCGTCGGGCCAGCGCCCGTCTCCGAGTTGCTCGTCCTTGGGCACCGCTTCCGGCCACGGCGGCAGTTCGCCGCCATCGTACCAGTAGATATCCACCGGAGGCATACCCGCTCGCTCGGGGAAGGAATATTTGAGCACCTGCGAGAGCGGAAAGGTGTGGTCGTTACGCGCCTTGCTGCGGACAATCTCGATGCTGAAGCCCGAGGCCTCGCCCAGCTTTAAGGCCCAATAGGGCGGGTCGAGCACATGGGCCGCCATGTCGCCCAGCGCCCCGTTGCCGAAGTCGTACCAGCCTCGCCAGTTGCGGGGCGCGTAGCCTTCGTTGTACGGGCGTTCCTGTGCCGGGCCGAGCCAGGTATCCCACGCCATCGTCTCGGGCACGGGCATGCCAGGCAGCGGTTCGGGGATGCCCTGCGGCCATTTCCCCTGCGGCCGGAAGGTCCACGCATGCACCTCGCGCACGGGGCCGATGGCACCGGTCCACACCATTTCGCAGCACTCGCGCACGCCGTCGCCCGAATGCCCCTGGTTGCCCATCTGCGTCGCGACCTTCATTTCCTCGGCCGTACGTTGCAGCAACTGCGCCTCGGCCACGGTGTGGGTGAGCGGCTTCTGCACATACACATGCTTGCCGAGTTTCATTGCGCGATAGGCGGCGGGCGCATGGTTGAAGTCCGGCGTCGACACCGTGACCGCGTCGAGTTCCGGCATCTTGTCCAGCATCTCGCGGTAGTCCGTGAACTTGCGCGCATCGGAGAAACGCTTGAAGGCCGCCGCCGCGCGGTCCGCATCCACATCGCAGAGGGCAATCAGGTTCTCATTGCGGCACGCCAACGTGTCGCTCTGCCCCATGCCGCCGTTGCCGATACAGCCGATGTTCAACAGCTCGTTCGGACTCCGCTTGCCCGGCACCACCTTGGCCGTGTTGGGCTTGTCCTGCGCAATGGCCGCCGAAGCGGCCGCCGTCGTGGTCGCCGCGAGAAACGCGCGGCGGGTGATGCGGGATGTATTCATGATACGCCTCCAAAGATTCGAAAGCCTCAAGCCAACTCACCCGCCAGCATACCATGCGGCACACTCGAAGAATCTGTGTGGTGGGAAAGGGCAGGCTATTCGGCGGGCGCCTCGGCCGTGGTCGTTTTTTCCGTCACGCGGAAGGTGGCGATGAGGGGTTCGTGGTCGGAGAGCGGGCGGCCGTCGGGGGCGAAGAAGGTTTCGGTGTCGTGCTGCCACGTGAGCGGCACGAGGTCGTGGGTGCTGCTGGAGCGGTAGAGGATGTGGTCGACGATCTCGGGGATCGCGCCGGTGATGGTCTCGGAGGCGTCGGTGAACCCGAGTTCTTTGCAGATGGCGGTGAGCAGCTGGCCGCGGTTGAGGCCCACCAGGTCGGCGGGATAATCGGCCGGCAGGCTGGTGTCCAAGTCATGGGCGCGGAGGTTGTAGTCGCCGCCGAAAATGACGAGGTGCTCGGGGGGCGAGTTGCGCTTGACGAATTCGATGAGCTGGCGCACCTGCGCAGGGCGTGCGGTTTTGTTCTCTTCCTTGCTGCCCGCCGTGAGGTGGGTATTGTAGAAATCGAGCACGAGGCCGTTACCAAGGTCTGCGCGCGCGAGCACCATGCCCTTCGAGGCGGGCTTGTTCTGGAAGTCGCCGCTCTGCGCGAAGTGCTCGGTGATGACTTCCGTGACGGGGAAGCGCGACAGGGTGGACAGGCCGGAGCCGACACTTCGGTACCAGTTCTTCAGGCGGCCATCGTAAATGCGTACGGGATGGGTGGTGCCTTCCCAGAGGTCCTCATGATCCTTGAAGCATTCCTGAATACCGACAAGGTCGAAGGGATTGAGTTTCGGGGAGATGCCGTCGAACTTGTAGCCGGTGTCGTCGAACCAGGGCCGCGCCTGCACGTTGTAGGTAGCAACGATGAACTCGAGCGGCAGCATTCCGGTGGCGTGGTAGCCGGGAGAGCCGGGCGGAGCCTGCTCGACGATGACGCTGCCCATGCGCCACCAGGCGGCGCCGACCAGTACTAGGATCAGAATGATCAGCACATAGGGCCAGCGGCGCGGGCGCCGGGCTGGAGTTTCTCCGCTCATGAATTATCCTTTTACGAAGCGCCAGAAGTTCCCGCCCAGAAGGGCTTCTACGTCGCGTTTAATCTCGGACTCCCGAACGACCCAGCCGGTTTCGAGCAGGTCGGCGTATTTATGGCGCAGCACGCGGGTGATGATTTCGCGGCTGTGCGCCCATTTGTAGATGACCTGATCGAGCACGCGCGCGTCGGAGTGCTGGGGAATGATGCTCGGCCCCAGCATTTCGATGCGCATGCGGGTCATTTCCTCGATGAGACTGGGATTGTTCAGGAACCACCAGCAGCCGAAAACAAGCAGGTTGCGGAATTTCCGCGCGACCACGCAAAGCGCGTGCTGGTTCTCGCGGGCCAGCATGGTCACCATGAACTTATTGTCCGGGAAACCGGCGCAAAGGCGTTCGACCGGACCGAGGCTGGCCGAGCCCACGCCGTCGCCTGCGAGCCTGAGCGCGGGGTTCACTTGTCGCGTCACGCCGATCATCATGGCGAAGGGGATGTTCCGTTCGCGCGCGACCGGCAATACACACTCGCGGAGAATGGTCGCGCGGGCGGAGTCTTCCGGATAGGCGAAGTCGGGCGGCAGCGACACGGCCATATATAGGGCATTGAAGCGCTCGGCCCAGGTATTGAGAAAGCGGCGGATTTCCGACAGCGTTTCGGCGTCCAGGGTGTAGCTCACCCGATAGCCGCCTGCCGCAAGCTTCGGCCGGGCACTCTGCCAATCGTTCAAGAGCGGGTCGATGCGGAGTACGCCGTGGAAGCGCGGATCGGCCTCGTAGCCATTCTCCCAGACCGCGCGCTCCGTATCGTCGAAGGGGTCGTTGGTCATCACGGCGGACTGAATGCCAGCCACCTGAAACACGCGGCTGACGTGCTCTGCGGCGTCCTGCTCGGCGAACCAGGCGCGGTAGTCCGCCAGCGAGCGCGACGAGGTATCGAGCCCCAAGCGGTGCAAGGCGGTAAGTACCCCGCGACACGCCTCGCTCAGGGGCGCGTTCTCGATAAACAACGTCTGCCAGATCGCATCGGCCTGGCCCGTCTTGTCCAGCGCCCAGAACTGTCCATAGGGCATGTCGCTCAGCCGGAAGAACTCGGCGATGAGGTAGTGGTAGGTGAGCAGATCATCCACGCCCCAGAGCAGCAGATCGCGGAAGGCGGGCGCATATAGATGGGTATGAATATCGGTGAGCGGCGTATCGTGCACGATGCGGTTTACCGCGCTGCGCAGGCCCACGGCGTCGTTCAATGTATAGGCGGTATCTTCGGATTGCGATAGCGGAGACATGCGGGTATCCTTCGGAAAGAACAGAGGACGCGATCGGGTTGGTGTACCCGGCACACGATACCGGAAACAGGAGGGTGGTTGCATGTGGCGGACGTTTGCAGGAAGCGTGGCATTGGTACTTGTGGCAGCGGCCGCGATGGCGCAGGAAGATGCCGCAGGCACGGAGGATCACCCGATTGTGTCGCGGTATCCGGGCTCGCATATCGTCTGGCAGGACGTGCAGGCCTATCAGGAATACAAGATTGCGACAGGGCCGGTGACGGGCTACCGCGCCATCAGCGATTGGGTAGAGGTGGCGGGCAAACTGACGCGCACCTATTATGAAATCGAGGGCGAGCGCGGCATTTCGGAAATCACCCTGAACTACAAGGAGGCGCTCGAGGGCGCAGGCTTCGAGCTAATCGCCTACGGTCTCGACCCCGAGGGCGGCACCGGCAAGGATGTCGGCGGACGTTCGTGGATGCAGGTGATGTACGGGGCCAATCCCTTTCCCTCCAACGGGCTCATCCGGCTGCTGGCCGGATCGTCCACCGCCAAGGGCTCGGGCTTCATGGCGGGTAAGCTGGAACAGGCCGACCGCACGGTCTATGTGGTGTGGGGCGGCGCGCAATATGCCGCCGACATCAACACCTTCGTCGTCGATGTCATCGAAGTGCAGGAAGCCGAGGGCGGTCTCGTCACGATAGATGCCGACGCCATGTCCAAGGAGATCATGGAGAAGGGCAAGACCGTCATCTATGGCCTCTACTTTGAGTATGACAAGGCTGTGCTGACGGAGGAATCGAAGCCCGCGCTGGACGAAATCGCCAAGCTGCTGGGCAATGAGCCGGAGCTCAGCGTGTATGTGGTCGGCCATACCGACATGAGGGGTACGCTGGCCTACAACCTCGACCTTTCCGAGCAGCGGGCTGCCGCCGTGGTCGAGGCGCTGGTGAAGGACTACAGCATCGCGCGCGAGCGGCTCGAGCCGCATGGCGTCGGTCCGCTGGTGCCCGTGTTCAGCAACGGCTCCGACGCCGGGCGCGCCAAGAACCGCCGCGTGGAACTGGTGGAGCGGTAGGCGGGAGTACGACGGCATTCGCGACAGGAGGGATCGACGGAGTCTCGCTCCGCGGTTTCGCAGCGCTCGCGCCGGAGCACAGCCTCATGCGGCTCGGGCGCCTTGGAGTGCGGCAGCGGGCTGCCGCTTTCAGCAGGGAGCGACAAGCTCCCGTCGCCGTGAAGCTGGCGTTTGTCCGACGGTATGGCGACGGAAGCGCGCTTCCTGAGCAAAGCGGGAGCTTGCTCCCGCACTCCAAGGCGGCCGAGCCGCATGAAGCGAACCTACTACTCTTCCTCGTCGGCGCGGGATTCTCGTTCGCGGTGGGCGGTCCAGGCGGAGGACTCGCGGGTGGTGAAACTCTGGCCATCGTGCAGGACGAAGTACACGGCGAGTCCCTGCTTCTCGGCGAGGGCCATGCCTTCCTCGGGGCCGAGCACCATCATCGCGGTGGCATAGGCGTCGGCCCGGGCGCAGGATTCGTGCAGCACGCTGGCCGAGGCGAGCAGGTGCCCGATGGGCAGCCCCGTGCGCGCGTCGATGGTGTGCGATACGCGCTTGCCGTCTTCCATATAGAAATTGCGGTAATCGCCGCTGGTGGCGAGCGCCTCCGGCTGGCGGTCGCGCCGCATGATGACGACCTCTTGCAACTCGCCGAAGGTGCCCTCGGTCGGTTTCTCGATGCCCAGCCGCCAGGGCTTGCCGCGTTCATTGCGGCCGCGCACCTTCACCTCGCCGCCAATCTCAACCATGTACTGGAAGATGGCCTCGTCTTCCAGCAGCCGCGCGACGGCATCGCAGGCGTAGCCTTTGGCCACGGCGGATAGGTCGCAATAGGTTTTAAGATGCCCCTTCGCGATCCGGTCCTCATCGTCCAGTGTGAGTGCGTGGTATCCCACGCTCTGCATCAACGCTTCCCGCTCGGCGTCCTCCAGCGAACGCTTGGCCTCGGGGCCGAAGCCATAGGCGTTCACGAGCGGGCCGATAGTCACATCGAATGCGCCGCCGCTCTGGGCACTCACTTCCAGTGCGATGCGGAAGACCTCGGCGGTCTCGTGTGTCAACTGGAAGGGCGCGGCATCGCGCGAGGCATTAAATCGCGACAACTCCGAGTCGGGCTGGTAGGTGGACATGAGCGCGTTGATCTCGGCCAACCGCTCGTCGATCATCGCCTGAATGTTGTCGGCGACCTCCTGATGCGGGCGCAGTACGACCTTGATGTGGTACGTCGTACCCATCGTTTCGCCTTCGAGGGCGAAGTGCGCTGCCTGGGGCTCCTTTCCCCCGCCGCAGCCGTGCAGCAGCAGGCAGGAAAAAAGAAGGAGCACGGCCAAGGCCGTGCTCCGGAGAATCGTGCTTCGTAACTCAGGAACCGAAGTCATCGAACATGATCATTTCATTTTCGACGCCGAGGTCGCGGAGCATGTTCATGCAGGCCTGCAGCATCATGGGCGGCCCGCAGAGGTAGTACTCGATATCCTCGGGCGAGGGGTGATCCTTCAGGTAGTTGTCGTGCAGCACCTTGTGGATGAAGCCCGTGTAGCCGGTCCAGTTGTCTTCCGGCTTCGGCTCAGAAAGCGCGATGTGCCACTCGAAGTTCGGGTTGGCCTCGGCAATCGAGTTGAAGTCGTCCTCGTAGAACATTTCGCGCAGGCTGCGCGCGCCGTACCAGAAGGTCACCTTGCGGTCGGTGTGCAGGCGCTTGAACTGGTCGAAGATGTGCGAGCGCATGGGCGCCATGCCGGCGCCACCGCCGATGAAGCACATTTCGCGCTTCGTGTCCTTCGCGAAGAACTCGCCGTAGGGACCCGAAATGGTTACTTCATCACCCGGCTTCAGGTTGAAGATAAAGGACGACATGATGCCCGGGGGCAGATCGGGGCGCCGCGGCGGCGGGGTAGCCACGCGCACGTTCAGCATGATGATGCCGGCTTCTTCCGGGTAGTTCGCCATGGAGTAGGCGCGCGTGACGCCGTCCGATACGTTCGATACATACTGCCAGAGATTGTACTGGTCCCATTCGTCGCGGTATTCCTCTTCGATGGCGAAGTCGGCGTACTTGGCGACGTGCGGCGGGCATTCAATCTGGATGTAGCCGCCTGCGCGGAACGGCACGGCCTCGCCCGCGGGCAGTTCGAGCACCAGTTCCTTGATGAAGGTAGCCACGTTGTGGTTCGAGCGGACCTTGCAGCGCCACTTGCGCACGTCGAAGACGTCGGCTTCCACCTCGATCTCCATGTCCTGCTTCACCTTCACCTGGCAGGAGAGGCGGCAGCCCTCGCGCGCGGCGGCACGATTGATGAAGTTTTCCTCGGTGGGCAGCAGCGTGCCGCCGCCGGACTTCACATGCACCTTGCACACGCCGCAGCTGCCCTTGCCGCCGCAGGCGGAGGGAATGAAAATCTTGTTCTCGGCGAGCGTGCCCAGCAGTGTGCCGCCCGCGTTGGTCTTGATCGCCTTTTCAGGATCGCCGTTGATGGTGATGGTCACCATGCCCTGGGAGACCAGGCGGCTGCGCGCCGCGACCACGATGGCGACGAGCGAAAGCACGATGACGGTAAACATCACGATGCCCATGCCCATGGTCAGGATTTCCATGCGTCTATCCTCGGAAGTTCAGGCGCGAGGCGCCGGAGTTGCTACAACTGGATGCCGGAAAAGGCCATGAAGCTGATGGCCATGAGGCCCACCAGCATGAACGTGATACCGAGACCGCGCAGGCCTTCGGGCACGTTGCTGTACCGCATGCGCTCGCGCACGGCGGCCAGCGAGGTGATCGCCAGCATCCAGCCGATGCCCGAGCCCAGGCCGAATACCACGCTCTCAGAGAAGTTGTACTCGCGTTCCTTCATGAAGAGCGACGCGCCCAGGATGGCGCAGTTCACGGCGATGAGCGGCAGGAAGATGCCGAGCGTCGCGTAGAGCGAGGGCACGTACTTGTCGAGCGCCATTTCCACAATCTGCACGGCCGCCGCGATGGTGCCGATGAAGGTGAGGAAGTGGAGGAAGTCGAGGTCGATGGCGGCCAGCGAGGGGTGAATCCAGGCCAGCGCGCCCGGCGCGAGCAGCGCGTAGTAGATCGCGTTGTTCAGCGGCACCGTGATGGCGAGCACAAACACCACCGCGATGCCCAGGCCGAAGGCGGTTTCCACCTTCTTCGAGCAGCCGAGAAAGGTGCACATGCCCAGGAAGAAGGCCAGCGCCATGTTCTCAATGAACGCCGACTGGACGAATATGCCGAGATAGTGCTGCAACATGTCAGCTCTCCTCTACTTGTTCAGGCTTCCAGGTGCGCAGCGCCCAGATAAAGATCCCGATGAGGAAGAACGCGCCGGGCGAAAGCACCATCAGCCCGTTCGGGGTATACCAGCCGCCCTGCGTGACCGGCTGCAAGAGCGTGATGCCCATGAGCGAACCGGAGCCGAACAGCTCGCGGAAGAAGGCCACGCTGATGAGCACGATGCTGTAGCCCAGGCCGTTGCCCAGGCCGTCAAGCGCGCTCATGATCGGGCCGTTCGCCATGGCGTAGGCCTCGGCGCGGCCCATCACGATGCAGTTCGTGATGATAAGGCCCACGAACACCGAGAGCTGCTTGGACACGTCGTACATGTAGGCCTGCAGGATCTGGTCCGTCAGGATTACGAACGACGCGATGACCGAGAGCTGCACGATGATGCGGATGCTCGAGGGGATGTTGTTGCGCAGCACGCTGATGGCGAACGAACTGCCCATCGTCACCGCGGTCACCGCGAGACACATCACCAAGGCGGTTTCCATCTTCGTGGTCACGGCAAGGGCTGAGCAGATACCCAGCACCTGCAAGGCGATCGGGTTGTTGTTGACCAGTGGGTCAAGCAGGACTTCGCGCTGTTCCTTGTTCAATACAGCCATGGCTCTACGCGCTCCGATTCGGTTCGTAGTTATGCAGGAAGGACTTGAAGCCGGGTTCGCCCAGCCAGAAGTGAAGCATGTTCGTCACGCCGCGGCTCGTGATGGTCGCGCCGCTGAGGCCGTCCACGTGGTGCGGGTCTTCCTCCACGGTGCCTGCCTGGCCCTTGACAACGGTGATGGCAACATCGCCATTCTCGTTGTAGGCCTTGCGTCCGGGCCACAGGCTCTTCCAGCGGGGGTTTTCCACCTCGCCGCCCAGGCCCGGGGTTTCCTTGTGCTTGTAGTAGGTAATGCCGCGGATGGTCTGCAAATCGCGGTCGAGGGCGAGGTAGCCGTAGAGCGTGCCCCACAGGCCTTTGCCAAAGATCGGCAGCACGAGCATCGAGACCTTGTCGCCGTCCATCACTTCGTAAATCATAACCTTCGCGGGCATTTCCATGATCTGGGCAGGATTAGCGGCAGGATGAATCACACCGGCCGTGGCGGGGTCGTACTGCGCCGGGTCCATGTCCGAGCGCTCGCCGGTTTCGAGGTCGACGACGACCTGCCGGATGCTGCCGAACTTCTCCTCGACCTGTTCCGCGGTGAGGGCATCATTGTCGCCCACCAGGCGGGCGGCCATGAGCACGCTCTTCTTGCGGTCGATCTCGCGGTTGTAGTCCTGCTTGGCGCGCAGGCCCACGGCCGACACGGAAATCATCGTGGCGCATACCGCGCACACGACGGTAGCGAACGCGAAAATATAAGTGGTGTTATGCTGCACTGCGGGCGAGCCTCCGCTTTACATTGGCGCTGATGGACACGTAGTCGATGAGCGGCGAGAACACGTTCATGAACAGGATGGCAAGCATCCAGCCTTCCGGATACGCCGGATTGATGACGCGGATGACGATGGCGAATACGCCGATGAGGAAGCCGTACACCAGACGCCCACGCTCCGTGTAGGGGCCCGAGACGGGGTCGGTCGCCATGAAGACCAGGGCGAAGGCGGCACTGCCCAGCACGAGGTGCCAGTAGAAAGGCACGTTCATCATCGCGTTGGTCTCGGAGCCCATCGCGTTGAGCAGCGTCGAGATGGCGAACACACCGGCCACGCAACCCGCCATGGTGCGCCACGAGCCGATGCCCGTGAGAATCAGGACGCCGGCTCCAATCAGGCAGGCCAGCGCGGAGGTTTCGCCCATCGAGCCCGCCATATTGCCAACGAAGGCGTCGAGCCAGCTGAGGTGCATCGCGCCGAGCGACTCGCGCCAGGCGTCCGGGTTCGATGCGTCGGCCGCGGCGATGCGGCCCAGCGCCGTCGCGCCGCTCCAGCCATCGACCGCGATCTTCTCGGTCACGGCCGTCCACACCTTGTCGCCCGACATCTGCGCGGGGTAGGCGAAGAACAGGAACGCGCGGGCGGTGAGCGCGGGATTGAGGATGTTCATGCCCGTGCCGCCGAAGATTTCCTTGCCCACGATGACGCCGAAGGCGATGCCCACGGCCACTTCCCACAGCGGAATGGTGGGCGGCAGGATGAGCGGAAAAAGCATGCCGGTAACGAGGAAGCCCTCGTTGATCTCGTGCTTACGCACGATGGAGAAGAGCACTTCGATGTGACCACCGACGATGAACGTGACGGCCAGCACCGGGATGTAATAAAGCGCGCCATGAATAATGCAGGCGAAGATGTTGGTCGGGCTGAAGCCGATACCCAGCAGGTTGATGACCCAGCCGCGCCAGTTTTCGGGCGACATGCCGTCGGCCAGGGCGACGTTCGCCTGGTAACCCGTGTTGTACATCGCCATGAACATGCAGGGTAGGAGCGCGAGGACGACCGTGATCATCATGCGCTTCAGGTCCAGCCCGTCGCGCACGTGCGACCCGGTGGTCGTTACCGTATCCGGCGTGAACAGAATCGTGTCGTTCGCTTCATAGAACGGATAAAACTTCTCGTACTTGCCGCCCTTCTGGAAGTGGTGGTGTACGCTGTCCAGGAAATCTCGTAGCGCTTTCATCGTGTGGGGTGCTTCCTGTTAGCCTTCGTGCTCGATGATTTCGAGGTTGCGGCGGAGAATGGGTCCGAATTCGTACTTGCTCGGGCAGACCAGCGTGCAAAGCGCCAAGTCTTCCTCTTCCAGTTCGAGCGCGCCCAGTTTCTCGGCGGTTTCGACGTCGTTCACGGCAATCGAACGCAGCAGGTGCGTCGGCAGAATATCGAGCGGCATGACCTTTTCATACACGCCAATCGGCACGATCGCGCGCGGGCTGCCGTTGGTGTTGGTATTCAAGCGGAACAGCTTGTCCGGCACCCAGCGCGAAAGGTAGATGCCGGTGACGGAAAACTTGTCGACGCCCATGCTCAGCCAGCCGAAGAACTCGCGCTGGCGGCCTTCCGGCAGCACAGAGATCTGCTCGGCGTAGCGACCTAGGTAGCCGAAGACCTCGCCCTGCGCCTTGCGGCCCGAAAGCACCGAACCGCTGATGATGCGCATCTCGCCGTCGCTCAGCTCGCCGGCGGTGAGTTCGCCCAGCGAAGCGCCGAGACGCGTGCGGATGAGTCGGGGTTTCTTCACGCCCGGGCCCGCCAGCGTAATCGTACGCTCGGCCGGCACCACGCCGTCTCGCAGGAACTTGCCGATAGCCACGACGTCCTGCAGGCTGATGTACCAGGCGATGCGACCCCGGCTGACCGGATCGAGCATATGGATGTGCGTGCCGACGTTGCCTGCGGGATGCGGCCCTTCGAATTCCTCGACCGATGCCCGGCTGGCCGCCGTGGGAATGAGCTTGCTGCCGTGCGCCCGGCAGAACCACAGGCGTCCGGGCGTCAGCTTCGACACCGCCTTGAGGCCGACATTGAGGTCGTGTTCCTGTCCCTTGGCGAGAATCTCGGGGCTGGCCGCAAGCGGCTCGGTGGTCATGGCGTTCACGAAGATCGCATGCGGCACGGCGTCCGGGGCGGGCACTTTGCCGTAGGGACGCGTGCGGAAGGCGGTCCAGAGGCCGCAGCCCGCCAGCAGGTGGCGCAGCTCTTCGTTCTTCAGCAGGTCGACATCGCCGCCCTGGAAATCATCGACGCGGTAAATCTCGTCGGGACCAGGAGCATTGCGGCGTTCGCCTTCGCTCAGGTCGATGACCACGCTCTGCAGCACCCGCCGTTCGCCGCGGTTGATCGCGGAGACCGTGCCGGCCGCCGGGGCGCAATGCAGCACGCCCGGCGTCTTCCGGTCCTCGAACAAGGGCTGGCCGCGCTTGACAAAGTCGCCGACCTTGACGTCGAAGCGCGGCTTCATGCCGTGGAAATCCTCAGCCAGCACCGCCACCTTGGATACAGCCTTGGACTCGACGATACTCGTGTCCGGTGCACCCGTGATGGGCAGATTCAGCCCCTTCTTGATGACATGAAGCGCCATACAATCACCGTAGTCTTGCGGTCCCGGGTGGAATCCGGGCCGGGGTTGTTCGGGTAGAGGTGGAAGCCACCCCGGAGATCCGTCTGTTTCTCCGTTCCGCTGGGCGGCTCTACGCATGCGAAATCCGGAGGAGTATCGCACACGCCCACCAATTGACTCAAGTCAGGCATCAAACTGTCCTACGGTAAACGGCGTTCGGCCCGGTGTTATTTCGGTGAATCACCCGAAAATGAAATGCCGGGCGCGCGGGGCGCGTTATGCGGTAGACTGTGAATTCACCCGACGTCCCCAAGGAGAACCCCGTGCAAGAAGCCCCCGGCCCGGTGCATATCAACGCCCTCATCCACGAGACCAGCCCGTATCTCTTGCAGCATGCCCACAATCCGGTGGACTGGCATCCGTGGGGCGAGGAGGCGCTGGACCTGGCGAAGGAACGCGACGTGCCGATTCTGGTCAGCATCGGCTATTCGGCGTGCCACTGGTGCCATGTGATGGAGCACGAGTCCTTCGAGGACGATGCGACGGCGCTTTACATGAACGCGCACTTCGTCTGCATTAAGGTGGACCGCGAGGAACGCCCCGACCTGGACGATATCTATATGCAGGCGGTGGTCGCGCTGACCGGCCAGGGCGGGTGGCCGCTCAATGTGTTTCTCACGCCCGACCTGCGGCCGTTCTACGGCGGCACCTACTTCCCGCCGGATGGGCGCTACGGCCGGCCGAGCTGGGGCACGATTCTGCAGGGCGTGAACGATGCATGGACGAACCGCCGCGACGAGGTGATGACGGGAGCGGCGGGGCTGACCGCGCACCTGACCGAGCGGCTTACGGCCGGTGGCGGCGCGGGTGACGCGCTGCCCGCGCAATCAGTGATTGATCGCGCGACCGCGCAGCTGAAAAAGGACTTCGACGCGGACCACGGCGGCTGGGGCGGCGCGCCGAAGTTTCCCTCCGGCATGACCATCGGCCTGCTGCTGCGCGAATACCAGCGCACGGGCGATGCGGAACTGCTGCACATGGCGACGCGCACGCTGGACGACATGGCGGCGGGCGGCATCTACGACCATCTCGGCGGCGGCTTCGCGCGCTATTCGGTGGATGACGCGTGGCTGGTGCCCCACTTCGAAAAAATGCTCTACGACAATGCGCAGCTGAGTCAGGCCTATCTCGAGGCGTATCAGCTGACCGGCGAAGCGCGCTACGCCCGCGTCGCCCGGGAAATCTTCACCTATGTACTGCGCGACATGACCGGCCCGCACGGCGCGTTCTACTCGGCCGAAGACGCCGACAGCGAAGGCGAGGAAGGAAAGTTCTATCTCTGGACCGAGGAGGAGATTCTCTCGCTGCTCGGCGAGGAGGACGGCGCGCTGTTCAACCGCTATTACGCCGTCGCGCCTTACGGCAATTTTTCCTCTCACGAGCCGTACCACCACGGCCAGAATATCTTGCATACGCCGCGCCCCTTGGCGCTGGCGGCCGAGAAGGAAGGCATGACGCCCGAGGCCTTCGAGGCGAAGCTCGCGGACTTGCGCGTGCACCTGCTCGACGCCCGCAGCCAGCGCGTGCGGCCGGGTCTCGACGACAAGGTCCTCAGCTCGTGGAATGGACTGATGGTTTCGTCGCTGGCCTTCGGCGGTCGTGTGCTGGGCGAACCGGCGTATATTGAAGCGGCAGCGAAGGCTGCGGGATTCTTCCTCGATCAGATGTTCGAGGGCGACACGCTGCTGCGCACGCATCGCGAAGGGCAATCGCGCCTGCCGGGCTACCTCGACGATTACGCCTTTCTCGCCAATGCCTTTGCCGACCTTTACGAGGCCACTTTCGATCCGGCGTGGCTCGGGCAGGCGAAGCGGCTGGCCGACCAGATGATCGCGCACTTCTGGGACGAGGAGCAGCACAGCTTTTATTTCACCGGCGGCGAGCACAAACACCTGATCATCCGCACGAAGCCCTCGTACGACGGCGCGGAGCCGTCGGGCAATTCGGTGGCGGCCCTGGCATTGCTCCGCCTGTCGAAACTGACGGGCGAGGAAGACTACCGGGCGAAGGCGCGCGGTGTGCTCGCGGCGATGCGCCCCATGCTAGAACAAGCGCCGCGCGGCTACCTGAAGTTGATGTGGGCGCTGCATTGGGAACTGAATCCGCCGCGCGAGTTCGCCCTGGCTGGCGCTACGCCGGAAGATACCCGGGCCGCGGCCGATGCGCTGTTTCACCACTTCGCGCCGAACAAGGTCGTCGCGGCCGGAAGCGCGGAAGGCGTGCCGCTGCTCGAAGGGAAGGCACCGCCAGAAAGCGGGGTGGCGGTTTACGTCTGCCAGGATTACGTCTGCGCGCAGCCGCTGCAGGGGGCCGACGTCTTCGCCGCGTGGCTGGATACCGAATACCCCCGCTTCGCCCGTTGACATGGCCTGTCAACGATTCCGAATATAGACCGTTGTCGAGGCAGACCCTCGTTATGGAGCCCGTGAATTGATGTCGCTATTCCCCCACACCCGGATTTCCTCTATCCGCGCCAGCCGCCTGGCGTTTCTGCTCGCGCTCGTCGCGCTGCCGGCCGCCGCGCAATTCGGCATGGCGGGCCCCAAGGTGGGCTTTACCATCGAGTCGGACCATGCCTCGGCCGCGCCGGGCGACACCGTGCGTGTCGCCATTCAATTCACGCTGGAAGAACCGTGGCATGTGAACTCGCACACGCCGCTGGAAGAATTCCTGATCCCCACCGAACTGCAGTTGGGCGCGTCGCCTGCGGTCTCGCTCGGCAGCGTGGTCTACCCCGAGCACAAGGAACTCACCTTCGAATTCTCCCCCACGCCGCTCGCCGTCTATGAGGCGCAGTTCACCGTGGGTGCCGAACTGGTCGTGGCTGCGGATGCCGCGCCCGGCGAAGTCGCCGTGCCGCTGTCGCTCTACTACCAGGCCTGCAACGACAAGCAATGCGCGCCGCCTAAGACGCTCGACCTGCCCTTCAAGCTGACCATCGGCGAGTCGGCTGCGACCGAGGGCGACCAGAAGCTCCTCGCGCAGATTGAATGGAACGCGGCGGCCGCAACGACTGCATCAGCGGACGACGCGGCTCCCGAAGTGAGCGAGGGCCCCGCCACGGCCGAGGGCGATTGGCGCGAACTGATCTCCCACTTCCGCATCGGCGGGCAGACCGGCTACTCCTCCACCGCGGATTTCCTCGCATTCATCGAACAATCGCAGACCGGCGAAGGCGGCCCCGCGCAGGACGGCTTTGCGGGCAAGAGCATCTGGCTCATTCTGCTGAGCGTGTTCGCGGGCGGTTTCCTGCTCAACCTCACGCCCTGCGTATTGCCGCTGATTCCCATCAACATCGGCATCATTGGAGCGGGCGCGCGCGCGGGCAGCAAGGCGCGGGGCTTCGCGCTCGGCGCCATGTTCGGACTCGGTATTGCGTTGGCCTACGGCGCGCTTGGCCTGCTCGTGGTGCTCGGCCTGTCGAACGCCTTCGGAGCGATGAACGCCACGGTCTGGTTCAACGGCGGCATCGCCGTGCTCTTCGCCTTCCTCGCGCTCGGCATGTTCGACGTCATCAGTATCGACTTCTCGCGCTACCAGGCGAAGTTCGGCATCCGCTCCAACCAGGGCGGCAGCTTCGGCATCGCCTTCGCCATGGGCGTCATCTCGGCGCTGCTCGCCGGGGCCTGCGTCGCGCCGGTGGTGATTCAGACGATTATCTACGCGGCCGAACGCTACGCCGAGGGCGTCACCCTCGCGCTCGCGCTGCCCTTTTTGCTCGGCCTCGGCATGGCCCTGCCCTGGCCCTTTGCGGGCGCGGGCCTGTCGTTTCTGCCCAAGCCCGGCGGCTGGATGACCCGCGTCAAGCAGGCCTTCGGCGTGTTCATCCTCGCCTTCGCCGCCTACTACGCCTACACCGCCTGGCACATCTACGACCAGCAGAACGTCGACCCAGCGGAAGTCGTGGCGAGCGTCGCCCACGCCGACGAAGAAGGCTGGGTCTCCTCGCTCGAGGCCGGCCTCGCCCAGGCCCAGGCCGAGAACAAGCCCGTCTTCATCGACTTCTGGGCCACCTGGTGCAAGAACTGCCTAGTGATGAACAACACCGTGCTGAAAGATCCCGAAGTGCTTCAGGCGCTCGACGGCTTTGTAAAGATTAAATTCCAGGCCGAGAACCCCTCCGCCTCGCCCGTGAAAGACGTGTGGGAACACTTCAAGCTCGTCGGCCTCCCCGCCTACTTCATCCTGCTGCCGGAATAGCGGCGGCGGAAAGCGGTGGGGGCGAATGTCCGCACGAGCCGAGCGCTTGGTGCCGTCGTCTGTTCTTTTCGCCGGCGAAAAGACCCTCGCGCCAAGATGGCTCGACGGAGTCTCGCCCCACCGTGTAGGCGCATTGGCAGCGTCTCAACGCGCCATCTCCTCCGCCCCAACCACCAACATGGTCATTGCGAGCGCAGCGCGGCAACCTCCTTAATGCGTGGATGGCGGAATGCCGCGCAGACCATCGCCTGCACGGCGGAGTCGGTACGGCGCTCCGCAAAGACGCCCGCGCGCCAAAGAGGTTGCCGCGCTCCGCTCGCAATGACGGAAGAAGAGATTTGATCACTCCGGACCGTGGTCGTCACGCCAAGATACCGCTATGGAAAGCCGCGCTCCCGGTGAATGGTGGGGCGAATGTCCCCATGAGTCGAGCGCTGCGGTCCATCCCCAAGATGGCTCGACGGAGTCTCGCCCCACCGTGCAGACGCATTGGCTACGTTACAACGCGCTTTCTCCTCCGCCCAAACCACCAACATCGTCATTGCGAGCGCAGCGCGGCAACCTCCTTAATGCGTGGATGGCGGAATGCCGCGCAGAACATCGCCAGCACGGCGGTGTCGGTACCCTGCTCCGCAAAGACGCCCGCGCGCCAAAGAGGTTGCCGCGCTCCGCTCGCAATGACGGAAGAAGAGATTTGATCGCTCCGGTCCGTGGCCCTCGCACCGATACGCCGCTTTGGAAAGCGGCGCTCCCGGCGGGGTACATGGTGGGGCGAATGTCCCCATGAGACGAGCGCTTCGGCCCTGCAACAAGTTGGCTCCTTGACACCCCTCTTCCCTGCTTGGCACTCTTTCGGGCCGGACCCTTGTCCCCCACGCTGGAGACTTGCCTTGACGCCTTTATCCTCCGAACGCTCGAAAACGCTGCGCGCGCTGTTGGCCGATCACACGGTCGCTATGCCGGGCGCTATCAATGCCCTGAGCGCGAAGCTGATCGAATCGATGGGCTTCGAGGCGCTTTATCTTTCCGGTGCGGTGCTGGCGAATTCGGTGCATGGCTTTCCCGATGTGGGCATGACTACGCTGTCGGAGGCGGAGCGTCATGCGCAGGCGGTGTCGAATGCCTGCTCGCTGCCGATTGTGATGGACGCCGACACGGGGTTCGGCGAGCGGGAGAACACGGCGCGGACGGTGCAGGTGCTGGAGCATGCGGGCGTGAGCGCCATTCACCTGGAGGACCAGGAATTTCCCAAGCGCTGCGGGCACCTGGAGGGAAAGCGTCTGGTGCCGGCGGAGGCCTTCGCGGAAAAGATTGCGGCGGCGGCCGAGGCGCGCCGGAGCAAGGATTTCCTCATCATTGCGCGCACGGATGCCCGGGGCGTGGAGGGCTACGACGAGGCCGTGCGCCGCGCCAGGCTCTATCTCGACGCGGGGGCCGAGGCGGTGTTTCCCGAGGCGCTGACTTCGGAAGAGGAACTCCGCCGCTTCGCGCAGGACGTGGACACCCTGCTGCTGGCGAACATGACCGAATTCGGCAAGACGCCCTTTTACTCGGTGGAGGAGTTCGCCGGGATGGGCTACAACATGGTAATCTTTCCCGTCACCCTGCAGCGCGCCGCCATGAAGGCGATGGAGCAGGTGCTGACGGAAATCCGCGAGCACGGCACGCAGCGCGAAAGCGCCGCGCGGATGCAGACCCGGCAGGAGCTGTACGACCTGCTGGGCTACGATGGCAAAGTGAATTAGACCAAATCGCTGCGCCCCGCCTTTGGGGCGCGTACTTCGGAGAAGGAGCGGACACCATGAGCGAACAGACCTATAGCCCCGGCCTGGCGGGCGTGATTGCGGGCGAAACCCAGATTGCCTGCGTGGACCAGGGCAAGCTGCTGTACCGCGGCTACCCCATCGCCGATTTGGCCGAAAGCGTTACTTTTGAGGAAGTCGCCCATCTGCTGCTCTTCGGCGAACTACCCAATCAGAAGCAGCTCGACCGCGTGAAGGCGACGCTCGACCAGTACCGCGATCTCGACCCGGCCATCGTGGATGCCATCCGCAATATCCCCAAGGCCGCCCCGATGATGGACGTCCTCCGGAGCATGGTGTCGTACGCGGGCCATTTCGACCCGGTGCAGGGCGACGACGCCAAGGCGAACCAGGAGCGGTCGCTCTGGTTGACTGCGCAGATCGCGAGTATCATCGCCGCGCGCTACCGCCTGATGAACGGCAACGAACCGGTGTCCCCGAAGGCCGGCCTGAGCCATGCCGCGCAGATCCTTTACCAGTGCCACGGCGAGGAACCCACCCCGCTGGCCGCCGAACTGATCGACCTCACGCTGATTCTGTACGCCGAGCACGACTTTAATGCCAGCACCTTCACGGCGCGCGTGATCACCTCCACCATGTCCGACATCGTGTCTTCCGTGGTGGGCGGCATCGGCGCGCTGAAGGGCCCGCTGCACGGCGGCGCGAACGAAGCGGCGATGGAAATGCTGGAGCAGTTCAAGAGCGCCGAGGAGGCTTCGGCCTGGCTGCAGGACGCCTTCGCGCAGAAGAAGAAGGTGATGGGCTTCGGCCACCGCGTGTACAAGCACGGCGACCACCGTGCCACCATCCTCGAGCGCAAGCTGCGCAAGCTGGCCCATGAAAAGGGCCAGGACCAGTGGATGGAAATCTACGACGCCATCAAGGAGCCGATGGAGCAGCAGAAGAAAATCTACCCGAACGTGGACTATCCCTGCGGTCTCACCTATTACCTGCTCGGCCTGCCGCTGGATTTGTATACCCCGCTTTTCGTCGCTTCCCGCGTGACGGGGTGGTGCGCGCACTGCCTCGAGCAGGCCGCCGACAACCGCATCTACCGCCCGCTCAGCATCTACCAGGGCCATGCCGAACGCAGCGTGCCGCCCATGAGCGAACGGTAGGCCGGACGACGAAGAATCTTTTTGACGGGATAACTGGATTCCGGGAAAAGAGAAGGCAGGATGATTTACTAGACAGGCTTTACAGACTGGAAGGCCGGAGCGTTGCTCCGGCCTTACCATTTTTCCGCAAAGCGATCGTCAATCGGTGCCAGCGTTCTACGTGTTCGTCTGCTGCAACATGGCGCGTACGTTTTGCAGCAGGTCTCCCATGGTGTACGGCTTGGGAAGCAGTGTGAGCCCCTCATCCAAGATGAAGTTCGTGTGTGTGCCCTCGGCGTGGTATCCGCTTACGAAGAGCACAGGGGTCCCCGGACGCCGGCGCTGAATTTCCTCGTAGACTTGCCGCCCGCTCAGTCCGGGCATGATCACATCCAGCAGCACCAGCGCGATGGAATCGCGTTTCTGGTCGAATAAGTCGAGCGCGAGTTCACCGTTCGCGGCCTCGATTACCTTGTATCCCGCTTCCGTCAGAAACACCTTCGCAAGCGTTCGCACCATGTCATTGTCTTCGACCACCAGTACCGTCTCGGTGCCGCCGGCCAAGGCCGCACGCGGTGAACTGACGGCGTCGACCGAGGCTTCCGTCGCCGGGAGGTAGACGTGAAACGTGGTGCCTGTCCCGAGCGTGCTGTCCACCTGGATGAAACCATCGTGCTGACGAACGATGCCGTAGACCGTCGCCAGGCCGAGTCCGGTACCATGACCCACATCCTTGGTCGTAAAGAACGGCTCGAAGATATGTTGTCGAACTTCCACGTCCATGCCGGTACCAGTGTCTGTAACGTCAAGCCGCACAAACTTGCCGCCGGAGTGCGCAGCACCTTCGGCCCGAACCACCGATACATCCGGGGTAACGAGGCAGGTCTCAATATGGAGCGACCCGCCGTCCGGCATCGCGTCGCGCGCGTTCACACAGAGGTTCATGAGCACCTGCCCCACGAGGGCCGGGTCGGCGAGCACGGTGACCGGCTCGATAGACGGGGTGAAGTCGAGCCGGATATCGGCGCCAATGAGCCGTTCCACCATCTTGACGGTGTCCTGTGCCACCTTGTTCAAATCGATGGACCGACGCTGCAGAACCTGTCTACGGCTAAAGGCCAGCAATTGCCCCACGAGCGTCGCCGCGTGTTCGCTGGCATTCGCGATTTGCTCAAGCATCATGCCGGTCTGCGGCTCGATTTCATGCCGCTGCTGCGCCAACTGCGTGTATCCTTGAATGACCTGCAAGAGGTTATTGAAATCATGAGCAACGCCGCCGGCAAGCTGCCCGATGGCTTCCATGCGCTGCGCTTGCTGGTATTGCACCGTAAGCGCGTCCTTTTCTTGTTGCAGCAATTGATGTTCGGTCACGTCGTCGGCGTAGAGCACCAGCCCGGTGATCTCGCCCGCAGCCGATTTCGCCGGCACCAGGGTGTACTCGTACCAAATACCGTCGCGCTCATCCAGTCCGCGCTGTGTCTCGCCGGTAGCCAGTGCGGCCGCGGCAACGTCCAATCGTCGGCCCATTGCCTCCGGTGACATGATCTCGTGGACGCTTCGGTTGATCATTTCAGGTACGGTCATGCCGAAACTTCGAGCAAATACCTGATTGCAATCCTGGACTTGGAGGTCGAGATCAAACAATGCGATGGAAGCACGCGAGGCATTCAAGATGTACCGGGCCTTGGACTCACTCTGGCGCAAGGCCTCCTCGGCCGCCTTCCGCTGCGTCACGTCGTGGAGCATCACGAGGAGGTGATCGACAGCACCGTCGGCACGCCGAACGCAACGCACCGAAATCTCTGCCACAACAACCCCGCCATCTTTGCGGAGGTATCGCTTTTCCATGGCGAGCGCGTCTATCTCTCCCCGCAGAATTCGATTGAACTGCAGCAGATTTTCTTCCAGGTCGTCGGGGTGCGTCAGATCGGCCCAGGTCATCCGGGAGAGTTCCTCGGCTGAGTACCCGAGCATGGTGCAAAGGTAGTCATTGACGGTTATCACGCCCTTCTCGGGTGTCGTGCTTGCCATGCCCACCAGACTCATTTCGAAATAGCCCCGGTAAATGGCCTCGCTCTGCCGCAACCGTGCCTCCGCCTCGACTTGCTGCGTGATATCGCGGCACACGACAATACGGCCAAAAGGGATCCCCGACCTGTCGCTGAGCGTGCTGGCGCTGGCCTCGAAATGCGACTCCGGAAATGCGGGCACCTGAATGCGCAGAGGGGCGCCATCGTGGGCCAATGCTACGGCCAGCAAATCCGGAAACCGGGACAGCGCCTGTTCTGCGGGCTGACCGAGAATGTCCCGGTTGCTGCATCCCAGTAGCGCCAGCCCCGTACGGTTCACATCAAGTATCTGGCCCTCCATGCTCATCACAAACAAGCCCTCGTGAAAGTTCTCGAGCACATGTTCGCGGGCAATGGGCACAATACGGGTCAGGTTCATCCGCGTGATGCCGTATACGAAGACCACGCCCGATAACACGAAGGCGCACGGCGTGAGATCGAGGTAGGGAATCGGACCGAGCCGGAACACGTAGATAAAATTCCCAGCCCAGGGCGCGAGCACCGTCAGAATCATGAACGTATTGCGTAGCGTGAGCAGACGATACTGCGCCCACGCCCCCCGGATGATCAGCACGGTGCCCGCCATCAGCAGCAACCACGCGTATTGGTTGTTCACCCAGAAGATGGGACCGTACTTGAAGTGCAACACCGGCGCAGGTTCGTCGCCCACGGTGATTTCCCGCCACAGCAGATGGTGGAAATCGTTGGTGAAAGCCGCGGCAACCGTCATCACCGGAATCACCATCAGGAATGCCATGCCGCGCCGCGAGAACAAATGCTCGTACCCCGTCAGGCGCGCTGCGGATAGACACCAGGCCGGAGCCACAAAAGCGATGCCGAGGTATTGAAACTTCGCCATCAGCAATTTTTCACCCAGCGTGGGTAGAAGAATCTCGAGTCCGTAGAAGAATGACCAGATACTGACCGCTGCCATCAGCGCGAGGACTGGCATGCCTGAAGGACGCTTGCGGTCCGGCCATATGAGCAGGAACAGCACAACGGCAAGAAATGCAGACGCCATCGGCATCGCTGCGACCAGTGTCGCCTCAGTCACCATTCACCCCCCAAAGCTTTATGGCATTAAACCTTAATCGAAGCACACAAAAGCAAGTTTAACAACGCTATCGAGAAGATGGCTACTAGCAATTATGTTATACATCAGTTTTAACACTGACTCAAGCGCCGATCAAGTTTGCCCTCTAGTTCATAACCGGGAACACAAACGGCTACGGATGGAGTAGAATTTTGTGCCGAAATGTTTCGGCGGGCACAGGAGGTTTCGAGCATGAATGACCGGATTTCCAAGACGGACGAGGAATGGCGGGCACAGCTGGGCGATGAGGCTTATCGGGTTGCGCGCAAGAAGGGTACCGAGCGGGCTTTTACCGGGGAGTATTACGATGAGAAGGCACCGGGGATGTATGTGTGCCGCTGCTGCGGAGAGCCCTTGTTCGATGCGGAGCATAAGTTCGACTCCGGCACGGGGTGGCCGAGCTTCTACCAGCCGGTTGAGAAGGGCGCCGTGGCGATGGAGGTAGACGACAGCCTGGGCATGCGGCGCACCGAGGTGCTGTGCGCTAAATGCGATGCCCACTTGGGGCATGTGTTCCCCGATGGCCCCCGCCCTACCGGCGAGCGCTATTGCATCAATTCGATTTCGCTCAAGCTGGAGCGGAAATAGCCGTCGATCGTTCCAATCGAAAACACCCGCGTTAGGTGTGCCTGCGAGGTGTATTTGCTTTTCGTTCTTTTCCTCTGCCGAATTTCTAGCGTTGACGGTTTTCGCTTGATCTTGTACTCTCAGCAGTAAGGGGCTTCGCGGCCAGGGCGGTTGCGGGGTCAGGAAGTACAAAAAGGGAAAGGACTTATGTGATGCAACGAGAGAACAAGCGAGGATTCACCCTCATCGAACTGCTGGTGGTGATCGCCATCATCGGCATTTTGGCGGCGATACTGCTGCCGGCGCTGGCGCGCGCGCGCGAGGCGGCGCGCCGGGCGAGCTGCCAGAACAATCTGAAGCAGATCGGCTTGGTGCTGAAGATGTACGCCAATGAGTCGCGCGGCGAGCGGTATCCGCGCATGCACGGCGACGAGCAGTATGGCGACAACGACGACTGCCCGGGCTGCGACAACAAGAATGAAGACACGGACTTCTTCATCAACATGCGCCAGATCTATCCGGAGTACCTCTCGGATCCGAACGTAATCATCTGCCCCTCGGACGGCGGCCTGGACGGTACCACGGAAGAAAGCCTCGATATTGTCGCGGACGACGGTTCCAACTCGTGCCCGCAGATTTGTATCGCACAGATTTCGAATGGCGACGCCAGCTACCAGTACTTTGGCTTCACCATCGATCGGGCCAACGACGACGACCCGGTGATTCCGAGCAATCTGCTGGGCTTTTCGCCGACGGTGAACGTGAACGGCCAAGTGGCGGGTATCGCGCTCGCGATTCTCGGTGCACTGGACGACCAGGACCCGACCAACGATGACGTACTTGACACCGACATCGACGTGAGCCTGGGCGCTTCAGCCGCGAGCGTAACCTATCTTGGTAACGGCGAATCGAACACGGTGTACCGCTTGCGCGAGGGCATCGAGCGCTTCCTGATTACGGACATCAACAATCCGGGCGCCAGCGCCAAGGCCCAGAGCGAACTGCCGATCTCGTGGGACAACATCTCCTCGAACACGGGCGACGCGGAAGCGACCATCCTGTACAACCACATTCCCGGCGGCGTAAACGTGCTGTACCTCGACGGTCACGTGGCCTTCACGCGCTACCCGGGGCTGTTCCCGGCCTCGGAAACCTTCGCTGAGCTGGTAAGCTTCTTCAGCTAAGCGTCCACACCAAAACGTATCGCGCCCGTCCCGGTTGCCGGGGCGGGCGCGTAGTTTTTGGGAGAACCGTGCCTATTGGCCGTCGCCGGCCTTGGCGCGCTTGACCGCACGCAGCAAGAGGTTCAGCACCTTCTCGCCCCGGGGGCCGGCCATACGAACGAACTGATCGCGCACGCCCATGCTGGCGTCGCGGAACTCGGCGCGCTCCTCGGCGCTCAGGTTGTCCACCACCTGCAGGCCCGGCTTGCGCTCGAGAATCAAATCCATGCGCTCGCGGTTGTAGCGCTGCTGTTCCTCAAAGATATACGGCCGGAGTTCCGCAATGGTCTCGTCCACCAATTTCTTCCGTGCGGGCGGGAGCGATTGGTAGAAGCCCTCGTTGGTCACCGCCGTGGTAATAAAGGGCGCGTGCCGGGGCGAGATCATCCAGTCGGTCACTTCGTAAAACGACATTTCCTGGATGGCGAAGACCGGGTTCACCTGGCCGTCGATCATGTGCAGCTGGAGGCCGGAGTACACCTCGCCGTAAGGCAGGGGCGTCGGGCTGGCGCCGTAGGCTTCGTAGGCCGCCAGCAGCAGCGGCGAGGTCATGACGCGCATCTTGACCCCGGCGAAATCGACCGGACGCCGGATCTCCTTCTGCGTGGTCCACACCATCCAGCCTTCCGAGTAGACCGAAAGCAGGCGCAGTCCCTTCTCGCCGTAGATGACGTTCAGCTCCTTGCGCAGATCAGGGTCGTTCAGCGCGGCTTCATTGGCGACCGGGTCGTCGGAGAGCACGAAGTGGAGCAAAAAGACCTGCACTTCAGGCATAAGCGTGCCCAGGTGCCCGGGCGATGCCATCGCGAACTGCACGGTGCCCATGCCCAAGAGTTCAGTCACCTGATCCGACGTGCCCAGAGTGCCGTAGGGGTAGATGCTGACTTCGATCTCGCCGCCCGATTTTTCCTCGATGAGCTGCTTGAACCGCTGGGCGTAGGCATCTTGCACGCTGCCCGCGGTTTCCTCGATGGCGAAGCGCCACTGCTCGGGCCCGCCGATGAGGACCGGCGCCTCTTGCGAACAGGCGGAGAAAACCGCGGCAGAGAGACTCGCCAGACAGAGTAGGATTCGCTTGCGCATTCACTTGACCCCAAACCTTTTGAACACTAACATACAGGAAGGGCCGGGTAGAAGGGTATTCGGCGCATGCCTACGGAGCGTTCATGACTGCATTTTTCGATGGCCTGTTCCGGTGGCAACGACGGATCGAGGCGTTTATCCTGGCGGCTTCGATCCTCTTCATCGCCGGGCTGACGATGGCGAACGTGGTCTCGCGCTCCCTGCTGGGCTCGAGCCTCGCCTCCACCGAGGAAGTCTCTCGATTTCTCATCATCGTGGTGACCTTTGTGGGCCTCAGCTACGGCGCGGGCCAGGGGCGCCATATCCGCATGACGGCCTTCTACGACATGCTCGGCCTGCGCGCGCGCAAGGGCTTGAGGCTGTTTATCACCCTGACGACCTCGGCCCTGCTGTTTCTGCTCGCGTCCTACGCCATCGACTACGTGCTGGTCGTGCGGCGGCTGGGGTCGGTATCGCCGGTCTTGCAGGTGCCGCTCTATTGGTTCTACGCGCCCGCGCCTATCGGCCTCTTTCTCGCGGGCATCCAATACGCCCTGGCGGCAGTGCGCAATTTTCGTTCACCCGGGGTGTACCTGGCGTATGACGTCGAGGACGTATACCTGAGCGAAGAGCACGAAGCGGAGCGCGCGCTATGACCCTGATGGCGGTTCTGGTGCTCGGGCTGATGCTGGGCCTGCTGTTTCTGGGCTTCCCCATGATGGTACCGCTGCTGGTGTCTTCGCTTGCCGTGCTGGCGCTGTTCTATCCGAACGTGGACGGCGCGGTGCTGATTCAGCAGGCGATCGGCGGCGTGAGTCCGGCGGCGCTGCTGGCGGTGCCCATGTTTATTTTCGCGGCGGACATCATGACACGCGGCCAGGCGGCGAACCGGCTGCTGAACCTGGTGATGACCTGGACTGGCCACTTGCGCGGCGGATTGCCGATCACGGCCGCGCTCAGCTGCACGCTCTTCGGTGCGATATCCGGCTCGACCCAAGCGACGGTGGTGGCGATTGGCGGGCCGCTGCGGCCGCGCATGCTGCAGGCGGGCTACCCCTCGTCCTTCTCGACGGCGCTTATCATCAACGCCAGCGACATCGCGCTGCTGATTCCGCCGAGCATCGGCATGATTGTCTACGGCGTGGTGTCCGGCACGAGCATCGGCGAGCTGTTCATCGCCGGCATTGGGCCGGGCCTGCTGCTGATGGCGCTTTTCTGCGGCTATTGCTATATCGCCTCGGTGCGGATGAACATCCCCCTGCTGCCGAAGGCGGATAGGGCCGAGCGGCTGAAGGCCATCCGTCAGGCACTGCTGCCGATGGGCTTCCCCGCCATCATCATCGGCGGCATCTACACCGGCTGGTTCAGCCCGACCGAGGCCGCCGCCGTAAGCGTCGGCTATGCGCTCTTGCTCGAATTGATCGTATTCCGCGAACTGCGGCTGCGCGACATTCCCGCCATCGCGCTGTCGACCGGGCTCGTGACCGGCGTCGTCTTCGTATTGGTGGGTGCGGGCGCGGCGTTCTCGTGGGTGATTTCCTTCGCGGAATTACCCCAGGCGCTGATCCACGACATGCTCGGCCTGAGCGCCGAATCCGGCTATTTCACCATCATGAGCGTCATCGCCATCGCGTTCTTCATCGGGTGCATGTTCGTGGATCCAATCGTGGTCATCCTGATCCTGACGCCCATCTTCCACCCCATCGCCGTGAACGCGGGCATCGACCCGGTGCTGGTGGGCACCATGGCGACGCTGCAGGTGGCGATTGGGTCCGCCACCCCGCCTTTCGGCTGCGACATCTTCACGGCCATCGCCATTTTCCGGCGGCCCTACCTGGAAATCATCCGGGGCACGCCGCCCTTCATCGGGATACTCGTCGCCGCGAGCGTGCTGCTGATCGTGTTTCCCGATATCGCCCTCTTCCTGCGCGATGTAGCGTTCGGAAAATAGGGGCGCGCTAGTTCGCGCCCAGCACGGCCTCCCGTGCGCGGACAAGATTGGCGAGCATGCGGTTCACCGGGCAATCGACGCCGTGCTGCTTGCCGTAGTCATCGATGGCGCCATTGAGTGCGTCGATTTCGGTGCGACGGCCGTGCAGCAGATCTTCGCGCATGCTGGCGTAATGCGCCGCCGTCGGGGGCACAAGCCGTTCGTAGAACAGGGCGCGGTATTCGTCGGCGGAAGTCGGCTGCAATCGTATCTGCATGGCGGCGGCAACGGCGTAGATTTCGTCGATGACCTGATCCATGACCCCGCGCGTCTCGGGTATCTCCGGCAGCCTGCCGTACGGCACATCAAGCAGGGCGGACATCGGGTTCAGCGCGCAGTTGTACGTCACCTTCGCCCAGAGGACCGGCGCAATATCATCGACGGCGACGGTCGGCAGCCCGGCGTCGTTCATGGCCGCCGCGATGGCCTCGACACGGGCGATGGTGTCCGGCCCCGCAATATCCGGGCGATGCGATCCGAGCGCGGTGGGCTGCGCGATGACGGTAACTTCAATGGCGCCCGGCTCGGTCACGCGGACCCCGTAGATGGCGCGGGCTGCCACCACGCGCGCGGGGTCGATATCTTCCGCGAGCACGTCGGCATTGCCCAGACCGTTCTGGTAGGAACATACAAGCGTGCCGGGGCCGGCCAATTGCGCGGCGATTGCGGCGGCCTCGCGCGTCGCGTAGGACTTGACGGTAATGAGCACAAGATCGAGTTCGCCATGCGGCATCGTTCCGGCATCCGAGTGGCAGTGCAACGCCGTGACACGATGGTCGCCCCAGATGCCTGCAATGTGGAGTCCCTGCGACTGGATGGCGTGAAGGTGCGCGGGGCGGCCGAGCAGATGCACTTCGTGCCCGGCCTGGGTCATGAACCCGCCCACGCAACTGCCAATGGCGCCTGCGCCGATGATGCCGATACGCATGGTTCAGCCCGGCAGCGACACGCCCAGCCGGGTGAGGTGCGCGCGCATCTGGTGTTTGGCCAGCGGCCAGAGGTGCTCGGGCGTGTCGTCGTAGGCGTGGCGTACCACGGCGTCCTCATCCTGCGCGCCGGCCTCGATGGCGGCGCGGATGCGGGCCTCGCGGGCCAGGCGGTGGGCAATTAAATCTCGAAGCGCCTCTTTGGGATCGACTCCCCAGAAGGGCATACCGTGTCCCGGAATCATGAAGTTGAAGTCCAGGTCCACGACGCGCTCGAGGCTGTCGAGATACTGGGTCATGTCGCCCTCGATGTCGGCGGAAATGATGATGGTGCCAGGATTGGCGATCAGGTCGCCCGCGAGCAGCGTGCGGGTACTCTCCTCCACAAACGCGAGGTGCCCGGGATCGTGCCCCGGCGTGTGGCGGCAATGCACCCGCCAACCGGGATCGCCCGCGAGTTCAATGACATCGCCCTCGGCCAGATGGCGCGCGATGGGAAAATCGACTTGGCGCGCGGTCTCGGCGTGGGCCCAGATCTCGACGCCGAACCGCTCCGCCAGCACGACAGCGGCACCCGTGTGGTCGGGGTGGCTGTGCGTGAGCACGATGGCGCGGATGGTGCCGCCAAGCACGACCAAGTGCTCGAGATGCGCGGCCAGCGCCTCGATCTCGTCCGGCTCATGCGCGCCGGGATCGACGACAATCAGTTCTTCCTCGCCGAAGGCCACGCAATTGGTATGGGTGGCGGGCGGGAGTGTTGCACTGCGCACAGGAATCAGATGCATGCCGCGCCGGAGTTCGAAGCGGTTTGGAATTTCGATTTGGTGGCCGGGCACCTTGCGTACCCACGGCAGCGCTTCTTCGAGCGGAAGGCGATCGAGATGATGCAGCACGAAGGCGATGGGCGTAGACAGCCGCATTTCACCCAGCTGCCACTGGCGGCGCGCCTCGCCCGGCGTGAGCCAGTCCAGTGCAACAATTTCTTTCTCGATTGACTCGACTTCCTGGTAGCGTTCGCCCTCGTGGTGATAGATAAAATAGCGCGTGCGGAAGCGCACCGGCGAAAACGGCGGTGTGACCCAGATGCCCGCAGGGGTAAACTGCTTCGCGTCGATGCGCAGCCCGAACTCGTCTAGAATGTCCGCGAACGAGAACTCCTTCACGAGAAGGCAATGGCGCGCGGCGCGCAGGCGCTCGACCGAGGGCAGTGATCCCCGCACCGGCAGCAGCCCAGTCTCCTCGAAGACCTCGCGCGCGGCGGCATACATGGCCTGGGCGACTTCCGCATCCGGTTCGCCATCGACGAGATCCGCGCGGTCGTTGGCGTCTATCGAGCCGCCGGGAAACACATGGTGCCCGCCCATGAAGCCGAGCCGCTTGTTGCGGCGCGCGAGCAACACTTCCTGCCGGCCGGATTCACCGGCCTGCAGAATGATGGCTGCGGCCGCCTGGCGCGGCACGACGTCTTTGAAGGCATACCAGTCTTGCATGGTGTCTCTCTCGCAGGGAAAACGGGCAGGGGTTCATGCTGGCATATCCGGCCCGGGAAAAACGAACGCGGGCCCCGGATGGTAACATTCCGGGGCCCGCGGTGATTTCTGACGCTGGCGTTACTTGTCGACGACCACCACGGCGCGGCGGTTCAGGTAGCGGATTTCGGTACCGACCCACGGCGTGGTTTCGCCATAGGTGTGGGTGCGCATCCGGTACGACGGAATGCCGTGTTCCTCGAGCCAGTGCATGACCGAGTTGGCGCGGCGCTGGCCCAGTGCGACGTTGTACGCGTCCGGAGCCAGGTCGCAGGTGTGGCCCTGAATCATCACGTGTACGTTCGGGTTCTCGTTCATGTAGGCCAGAATCTTCTCGCACTCGGCGATGCCATCAGAGCGCAGCACCGACTTGTCGAGGTCGAAGAAGATCTTGTCCCAGATCATGCAGTTGTCGCAGTCGTCACAGATGTAATTGCACTTTTCGCAGGGGCAGCCGGTATCGCAGCAGATCATGTTCTGATCGCAGCGATCGCAGATGCCCGGGCAATCCGGCACAAACTTCTCGAACTTGATGTAGTTGCCCTTGGAAATCGAGCGGTTGCCCCACCAGACTCGCTGTTGGGCTTCTTCCTCGGACATCGCCATGTCGGCCTCGGACATCGGAATGACTTCGACGCCCATGTCGGCGGCCTCGGCAGGCGCGGCTTCCGCGGCGGCTTCATCTTGGGCTGCGGCCAGACCGGCGGCGCCAAGCCCCAGCAGCAAAACCAAGGCGAGTGTAGGCATCCAGCGCATATCGGTTCTCCTTGCAAATCGAGACGGCCCGCTCCCAAGCCGCTCTTGCTGACGCTCTCATTCCACGAGTTTTCAAGAAACGTCAACAGTATACTTCAACACATCCCGGTTTTCTACCCCCTACCGCAAGCGCATATTAAGCCCGGAAATTGTTGACTGGCCCGCCCGTCTCGGGTATTCTTAGCAGCGCGGAATGTGGAAGGGTGTGTTAACCGCACTTTCCATGACCAGAACGGAAGGAATACTGTACATGAAGCGACCGATCCTTCGAGTGGCGGCTTTCGTATTGTGCGCGGTGTACGCTGCTGCGCCCGCCGCTTCGGCCAACGAGAAAAACCTCTGGGTATCGCACTATTTCACCGCGATGAACAATTACACGGAGGGCGACTATCAGGACGCCCTGCTACTGTGCGAGGCGGCGGCCCAGGAAGCGCATAAGCGCTACCGGAGCGCCGACACCCACGAGTCGCTGGGTCAGGTGCTGACGGCGCTGGGCAAATTCGACGAGGCCGAGAAGCACTACCGCGAGGCGTTGGACCTCAAGCGCCGTTCGCTGGGCAAGCACAACCCGGCGCTGGCGAGCACGCTGAACGACTTGGCCGACCTGCTCTACATCCAGGACAAGACGGATGGGGTCGAGGCGCTGTACCGCGAGGCGCTGGATATCAAGGACCGCGATCAGAAGAGCATCGAAGTGTGCCGCAGTCTGAATGGGTTGGCACTACTGCGCAACGATTCGAACGATTATGTGGAAGCCGAAGAACTGTTGAAGCGGGCGATTGACCTGCACGAGCGCGCGGAGCGCCGCGACGATCCCTACAATGCGACGGTGCTGACCAATCTGGGGATTCTTTACACGAACCTCCAGCGCTACGAAGAGGCCGCGCCCTTGTTCGAGCGCGCGAAGTATATTCACGACCGTAAGCTGCAGGAAGACCACCCGGACGTGGCGCTGCGCATGCACGCGACGGCGGCGCTTTTGAACGCGACCGGCCACACGCGCGACGCGGTTATCATGGCGACGGCGGCGGACAAGATCCGCGAGAAGCAGTTCGCCAAGGGCGACCTTTACTAGCCGTTCGATCTAGATTTCAGGGCCGCGCAGCCGGGAGTGGAGACCAGACGTGGCGCGGCAGCGGATTCCAGCGGAAAGGGGAATGACCGGCTTGTACAGTGTCCTTCGCATCCGTACCGGGGCGGCGGCCGCAGCCATGCTATTACTTGCAGGCTGCCACGCGACGCCGACGCCGGTGGAAACCCCTGCCCCGGCCGCGCAAACGCCCTTGAAGACGTTGCCTGCTCCAGCCCCCACGGCACAGGAGATGGAAGGCGGCCTGGCCAATACGAACGGCCACAGCGCCGAGGCTACCCTGCGCCGCGTCGAGGTGCAGGTGTCGGCCAGCGAGCGGCCGCCCGCTGCCCGTCCGCAGCAGATGCCCTTGATCCGCGCGGGCAACAGCCCCATCATCGACGAAGTCACCGAGATCAGCACGCGCGATCTGCACGGCTATAATTTCCCCGGCATGGAATCGCTGCGTGAACCGGCGATGGCCCATGTGACGGCCGAGCCGCTCCCCGCTCCGGAGACCAAGCAACCTGAGCCCGAGCCTGCCGCAGAGCCGGAGGCCAAGCCGGAACCGGTGCAGATGGCCGCGGCCGAGCCTGCCGAGGCGACTGAGGCGGAGGCTGCCGAACCCGCGGAAGCGGAGCCTGCCCCCCAGCCCGAGCCTGTCGAACCTGAGCCCGTGATAGAGCCGGCCCCTGCGCCGGTCGAGGCGGAAGCCAAAGCAGCGGAACCTGCGCCCGCCGACGCCCCGGAGCCGCAAGAGCCCAAGATGGAAGCCGCAGCGACCGCGCCGGAATCGGATATCGATGGCATGGTCGAGCAGCCCGAGCCGACCCCGGTTCAACCAGAGCCGGTCGTGGAAACGGCTGCAGCATCGCCCGTGGCTGACGCGCAGCCGATGCTTTCGGAATTCACCCGCGTGGACCCTGCGTTCTACGGCCCCGATCCCGGCGGCTATTCCATCGGCGCGGGCGATACCCTGGAGTTCGAGTCGTTTAACGACCCGCTGCTCAGCCGCGAGTTGGCCGTGCGTTACGACGGCCACATTTCGTTGCCGCTGATTCCCGATTTGGACGTGGACGGGTTGACGCGCGAGGACGCTGAGCGGCAGGTACGCGATGCCTACCGCAAGATTTTCCGCGACCCGCAGATTTCGCTGCTGGTGAAGGAGACCGCGAGTAAGACCTATGCGCTGATTGGCGACGTGGAGCAGCCGGGCGTATATCCCTTTCTTCGGCCGACCTCGCTGATCGAGGCGTTGAGCCTGGCGGGTGGCCTGCGGCGCCGCAATTCGAGCAGCTCCGTCGGCGGCTTTGTCGGTGTGACCGGCCAGCTGACCAAGGCCTTTGTTATCCGCCACCGCAATGGCGAACGCGTGGTGCTGCAATACGACCTCCGCCAGCTGGGCCGCCCCGGCGAGCACGCCTCGGACGCGCCCATCTACCATGGCGACCTGATCTACGTGCCGGAAGGCGTGAACTTGGTGTACCTGCTGGGTGAGAGCCGGAACTCGGTGATCGTCGAGCTGACCGAGGGCATGACACTCCTGCAGATGCTGTCGCTTTCCGGCGGCTTCGACGCGAGTACGGGCAAGCTTCGCAATGTGGTGCTGATGCGCCAGATGGATGGCGAGCGCACGCAGGTGTTCAACATCAACCTCCGGAATATCCTGAAGACCGGCGAGGACATCCGCCTGCAGCCGGGCGACATTATCTACATCCCCCGCAAGTTCATCGTGCAACTCGCCGAATTCGTGTCCCGCTTCACCGGCTCTATCTCTCCGGTGCTCGACATGTATAACCAGGCGGTCGATGCGTATTACGCGCGCGACCTCGCGCAGGCGCAGTTGCGCGCAGGCGAGGTGTCGCGGACGCTCACGAGGCTGGGCCAGATAGAACAATTCGGACAATCGACGCGCAACATCGTCGATCTGTATGGAGCTCCGTGATGGCGTTGAGCCGGGACGATCTACGCGAACTGATGCCCGACACTGCGGCCGGGGTGCATGAACCCCTGCAGGGCGTCGGCGTAAACGTGCGCCGGTTGTTCAAGCTGCGGGGACGCCTCATGGCGATTATCCTGCTGGCCATCGCCATTCCTTCGGCTGCAGCGATCCTGTTCTTCGTGCCGCAAGATTACGTGGCGACGGCAGACATCGAGTTCAAGGCCTCCAACCCGACGATCATGCTGGCGCAGTCGGGCTCGGCTTCGGGCACGCCGGCCTACGAGAGCTTCGTCAACACGCAGATCAAGCTCATCACCGGCTACACCATTCTCAGCCGCGTGCTGCAGGACGAAGAGGTCCGCAACCTGCCGGTATTCCGCGGTCGCGAAGGCGACGCGCTGTCGCGCACGATGAAGCGGATCGAGGCGGAAGTGCAGAACCGCACGGAACTCGTCACCTTTACCTATCGCGACGAGGACCGCGAGACGGCCCGCTTCATGTTGGACAAAATCATGACGCGCTACGGCGACTACTTGGCCGAGCAGGAGCGCGAACAGGGCGAACGCCGCCGCGGCATTCTGAAGGACCAGGAACAGGTGCTCAGCCGCAGCCTTGAACTCCAGCGCAACGAAGTGGCGCAGATGCGCAAGGAACAAGGTGTTCCGGTGAGCACCAATGTGGGCCTGGATCCGGTTGAGACGGAGTCCAACCGCATTAATCTGGCGCAAGCTGAAGCCGATATATCCACCGCCCAGACCGCGCTGAAGCAGACGGAACGCCTGCGCGACCGCGTATCGGATCTGCTTGCCGAGCACCACGGCAGCCCCGGCTCCCCCATCTTCGCGCTTAACGTGGAAGAAAAGGTGCTGGCGAACCCGAGCGTGACGCTGCTCTTGGAACAGCTCGCGGTGGTGCAACAGGAATTCTCGGCGCTGACCGAGACCTATGTGGACAACGCCCCGCAGTTGGAGGTGAAGCGCCAGGAGCTGAATGGCGTCGAGGCGGAGCTGGAGAAGGTGAAGATGCAGGCGCGGGCCGATGCGTTGCAATCGCTGCTCGGCCAGTACGAATACGAAACGACAGTGCACGAATCCGACCTGTCGGACGCGCAGCAGCGACGCGAAAAATTCGCCGCCCTGCTCGAAGACCAGCGCGAGGAGAACCTGTCGCGCGCGGGCGCCATCGCGGAAATCGAAGCGATGGAGCGCCGCATCGACGACACCCGCGAAAACCTGCGGCAACTGCGCAATACGCTGCTCTCCATCGATATCGAGAGCAATGCTCCCGCCCGTGCGAATATCCTCGGCCAGGCGACCGTGACCGATACCCCCGACCAGACCGAGCGCATCAAGTACATCCTGGTAATGCTGTTCATCGCCGTGCTGGTTTCGCTGATGACGGGCCTCGCCATCGAACAGCTCGACCAGAATATCCGGTCCGCAGAGGACGTGGGTTACGTGACCGGCCTGCCGATTCTCGCGAGCATCGCGCACACCGCCGAGGACCGCCTGCCGGGCGATGTGAACGTGGCGACGGTGACGGAAGACTATCCGGACAGCTACACCACCGACGAGTTCCGGCGCACGGTGGGCCGTATTTTGAGCGTGACGCCGGGCCGCGAGCCGATCAAGACCTGTATCATCGCAAGCCCGGCGCGCGGCGATGGCAAGACGACGCTCGCGTGCAACATGGCGATCGTCATGGCGCAGGCCGGCCGCCGCGTGCTGCTGGTGGACGTCGATTCCCGCACGCCGTCGGTCGAGGAACGCTTCGGCCTGACGCCGGGCGCGGGCCTTGCGGAACTGCTGCTGGGCGAGGACGTGCCACACGATCCCGCGCGCAAGACGCCGCACGCGAATCTGCACGTTATCGGGCCGGGACTGCGCAGCAACGGGCTGATCGAGCGTATCGCCTCGCGCGAGATGGAAGATTTCCTGGCGGGCGCAGAAGAGGTGTTCGACCAGATCATCATCGATACGCCGGCCTCGCTGCTGATGTCGGAGGCGAAACTGCTCGCCCCCATCTGCGATGCCATCGTGGTGGTTTCCGGCGCGGGCGTGTCCAGCTTCGGCATGCTGCGCCGCACGCTGCGGGTGCTGACGGAATCGCGCGGCAATGTGCTGGGCATCGTGGTTAACGCCGTGCGCCACGCGCCGGGCGGCTACATGCGCCGGAACATCAGCCAGTACTACGCGCAAGACCGCGGCCACCAGCGCGCAACCACGCACTAACGTCCATGGCGCGGCAGGCGTCCCGGGTTCACTCACAGTCGGGAACGCCGCAATGACCGCGCGCGAGTTGTTGCGGGCCATCCGCTCGACACTCGCCCACGGCATCGGGTGCGTACTCTGGACGGTGGAGCCGGTGGCGATTCGGCTGCGGCGTTTCGCCTTCGAATGCTGGGCGCGGTCGCTGCTCCGCGGACGGGTGGCACTCGGCGTGCAGTTCGTCGGTCTAATCACCGTCGAGGGCGAAGGCCTGGTCGATATCGGCCCGGGCTCGCGCATCGGAAGGCATGTATTTTTCGAGACCTACGACGGCGCCCGGATCGAAATCGGGCGTCAGGTGACCATTAACGACGGGGTAATGATTGTCGCTTACAGGAGTGTCCGCATCGGTAGCCATACGATGATTGGAGAATACTCGAGCATCCGCGACGCGAACCATGGCGCGCGGCAGGGGGCGTATGTGCACGACCAGCCGCACGACGCCGCGCCGCTTGCGCTCGGCGAGGATTGCTGGATTGGCCGCGGCGTGATTGTGTGCAAGGGCGTCACGCTGGGCAACGGCGTGGTGGTGGCGGCGAACAGTGTTGTGAACCAGAATTTTCCCGACAATGCAATCGTGGGGGGAATTCCTGCAAAATTGCTGGGCGAGCGCCAGCCTTAGGCGCTGCCCATGGGAGGTCGGACAGGGAATCATGCCGGAGCAGGTCGAGATATTCTCGCTGCCCATTTCGCGGGTGACGTTTGAAGAGATGTGCGCGGCGCTGGAAGAGCGCATCGCGGCGGGGCTGCCGGGCTATGTGGTCACCCCGAACGTCAACCTTGTGTGCACCTATCACCGCAATGCCGCGTTCAGCGTGGCGTACCGCCGGGCCTTCCTGTGGCTTCCGGACGGCACGCCGCTGATGTGGGCGTCCGCACTGGCGGGCAAGCCGCTGAAAGAAAAGCTGAGCGGCTCGGACATGCTGCCGCGCATCTGCGCCTTCGCGGCGAAGAAGGGCTACCGCGTGTTTCTCTTCGGCGCGATGGACGGCTCCGCCGAGCGCGCCGCGGAAAAGCTGTGCGCCGACTACCCGGGCCTGAAGATCGCCGGGCTGTATTCCCCGCCGATGGGTTTCGAGACGAACCCCGAAGAGAACGCCCGCGCGATAGCGGCCGTGCGCGAGGCGAAGCCCGACATCTGCTTCGTGGCGCTGGGATGCCCCAAGCAGGAAATCTGGCTCGAGGCGAACTACGAGGCGCTCGGGGTGCCCGTGTGCATGGGAGTCGGCGCCGCCATCGATTTCGTCTCCGGCAAGATTAAGCGCGCCCCCGCCTGGGTGCAGGAATGCGGCCTGGAGTGGCTGTGGCGGCTGGTGCAGGAGCCGCGCCGGCTGTGGCGGCGCTACCTGCTCGAAGACACCATGTTCTTCCGCATTCTCGCGCGGGAACTGCTGGGGCTTTCGCACCCCGGGCCTGCGCGCGCGAAGCCGGCGGGCGACTCCCGTGAAAGCTGAGCCGGCGCGATGATTCCCTACTGGGCAGCACTGTTCGCCTATATCCCCGTGGCCATGCTGCTGATGATGGACCGCAACGCGGCCCGCGGTTTCTCGCTGGCCTATCTCATCGGGCTCATGTTTCTGCCCGCGGGCGAGGCGGGCGTGCTGAACCTGCCCGGCGTGCCCGACTTGTCGAAAGAGAACGCGCCGGTCATCGGCATCCTGCTGGGCACCATCCTGTTCCGGCCGGAGGCCTTCGACAAGTTCAAACTGACCCCCTTCGACCTGATTTTTTTCGCGGCCATGCAGGCCTCGTTCATGTCGGCCTATGTGAACGACAACGGCGTGCGCTTCGCGATTTCCGAGGCCTTCGGCTTGTTCCTGAACCGCGTGCTGCCCATCATGCTGGCGCGCATCCACCTGGGCACGCCGGGCGGACTCAAGACCTTTCTCATCTGCCTCGTCTTGCTGGGTGCGGCCTATGTGCCCGGGGCGCTGTGGGAATTCCGCATGAGCCCGCAGATTCACACCACGACCTACGGCTATTTCCAGCACGTCTTCCAGCAGCACATTCGTGGCAACTTCTACCGGCCCATCCTGTTCTTCTACCACGCGCTGGCGCTGGCGCGATTCTTCGCGGTGTGTACCTTCTTCGCGCTGTTCATCGTGCGGAAAGACCTCGTGCGGCTATTCGGCCCTTACGGCAACTATGTGTTCCTGATACCCCTGTTCGGGTTGCTGCTGAGCCAGTCGGTAAGCCCGTGCATCATGCTGGCGCTTATCTCGGGCCTGTACCTGATCATGCGGCGTTTCCCGCTGGCCGCCTATGTGCTGCCTACCATCGGATTCGTCTGGATGACCTTCATGTTCATGGGCTGGGAACTCAGCTACACCGCTATCGGCAAGTTCGCGGGCATCAGCACGGAGCGCATCGATTCGTTCCAATACCGCCTCGACGCCATCCACGAATACAAGAGCATCATCCTCAACCGCTTCGGGCTGGGGCACAGCGGCTTCGGCCATGGCCGCATCGAGGGGCGCGCGACGGACTCGCAGCTGCTGATTGAACTGCTCAAGGGCGGCATCCTGGGTACGCTGGCCCAATACCTCTGGTGGATCGGCTCCATGTACTATGCGCTCCGTGTAGCACGCCGCGCGCCCGGCACAGGCCTGGCCAACATGGCGCTGGCGATCGCGGCCTATACCTCGATCGCCCTCACCTTCTCGGTGGTCGATGCCGGCATGGAGCACTTCCTGCTGCTTTCGCTGGCCGCCACGTACGGCATCCACAATTGGCTCGACACGATGCCGCCGGTGCGCGAAGTGCAGCGGCGGGTGATTACCGCCGCCCAGGTCGCCCGCACGGCGGATGCGCACTAGCCGCATGGGCGCAGACGCCGGGCCGGAAGTGCGACTGCTGCTGCTCTGCGCGGGCGACCCCGATGGCGACCGCCCCTTCAGCGGCTCCGCACGGGGCCTGTTCCGCGCGTTGGAACGACGCGGCTGCGTGCATGCCAAGGCGAATGTACTTGGCTGGACCGACCCCTTCTCGCGCGGCTTGCTGCCCGTACGCGTGATGCGCAAACTCGACCGCCTCGGCATCGAAGCCGCCTACCGCTGGTCGGCGTGGTCGTGGGCGCGCAACACGCAGCGCGCGCAGGCCATTGCCGCAACGCACCCCGGATTCAATGCCGTGCTGATGTACGGCACCACCTATCACCCGCGCGTCGATGTGCCCCTGTATTGCTACATGGACGCGACGTCGGCCCAGGTGGCAAGCGCGGGCGCGTGGGAATTCGCGCGCTTCAGCGAGGCCAAGAAGCAGCAGGTCATCGGCTATCAGCGCGCCATCTTCGAGGACTGCGCGGCCGTGTTTCCGCGATCGCAATGGACCGCGCGCTCGGTACGCGGCGACTACGGCATCCCCGAAGACCGCGTGGTGGTGGGCGGCGCGGGCCCCAACTACAGCATCACGCCCTTGCCGCACGAGGACTACGGGCAGCAGCGCGTGCTCTTCGTCGGCGGCGAGTTCGAGCGCAAAGGCGGGCCGCTGATCGTCGAGGCCGTGCGCCGCGTGCGCCGCACCCTGCCCAACGCCACCCTGCGGATCGTGGGCTGCGATCCCGGTATCCGCGAGCCCGGCATCGAAGTGGTCGGCCGCATCGACCGCAAGGCCCCGGGCGGACAAGAGGCCCTGCTGCGCGAATTCGCGGCGGCGTCGGTGTTCTGCATCATGAGCGAATACGAGCCCTTCGGCATTGTGGTACTCGAGGCCCAGCACTGCGGCGTGCCCTGCGTCGCGCCGGACCGGTTCGCCTTCCCGGAAATCGTGCGCCACGGCGAGACCGGCATGATCGTGCCCAATGACGATGCGGACGGGCTGGCCGCGACGTTGGCCGCGCTGCTAGAAAACCCTGCCCGGTTGGAAACCATGGGCCGCGCAGGCCGCGAATGGGTCGAAAACGAATGGACCTGGGACGCCGCCGCGGCGCGGATAGAAGCGCGCGTGCGGCGGGATTTGGCGGGGGCGTAGATAGGACCTATAGGACACATAGGACAAATGGTTTCCCCATCTGTCCCCTCGGTCCCATGCGTCCTATTTCATCCCCCGCTTACACCAGCGGCGTTACGCCGGGCACGGCGACTTCCACGGGGGGCAGGTCGCCGAACTGGTAGGTGGGCGGGGCGAGGTCGAGCTTGGACTCGTTCATGGCCCAGTCCCATTGCACTTCCTGGCCGGAATAGGCCGACATGCGGCCGATGATGGCGGCCATGGTGCTTTCCGCCACGTCGCGCGCCTTGTTGATCGGCTCGTTGTTCTGAATGGCGGCGATGAGGTCGCGGTGTTCCTGCACGTAGGGGTCGACGTCGTTGTCGGCCTTGTAGCGGAACTTGCTGCCCTTGATGTGCGAACGGCAGTCGGAGGTGCCCTTGGTGCCCGCGACGTATTCGGCGACGCGGGAGTAGGTGTCGCTGTTCTGCCGGCAGAGGCTCTGCACGCGGATGCCGCCGGGGTATTCGAACTCGACGCTGAAGTGATCGTAGATATGGCCGAACTCGGGGGCGGTGCGCTGGGCGCGGCCGCCGAGGCCCACGGCGCTCACCGGGTGCGCGCCGAGCACCCAGTTCATGATGTCGATATTGTGCACGTGCTGCTCGACGATGTGGTCGCCGGAAAGCCAGGTGAAGTAGTTCCAGTTGCGGTTGTGGTACTCCATGTCGCTCCAGCCGTCCTGACGCGGGATGCCGGGGTAGTAGCCGTAGTCGCCCACCCAGTAGCAGGCCGCCGAGACGATATCGCCCAGGCCGCCGTCGTGGATGGCCTTGATGGTCTCGATGTAGGCGGCCTGGTGGCGGCGCTGGGTGCCCGCGACAATGGACAGGCCCTTGGCCTTCGCCATTTCGCCGGACTCGATGACGCTCTTCACCTGCTGCGGATCGACGCCCGCAGGCTTCTCCATGAACACGTGCTTGCCCGCCTCGATGGCGGCGCGCAGGGTGAGCGCGCGGTAGGCCGGCGGCGTGGCGAGAATCACCATGTCCACATCGGCGGCGAGCACTTGCTTGTAACCGCCGAAGCCGTGGAAGGCGGTCTCGTCGGTTACCTGATAGCGGTCGCCCAGCGTGGCGAGCTTGGTGCGGCTGTCGGCCAACTGATCCTCAAAGAGATCGCACTGCGCCACCAGACGCACATCGGGCGAGGCATCGAAGCAATTACGCACGGCACCGTTGCCGCGGCGTCCCGAGCCGATAAGGCCGACCCGGATGACATCGCCCGAGGCGGCCTCGGCACGCTGCTGACCGATAGCGAACACCGCGGCGCCCGCGGCGGCCGACTTCATGAAATCCCGGCGCGAAGCGCCCTGCTGCTCCGACATGACCAACCTCCCACGTTGTTTATGTTCCGGCATAAGCTCAGGCCGCGCCGGGGCAGAATCCGTCCTCGGTGTTATCGCATTCGCGGTAACCGCCCGCGTTGTAGAACTGAATCGCACGCAGCAGTTCGCTCATGTCGATCGCGCCATCGACGGCGGTGTCCGCCGTGTGGACCGAACAGGTCTGCGGCACGCCCTTGGAGAGATCCGGCCCGTAGCCGTCCTCGCCGGCGTTGTCGCAGATGTAACCGCCCGCGTTATGGAACTGTACGAGCCGCAGAATCTCGCTGAGGCTCAATTGCTCGTCGCCATTGATGTCCGCGCGGTGCAGCACGCCGCCGCCGCGATATTCCAGAATCTCCCAGACGGAGACCTTGAGATCGCCGTTGCGGTCGAGTTGTGTTATGCCGAATCCGGGGAAGCCCGGCAGCACCGCCTGTATCTCGGCGAGCGTCAGCCCGCGATCGGTCTCGGTATCCACGCCGAGGAAGTTCTGCAGCAGGGTCTCAAGCAAGCGATCTTCAATCATCTCGACCTCGCCCTCGCCGCCGGGATTGCCTTCGGGGGATCCTTCGCCCTCGATGGCGCCCTCGCCATCCACGGCGCCTTCCCCATCCACCGTGCCCTCAGTCGCGCCTTCACCGTCCGCCGCGCCTTCGCCGTCGGTGGCGCCTTCGCCTTCGATTACCAGGGTGGGGTCCGTCACCAGACAGAACGCCAAGTCGTAGTTGGTGCTCACGGTGGTGTTATTCGTAAACACGTGCCGGAACGCGAAGGAATCGCCTTCGCCAGATTTCACCCAGTAGAAGTTGCACTTCGATTCCGACGAGGAGTCGCGCGTCTGGCCCTGCACGCTCACCCATCCGCCCTGGGGCAGATGGACCGGGGGATCGAGAATGGCGTTGAACCGCGAGAAGTTCTGCTCGCCGTCCGCATACGCGGCCGTGGGCGCGAGAACGCCGCTGAGCGAGGTCACCTCACGGCCGGGAGCGCCGCCATTGTCCTCAAAGAACTTGACCACAAAGGTCACGCCCGTGCGCGTGCATGGCCCGGGGCCGGTGACGAAACTATCGTCGAAATACGTGCCCCACCAGCGCATGGCCACAATGGGACCGGACAACGCGGTGAAGTTGTCGGTATGCAGCACCACTTCGTCCGAGCTTTCCACTGCGGTGAAGCCGGAGGTGGCCTCGGGGTCGAGGGGCGTCTGGCCGAACTCGGCGGTGGACGGGCACGACTGAATAAACGGGAGATCGCCCTTGAGTTCCGGGGCATCCCACAGGTACTGCGCTTGTGCGCTGCCTGCCATCATCACACACGCGGCACAGCAGGTAGCGGCAATTCGGTTAACGCTTCTCATTTTGTTCAGCCTCCCTCGTTCCGTCCGCGTGTGCACCACCCGATAACGCCCGCGGAACTACTTGGTGCTTCCGTTTACTGCTGGAACCAGCATAGCAGGATTGGAGCGATTCTAACAGTGGCGCGCCGCAGGGCCGCTCAATCGGCAGGCAACTCGGGAACCGCTTCAGCCGCCGAGACCACCAGTTCGCGCAGGGCATCGCCGCCGTGTGTTTTGGGAAACACGCCCGTCACGCCGACACGCTCCAGCGCATGCGGCTCGAGCGCGTCGTCGGAGAGCAGGTAAATGGGCAATTCGCGCGGCACGAGGGGGTCGGCGCGCAGGTGTTCGCAAAGCTCCATGCCGTTGAACACCGCCAGCGTGACATCGGTGAAAACTACGCAAGGGGATTCACCGAGCGCAATTTCCAGGGCGTCGTGCCCATCGGTGGCCCAGTGCACCTCGAACCCGAGCGCCTCGATCTCGGCGCTCAAGACGGCGTAAAGCCCGGAATCCTCGGTGGCGATTAATACACTCCGTGCCAAAATGGTGCCCTCCAAGGGCCATCGTAACAGGGGGGTACGCCGAGGGGCAAGGGTTGAACTGCAGGGGCATCGCCCCTAGAATGAAGACGTGTCGGGGGCTGATACGCCGCCGCGCAATGGCGGGGCCAACATGATGTATTACTGGCGACTCGGGCTGATCATGACACTGTTGTTCTGCTGCGGCGCAGGCCTTGCGCAAGAGGCAGCCGCGCCGCCGCCCGCCGATGCGCCTCCGGGTCCCCCGCCAGGCGATGCTCCGCCTCCCCCTCCCGATGCCGACGCCAGCGCGCCGGAGCCCGCCACGGGCGACACGATAAAACTGGTGGACGGCAAGGTCATGACGAATGTGCAGGTGGTCCGGGCGACGCCCTCGATCGTCGAGGTGCAGATCGTACCGGGGGTAGACCCGTTGCAGATACCGCGCAAGATGGTAACGGATATCATCTACGACAACCTGCGCCCGGAAGACGTGACGCTGGGGAAGAATGGCGCCGGGGCGGATGGACCGGGGGGCGGCCAGGGCGAAATCAGCTTGACGCTGGCGAAGAACCTGGGCAAGCCTGTCACGGAAGAAGAACTGCAGATCGCGAACCAGGACGTGGTGGCGGTGCTGGAGGACTTTGCGAAGAAGCTCGAGGTGGGGCTGGAAATCATGCCGGAAGTGCGGCAGATGCCCGAGCCGAGACGCCTTTGGAACACCACGATTCCTGCGGGCATGGCGTTTACGACACTGCTGCGCGAAAAGCTGCCGAAGGACTTCCCGCAGCTGGAGGCGGTCTTCACGTTTGAGAAGGTGCAACTGACGCGCAATCCGCCGAAGGGTGCTGCCCCGCCACCGTCCGATACTCCGCCGCCGCCCGCGCCGCTACCGGCACCGCCGGCGGCCGAATAGCCGTTTACGCCTCGGGGTTCCTGTCCGCTTTTTTCCGCGCGCGCACGCTGCGGAAGAATGCCGTGAGCATGGCCCCGCATTCTTCCCCGAGCAGCCCTGCCTGTACCTGCGGCTGGTGATTGAAGCGGGTATCGGACAACAGGTCCATGAGCGAACCGCAACAGCCTGCCTTGGGGTCCGAGGCGCCGAAGTACACTTCCTCGATGCGCGACAGGATGATTGCGCCCGCACACATCGGGCAGGGTTCGAGGGTGACATACAGCCGTGCACGCTCGAGCCGCCAAGACCCCGTAGCCTTGGCGGCCGCGTGAATCGCCAGCATCTCCGCATGTGCCAGCGGATCCTGATCGATTTCCCGCCGGTTGAAGGCCGTCGCGATGACTGTGTCGTCGATTGCGATGACGCAGCCAATGGGGATATCACCCAGCGCTTCGGCCTCTCGGGCAGCCGCGATGGCCAAGCGCATGTAATGCTCGTGATCGTGTTCCATGCGCGGCATGATGCGGGGCCGCAGCGGCGCGGCGCAAGCGGGCGTGAAAGGGGAGTCCACCCCTGCGTTATACTCCCGGCATCCAAGGAGACCCCGCATGACCGCTTCTGTAGTTCTGGCGCTGGTCGGACTGCTATCCGCCGCGCCTTCCGCCACTTTCCGCACCAACGACGCCGAACTTGACGCGCTTTGGAAATCGGCCGAGGAGAACCGGACCGCTGATGCGGCCGACGATCTGGGCGGGGTATACCGTGCGCGGGCGCAGTGGTGGTACAGCGGCGGCTCGCAGGCCTGGGAGGCCGCCCTTGAGCGGATCACGTCGGCAAAGGATGCTTCGGACCACGGAGGCGCGCTGACCCTGCCGATGCATCTCTGGCAATTCGCCCTGCATAACGGCAGCCCGGTGAAGCGCGAGGCCCGGATTGCGCGCGAACTGCTGGAGTCGGTGGGTAGTGCTGCCGACGCGCAAGGCCTGCTGCAAGGGGTCGAGCCTGTCGAGGGGCTCACCCTCGGGACCACCGCTGCCAGCGCCTGGTATGCCGGGGCGTGGGTGCTGCTGGACGGCTTCCTCGATGCCGACCAGCAGACGGCCGCCCGGGAACGCTACGGCAAGATCATCGGCGCGCTGAGAAAGGACTGCCTGGCAGGAACGCTCTATGCCGCCCAGCCCGGCGGCCCGATCTCGTATCCGGCGAACCTGATGATGCTCTATTTCGGCCTCGTGCCCGCAGAGCAGCGGGGCCCCGTGCTCGAGTATCTGCAGCGCGAGGCGGCTACGTGTCCCGCTCCGCTGCGGCCGCTGCTGATCGAGGCTGCCTTCCGCAATGGCGCGGCGAATTTCGGCTACGCGCAATTGCTACAACTCAAGGGCTCGCCCGCAGTGCTCTGCCTACTGCCGGAGTGCGTGCTGGGCTTGTATCCTGCAGGTGCCGCGTGGTCGCGGGCGGGGGTGAGTCCGCCCGCTGTAAGCGGGCTATCCGAACTGCACTTGACGCTGCCGCTGCCTGCGGGAACAATAACAGCGCACCATGTACCGGGCGTAGGCTACGCGATCACCGCAACGACGGGCCTCCCCGTCGAAGTGAACGCGCCGGAAGGAGTAAGTGTGAGTGTACGCAGTCAGCATGCCGCGGCCGCAGCGCTAACCAGCGAAGAGCGCGCGGTGCTCAGCAGTGCCCGCTGGAAGGATGAAGTCGGCGAGGCGCTGGCCGCATGGGTCGATGTCGACCGCCAGCGTTTCTTCCTGATAGAAAATGGCGAGGCGGTATGGCAGGTAGCCTGCGCGACGGCTGCTGCCGGGGCGGGCAGCGAGGCGGGGAGCCAGAAGACCCCGCTGGGCTGGCATCAGGTGGCGCAGAAATTCGGCGAGGGCGCGCCGTGGGGGCAGGTGTTCCGCTCGCGCGCCGCCACGAAGGAAATCTGGAAGCCGGGCGACGACGTGACCGAGGACATGGTGCTCACGCGCGTGCTCTGGCTGGACGGACTCGAACCCGGCAAGAACAAGGGTACGGCGGCCAGTGGCGTGAATGTCGATTCCAAGGCGCGGTTCATTTACATCCACGGCACGAACGGCGAGGCGCTCATTGGTACGCCCTCGTCGCATGGCTGCATACGGCTGTACAACAACGACGTCATCGAGGCCTTCGCGCGGCTATCGGTCGGCAGCAAGGTACTGATTACCGGGACCGGCTGACACCCTTCCGCCGCCGCGCGGCCATCCACAGTGCCGCTGCGGCTGTAAGTCCGAGGGCCACCCCGCCGGGCGACGCCATCCCGACACGCGCCAAAGCCACGGCGAAGAACAGCACACAGCGCACGGCGGCGGCCAGCCACGGCGAACGCGCGACCGCATCGGCGATGGGTGGACTCCAATGGTAGTAGGTATCCACGAGGGCCGATCCGAATCCGGATTCCAGCAGCACGGAATCGCGGAACTGCCGGAGCACGTCGATTTCCTCGGCCAGCGGTGTGCCGTAGGCAGCGGTCGCAATGAAACAGGGCGAGTCGCCGCCCCCCACACCGCCCGGCACGAGACTCAAGATGAAGAACGCGAGTATCGCCAGAATCTCGCCCACGATGGCGGGCGGGGCGCACACGCCGAGCGGGCAGAACTCGCCTTCCTCGATGAGGAAATACGGCGCGTAGATGCCGGGCTGCACGATGGTCGCGGTGATGGCGTCATCGGCGTAGTCGGTGGACTGGGTGGAGACGCTGCGCCATGCGCCGGTCGCCGCATAGATGCCCAGTCCCGCGCCCAGGTTGCTCAATTGCATCGCGTGCCGCGCGAGGCTGTATTGGCGGGCATCGTCCAGCGGAAGGCCGTCGAGGGTGAGCGTCACCGGGTTGGCCGTAAGTCGCGACTGGGTGATTTCCGAGAAACTCGCGCCGCTGTTGCTGGACACCAGGATGCTGACCAGCACGTATTGCCCGGTTCCGCGCAAGGTGCCGCCCGGTTCGCGGGCGAACTCGAGCGCCTCGCTGCCGCCGACGAGATTCCGGAGCGTGGGCGCGAAACGCACCACGAAGATGGCGATTTCGTTGCTGCCCACGAGCGCCGGATGGAAAGACGCGATGACCTGCTGCCCGGGAGTTTCTGGACTGGTGAGCGCGAGTTGAATCGTATCGAGGGGTGTATCCAGCGCGCTGATGCTGTTGCCGTAGAAGGTGCGCATCCACGTTACCGCCTGGGCGTCCTCGCCCTCGAGCAGCACGCGCGACAGCCACCGGTCGTCTTCCTTGTTCAGCGTGACGAAGGGCGTATCGGGCAGGCCGTTGAAGTCGCTGTCCTCCGTCGCCGTGATGGAGCGGAAGTCGAGCGTCGCGTCGGCGCGCGTCACGGTATCGGGGTTTGAAAGCGTCGTGGCGCGGGCGGTGAAGGTCAGGGTCTGGTCCAACGGCGGTGAAAACAAGCTACTGAGGTTCTGCTCGTAGGGGGGCGTCGTGTCGGAGCCGATGGTCGTGGTGCCGCCGACTGCCTGACGCACCGAGAACGCGACCGACACGACATCCTCTTCGCAGTCGGCCGTGGCCAGCAGGGGCAGTTCGAGTCCCGATGCGGTATCGGTGAAGAACCAGGTCCCCCCGGAGATGGGAAGCACCAAGCTGAACTCCTGCAGCTCACAAGTGGGGGTAACTTCACCCTCGCCCTCGGCACCGCTGCCCTCGCCCTCCGTCGTTCCCCCGTCGCCCTCGCCTTCGGTTTGCGCGGCGGCAGCTTGCCAGAACAAGGCTGGCAGCGCGGCATCGGCATACACGGTGTGAACAGGCAGCAGTACGGCCAGCAGGGCGGCGAGCGAACGCTTGAACGGCATGGTGCGAATTACTCCTTTGAGGCCGGCGCGGACAACACGCGTTCCGGAACCGCGAACGCTGCGTCCATGGTATACGGCAATTGCCACACGGCGGTACCGTCGTGGTTGGTGAAGTACAGGTGCGAAGGCGACTCGGTCTCGGTGTGGCCATCGGCCCAGAGGGCGTAAAAGTCGTCCTGCGCGTTCAAGGGCTTGCGGGCGTAGGTATGATTGAGCGGACTGTCGTTCGTGATATCGCGCACCTTGGTCCAGTCCGCGCCATGATTGATGCTTTCCCACAGCGCCATTTCGCCGCCTGCGCCCCAGCGCTGCGGGCCGATTTCCGTGGGGGCGATGATGCGCCACAAGTCGGGGCGCTCGAGATAAAGTGACCCCATGTCGTAGTTGTGATGCGCGGGCGCGGCGGCCGAGTACACCCACTGCGCGCCATCCCAACGGACCAGTTCGAAACGTCGCGGCTCGGCTTCGGGTCCGGGCATGTGGTGGCCGCTGGTGACGATGAGGATGACCGGGTTCCCCGCCTCGTCGAACTCGATGTCTTTCATGTATACGAGGCGCCCTTCGGCGCGGTAGTCGCGCACGAGCCCCGGACCGTTGGGGTCCGTCAGGGGCAGGTCGACCGTCTCGCCGTCAATCGTCTGCCACGACTCCCCGAAGTCGCGTGACTGAAGAAAATAAAGATTCGTCCGTTTGTCGACGCTACCGCCCGGATGCATGTTGAAGGCGGTGAAGACCACCCCATCCTTTACGCGGCTGTTCTGGTAATGCCCGCCCATCGCCGCGAACTTGTGGTCCTCGGACCAAGTCACGCCGTCCGGGCTGGTCTCGAAGTACAGCTCGCGGCCGGCGGTGTACTTGGTGAACATGTGGATGAAGCCCCGGCCGGGAATCCACCACGGCTGCGGGTAGGTCATCTCTTCCTCGCTGATCTGCTCAAAGGCATCGATGCTGTAGGGCTCCACGCTCCGGAACTTGAAGCCGGGGCGGGAGCGGCCCCGCCCGCTGACGAATATCCACACGTGTCCGGTATCGTCCAGGGCGATGCTCGCGTTGTCGTGGGGGTCGTTCACACCCTGCTTGTCGAGCACGACCACCGGCTGCGGCACCACGCCGCGTTCATGATCGTAGTACGATGCCATGATAAGCAGGTGCCGCTTGCCGTCCTTCGCCCCGCCGTAGGTGAAGAAGGTCTTTTTCGCCTCGGGCGCATATACGGCGATGGGCTTGTGCTTGGCGGTGTAGGTGCCCAGGCCGCCGGAGTACTTGTCGCCGTACTCGCCCTTCTGGCCGAGCGTGAACCAGATGCCCTGGTAGCCCGCCACGCGCGGGGCTTCAGCGGATGCTTGCAACCCTGCGGCAAGCGCACAGGCGAGGATGAGGCGGAATGTATGGTGCATGGCGGTATCTCCTCCCCCGCCACCCTAATCAACCGGCGCGGCAAAATGAAAGCGGCCCGGCTGCCATCGCGGCAGCCGGGCCTGAAAATCGATTGGTTCAGGGCTTGCTCAGACCGCAAGGCCCAGCGCGCGCAGGATGCCCAGCAGGACTTCCAGCAACTGCGCCAGCGAGGTCAACTGCGACAATACTTCAAGAACCAGTGCAATAATATCCATGATCTCTTCTCTCCTTGTAGCTCGGCCTCTACGACCCGGCTCCCACGCTGCCGTCTGCCCCTTGCAGTCCGGCCTACCCGGAGTCAGTGCCACTCCCCGTCCGGGTCTACGGCAGAGTATACGCCGGGCTACGGCTGAAACACCACCAGCAAAACCGGCTAATAGTCGTCCCGCGTAGCAATGACCATGGCGCCGATAATGCCGGGCACCCAGCCGAGGCACGTGAGCACGAGGACGATGAAAAACGAACCGCAGCCCTTGTCCAGCACCGCCAGGGGCGGCAGCAGAACGCAGAGAATCGCGCGCAATAGACTCATGAAAAAACTCCCGGCGGCGCCGTGTCACCCGCGAACGGCGCGCTGCTATACTCGGACGCCATGAATGCGCCGAAGGTTTATGTGCTCGTCATCAACTGGAACGGGCGGCCGCATCTGCAGGACTGCTTCGCGTCGCTGCTGGCTTCCGACTATGTCCATTTCAACGCGATCCTGCTCGACAATGCAAGCACGGACGATTCGGTAGCATGGTTCGAGGCGCATTTCGGCGGCGATGCGCACTGTGAAGTCTGGGCCTGCCCGCAGAACCTGGGCTGGGGTGGCGGCAACGCCTACGGCATCGAGCGTGCGCTGGCGGAAGGTGCGGACTACATCTTTCTGCTGAACAACGACACGGCGATCGCGCCCGACGCCCTGCGGCTGCTGGTGGAACACGGCGAGCGTGCCCCCGACTGCGCCGCGCTGGCGCCGCGGATGCTCTTGTTCGACACGCCCTCAGTACTCAATTCGGTAGGGCTGCGCCTGTCTTCCGTGGGGGCCGCCTGGGATATCGGCGTGGGCCGGGCCGATGGAACGGCCTGGCACGCGGAGAACGAAGTTGCCGGAGTCTGCGGCGGCGCTATGTTCTTGCGGGCCGAGGCGCTCCGTGCCTGCGGCAACCTCTCCCCCGTGTACGACATTTATTACGACGACCTGGACCTCTGCCTCCGCTTCTGGAACGCGGGCTGGCGCTGCGTGTCGAGTCCGGCGGCCTGCGTTCGGCACAAGTTCAGCGCCACCCTGGGCCAGGCTTCGGCGCGCAAACACCACCTGAACGAACGCAACCGCTGGCGCTGCCTGCTGTTGAATTGGCCTGCTGGGCTGATTCTGAGGCAGTTGCCCCGGCTTGCCTGGTGCGAGGTGCGCGTGATGGGGGCGGCGCTACGCGCCCAGAGGCCCGACCTCGTGCTGGCACAGATGCGCGGGTGGGCCTCCAACCTGGCCTTTCTTCCCGAGGGACTGGGGCTCCGCAGGGCGCGTGTCCGCAGCGGCCAGCTTCGTGGCGGCTTTCAACACCTCGTGTCCGCGTCGCCGGCGTTTTGCCCGCCGCTTACCTTGCCGAGCAACGGCTGGTACCCGTCCGAGATGCGCGACGGTGCCGCGTGGAGTCCGATGGCGCCGGAGGCCTGCCTGCCGCCAACGCCCGGAAAGTTGAGCGTTTCGCTGGCAAATTGGTACTGTCCCGAGGAAGATCTGGCCGTAGCCATAACGACGCCGGGCGGGGGGACCGCCGAGGTGCGTACCGGGGACGTGGTGCAAATCCAAGCAGACAACGGCGCGACGCTTGTCGCCCGGCAAATATACGAACAAGAACGTACCGGCTTCGGTTTCGACACCGGCGCATGGGTGCGTTTTGAGCAGCATGGGGCGCCCGTCGATCCCCGCAACACCTGGGAGCGGCACGATGGCGGCCGTTGATCTGGCGCACCTGCTGGAAGACCGGCGCATCGCGGTGGATCGGGCCCTCGACCGCTTCCTCCCTGCGGCGGAACAACCGCCTGCGGAGATACACGCTGCCATGCGCTTCGCCGCGCTTTCGCCCGGCAAGCGGCTGCGTCCCATTGTGTCGCTGTGCATCGGCGAACTGTGCGACGCACCCGCCGAGGCCACGCTCCAGGCCGCCTGCGCTTTGGAATGCGTACACACGGCGTCCCTGATTCTGGATGATTTGCCGTGCATGGACGACGCCACGGAGCGGCGGGGTCGGGAGCCGCTGCACAAGGCCTACTCCGTAGAGACGGCACTGCTGGCGTCCTACGGATTGCTGGCCGAGGCCTTCGCCCGGGCCTCCGCGCTTCCGCAGGGCGGCGCGCTTTGCGGCGTCTTGGCGACTGCCATCGGCACGCGCGGCCTCGTATTCGGACAGCACCTCGACCTGACGGCAGGCGGCGCGCCGATGACCATTCGGCAGCTGCAGGAAATGCACGAGCACAAGGCCGGCGCGCTCTTCGTGGCGGCCGTGCAATTGCCGCTCCTGTTGGCGCAGGCGCCTCCGGAAACGGTGCAGGCATTGACGGCCTTCGCCTCGAAGCTGGGGCTGGCGTTTCAAATTTCCGATGACGTGCTCGATGCGCGCGAACCGATAGAAGATGAAAACAAGAGCACCTTCGTGACGGTACAATCCGAAGACGAAGCGCTGCGCCAGATAGAGACCTTGACCCAGGAAGCCCATGAAGTACTCCTACCCTTCGGCCCCAAGGCCGAGCCGCTCCGGCAGATGACCGCTTATGTGGCGTCGCGCGCTCGGTAAAGAACCCACGCTGACCACCTACCTGCTCGCGCTGCTGCTTCTGGCCGTGGCGACGGGCGGCTTGGGCTTGTGGCTCGGGAGACTTTCGGTGTCGGACTCGCTGCCGCCGCTGCCGCCCGAGGTGCAGCAGCAGCTGGATTCGGCGGGCATGCTGGAAACTGAAAGCGATGAGCCCGCCTGGATTAACCCGGCCGCGCCCCCGATGATGTTCTACGCCTCGCCGCGGAACCCGGAAGAATGGAAGATCTTCGAGGCGCAGGTAGAAATCGCCGGGCGGCATCAGTTGCACCTGTACATGTTTCCCGCGAACCTGACCTGGCAGGAGCCGTGGGACGCGTCGCGTGTACTGGAAAAAATCGGCCAGGTCGTGGCGCAGGACCCCCATGCCCGGGTGGTGCTCGAGCTGCGACTGGACCCGCCCGAGCGCTGGCTGGATCGTAACGCCACAGCGGTACTGGAAGACCCCGCGACCTCGCAGCGGTGGGTCTCGCCGACTTCTCCCGAGTGGCAGCGCTACGCCGCGCAGGAATCGAAGTACATTGCGGAGGCCGTGGGCAAGAGCGAGTACGCCGACCGCGTTGCCGGGTACGCGCTCGCGGGACTGGAAGAGCAGGCCTGGAAATATACCGGCGGATACGACCGTTCGCCGAGTTGCGAGGCCGCATTCCGGGAGTGGCTGGTGACGCGTTACGGTTCAGAAACCGCCACGGCGCAGGCGTGGAAACGCGACGCGCTGCCGGCGCCGCTGGTGCCCGAGTATCCGAACGTGGCAAGCCTGGCGAAGACGTTTCTCTATCCCCCGGCCGACGCGCCGCTGCATGATTTCCAGCAGTTCTACAGCGAGATGATGGCGAACACGCTCGCTCACTTCGCAACGACCCTGCGCGAGGCGGTGGGCGACAAGACCTGGATTCTCACGCGCTACGGGTATGGCCTCGAAGAGGCCTCGAACGCGTCGGGACATCATGCCCTCGAGCGGCTGCTGACCAGCGAGTTCGATGGTTTTATTTCGCCGGTTTCGTATGCGAATCGTGGTATCGGCGGTACGGGCGGGGTGATGGGGCCTGTAGACAGCGCGAAGCTGCACGGCAAGCTGTGGTTCCACTTGGACGACACGCGTACGGGCGTGGCCCGCGACCCCATCTCGGGCGCGATTACGCGGCTCGAAGGACTCCGCGCCGACGACGTGTACAACGTGCAGGCCCGAAACTTCGGCTTCGCCGCGTCGCGGGGCCACGGGCTCATCTGGTCCGATCCGCATGCCGAGGGATGGCTGCATGATGAAGAACAGTGGGCCTATTTCGAGAAACTGCAGCAAGCCTATTGCGAGGTGAACCCGGAATACCGATTGACCCCGGAAGCGTCGCCGGAAGACGAAGGCACGCCCGATGCCGCCTCGTTCGACAAGCCCGGCGTGGTGGTGGTGCTCGACGAGAACAGCCGCGCGTTCCAGCGTTCGGCGGGACAACTCAACACCTCGCTGCTGCGTGGCGGCCGTGATGCCGCGGCGCAGTCCGGCGTGCCCGTGCGCTATGTGCTCTTCAGCGATTTCATTGAAGGACGCGGACCGGAAGCCCCCGTGTATTTCTTCCTCGATGCGTTCTCCCTCTCGGTCGAGTATCTGGAACGCATGCACCAGCGGTTCGCCGCCGAGCGTTCGGCCGTCATCTGGCAATACGCGCCTGGATACATCCGCGACATGGCGGCTGTGGGCCGGATTTCCGAACTGACGGGTATCAAGGTCAAGATGTTCGACGGCGAGTCCCTCGGCGGATCGCGGATGCTGTTGCAGGGCCGCTGGGTTCGGGAGAACGAGACCTATGGGCTGCGGGAAAAGATGGCCCCGCTCTTCTACATCGACGACGAGGACGCCGACACGATTGGCGCCTACGAGGCTACGGAAAAAAGCAGCCTGGCCATTAAAACGCTTTCGGCCGGCTGGACCTCGGTCTTTCTGGCCGACCCGGGAATGACGCCGGCGATGCTCCGCGAGATCCTGCGCATCCTCGAGCAGCCGAGCCTGTTCCTGCCCACCACGGGCCGCTACATCGACACGGCGTATTTCGGCAACGGCATCATCACCATCCACGGCCGCCAGGTAGGCGAACGCACGCTCGATCTTGGGGGCTACTTTAAGGTAACCGACCTGCTCGACCCGACCATCGGCTGGCCGGAGACGGACGGGTTCGTGCTGGCGCTCAATGCGGGCGAGACCCGGATTCTCAAGCTGGAGCCGATCCCGTCGCTGATTGTGCCGGAGGAGGACATCGACGACGGCGCGACAGACTCGGCTGCTCCCGAGGAAGCGGACACGGCCCCCGAGGAAGCGGACACTGCCCCGGAAGACGGCGAATCCTGACCGTTTGGCAGCCGCGCTATCGGTCTGTTATGCTTCGCCGCAGCCGCAACGAACGCGGCAGGGAGGGCGGCCCGGCAACGAATAACAACACCCCTTGATTGAACAACGTTAAGACCCGTGCGCTTGGAAACTGGAAGACGGTGGGAATCCGTCGCAGTCGCGCTGCTGTAACCGGGGACGAACGCCGCAACAATGCCACTGCCTGCAAAGGCGGGAAGGCGCGGCAAGTAGGCTGAGCCGGAAGCCAGAAGACAGACCAAGCCACGCCTATCGTGCAGCAGCTTCGCGGAAAGGTTGCCGCAGGAATACGCGCCTCCGGGCGCTACGGCCCCTTGGGGCCGCCTGCCTGCTTTTCCCCTTTTGGTTGATTCTTTTTGCGATTTCACACACCAGAAAGGGGATACGAAAATGTTTCGTGTTTCTAAGTTTATGCTCTCTGGCCTAGCGCTCGCCTTGGCCTGCACGGCCGCTTCGGCCGCTCCCGTCTATTCCAATTTCCCGGTAACTGCCAAGTACGGCGTCGTGGGCGGCGGCCTGCCCGACGGCAGACTCATCATCTACAACGGCGATGCGGTATTCCTGCAAACGGCGCCGAACGTCGACAGCTTCACCTCCGTCGCCACGGGATACGAAGGCGACCCCTCGTTCCTGGCGGTGTCTCCCGATGGCACCGAAGCCCTGATGGGGGCCGGCGGATTCGGCGATCTCTATACCGGCGACATCTACCGCTTCAACGTCACCGCTCCAGCCAACTTCGCCCCGTCCGCGGTTGCGCTGAACCGCAATCATTACAGCGCCGTCTACCTCTCGCCCACACTCCTGCTGATCGACGCCGGCGTGTTTCCCAACAGCGAACTGGCCATCGTCGATGTGACCGCGAAATCGGGCGGGCAAGCCCCCGTGACCGTCGTGAACAAGCCGGTCGCGAAGGCAAACGTGGTCGATCCCAAACCGGGCTTCTCGGCGCACGTGGCCTACGACGGCGCGACCGACACGGTGTATGCGATGGACTCCAACGCGCGCGAACTGCGGGCCTTCAGCGGCGCCGCGCTCATCGATGCCTACAACAACACGCTGCTGCTGGATTGGACGACTGACAGTGCCCTGGTCGGGCAGGCCGGCGACTACTACAGCGGCGGCGTGGCGGGCATCACGACCGATGGCAACCTGATCATCGACGGCAGCGAGGGCTTCGGGCTTCCCGGAGGCGTGCAGCTGGTGAATCCGAATACTGGCGCTATTCTGAACACGACCGATCCCGCGGGCGACGAAGGCTTTACAACGGTCATCGTGAACGTGGCGAACGAAGAAGTCGTCGTGCAGCAGAGCGGCCAGAACTTCACCCTGTCGTTCGACGACCTCGACCCCGCCCCCGTCGGCCCGACGCCGGGCCTGCCGGTCGGCGGCAGCGCCGTGGTCATCACGACCATCGCCCTCGGAGCACTCATGGCTCGACGCCGTTAGAACCCACACGCTAGCCACTGCGCCCGGAGCCCTGCGGCTCCGGGCGCAACTTTATTTTCTGGCGAAATGTTCCGGAATTGGACGTAGGTGACGCCCGCCGCTACAATGCGAGCGCAGGTATCTGGAAGTGCAGCGGGAGGATTTCAGGGGAATGTCCGGGGAGGATTCGAGCACGGAGCGCGTGCTGAACGCGCGTTTACAATATTGGCTTGGCGTATTCGTTGTGTACGCCTTGCTGCTGCTCCCCTCCACATGGCTCCTGATCGATCTGCTGCGTGATACACTGACCTGGCGCTACGAGCGCGATACGCCGCTGATGGTATACATGGCGTGGCTCATGGATACTTACGGCTATCTTCCCTGGCGCGACTTTTTCGACATGAACCTGCTGGGTTCCTATTTGTCGTATCTGTGGATCGGCCGCCTCTTCGGCTGGGACGACTTGGGCATCCGCACCGCCGAGATCGCAGTGCTGGTCGCTATCATGGCAATCACGGTGGGCATCCTATGGCGGCTTGGACTGCGCGCGGCATGGGCGGCGGCCTTGCTGTTTGTTTTCCTCCACTTGTCGTACGGGTTGGTCTGGACCCTGCAGCGGGAACTGATCGCGCTGATCCCTATCGGACTCGGTATTGCCTGCGCGTCGGGACTACCACGCCTGCATCCGCAATGGCGGGCGTGGCTGTCAGGACTCTGTATCGGCGCAGCCGCCACCATCAAGCCCCAGTTCGCCTTCGTGCTCCCGTTTATCTGCATTTATCTCGCGGTGGAACTTGTACCGGGACAGGGCCGGTTCGGCGAGAAACTGCGGGGCACGGTTTCAATGGCCGTGATGGCCGGCATGGGCATGGCGCTGCCGCTACTCGGCTTTCTCGGCTATTTGCTTTACAACGGCCTTGTGGAAGACTTTCTGCACACGGCGGGCTACCTCAAGTACTACGGACAGATCACCGCCAACCGAAGCGTACTCCCGCCCGAAATGCGGCTGACCTACATGATAAACGGTATTCTTGGCGCATTGCAGTACGAGTGGACCCTAATCGGCCTCGTGGGTCTGATGGCCGCATTCGCGAATCCCCGCTTCGATGACGCGCAGCGCCGCATCATCATGCTGCTGGCAGGAGTCATCGTCGCGCTGGCCGCCGTGCCGGCCGTCAGCGGCAATTTCTGGCGCTATCACTATCTGCCCATGGAATATGCGATGAGCCTGGCGGCGGGCCTGGTCTTCGCGCCCTACACCTATTCGACCGACATGGTGCGCCGCCTGCTGCCCGCGCTCTTGGTGCTCCTCATGTGCTTCCAGCAATTTCAGCCTTACAACCACTTCCGACCCTTGTACAAACACGGCAAGGAAGTGCCGATGGAAGGCCGGCCGGATCAGGTAGCCGAGTTCTTGCAGGAACACCTACAGCCGGGCGACCTGGTGCAGCCGCTGGATTGGGGCGGCGGTGGCATGGTGCACGCCATGCTCTATGCCCACGCGCGTATTGCGACGAAGTACATCTATTACTTCCATTTTTTCCACGCGGTCGATACGGACTACATCCAGAACCTGAAGATCGATTTTCTGCAAGAGCTCGACGCAAGCAAGCCGCGGTTCCTGCTGCGGGGCATGCTGGATGTGCCGGGGTTCGTCCGCGGCCGCGGCACCGCGAACCGGTTTCCGGAGGCGGAAGCCTACATTGCGGCGAACTACCGGGCGGTGTACCGCGGCCGGCGGCACATCATCTACGAACGCCTTGGCGAGGCCACGCAAGAGCCGACTCCGGCCGCAGCCTGGGGCGCGGCACTGCCAAAATCGAGCAGCGCACCGCCCAACGTGACCGTAACGCCAGAGCAAACCGACGAAACTGCGAGGCCTGCCCCGAAGTACAAGCGCTTTCCTTTCAAGCCGCTGGCGCCGGCCGATGGCCCGTCCCCGCCGCGACCTTGACCCCTACTCTTCGACCACCATGTAGAACGTACCCGAGGACTCGTTCTTGTGCTGGTCGGTCACGGTGAGCGTCACGGGATAGCGGCCTGCGGTTTCGAAGGCATGAACGGCGGTGGACTTCTTGATCCGCGAGCCGTCTCCAAATAGCCACTCGGCGCTCTTTACTGCGTCGCCGGGACTGTAGGACACCGCCCTTCCAACCCGGTAGAGTTCGTCGATGGCGACCGGCAGCATACCGGCGGGCGCGCGGCAGACTTCCAAGAGGTCGTAGGTGCGCTCCTCGCCGCGCTTCACATGAAAATCCGGACCGTCGCCCATCACGGTCACCGGGGGCTCGCCCATGATGACCTCCGCGACCGACTCCAGGGTGATGGCATGCGTCACGGCCTCGCAATAGCCCAGCACGATCGCGTCAGCCTCGCGGTAAAAGCGCGCATTGCCCGGGTGTCCGAGCAGTACGAGCACGACGGCGGCTCCCTTGGCCTTGAGTCCTTGTATCAACTCGCGCCCGCCCTGCGGCTCGATGTCGTCCGTCAGCACCGCCACCACGGTGCGGATGCCGCGGATATGCCGCGTGAGACGGTCGATCTCGAAGTCCGGAATCCGCCCGCCATATTGCGCGGTCTTGATGGGCTGCTGCGAGATCGGCTTCAGGTACTCCTCCATCTGGTCCTTGAAGGCCTCGACGCTGAATACCCCGGTCACCCCGATGGGACCATCGACCCGCTCGAGCGGCAGCAGGTTGCCGTTGTTCTGAATAATCGTGATGGAACGCCGCTCGATGTCGCGCACTTCCTCCAGCAGGTCTTTGCGCTTCTCCAGCTGGCGCGACTTGTCGCTGTCGGGCACCGGGCGCTTGGCGGCGTCCACGCCGAGCTTAGCCGCAAGAATGCGCTCGAGCGCGGCGTTGATGGTCGCCTCGGGAAGCAGTCCCTGTTCGACCGCCGAGACGAGCTTATCCACCACGCGCATGACGAGCGAGGGCTGCGTCTCGAAGTACAGCAGGTCGGCACCATTGCGAAGCGCTAGCAGCGCCGACTCAGCCGGGTCGTATTGCGAGGCCAGCTCGGGCGCATCAAGCGGACCCGCCATCACCACGCCCTGAAAGCCGAGTTTGTCGCGCAGCAGCGTCTTCATCACGGCGTCGCTCAGGCAGGCCGGACGCGCCGCTGTGTCGATAGTGGGTACCAGCGTCGTGCCCACATGCATGATCGGCACGCCGGTCTCGATGGCGCGCACGAAGGGAAGCAGATCGGATTCCATGAGTAGCGGCTCGGGAGTCACGAGCGCAGAAGGTGCATGTGGTTCGCGGTTGAACGCGCCGCCCGGAAAGCCCATGGGCACCGCATCGATACCGCCGGCTATCAACTCCGACAGCACGCGCGTCCCACAGTCTGAAGCGAATGCGGGGTCGCTGCCGAAATAGGCGATGGAGGGCGCGGCGCCCGGCATGGAAGGCGCGAGCGAAAGCGCCGGCCCGAGGTGCAGGTTGAAGCCCATCGCCGTCAAGTGGTCTGCAATCAGCCGGCCCAGTTTGCGCTGCGTGGGCTCGTCGCGCGCGGCGGCTGCCGCCAGGGGCGATGGGATTTGCACAAACGCGCTGGCCAAAGTCCGCTCGGCGCGCGTCAGTTTGTAGATATCGGTGCCCACCCAGAAGGGCACGCCCGAGATTTTTTCCACGCCCTTGAGTTTGGCCACATAGGCCTGCGCCAGGTCCGGATGCACGCTATGGTCGATGATCGCCCCTGCAGGGGTGTAGCGCTGCAGGTAACCCATGTCCTGCACATTGGGCTGCTTCTGCCCTTCCATCGTGGCGAGCATCAGTTGGGACACCCGCGCCCGCAACGACAGGGTATGGAAGGGCTTCTCGGATTCGCCCGGCGCTGCGTTGGGGTCCGCCTCTTCCGCCTGCGGAGGCGGCGGCGCAGCCGTTTGCGGCGCATCGAAGCCAAAGGCCGAAGGCGGTTGCGCCGGCTCTTCAGCTAAGGACGGCAACGCAAACAGCAGGAATACGATCAAGGTGCGCGATGGGTTCATGGCCGCATCGTAGCAGAATACAAAAAGCGGCGGCATGCCAAACATGCCGCCGCTTGGTAATACAGGGTAGCGATTCCTACGCGAAGTTCTCGCGGTGGGCCGCCCAGGCGTTGTGCGCGTGGATGCTTTCGAGCGCCTCGACTTCGAGCGAGAAGCCCAGTACGCCCTTGACGCCGCGCAGCACCAGCGTCGCATCGCGGATAACGTCTTCCACGAACTTCGGGTTGTCGTACTGTCGCTCGGTCACCCACTTTTCGTCCTGGCGCTTGAGCACCGGGAACACGGGGCACGAAGCTGCCTGCTCCAGCTCGGACACGAGATCCTCGATCCACACCTTCGGGGCGTCCGGGGCGGTATCCACATGCACCTGCGCGCGGATGAAGGTGCGCTGGTTGTGCGCGCCATAGTCCGAAATCGCCTTGCTGCAGGGGCAGCAATTGGCAATCGGAATCTCGACGCCGACGATAAGCTTATACTCGGCTTCGCCGCCTTCCACCGGCAGCAGGCTGCCCGAGAAGGAGGCGGTAACGGCCATCGGGGCCACCAGCCCGGTCACGGGCGCGGGCTTCTGAATGAAGTAGCGGAACCGCAGGTCGCAGTGCGCCGACTCTGCCTCGAGCACTTCGCGCATGTCGTGCAGGAAATCCTTGAGGTCGAGGCCGAACACGTGCCCGCCGGCCCACTCGGAGAGCTGGACCATGAAGCGCGACATGTTCACGCCCTTCTCCAGCTTCGAGCAATCGACGCCCATGGAGGTAATGGCGTGTACGGTCTGCACTTCGCCGTCGCGCTGGCGCACCCGAAGCGGAATCTCCACTTCCTTTACGCCCACTTTCCAGAGCCCGATACCGCGGGTATCCTTTGAATGCTGCATATCGGGCAGCGATGTGGCGGTGGTAGTCATCCGGTTGTCGTCCTTTCGTCCTGGTTCGCCGGGGCCGATCCTGCATTAGAACCCAGACACCAGGCAATTCGGGCGGGCGTTCGCGCCACCGCGCTCAGGCGCCCGATCTTTTTATCACTGCGTCGTACGCCAACGCATAATACTTTATCTGCTTAATCATGGCGGAAAGCCCGTTCGAGCGTGTCTGCGACAAATGCTCAATCAAGCCGATGTCGTCGATAAACGTCTGATCCGCCGCAAGTATTTCTGCCGGGGTCTGTCCACTGTAAACCTCGAGCAGCAAGGCGATCAGCCCGCGCACAATGGCAGCGTCGCTGTCCGCCTGAAATACCAGACGCCCATTCTCCAGCGCGGCGTGCAGCCACACCTGGCTCTGGCAGCCCTTGACCTTGTTGTCCTCGGTCTTGCGCTCTTCCGGCATGTCCGGCAGCGCCTTGCCCAGCTGGATAATCTTCCGGTAACGGCTTTCCCAGTCGTCTATGGCCTGAAACGACGCGGTGATGTCCGCCTGCTTTTCCGCAATGCTGTTTGCCATGCCGATGCTCAGTCCGCGCTACGACAGCATGTCGCGCGCAAGCTCCAGGCCGGCGGCCAGCGTATCGATATCTTCGGGCACGGTGTATACGCCGAACGAGGCGCGCAGCGTGGCGGGCACGTCGAAGTGGCGCATCACCGGCTGGGCGCAGTGGTGTCCCGCGCGCACGGCCACCCCCTTCCGGTCCAGAATCGAGGCGACATCGAAGGGATGCATGCCGTCGATGGTGAACGCGACGAGGCCGGACCTCGCTTCCGCCTCGCCCACGAAGCGCAGCCCCGGAATGGCCGACAGGCGCGCGGTGGCATAGGCAAGCAGCGCCTGGTCCCAGGCTTCAATTGCCTCCAGCCCGATGTCGTGCAGGAAGTCGATGGCCTCGCCCAGCCCGATCACCTCGGCGATGGGCGGCGTACCGGCTTCGAAGCGGTAGGGCGGATCCTCGAAGGTGCTCTCCGAAAACTCGACGCGGTCAATCATCTCGCCGCCGCCCTGGTAGGGCGCCATGCGCTCGAGCAGCGAATACCTGCCATAGAGGAAGCCCGCGCCGGAAGGACCGTACATCTTGTGGCCCGATACCGCGTAGAGGTCGCAATCCAGATCGCGCACGTCGATTTTCAGATGGGGAGCGGATTGCGCGCCGTCCACCAGGACGATGGCGCCCACGCCGTGTGCGAGCGCGGTAATCTGCTTGATGGGATTGATCGTGCCGAGCGAGTTGGCGACATGATTCAGCGCAACCACCTTGACGCGTTCCGAGAGCATCGCCTCGTACGCGTCCAGGCACAGTTCGCCCTTGTCGTTCATCGGAATCACGCGGATGTGGATGCCGGCCATGTCGCGCACCAGTTGCCACGGCACGATGTTGGCGTGGTGCTCCATGGCGCTCACGAGCACTTCATCGCCCGGCTTGAGTATGGAACGGGCCAGGCTGACGGCGGCGAGGTTGATGGCCTCGGTAACGCCGCGCAGGAAGACAATCTCCTCCGGACGCTCGGCGTTCACGAAGCTGGCTGCTTTCTTGCGGGCGCATTCGAACATGGCGGTAGATTGCTGGCAGAGCAAATAGCTGCCGCGCCGGACCGTGCCGTACTCGTCGCTATAGAATTTGCGCAGCCGCTCGATAACCCGGGCCGGCTTCTGGCTGGTGGCCGCCGTATCCAGGTATACCAGCGGCTGATCGTGCACCGTGCGGGCGAAGATCGGGAACTGCGCCCGGATATCCCGCAGGGATTCCGGCACGACGGGCACCGTTGCCGGTGCCTCCCGTTCTGTTCGCGTTTGCGTGTTCACATCCCGCTCCGAATCGTTTTCACTTGGTCCACACCCTGTAAGACCGACGGAAAAGGGGTCCGCCAATCCTTGCAGCCTCAACGGCTTACACGGGGGATAACGCAGGATTGTAGCACTTTCTTCCCTCGAGCCGCCATGCCCGGCTGCCGAAACGAAACCGCAGCCGCCCTGGAGCCGTCCAATGCAGCAGAAACGCCTGCCCCAACCCTGTGAGAAACCGCCATGAAACCCTGTGCCAAGCTTCTGCTCCCGCTGCTGCTGCTGGCCGCCGTGCTGCCTGCGCACGGCCAGGCCGTGGATGGTGTGGTCTCTCCGGATGATCCGCCGCCGCCCGTGACGTTCAAGGGGCTGATTCCCGGCTTGGACACCCTGGCCAAGGTACGTGAAGTACTCGGCAGCCCGGAATTCGAGGCCTTCTGGTACAACTTCAAGATGCTCTATCCGGCCGACGGCCGCCCCGGTATGATCGATACGGTGCACCTGCACGGCGACAAGCCCGACAGTCGGCTGGCCAATATCGAAGCAGCGAGCGTACCCGAAGGCCTGGAAAACGAGGCCAAGATCGAGGCAAAACTCGGCAAGCCCGAATATACGCTTATCATGCACACGTGGAAACTGCTCGACTACAGCGAGCAGGGCATCCGGTTTACGCTGGACAGCGACGGGAATACCACGGGCGTCGCCTACTTTCCGCACGGTCAGCGGCGCGTACCCGAGGGCGAGCGCAACATCGTGGACCTGCGCCACCTGGCGATGCACCCGGGCGGCAAGGGCGACCTGAAGGGGCTGGAAGCGGCCGCCGGCGAAGTGGTGATTTCCCCCACGGATCCCGGCTGGCTGCCGTATCCCTTTAAGGTAGTTCAGGATCTCAAGGCGCGCTTCGTGGTGCTGCGCCAGAACGATACGACCGTGGCACTGATTGGCGCCGATGTCTTCGGAATGGGCTTTCAGGACACTGGACTCATCCGGCGCGAGGCTGCGAAATTGGGCATCCAGAACACCGTGTTCGGCATGTCGCATACCCACAGCGCGGGCGATACCATCGGTGTATACGGGCACTACCCTGCCGCGTTTATCGGCCACATTCAGGAAGCGGTCGTCGCGGGCCTGGCCGATGCGATGCAGCGCCTCGAGCCGGTCTCGGAGGTGCGGGCTGCGGCGCGCGAGCTGCCCATGGACGGCGCCCGGGTGATGGGCCTGATCCGGAATGCCCGAAATCCCGCCGTCATGGACCCGACGGTCAACCTCGTCCAGATTCTGGGTGCGGGCGGAAAGCCGATTGCCAGTATCGCGCAGTTGACCTGCCATCCGGAATCCATCGAGGCCGGCGTTGCTGAGATCGACGCGGATTATCCGGGCTACCTGTGCGCGGCCATGAAGGCGGCGGACATGGGCCAGCCGGTATTTCTCAATGGCGCGCTGGGCGGCATGGTGAGCGGCGACAACCCCGAGCGTACGCACGAATCGAGCAAGGAAGTCGGCGAAAAGCTGGCGACCATCATGAAAGATCTCGAAGGCGAGGCCCAGCCCATCGGCGGCTCGTCCTTGCGTGCGGAAACCCGCCGCCTCGAGCTGCCCCTCACCAATGAAAACTTTAAGCCGCTGATGGAATCGGGGCTGCGCGAACTGAACCAGGGCCGCATTGTTACCGACATGACGTACATCGCGCTGGGTGATGCCCAGTTCGTGTCGCTTCCGGGCGAAGTGCTGCCCGAGGTGAGTTTCGAGATTCTCGAGCAGATGAACGGCTTCCCGCGGGTGCTTATCGGGCTGGGCAACGACCAGCTGGGGTACATCATCCCGGCATACGACTTCCGCGACGGCGTGTACGAGGAATCCATGAGTGTCGGCCCGGCGACGGCCTACAGTGTGCGCGACATGGCGCTCCGGATGGTGCGCGAGAAAATGTAGCCGGCGCTCAGGAGCGCTACGTTCGGCCGTAGGCCCGGTCGATGGCCGCGATTACCGAAGACGGCTTCGCCACGACGGCCGCCACCCGGCGCTTGCACGAGATCTCGATGTTCTCGATGGCCAGCAAATCGAGCGGATTCGCCATGGCAAGCGTCATGCTGTGCAGGTCGCCGTCGATGGCGATACACTCGTGCCGACGCGCAATATCCTCGGGCACCTGCAGTGCGGCCGCCTCGACAATCTGGTACTGGTCGAGCTCGACGTAGGGCAGGCGCAGCTGGGCGGCCAGCACCCGCGCCACAATCTCTTCGCTGGTGATGCCCCGCTCGACAACCAGCACGCCGAGGCGCGATTGGGGCCGACGGGCCTGCTCGGCCAAGATCTCCTTGAGCTGTTGATCGTTGATGACGCCCGCCTCGACGAGAATCTCGCCCAGCCGCCGCTTCTGCCCCGTGGGTCCGAAGGCCTCGAACGCCTCATTCGGAACCATGGTACGGGCCGTTTCCTGCGACTCGGCATCGCCGGAACGCTGCGACTCGAGTTCGGCTATCCGTGCCCGCATGGTTTCGCGCTCCTGACGCAGCGCGTCAATCTGCTCCTGAAGTTCCTCGTGCAGCTGCTCGAAGCGGATCATGCGCTGCTTGGCGTCTTCATACGCGCCGCGGACGGTTTGCAGTTCCCGCCGCATCGTCTCGACTTCACCACCCGCACCATCCGTCATTTGCGTTCCCTCTTCCGCGCCAGGTCCGCCATCCGCAGATCCGCCATCTGGCTCCGGCAATTGCACGAAACCGTCTTCGCCACTTGCCAGTTGCTGCTCGATTTCACCCGCCTTGGCCAGTGCCGCCCGCGCGCGCTCGGCAGCGCCGGAAATGCCCCGGCTGCCCGCCGGCTCGCTCTCGAGCTCCGACAGCATTTGTTCAATCTTCTTGCGCACCGGGGCATCCATCACGATTTACCCTTTTGCCGTGCCATAGACTCGGTCGATAGTGAGCTGCAAGTCTCGCGACGTGGCCACCACTGCACTCACGGGGCGGCCCGTCGCCAGCTTCAAATCCTCGAGCGCCACCAGATCAAGCGGATTCGCCATCGCGACCATGAGGTCGTTCATGCGGAAAGCGATGGGCAGCGCCATGTGATGGACGGCCATCTTGCGCGAGACCAGGCTGGCCGCTTCGCGATCAATGTGGAAATCGGACAACCGCACGAACTTCACGCGCGTCTGGGCGGCGATGGCCTGCGCGACCGCCTCGTCGTCCACAAAGCCGAGCTCGACCAGGATAGAGCCGAGGTGCCGGTTCCAGGCATTGCGCTGCTGCGACAGGGCCGCCTCGAGCTGTTCGGTGGAAATCACCCCGGCCTTGACGAGAATCAGTCCCATGGGCCGCCGCTTGCCCTCGGAATCAAAAGCATGTGCGCGAATATTGGTTTCCAGGTCCGCGGCCGCCTCCATGTCGGCGTCGGGAAGCTGCAAGACTTCCATCGTCTGGCGCAAGCGGACAATCTCATCCTGCATGTCATGCACGACCGAGGGACGCGACCCGGACTCGTCGGCCGATGCGCTGGCGCGCAGGCGCTCGAGTTCCTGCTGCAGTTGGGCGACCTGCGCCCGCAGCCGCCTTTCCTCGGGACTGGGCGCGGGGCGATCGGACCAGGCCAGCAGTTCCACCTTCGGGGCCGCGCCGCCGGAAAGGCGCGCAAGCTGCGTATGCAACTGACTTCCGGACTCAAGCGCCCGATTCACCTGAGTGACCAGCGCCTCCAATTCGACGTGATACGCCGCGAGGGTTGTGGGTAGCTTTTCAAGGTCCTCGGGCGCCAGATCCTGGCGGCGTGCGAGCGACTGCGACAGGATGCGCTTTTCTTCAAAGGCCCGGGCGAATTCGCCCAGCCCGGAGCGGGCCGCCTCGAGCGAATGCTTGATCGCGGGGAAGTTCGCGGTGACGAGGGCGTTCCATCGCGTTATGGCCGCGTCCAGACTTGCCCCCCGCTCCGTTTCCCGCATCGCTCTAATCTCCTCGCATCCGTATCTTGGCCCCGATTATAGGGCGCCTAAGATAACCCTGCAAGCCGTCGATCAAGGCCCCGCCCCGGGCGGTGGTATACTTCGGCAGGACGCGACAGTCGGGGTTTGGCATGAGCAACACATCCAAGGCTTCGGACGCCGACCGCCGGAAGAGCGGCCGCACGCCGACTTCCCGGTCTGCGGTATATAGCATTGCGGCATCGGGAGAACCCCCGCGGCCAGCCGCCGTGCATAATGTCGGTCCGCTCGGGCTGGCGCTCGAGATTTCCCATCCACTCGAACCCGGCACGCCACTGGAAATCGAGGTGGGCGCACGCCATGACGACGAAAGCGGGCGCCCGATGGCCGTGCGCGGAAGGACGCGCCATATCACGCCTGCCGGGGACGACCGCTGGATCGTCGGGGTACAGATGTATGTGGGTATTCATCGCGCGGACGTGACCGGGCCGCCCGATATCGCGGCCTTGCGTACCGCGCTGATCGCCCTTGATGCCTCGGCAGCCGCCCGGCTGGTGCCTGATTTCGGCGACTACAGCGATACGGTAGACGACAGTGAGGACGAGCCCTCGCGCCGGCGCTACGCCTGGCTGCTGCTGTTGCTCTTGCTGCTTTTGATCGCCGTGACGCTTCCGAGGCTGTTGCAACGAAACGCTACCGCGCGAGCACCCGAGTCGGGACTTGATCGAGCCGCGTTCGAGCTGGACGGCGGGACGCCCTTGCCGCAAAGCACCCCCAAGCCCGAAGTGCCGCTGTCTCCCCGCGCGCTGGCCGCGCTCGCGATTGACGACGGCTGGGGACTGCTCAATGCCGGGATGCCGGAGGCCGCGCTGCAACGTTACGACACCCTGCGCTCGCTTATCCCCTTGAGTCCGGTGGAAGCCTTCGAGGCGGGCCTCGGGGAGGCGGCGGCGCTGCATCGGCTGGGACGCGAAGACGACGCGGCGGAAATCGCGGAGCGCCTGTCCTCTGCGGGGGATGATGTGCCGCAGGTCTGGCGGCAGCGCGCGGACCTGTTGCGCAAGGCGCTGGAAGCACCCGGCGACGAACCAGCGCCGATTCCGCTTCCGATCGCCACCCTCGAATCACAGCCTCCAGTCCCCTCGCCGCCCGCGACGGCGACACCGGAGGTCGTCGTATCGGTCGATGCTTCCGAGCACGTCATGCGGGTAAGTCGCGGCGACGAAACGCTGGCGGAGTTTCCGGTCGGCCTCGGCGCGGCGGGCAGCACCCCCCAGGGCCAATTTGTTATCGCCAACAAGATCGAAAAGCCCGACTGGTACGACCGCGGCCGGAGCGTGCCCTACGGCGATCCGGAGAATCCCCTGGGCGACCATTGGATGGGGCTGACGGGGCAAGGCGGTCCGCAGGGCATCGGCATGCACGCCACGCGCGAACCGGGCAGCATTGGCGCAAATGAGAGCCGCGGCTGCATCCGGCTATTCCCGGAAGACGCCGCGCGGCTCTTTGAATTGGTGCCGGTGGGCGGCACGGTGGAGATTGTCCCCTGACCCGGCATTGACCCGACTCGCGCGCCGCGCTATCTTGATGCACGGGGAAGCGCCCCGGCGGACGCAAGGAGGAATGTTGATGCAGAAAGTGGATCTTCTGGTGATCGGGTCCGGCCCGGCCGGACAGCGCGCGGCGATTCAGGGTACCAAGCTCGGCAAGCGCGTGCTGCTGGTGGAGAAGCGGCGCTCCATGGGTGGCGTATGTACCAACACCGGCACTATTCCCAGCAAGACCCTCCGTGAGGCCGTGATGTATCTCTCGGGCATGCGCCAGCGGCAAATCTACGGCCAAAGCTATTCCGTGAAGAGCGACGTGACTTTCCGTGATTTGAACGTACGGGTACAGCACGTGGTGGGGCATGAGATTGACGTGGCACGCAGCCGGCTCGTACGCACCGGCGTGGAGATTGCCGAGGGCACGGCGTCGTTCGTATCGCCGCATGAAATCCAGATCGAGAACGACGAAGGCAAGCGCATCGTTCACGCCAAGAAGATTATCATCGCCACGGGCACCAAGCCCTACCGCGCGGACCGCGTGCCTTTCAACATGAAAAGCATCATCGACACCGACACGATGTTCGACCCGGATTTCGAGATGGTGCAGATTCCGCGGAGTCTGTTGGTGATTGGCGGCGGTGTCATCGGAACGGAATACGCGTGCATGTTCGCCGCCATGGGCGTCGACGTGCGCCTGCTCGATCGGCGTACGGAGCTCTTCCGCTTCGTCGACAACGAGATCTGCGAGGCGCTTAACTATCACATGCGCAACCAGCGCATCACGCTGTACCTGGGCAAGGACTTCACCAGCGTCGAGATCGACGACCACGGCAAGGTGGTCACGACGCTTGAGAACCAGCGGCAGATCAAGACCGACATGCTGCTATTCGCGTCCGGCCGCACGGGTGCCTCGGGCGAACTGAACCTCGAGGCGGCGGGCGTCGAGGCGGATCAGCGCGGCCTCATCAAAGTGAACAAGAGCCTGCAGACCAACGTGCCGCATATCTTCGCCGCGGGCGATATCATCGGCTTCCCGGCGCTGGCCTCTACCTCCATGGAACAGGGCCGCATGGCCGCATGCAACGCCTTCGGCATTCCTTTCTTCTGCGACACCGAGCTGCTGCCCTACGGCATCTACACGATTCCGGAGATCAGCATGGTGGGCCGCACCGAGCAGGAACTGAGCGAGGAAGGCATTCCCTACGAAATCGGTATCGCCCGCTATCGCGAGGTGTCCAAAGGCACGATCCTCGGGGACGACTCCGGCATGCTGAAACTGGTGTTCCACCAGAAGACCGGCCGGCTGCTCGGCGTGCACATCATGGGAGAGGGCGCTTCGGAGCTGTTGCACATCGGCCAGGCCGTCATGTCCTTCGAGGGCTCCATCTCGTACTTCGTCGACACCGTGTTCAACTACCCCACACTCGCGGAGGCGTACAAGATCGCCGCCTTGAACGGACTCAAGCGCGTGGGCGCGCATAATCGCATGAGCCAGGAATTCATCGCGCCTAAGGCCGACCGCGAGGTCGCCCGGAATGAAGCGATCAAGGACGGTGCCATCGTGGAAGATGGTGCCCCGGCTGCCGCCGCTGCGCCTGAAATTCCCAACCCCGCCGAAGGCGCTGAGGACTAGGCCGCGTCTGGCATGGCCTCGGCCGTCACCGCGGGCGCTTCGGCCGGCATCGCTCCGGGACCGTTCTTCAGGTACTCGTCGAAAAAGGTCAGCATGAGCGCTTTGGTGTGGTCGTTCACGCCTTTGATGAAGTCCATTGCGTGGGGCCAACCGTCGATGCGGCTGTAGAAATGCGGTACCCCTTCCGCCTCGAGCTTCTCCACCAGCCAGTCGCTCTGGTGTACGGGCACGAGCATGTCGACCGTGCCGTGGATGACGCAGGTCGGCACGGTCTCGGAGGTGACGTATCGGATAGGCGACGCGCGTTCGAAGCGCGAGGGGTCATCCTCGTAGTGGCCATTCATGTAGGCGACGATGAGCGGATGATCGCGACGCACGGGCTCGGTAAAGTCCGCCGGGCCGTAGATATCGACCACCGCCTGCACGGCGCTGCTCTCTTCGGGCCAGCCGCCGTTGCCCTCGAATTCCTCGACGCCCGGCGTGTAGGCGACCATCAGCGCAAGGTAGGCACCCGCTGAATTGCCGGACACGCCAATGCGGTTCTTGTCGATGCCATACTCGGCCGCGTGCGCACGCATCCAGCGCACCGCGCACTTGGCGTCGTGAATCGACTTGGGCCAGAGGCCGTCGCCCTTGAGGCGGTATTGAACGGCCGCCACCACGTAGCCGTGGCGTGCGAAGTGCTGCGCGTACACGCGGAGCTGGTCCTTACTGCCCTGCTTCCAGCCGCCGCCATAGTAGAGCACGATACCGGGCCGATCCGTGCCGGTCTCATCCGGCAGATAGAGGTCCAGCGAAAGCGGAATTCCGTCGCCCGTGCCGTATTCGATGTCGTACTTCTCCACGATGTCGTTCGCGGCGGGGGCGTTTTCCCACGGCACCTTGTCGTAGAGGAACCAGCCAGCGGCGAAGGAGGTGATCTCGCTTGGGAAACCCGCGGGCGGCGCAGGCACGCCCGGCGGCAGCGGCGTGACGAGGTCGGGACGCTGCGCCGGGGCGCGGCCGACCGAAAGCGCGTAGACCGAACCGCCAGCCAGCACCAGCAGCACCAGCACCACCGCCACTTTGAGAATCCGTTTTACCCACTTCATCGCATCGTTCCCTCTCTTGGAAAAGCCGCGCTCAGGTCTTGCGCGGATTCCTCAGTATAGCAATATTCCCCCAAATCCGCTCCTTCTCGATTTCCAGCAGGTAGGGCTGTTCATAGAGGGATTCATAGATGGCAAGCGCCTCGGCGTCGCGGCCGAGCTTGGCCAGGTAGGACGCCTGCCATTCGTGCAATTGAATCCGGCAATAGGGCTTCTCGTAGGCCGCGCCCTCGGCGTACCAGGCCAGGGCCTGCTCGGTCTGGCCCAGCTTGTCGCAGCAATGCGCCACGTTGTAGCACATGTTCGCCTTGTCCAAATCGGAGATGTCGCTGTTTACGAGACCGATGAACACCTCGATGGCGGCATGCTGGTCGCCCGCCTCGTCGAAGGCGGCACCCTTACGGGCAAGGTCGTAGTAGGTTTGGTATTCCATGTGGACCGCTCGCTCGCCGGTCGGCCCCATTGCCGCACCCGGAACGCCGCAGCGTAGCACGTTGCCGGTCGCGTTTACGCGCCGCGTTCCCCCAGCAGCCATGCCAGTGCCGCCTCGCGGCTGTTGAAGAGCCGCAGCGTGTGCACGCCTTCTGTGAGGCTCTTGAACATGCGTGTCATACCCACGTTTAGCGGATTGTCTACAACGAAGGCCCAGCAGCCGTGGCTCACGTTTGGGTCGGTCTCGAACAGACTGGCCAAATTGAGCATGCTCGCGTAGTCCATATCGATGGTCGCGTGCGAGAAATCCGCCAGACCATCAAGGTCCGTGCACCATGCGGGATCCTGCTGAATGCGCTGCAGGAATGCCAGCACTTCCGGCAAGGTAACCGAGCCGCTAAAGCACTCTTCGATGTAGCCATCATCGGCATGGATGACGTAGGTCGCTTCCACCGCTCTCCGCTCCGACGCTTCAATCCCGTTTGCGCGCTGTCTATGAGCCTAAGGCGAAGCGCCGTCGCTGTCAACTGTGAACTAGGGCTGCGTGGGAAGAGACTTGATACCGCGCAGCACGCCGAGGGCCGCGCCGTCGGTGTCGGGCGAGCCCGCCGTGTTGGTCAGCAGCACGATGCCCGTGCGGGTGCCGCGGAAAAATCCGGTGAAGGTGTTGTAGCCTCCCGTGCCGCCGTTGTGCCAGACGATATCGGGAAAATCATCCGTTGCATTGATGATGTGCCAGCCGAGGGCCACGCCGAGTTCGGCATTGACGGCCACGCGGTGCTCGTACAACACCGGCGCGGCGCTCTCCAGTGCCGTACCCTCGGGCGTCATATTCGCCGCCAAGTATTTGAGCATGTCGTTGAGCGTGCTCTTGACGCCTCCCGCCGGCGCGAAGAGGCCGAGATCCCAGTTGTCGCCTCGGCGCGGCGGCAGGCACACGTCTTCTATCAGGCGCGCCTGATACGGAGCCGCGAGCCGGGCGCGTTGCGCATCCGTGAATTCCAGCACCGTCTCCGACATGCCAAGCGGTCCCAGCAGCCGGTCGTTTAGCAACGCTGCATAGGTCACCCCGGCACGGTTCGCCAGGGCCATACCCAGAATCGAGGCTCCCAGGTTCGAGTATTCGTAGCGCGTGCCCGGCGCGACCGGCAGCGTATAGCTTGCAAGGAACTGCCGGAGGTCGTTGAGGGTGTAGTCCGCATAGGGATCGTGCGGGCGCAGCTGCAGGTTATCCGGCAGGCGCGGCAAGGAGGACACGTGCGACGCGAGGTCGCCCACGGTTATAAGCCGGTCACCACTGGCAGGCACCGGGATACCCGCCGGCATAAGCGGCTCGACCGGGGATTCCAGGATCAATCCGTCCTCCTCCGCGAGGGCCATCGCCAGCAGCGCGGAGGTCATCGTCTTCGTGATGGACCCGATCTCATAGTAGGTATTGGCATCGGGCCGAATGCCGCTGTCGAGCTTGGTCTCGCCGAAGAAGTACGTATGCGTCTCGCCGTCTACAACCACCCCGACCGCCGCGCCGGTAATTTTCCTGGCATCGACCAGATAGCCGACCTGCTGGGCGACCAACTCGTCGAGATTCGCGGGCGGAGTGTCGGGACGCGGCAGCTCGCAGCAGGCGCCGGCCAATAGCCCCGACGTCAGCGCGAGCGCCGCAATGATGAAGCGTATGCCATAGCCAAGCTGCTGCATGTTTTGGCGCATGCGTACTCTCCCTCGAAATTGCTTCACGATTGCCCGAGTAGACGAATCCCGCGGCGGCGCATTCCTCGCACGGGCGTGAGGCCCGGCGCTCCGCTGGAGTATACTCCCTGCCCGGAGGATTGTAACCCGATGCGTCTGGTCAAGATAGGCGTTGCCGCCGTGTCCGTCAAGGTCGGCGACTTCGCGGAAAACTGCGCGCGCCTGCAGCAGGTGGCTTCCGCCGCGCGCGATGCGGGCGTGCATCTGCTGGTCACGCCGGAGCTGGGCATTTCGGGCTACAGCCTCGAAGACCGCATTCAGTGGAAAGACATCGCGGACCGCAGCTGGGAGTACCTCGAGGCGCTGGCGGATACCTGCAACGGCGTGGCAATGTTTGTCGGGCTGCCCGTGCGCATCGAGTCGATGAACTACAACGCCTGCGCGCTGCTCGAGGGCGGGCGCGTGCGGGGCCTCATCCTAAAGCGCCACCTGCCCACGTACAGCATCTTTTACGAAGGCCGAAACTGGGCGGCCTGGGGCGGCGGCGTGACCGAGTTCCGCAGGGTGCCCGCGGGCGATCTGGTCTTCCGGCTGCCCTTCGGCATGGCGACGGCGGAGATTTGCGAGGACCTCTGGGCGGCGACGTCTCCGGCGCGCGCGCGGGTGGCCGCCGGGGCCGAGATTCTCTGCAACCCGAGCGCGTCGCCCTTTACGCCGTTGAAGAACGAAGAGCGTAAGCGCCTCGTGATGGGTACGGCGAGCGTGCTGAAATCGGTGTATGCCTATGCGAACCTCGTCGGCAGCGACAGCAGCCGGCTGGTGTTCGATGGCGGCGGGCTTATTGCCACGCCTGATGCACTGGCCGCCGAGGGGCCGCTGCTCTCGAAAGAAAACTGGACGCTGACTACCGGCGTGGTAGACCTCGACGACGTTTCGCGCGCCCGAGGCGAAAACACGACCTGGCGGCAGGGCGCCGGCTCGGGCTCGAAGGACGAGGTGCGCGTGGTGGACTGCTGTGCGGATGCCGCGTTTACCCCCGCGCCGCTGGCGGAATTCGCCGCGCAATTGCCGCGCACGTTCTACGCCACCGAACCGCTGGAACGCGATGCCTCGCGCAACCGCTGGCTGGACGAACTCTTTGACGCGCTCGTGCTCGGACTTCGCGACTACTTTGAAAAGGTGGGCGTGTTCGAGCGCTTCCTGATAGCGCTTTCCGGCGGACGCGACAGCGCGCTCTGCCTGCTGATGGCGGTCGAGGCGGCAAAGGCGCTCCGACAGGGCGCCGAAGCCGAGCGATTCGCCGAGCGCGTATCGACGGTCTATCTGCCGACCTCGGCGCACAGCACCAGCGGCACGCACGACGCAGCGCGCGCGCTGGCCGAAGAACTGGGCGTGCCGTTCCGCGTGCTGCCCATCGACGACGAGGCGGCGATCGCCCTGGCGAAGGCGGCGGAGCTCTCGGGCGGCCTGGACAAGGTGCATCCGCTGGCGAAGCAGAACCTGCAGGCGCGCATCCGCGGCGACATCCTGCTGAATTGGGCGAACAGCGTGGGCGGCCTCGTGCTGGTCACATCGAACCTGAGCGAGATGGCCGTCGGCTACAGCACCACCGGCGGCGATAACGAGGGCGGCTTCTCCCCCATCGCCAATGTGCCGAAATCACTGGTCACCGAGTTGCTGGCCTACCTCGCCAAGCGCGACGGCATCCCGGCGCTGGAGAAGGTGCTCGCCATTCCGCCGAGCGCCGAGCTTGCGCCCGACCAGCTGGACGAGGCGGACCTGATGCCGTATGTCGTGCTGGATGATTTGCTGTATCTCTACGCGCGCAAGCGCATGACGCTGGCCGACTGCTGGCGGGTGGTGTGCGAGCGCCATCCCGCCCACGACCGCGAACAACTGCGCGCCTGGACGGCGGACTTCGCCAAGCGCTTCGCGGCCAACCAGTGGAAGCGCGACCAGCACCCCGTGGCGCTCAAGGTGATGGATCTGGATCTCGACCCGAAGACCGGCTTCCGGTTTCCGGTTACCCAGAGCATCGCGCACGAACTCGAGGCGCTCGCGGCCGCGGAGTAGACCGAACTACTGCAGGCGCTTGAGCACGTCGTCGCGGAAGACGAGTTCGTCGTAGTTGATGTGGATCTTGAAGGTGCCTAGCGGCCCGCCCAAGGTCAGCACGTCGTTCTCAATCTCCCACGTGCCCTTTACGATGCCTTCCGCCGCGGTGGCGATGCCGCCCTCGTGGAAGTCGACCCGGACGACCGGGCCGATCTTGAAGGCCATGCCGGGCAGGGTCTCCGCCGTGATGGGTTCGCCCAGCCCGATGACGTCTTCCGCATCGATTTCCTTCGGCTCGAAATCCTCGGGCGTGTAGTCGGTGGTGTACATCACGTAGCCGATGAACATTTCCTGCATGGACTGTTCACCAAAGGCGACGACCGCCTCGGGATACGGGTTCTTGGGGTTAAAGCGCGAATTGTTGAACGCGCCGTTGCACTGCATGACGGTGCCCTCGGGCACATCAATCGGATGCTCGAGGAAATACATCGGCTGCCAGTCGAACTCGTAGAAGGGTACGTTCAGCAGCGGCAGATCCGCGCGGCCGGAATCCTCCGGAAATACGGCGGCGAATTTGAAACGGCTGCCGCGGTAGTGCATGTGCGGGCTGAGGCCGAGGATCGTGGCATCGCGCCGGAACCGGTACTTGGCCTGCGTCGGCTGGTCGTACACGTGCGGCGGAATGATGAAATCCTCGTAGTGCGCCGCGCTGATGTGGATCGCCTTCTCCGGCGGGGCATCCTGGAAATACAGGCCCAACTCGGTCATGTCTTCCTCAGGTTTGCCCGTCGTGTTGTAGTGCATCTGGAAGAGGAACACGGTGTCGTGCGGCAGGAACATGGCGCTGCCTTCGGGAAAGAAGTTGAGCTGCGCGCCGGGCAGGAACGAGGCGAAGTAGCCATCCAGACCGCTGCTCGAGCGCGGCTGCATGTGGCGGTAATCGCGCGGATAGTTCACGAAAATCAGTGCATGGTGCACGACCTTCGGGTTCGAGGTGCGCACTTCAACGCCGCGAAGCCAGCGGTTCTCGGACAGGACAGAGGGCACCGAGATATAGCGGTACTCGACGATGCCATCGGCCTCGATCTGCTGTACTTCGGGCAGGCGCACGATGTGGTCCGGCTCGCCGAGCTGCCAGTCCACCGCCTCCGGCGGCGTGCGCCCGGCCAGGGGGTCCTTGTCCGAGGCATTCACGGCGCCTTGCTCGATCCATGCCAGCAGTTTCTGCTCTTCGTCCACGGTCAGCGAGCGATCATGCAGGTAGGGTCCGGTTTCCTCGTCCGCATGCCACGGAGGCATACGCCCGGTGCGGATGGTCTCGCGCATCATCGAGGCCCAGACCTGCACCTTCTCGTAGTTGCTCATGGCGAAGGGCCCCATGCCGCCCTGGTCGTGGCAGGTCACGCACTTCGACTCGAGTATCGGGGCGATATCGTCGGCATAGGACAGGCTACCCAAGTCCGGATAGGCGATCGGCGCACCGGCGGGACGGGACGAAGCGAAAACCACGTCTTGTTCAGCCGGTGCGGCCAAGCTCAACAGTTCCCCCGCACTGGCCTCGAGGCCGGCATCCGCCGCGCCGCGATAGACGATTTTCCAGTTGTCGGACGGATTGAGGACCAGGGTCTCGCCGGCATGCGAAAGGCCCAGCGCATGAGCGAACCGCAGGGTCGGGTCCATCAGGATGGGCAGGGTCAGGCCGGCGTCGGTCAGGGTGCTGGCGACCACATCGCGGGAATCGCCCGGGCGTACATTGATACCCCACACGACGACCGGCGCAGCAACATCGGACGGGAATCGCGCTTGCAGAAGCGCGGCGGATTCGAGCGATACCGGGCAATCGGAGGCAAACGCGAACAAGACTACCGCCTGTCGGTCGGCTTGATGGTACAGCGCTCGCGACACGCCGGCCTGGTCCAGCAGCCGGAAGTCCTCGGCTGCCTCCCCCATGGCTTCCATTTGCGCAGTAAATGTCAGTATCGATGCCGCGAGAATCCAACCGAACCGTCGAACCCGTCCCATCGATTCTACCCTCCCGGAATAGCTTGGTTTCGCGATTAATTGGACGCGTCCGGCGAATTCGCGGTTTCATGCGCCCGCGGGTGCCGGCAAAAAAGAACGCCCCGCCCGGAGGTTCCGGGCGGGGCGATTGGGGTCGGGGTCCGACTATTGCACGCGCCGCATGGCCCGGCCGTGGAAGATGAGCTCGTCGTTGTTGACGAAAATGTCGTGCTTACCCAGCGGGGTGTCGAGGGTGATCGTATTGCCGTTCATTTCCCAGGTGCCCTTGATGGCGCCGTCGCCCGCCGAAAGCACGCCGTCCGCCTGGAAATCGACCTTGATCCGGCGCATCATCACGAACGACATGCCCGGCAGGCTGTCCTTCGTGATGGCCTCGCCGTAGCCGACGATCTTCGAAGTATCGATCTCTTGCGGCTGGAAGTTTTCCTCGCGGTAGGGCGTGGTAAACATCACGTAGCCGATGAACATCTCTTCAAAGGACTGTTCGCCAAAGCGGACGTAGGCATCGGGATTCGGGTTCTTCGGGTTGAAGCGCGAGTTGTTGAAGGCGCCTTCGCACTCCATCACCGTGCCCTTGGGAACCTGCACGGGCTGCTCGAGGAAATACATCGGCTGCCAGTCGAACTCGAACAGCGGCACATTCAGCAGCAGGCGATCCTGCATGCCGCTGTCTTCCGGAAAATTCGCGGCGAACTTGAAGCGGCTGCCGCGGTAGTGCATGTGCGGGCTGAGCCCCAGAATCGTCGCCTTCTCGTCGAATCGGTAATCGGCGAAGGCCTCTACGTCGTACTCGTTCGGCGGAATGAGGAAGTCGTTGTAGTGCGCCGCCTCGATCTTGATGACGTCCTCCGGCGGGCCGTCGGCGAAGTACAGGCCCATCTCGGTCATGTCTTCTTCCGGCTTGCCAGTCGAGTTGTAGTGCATCTGGAAGACAAACACCGCGTCGTGCGGCAGGAACATGGCGCTGCCTTCGGGGAAGAAGTTCAGCTGTGCGCCCGGCAGATACGCCCCGAAATAGCCGTTGAGTCCGCTGCGCGCCTCGGGCTCGAGGTGCCGGTAGTCGCGCGGATAGCTGACGAAGATGAGTGCGTGGTGCACCACCGCGGGATTGTTCGTCCGCACCTCGACGCCCTTGAGCCAGCGGTTTTCCTTCAGCCCCGACGACACCGGGATGTAGCGGTACTCGACAATACCGTCGGCCTGAATCTGCTGCACTTCGGGCAGTTGGACCACCGCATCCGGTTCACCCAACTGCCAGGTCGCCGGCTTCGGCTCGTCGTATTTGGCCAGCGGATCCTCGTCGGTATCCTTCACCGCGCCCTGCTCGATCCAGGCCAGCAGCTTGCGCTCTTCGTCCACCGTGAGCGACCGATCGTGCTGGTACGGCCCGGTGGCGTCGTCCGCGTGCCACGGAGGCATGCGGCCCGTGCGGACAGTCTCGCGCATCATCGGCGCCCAGCCGCGGACTTTCTTGTAGCTGTTCATGGGGAATGGCCCGAGGCCGCCCTCGTAGTGGCAGGTGATGCACTTGGATTCCAGAATCGGCACGATATCGTTCGCGTACGAAACGCTGCTCGTGTCGGCGTAGGCAATGGTCTCGCCGGCGGGCTGCGTCGAAGCCAGCACAATCGGCTGGCCGTCGAGCATCGAAACTGCGGCATTGCGCAGATAGGTCTCCGTGGCCTGTTCCGAGGCCGCTTCTTCGGCGAAGCGGTTGTCTACGGCGCCGCGGTATACGATGGCCCACGACTTCGCCGGGTCGACCAGCAGCGTCTCCCCGGCATGGGTGAGGCCCAGCGAAAACGCGATGCGCTGGCTCGGGTCCATCAGGACCGGCATGCCCAGACCATTATCGGCGGCGGCCTTCGCCACGGCCTCGCGGTCAGCACCGGGACGCACATTCAGGCCCCAGATGCTGACGCCCGCTTCCTTGGCTTCCTCGGCGTGCTGCTGCAGGGTGGCCGCGGTTTCCATCGCCACGGGACTCTCGGCATCGAACGCGAAGAGAATGACGCCCTTGGCATCCTCAAGGTGATAGAACTCGCGCGAAACCCCCTGATGGTCGATGAGGCGGAAATTCTCGACCTGGGTGGGCGCCTCGGGGGCGGGGTGAGTTCCCGTGGGCTGCACCGCGCCGGCCGAACACGCGGCCGTCACGGCAAGGAGAAGAACGTACTGCACAATCACGCTTCTGCTCATGGGACGCTAACCTCTGATTTTACTGGACTTCCAACATCTGGAGCTTAGACAGGCAACAGGACGGAAGGGTTTCAGTATTCGCGTAAAAAACAACGCACGCGGACCCGGTTGGGCCCGCGTGCGGATAAGTCTCTGTGGTGTATCAGGATACGAGGCTGGAAAGCATCAGGATCGGCATGAAGAGCGCGATAACGATACCGCCCACGACGATACCCATGAGGCCAATGAGGATGGGCTCGATGAGCGAGGTCAGGCTGTCCACCAGCGCGCGCACCTCGGAGTCGTAGAAATCGGAGATCTTCATGAGCATAATTTCAAGCGCGCCAGTCTTCTCGCCGACCGCGATCATGCGGGTCACCATGGCGGGAAACACCTCGGCGCGGGCCAGCGGGTCGGCCAGCGTATCGCCGTTGCGCACGCTGTCGGCCGCCTCGCGGATGGCCTTGGCGTACACTTCATTGCCCGCCGTGCGCTCCACGATTTCCAGCGCCTGCAGAATGTTCACACCGCTGCGCGTGAGCGTGCTCAGCGTGCGGGTGAACCGGCTGATGGCGACCTTGCGCAGCAGCTGGCCGAATACCGGCATCCGCAGCCGCAGCGTGTCCAGATGGAAGCGTCCCGCCTCGGTCTGTCCGTAGGCCCGGATGCCGAAGTAAATGCCAATAATCGCCACCACAATGAGCGGGGCGCCGTACCAGCTGCGCAAGAATTCGCTGACCGCAATCAGGATGCGCGTCGGCGCGGGAAGCGTGCCGCCCAGCGCCTGGAAGATATTGGCGAACTGCGGCACCACCCAGATAATCAGGGCCGCCGCAATAAGAATGATCATGCTGAACGCCACGACAGGGTAGGTCATGGCGGACTTGATGCGGCGCTTCAGCTCTTCGGAGGCCTCGAGATAATCGGCCAGCTGAATCAGCACGCCATCGAGGTCGCCGCTCGCCTCGCCCGAACGCACCATGCTGATGTACAGGTCCGGGAAGGCCTTGCTGTACTTGCGGAGCGCGTCGGAGAAGGTCTCGCCGGATTCCACTTCCTGGCCCACGGCGTCGATAATCTTGGCGAAATTCGGATCGTCCGTCTGCTCGGCCAGAATATCCAGACCCTGCATGAGCGGAAGACCCGCGCTGACGATCGTGCTCAACTGACGCGTAAAGATCAGGAGATCGGGCGTCTTGACGCGCTTGTTCAGGTTGCCGCCGCCCCGGGCCGCAGATCCCTTCTCCGAGATCGAATCGACCTTGAGGCCCTGCTGGATCAACTGCGTGGTCGCAAGCTGTTTGCTTTCGGCCGTAATAGACCCCTGCTTCTTGCTCCCCGAGCGCGTGCGCGCGACATAGTTAAACGTCGGCATCTGCGTAACTCTCCTCCGGTTGGATCGACCGCCGCGAGTATACGCAGATAGCGCGATCTATGACAAGTATTTTTTTGACGCCGCGCGGATTCAGGCCTTGCCGCTCAGGAGCGTATCGAGCGCCGCTTCGAGGGTTTCGGATTGGAATCGGAATCCCGACGCGGTCAGCTTGCCCGGTGTCAGGCGGATGCTGGGAAGCAGTAACTCATCCGCCATTTCCCCTGCAGCCAGTTTGAGTCCGAATCGGGGTACCGGCAACAGGGCCGGACGGCGGAGCGTTCGCGCCAGCGTGCGGGTGAATTCGGCATTGGTCACCGGGTGCGGCGCGACCGCATTCACCGGTCCGCTTACCGAATGGGTATCGATACAATGGAGGATGCCGGCCACCAGATCGTCCAGTGTAATCCAGCTCATGTACTGCTTGCCGCTGCCGAGAACACCGCCCAGCCCCAAGCGGAAGGCGGGCAGCATCTGGGTCAATGCCCCGCCGCGCGTGCTGAGCACGAGGCCGATGCGGTAATGCACCACCCGGATGCCCGCCGCAGCGGCCGGCTGCGTCTCGGCCTCCCAAGCCTGGCAGACCTCGGCCAGAAAGCCGTCGCCCGGACCCGCCGCTTCGTCGACCGCGGCGTCCCCGGTATCGCCGTAAAACCCCATGGCCGAGGCGGATACGAGCACCTTCGGGGGCAGGGGCATCGACGCCAGCGCGTTGCACAGCGTGCGGGTCGAATCGATACGGCTCTGGAGGATGCGCTCCTTGCGCGCGGCGGTCCAGCGTCCGCCCGCCACGCTCTCCCCGCTCAGGTTCACGATGGCGTCGATGCCCTCGAGGTCCCGCGGATTCAAGCGCCCAGAGGATGGGTCCCAGGAAATCTCGCCTTCGGCGGGCATACCCGACCGTACGAGCGGCCGGGGCGTGTCGCCTCGTGCTGCGAGGGCCTTTTGCAAGGCCGTTCCCACCAGCCCGGAGGCTCCCGTAATGGCTACTTGCATGCGTGGTCTCCCAGGTTCGGATTCGGTGCCGTGAAACGCTTGTCAGCGTTCCGGCATTCCGAAACCGTTGAATAGATTGCAGGGTCTTTCGTCTGGAAAGTATACTCAGGAGATATGCGGCCGGACACGGCCCTTTCGTGGAAACCACCCGAACGAGAAGCAACGCAGGAGATATTGGGAATGACGAAGCTGATTACCTGGACGATTCTGTGCGCCATGGCGGCGCTGGCAATGGCCCCGGCCGTGATGGCGGAAGAAGCGGCTTCGGTCGCGGTGACGCTGACCGGGACGAACTACAACCTGCTCGACACGCTCGCGGCCGACGCCAAGGCGGACGCCCCGGCGGAGCTGGCGAAGATCAACGCGCTCAAGGTGTCAGACGCCAAGGACGCGGAAGGCAAGGCGATTGAGGGCCTGAAGGGCAAGACCGTCCACTACGTGCCGAGCGCGGCCGCGGCGGCGCTGCTGTCGGGCGACGAGCAGAAGGGCAAGAAGGTCACCGTGAAGGGCAAGCTGTTCGCGGATGCCAACACGGTGCTCGTGGAGAGCTTCGAGGCGGCTGCCGGCGGCGACGACGACTGGAGCGAGCTGGACCTGAATACCCTGAGCGGCCAGCAGGTGCTCTAAGCACCCCGGCTACTACAGACAATATTGCGAGGGCGCGGCCGTGGGCCGCGCCCTTTTTGTGTTTTTACGGCGCAGGCCCGCGTGAAATCCTTGAATGTCTGGTGCCGGTAAACTATACTCTGTCCCGTTTGCCGCCTCAGCAGGGAGAAGTGTGTCCGCCTGCCGGCTGATTGCGCCTGCGGAGCGGCCGATGGGCGCGAGCGCAAATCCAATCCGACCTACACGCAACGAGCGGGTCTACAAGGAGAAACGATTCGATGGCGAAGAAGAATGTGTATTCGTTTGGCGGGGGCAAGGGCGAAGGCAATGCCACCATGAAGAACCTGCTCGGGGGCAAGGGCGCCAATCTCGCCGACATGGCGAGCGCCGGCATCCCGGTTCCGGCGGGCTTCACCATCACGACGGAAGTCTGCACCGAGTACTACAAGAACAAGGGCAAGCTGCCCAAGCCGGTGAACGACGAGGTGGAGAAGGCGCTGAAGAAGGTCGAGAAGATCATGGGGAAGAAGTTCGACGACCCCAAGAACCCGCTGCTGATGTCGGTGCGCTCGGGCGCCCGCCAGTCGATGCCGGGCATGATGGACACCGTGCTCAACATCGGCCTGAGCAGCAAGACCATCGAGGGGCTGATCAAGAAGAGCGGCGACGCGCGCTTCGCGTATGACGCCTACCGCCGCCTGATCATGATGTACGCCGACGTGGTGATGGAAAAGGCCGCTGGCGTTGAGCGTCCGGGCGACGACACCGTGCGCGAGAAGCTCGAGCACGCGATGGATGCGAAGAAGAAGGCGCGCGGCGTCACCGAAGACACGCACCTGACCGCCGATGACCTGAAGGAACTCTGCGAAGAGTTCAAGGCCATCGTGAAGAAGACCTTGGGCAAGCCCTTCCCGGACGACGCCCGCGAGCAGCTGTGGGGCGGCATCAAGGCCGTGTTCCAGTCGTGGAACGGCAAGCGCGCCATCGCCTACCGCCGCATTGAGGGCATCCCGCACGAGTGGGGCACCGCGGTGAACGTGCAGGCGATGGTGTTCGGCAACATGGGCGACACCTCGGCCACGGGCGTGGCCTTCACCCGCAACCCGGCCACCGGCGAAGACCTGTTCTACGGCGAGTGGCTGGTGAATGCGCAGGGCGAGGACGTGGTGGCGGGTACCCGCACCCCGAGCCCGCTGAACAAGGCTTCGAAGACCCCCGACCAGAAGAACGTGGTTTCGCTCGAGGAAGCCAACCCGAAGGTCTACAAGCAGCTGGACAAGATCCGCCAGAAGCTGGAAAAGCATTACCGCGACATGCAGGACATCGAGTTCACCATCGAGGATGGCGAGCTGTGGATGCTGCAGACGCGCGTGGGCAAGCGCACCGGCGTGGCCGCCATCCGCATGGCGGTGGAAATGGCCGAGAAGAAGCTGATTACCCAGGCCGAGGCGCTACTGCGCGTGAAGCCGCAGCAGCTGGACGAACTGCTGCACCCGATGCTCGACCCCGCGGCCGAGAAGACGGCTCCCGTGCTGGCCAAGGGCCTGCCGGCGGGTCCCGGCGGCGGCGTGGGCCAGGTGGTGTTCACCAGCGAGGCCGCCGAAGAATGGGCCGCGCAGGGCAAGAAGGTGGTGCTGGTCCGCAATGAGACCTCGCCGGAAGACGTGCACGGCATGCACGTGGCCCAGGCCATCCTGACGGCCAAGGGCGGCATGACCTCGCACGCGGCGCTCGTGGCGCGCGGCTGGGGCAAGTGCTGCATCGTGGGCTGCGGCGCCCTGAACATCGACGCGCGCGGCAAGAAGCTGACCGTCGGCGGCAAGACGGTTGCCGAGGGCGACTGGGTGTCGCTGAACGGCACCACGGGCAACGTGTTCGACGGCCAAGTGGCCGTGCTGCCGGCACAGCCCGACAAGAACAAGTGGTACAAGAAGCTGATGGGCTGGGCCGACCAGACCCGCCAGATCAACGTGCGCACCAACTGCGAAACGCCGAAAGATGCCGAACAGGCGGTGGCGTTCGGCGCGGAGGGCATCGGCCTGGCGCGTACCGAGCACATGTTCTTCGAGCCGGAACGCATCATCCACATGCGCGAGATGATTCTGTCGGAGACCGAAGCCGACCGCCGCGCCGCCGTGATGAAGCTCCTCCCCTTCCAGAAGAAGGACTTCCTCGGCATCTTCAAGGCGATGGCCGGTATGCCGGTGACGGTGCGCCTGCTGGATCCGCCGCTGCACGAGTTCGTGACGCTCGACGACGCGCAGATCAAGGAACTCGCGGCGAGCATGGGCATCCCCGCGCAGACCGTGAAAGATCGCGTGCATTCGCTGCACGAACTCAACCCCATGCTCGGCCACCGCGGCTGCCGCCTGGGCATCGCCTACCCGGAAATCACCGAGATGCAGGCACGCGCCATCCTCGAAGCGGCCGCTGAACTGACCGCCAAGAAGGTGAAGGTGTTGCCGGAAATCATGATTCCGCTGGTGGGCCACCAGAACGAACTGAAGAACCAGGAAGCCATCGTGCGCCGCGTGGCCGCCGAGGTCATGAAGGAAAAGAAGCTCAAGAAGCTGGACTACATGGTCGGCACGATGATCGAGATCCCGCGCGCGACGCTCGTGGCGGACAAGATTGCCGAGACGGCCGAGTTCTTCTCCTTCGGCACGAACGACCTGACGCAGATGGGCTTCGGCTTCTCGCGCGACGACATCGGCGGTTTCCTGCCGATGTACCTGTCGAACGACATCCTGCCGAACGACCCCTTCCAGGTGCTCGACCAGGAAGGCATCGGCCAGCTTATCGAGCTGGGCATCGAGCGCGGCCGCAAGACCCGCCCCGACCTGAAGGTCGGCATCTGCGGCGAGCACGGCGGCGAGCCGAGCTCGGTCATGTTCTGCCACCGCGCGGGCTTTAACTACGTGAGCTGCAGCCCCTTCCGCGTGCCGATCGCGCGCCTGGCCGCCGCCCACGCCGCGCTGAATTGGCCCCGCAAGGCCGCCGCGAAGAAGGTCGCCAAGAAGGCGCGCAAGAAGTAAACGTTCCCCCTATTGCCGGCGCCCGGCAGGGTTTTTCCCTGCCGGGCGCTTCGTTTTTTGTGGGAACCGGAATCGTGGTATAGTGTGAAAAGCGTTGAACGCCGGGGGTGCGGTGGTCGGCGCCGGGCACAGGGGAATCCGCGCGCCGGTCTGGCGCGCACAACACAGGGCAGGTTCACGTATGCGTCGATTCTTGGGGTCGTGGTTACTAGCAGGAACATTTTTTTTCAGCGGCACTGCCGCCCGTGCGGATGGCGTGGACGTGGACTTCGATGGACTGCTCCGCGTGCTCGACATCGCGATGCAGGCCATCGCCGATACCAACGCGGAGGTGAGCCAGAACGAAATTATCCTGCTCTACGGCCAGGACCGCGATGCGAACGGCATTCCCGATCAGGAGCAATTCGCGATGCTTTCGGCGATCCTGATGGGCAATTACACGGCGGACGCGCAAACCTACGGCACGAACCAGCTGACGCCGGCCACCGTGGCCGCAATTCAGGCCGGCTTTCAGGCGAACAAGGCCCGCGCGAATACCGACCTCACGATCACCGGGTTCAACTGCACGCTGATGCAGATCGCGGGTTATTCGTGCAATCTGATCGACTTGGTATCGGCGGACGGCAACGAAGCGCTGGGCCAGGGCCTACTGAATTTCTTTGCCGGATACTACACGCTCGGCGAAGCGGGGCTGCTGAACTTCAATTACAACGGCTCAAGCACCGGGCAGGACTTCCCCGAGTTCTATTTCAAGAAGCTGCTGGAACTCGGCGCGCGCGGCACATCGAACGCGAGCATCGTCAATACGGTGAACAGCAGCATTTCCTTCAACCCTAGCAACTATCAACGCTTCGGCAGCGCGGGCACCAACTATATCGGCGCGGCGGGCGATATCGACAGCAACATTCCCGGTGGCCAGAACAACGGTGCGGAATACACCGCCGCAGCGGACCGCGAGGCCTGGCTGAACGCCTGCCACATTACGCCGCCCCTGCGCGTGAGCACGGACCCCGTGGGCGGAACGACCAGCACGGGCCTCTCGAAGTTTTTCGACCTCGGTGTCGCGGGTGGCCTGCAGGCGCTGGGCAAGGGCGACGCCCGCGCGCAGTGGAGCCGCACCGACAGCAATGTCGACCCGGCGGTGACCACCATTGTGCGCGCCTTCAGCACGGCGTTGCCCTATACCATCGACTATTTAACAATCCCTGCGGGCAACAGCACGTACGACTGGGCCTTCTATGCGGCCGTCGAGGACGACGTGTGGAAGCGCTCGTCTTCGATCGTCAATCTGACCGTGAATCTCGACACGAACTTCCGCATCACCGCGCAGTCGACAGACGGCGCCGTGGCGGAAGGGCAGCCGCTGGTGCTGGAGGTCGTACTCGCGGGCGGCAACCAGGTGCCTACCTATGCCTGGTTCAAGGACAACGTGCTGCTGGGCAGCCAGACCGGACGGGTGCTGAGCATTCCGTCGTTTACCGCGGGAGACGCGGGCACCTACCGCTGTGAAATATCCGGCAACACCAACGGAGCCAAGGCGGCGACGACGCTGATTAGCAACGACATTGTGGTGACGGTAGACACGCCGGCCGAGGGTGAAGGCGAAGGTGTGGTCGAGGGAACCTTCGAAGGCAGCACAGATGGTGAAGGCAACACGGAAGGCGTGGTCGAGGGAAGCGCTGACGGCGAGGGATCGACGGAAGGTGTAGTCGAAGGTACGGTCGATGGCGAAGGCGCTATCGAGGGAACGATTGAAGGCGCCACCGACGGCGAGGGTACCGTAGAAGGCTCGACGGAAGGCGTGGCCGAAGGCGAAGGCAGCCACGAGGGTATCGTCGAAGGCTCGACCGAGGGCATCTCGGAAGGTGAAGGCGCTATCGAGGGCAACCCCGAAGGCGTCTCCGAAGGCGAGGGCGCGGTAGAGGGCGAAGGTTCCCACGAAGGCACCCTGGAGGGCGCAGTCGAGGGTGAAGGCGCCAGCGAGGGTGCGGCGGATGGCGAGGGCGTCGTCGATGGCGAAGGCCAGCCGGACGGCGCGGCCGAGGGCGAGGGCGCGATAGAAGGCGCGCAGGATGGCGAAGGCCAGACGGAAGGCGAGGGTGATGGCGGCGGCGAAGGCGGCGGCGAAGGAGACGTGTTCCTTACCTTGTCGGAAGGTGCGCGCGCCCTGCTGGTCGCGTTCTTCTCGCTGGACGGCAATGAGGACCGCGAGCTTTCGTTCGGCGAATGCAGCAACTACCTCGACAATCTGTTTGCCCAGAAGGGAACCTCCTTCTATCTGGATGGGGAGTCCCTCTACAACGACCTGAACGTAACGACGTCGAACGGACTTACGGTGGGCGAGTTGCGCCAGGCAGTGGAAGGCGCAGTGCATGCGGCGGATACCAACGCCGACTTCCGCTTCGAGCTGTCGGAACTGCTGCGCGTGATTCAGCTGGCCAATGCCAACGGCTTCGGCTGCGCGCTGCTGCCAGGCGATACGGAAGACGGCTTCGCGCTCAACCTGACTGGCCAAGACTGCGCGCCGCACTCGGCCGACACCTCGCCTGAAGACTGGAACATCAATCTCTCGGAGCTGCTCCGGGCGATTCAGATCTACAACATCGGCGGCTACACGGCCTGTACCGATACGGAAGACGGGGCCTGCCTCGACTAAAAAGTTACGAATCGGTAGGGAATTGCACCTCCCTCTGACCACCTTGTATGCGGACCATTTCTCGGAATGGTCCGCATTTTATTTGTAAGTACATACACTCCATCAAGTTGTGAGACATTTGCCATTCCCGAGACTTGGCACGATTTACGCTTTACATGGCGCAAGGTGGTCTGGAAATGGAGCAGCAATCCGGACCCGCAAGAAGAGGACAGCAGGCCATGCGAGTCGTACTGGTGACAGGCCCCTTGGGGGTCGGTAAGTCCACGTTGATTGAAGGGCTGGGGCGCATCTACTCGCGCCGCAAGGCCGCCGTGCTGGATGGCGATGCGCTTTCCATGACCTATCCCGGGGGCACCAGTACCGGCCGGCTCAACCTCGTGGAAGAGAACCTGTTCTCCTGCGCGCAGAACTTCCGCGACTGGGGTGCCGAGTATCTCTTCATGGCGTGGATCTTCGCCCGGCAGGGCCGGCTGGACCACTTCGTGGATCGCCTCGTCGAACAGGACATCGGTGTGATGGTGGTGTCGCTTTGCGCATCGACCAAGGCGCGCGATGACCGGCTGCAAAAGCGGGATCGCGCCCATAATTTCGACCCCGACACGCAGCGCTGGCTGGAACTGCTGCACGAATCCACGCTGAAGCTGAAGACCGACATGCTGATCGACACCTCGCACATGAATGCCTACGAGGTGATGAACCATGTGGCCGACCGTCTGGCGCGGTGGGAATCGCGGATTCCGGTGCACCAGTAGGGCAGGGCCGCGGTATGCAGGCGCAGTCGACCACCATACAGAAGGCGCTGGAACTCAACCTCGATCCCTGCAAGTACGGCACGATAGCGGAAATCGGAGCGGGCCAGGAAGTGGCCCGCTTTTTCTTTCAGGCGGGCGGCGCGGCGGGCAGCATTGCCAAGACGATTTCGGCCTACGACATGCAGGTGAGCGACGCCATTTACGGCGTATCGGAAGACCGGCGGTACGTGAGCCGCAAGCGGCTAGAGGCCATGCTCGGCCACGAGTTCAATCTGCTGGTGCAACGCATCGGCGATATCCGGCCGAAGAACTCCACCTTTTTTGTCTATGCCGATACCGTGGCGGCGCGGGGATACCAGAGCAAGCGGGAATGCCACGGCTGGTGCGGCGTGCGGGTGCAGTTGTATCCCAAGGCCGAGCCGAGCGACATCATCGTGCATGTCCGCATGCTGGACGATGAAAACCGCCAGCAGCAGGAAGCGCTGGGCATGCTCGGCGTGAATGTCATCCACGGCGCCTTCTTCGGCTACCGCGAACCCGAGAAAATGATCGAGTCGTTCATCGACAACATTGGGGCGCAACGGCTCGAAATCGACATGGTGCACCTGTCGGGGCCGTACTTCGAGGAGGTGGACAACCGCCTGCTGGCGCTGCACCTGGTGAAGGCCGGGCTGACGCATGCCGCGCTGTTCACGCCCAAGGGCGAGGTGGTGCGCGCGGGCGATGTGCTGCACCGCAAGAACATCCTGGTGAGCCGCGGCAGCTTCCGCCCCCCCACGCTGGTAAACATGGACATGGTACGCTGCGCCGAAGTACGCTTCGCGGCCGAGCCCAGCGTGAAGGCCGACGGCATGATCACGCTTATGGAGCTGACCATGGCGAAGCTGATGACCGGCGGCCATATCGACACGCGGGATTTCCTGGACCGCGTGGACATGCTGGGCGAGCTGGGCTACCTCGTGCTCATCTCGAACTACGGCCGCTTCTTCCGGCTGCGCGCCTACCTCAGCCGCGCCACGAACCGGCAGATCGGCATCGTGCTGGGCGTCGACAACATCACCGACATCTTCAACGAGGAGTACTACGGCGAGCTCGAGGGCGGCATCCTCGAGGCCTTCGGCAAGCTGTTCCCCGGCCACTCGAAGATGTACGTATATCCCAAGCGCGGCAACAATGGGCATGGCCTGATTACCGTGGACGATCTGGAACTCCCGGCCCACCTCCGCCATCTCTTCCTGCACCTGCGGCAGAACGGCTTTATCGAGCCGCTCGATGGCTGCGATGAGTCCGTTATGGGGCACTTCTCGCGCGAGATTCTCGGCCAGTTGCGGCAGGGCGACGGCGACTGGAAGGACGGCGTGCCGGAAAGCGTCTATACGGCCATCGTTGAGCGGCGGCTCTTCGGCTACGACAGCGAGTAGCGCCGGGGAATCTCGCAACGCGCCCCTGCCGCATCGCATAATCGCGGCCTTTCGGCAACTTGGAAAGGCCCGATTCGATGCTGCGGTGCGTGTTGTTATCCTGCGACGACCTGACTGATTTCACGGTGGACGACGATCTGCTCCTCGAGCCTTTCGCCGCACAGGGATGGCAGGCCGAGTTCGTGCCGTGGAACGCGCCGGACGTGGACTGGTCCCGCTATGACGCCGCCATCATCCGCGCAACCTGGGACTATACCTTCCACCTGCCGGACTTTCTCGACACGCTGCAACGGATCGAGTCGCTGGGCGTGCCGCTGTTCAATCCCTGGCGGGTGGCCGCGTGGAATGCGCACAAGGGGTATCTGCTGGAACTAGAAGCGCAGGGCGTCCCCATCGTGCCGACACGGGTGGTTGACCGCGAAACGAACCTGCGCGGGCTCTTCGACACTTTCAGCGTGGACGAACTGGTCATCAAGCCGATGGTGAGCGCCGGGGCCTACAACACCTTCCGGTTCACACGCGACGCGGTGCCGGAAATCGAGGCGAAGCTACGGGGGCCGATGGGCGAAGCCGACTTGATGGCGCAGCCCTTTGTCGCCAGCCTGCTTTCCCAAGGCGAATACTCGCTCTTCTACTTCAACGGCGCGTATTCGCATGCCGTGGTGAAACAGCCGACGCCCGGCGATTTCCGCGTGCAGGAAGAGCATGGCGGCATCATCTCGCCGGTGCAGCCTTCGGCAGCGCTCCGCGCCGCGGGCGATGCGGCCCTCGCCGCCGTGCCGGAGGACTGCCTCTACGCCCGCGTAGACCTGTTGGAGAGTCCTGAAGGCGAATGGCAGGTGATCGAGATCGAACTCATCGAACCCTCGCTCTACTTCCGCATGGACAAAGGATCGCCGGAGCGGTTCGTCCGGGCATTTCTGGAGCGTATCGACTGATTGCGACCTTGCCGCAAGGAACTATCAGGTCTGCAGCACGCCGGTCTTGTAGTGCGATTGCGGCGTCGGCCGCGCGGTGAGGCCGAGGGCGGTAATCAGCACTTCGCGGGTAGTGTGCGGCGCGATGATGCCATCGACCCAGCCGCGAGAGGCCGCCCAGCGCACGTCCATGCGCTCTTCGTAATCCGAGTGCACCTGCTTGCGCAGCCGCTCGAGTTCGTCGTGATCCAGCTCGACGCCCTTCTCGGCGGCTTCCTGCTCGGCCGCGCGCTTCTTGATGGAGAAAATCACGCCGCTGGCCTGGGCCGCGCCCATCACCGCGTACTTCGCATTGGGCCAGCCGAAGATAAAGCGCGGGTCGTATGCCTTCCCGCACATGGCGTAGTTGCCCGCGCCGAAGCTACCCCCGGTGATGATGGTGATTTTCGGCACGATGGCGTTGCTCAGCGCGTTCACCAGCTTCGCGCCGCTGCGGATGATGCCCGATTGCTCGGCATCGCGCCCGACCATGAAGCCGACGACGTCCTGCAAGAAGACAATGGGCAGCCCGGTCTGGTTGCAGTCCATCACGAAGCGGGCGGCCTTGTCGGCGGCCTCGGCGTAGATCACGCCGCCAATCTGCACTTCGCCCTTGCCGCTGGTCTGGCGCTTGCGCTGATTCGCCACGATGCCGCAGGCGTGTCCGCCGATACGCGCGAATCCCGTGACAATCGTCTTGCCGTGTTCCGCGCGGAACTCGTCCCACGAGTCCTTATCCACCACGCAGTCGATGACGTCGTGCACGTCGTATTCCTTGCGGCCCTGAGCATCGACGATGTCGTAAAGATCGTTCGGATTGCGAGCGGGCTCTATGGAGTTCGCGGCGCCATGCGGCCAGCTCCACTTATCCGCAGGCAGCAATTCGACCAGGCGGCGCAGGCGTTCAAGACACGAGGGATCATCCTTCTCGCGGAAGTCGACGGTGCCGCTGATTTCGGCGTGCATCTTCGCGCCGCCGAGCGCCTCGCTGTCGATATCCTGGCCGATGGCCGCCTTCACCAGCGACGGTCCCGCGAGATAGAGTCCGCTGCCTTCGGTCATGAGAATCTTGTCGCTCAGCACAGGCAGATACGCGCCGCCTGCGATGCAGTTGCCCATGATGGCGGAGTATTGCGGTACGCCCGCGGCGGAGAGCACGGAATTGTTGCGGAAGATACGGCCGAAGTCGTCCTCGTCCGGGAAGATTTCATCCTGCATCGGGAGATAGGCGCCTGCGGAATCCACCAGGTACAGCAGCGGCAGGTTGCACTCGAAGGCGATGCGCTGCGCACGGAGGACCTTCTTGCACGTGGCCGGAAAGAACGCGCCCGCCTTCACCGTTGCGTCGTTCGCCACCACCATGCACGGGCGGTTGTGCACGAGCCCGATCATTGCGACGACGCCCGCGCCCGGCACATCCCCCACTTCGGGATACATGTTGTGCCCGGCCCACAGCCCCAGCTCGATGCGGAATTCATCCTTATCGAACAGCTGATCGATGCGCTCCCGCGCAAACAGGCGGCCCAGCTTATGCTGGCGCTCCTGCCCCTTCGGCCCGCCGCCCTGTTGCAGCACGGCCTCCTCAGCCAACGTGGCCTCGGTCAACGTCTTCAGGTTATGGGGGCGGTCGGTCGGGGTGGTCGCCATGTCCGAATCTCCTATGCGAACACAAGGGCGGGCATTTGCCCGCCCTGTGATTTCCGATTCCTGTTTCCGGCCCCTAGCCTTCCAGCTTCATCAGCTGGTCGGCGAGGGCGATCATGTCTTTGTCGTTGTTGCTGCCGACGAGGGCGTTGAGGTTGGCGTCGATGGTCTGGAGGGCCAGCGTGCAGTAGAACTTGCCCGTGGCGAGTTCTTCGGCGCTGCATTCGCCGCGGCCGAGCTTGGCGTCCAGCTTGCCCAGCACCGCCGTCATGCCGTAGACGTTCATCGCGGCGTTGCCGATGCGGTCGAGCTCGGCGTGGGCGTCGAGCACGTCTTCCTTGTAGTGAAGAATGAGCTTCTGTACGGCGAGGCCGAACTGGCGCACGCGCTCGCCCAGGTGCTGGGCCTCTTCCTTCAGCTTCTCGGAATGCACGGGCACTTCAGGCGTGACGAAGAACTTGCGGAGCACGTCCTTGCCGAGGCCGAACATCTTGCCAATGCCGAGGCTCGGGGTCTTGATGCCGTCGGCCACGTCCTTGAACTTCATGCCCACATCGCGCATGCCGACAAGGCCGATGAAGGTGCGCAGCACGTCGTTCGATCCTTCGCCGATGGTGTTCAGGCGCGCGTCGCGCATCATGCGCTCGAAGGGCTCGTCGGTAAAGAACGAGCGGCCGCCGAAGATCTGCATCGTGTCGAAAAGAATCTGCCACTGGTGGTCACTCGCGAAGACCTTGAGCATGGCGGTTTCGAGCATGTAGTCGTCTTCGCCCTTGTCCACCAGACCCGCAGTCAGCTGGGTCATGGCGTCCATCGCGTAGGTGTAGGCCGCCATGCGGGCAATCTTGTCCTTCACGGACTGGAAATTGCCGATGGGCTGCTTGAACTGGCGGCGCGCCTTCACGTGCGCCAGCGCGCGCTCGACGCAGTACTTGGCCGAGCCAGTGCAGGTGGCGCCGAAGGTGGTACGGCCGAAATCGAGCACATGCAGCGCCAGATGCAGGCCGCGGCCGGGCTCGCCCAGCATGTTCTTCGCGGGTACTTCGAGGTTGGTGAACTTCAGCTTGGCGGTCTTGGTGCCGCGCATGCCGCACTTTTCCAGGGCCACGTCGGTCACTTCGAAACCCGGCATGTCCGGCGTGACCAGAAAGGCGGAAATCTTGTCCTTGCCGTCCACCATGGTGCGGGCCATCAGCGTAAGCACGCCCGCCACGCCGCCGTTGGTGATCCACTGCTTCTTGCCATTGATGACATAGACATCGCGCTCGGCATCGTACTCGGCGCGCGTTTCAACGCCTGCCGCGTCGGAACCCGCGTTCTCTTCCGTGAGCGCGAAAGCGGCGAGCATTTCGCCCTTGGCCACGGGCACCAAAAACTGCGCCTGCTGCTCGGGCGTGCCGTACAGCAGCAGCGCCTTGAGGCCGATGCTCTGGTGCGCGTTTACAAACAGGCCGGTGGACGCGCAGCGCTTGGCGATATCTTCCACCACCTTGCAGTACATGTGCTGGGTAAACTCGAGGCCGCCGTGCTCCTTGCCGATGGTGCAGCTCAGCACGCCGAGTTCGCCCAGTCCGCGGATGACCTCGTCGCCGATGTCGGCGTCGCGATCGATCTTGTCGGGGTCCAGGTTCGCATCCATCCAGGCGTTCAGCTTGGCGAGATACGCGTCCAGTTCCGCATCCTGCGCGGCCGTCGGCTCCGGAAAGGGCAGCACGCGCTTGGCATCGAACAGGCCGGCATAGAAGCCCTTGGCGAAACTGGGCAGCGGCTTGCCGGAAAACAGCAGTTCCTCCGCCATTTCGATTTGTTCTTGCCGGATTGCTTCATCGACCGCCATGGTGTAAACCTCCAGAGAAAGTAACGGGAACGCGCAAGCCGCCTTGCGGCCGCAAGGGGATTAGCCGGGTATTGTGCCGTTCGATCCCCCGTAAGTGCAAGAATACGACGATTTTCCAGCGCGGCCACGGGTGCGAGAACTGCGCTCAGCCGTTACACTGGGGCTTCGGACACACGAGGAGGAACCGATGATTGGAAAGAGTTTCGGCGTGGCAATGTCGCTGGTGTGCATCTGGAACCTATCAGCAGCAGCGTCGCTGGTAGACGAGGTGGCGGCGCGGCAGGGCGAGTTGATTGAGGTTCCCCCGGGACGCCATGAAATCGATGCGCCGCTTATATTTACGGCGGACGGCGGCGGGCTCTATGGCCCGGGCACCATCGTGCAGACGAATCCGGCGGTCCCGGTGGTGCGGGTCGACGGCGCACGGGACGTCCGTATCGAGGGTGTCACGCTTACGCGGCCCGAGGGCGCGCAGGACGCCGCGGAATCGGCCTTGCGTGCGGACAATGCCACCGGCTTGATTGTACGGAACGTACGCGTGCTCGACAACCATTCGCAGTCGGGTAGCGTCCGACTCGAGCATTGCGCGCGGACGGTGATTAGCGGTTGCGAGATCATCAACTACAAGACCATCGGCATCGACGATAGGACGACTTCTCCGCTCTACGGCTACGCCTTCCAATGCATCGATGGGACCGGGTTGGTGGTAAACCGCTGCGTGCAGACGACTATCGCCAACAATTGCATCATCGAAGAGCGGCTGCTGCCGACACCCGAGACGAAGGAGGCGCATCAGCTGGGCACGCTGACCGATGGACGCGAGCCGATGCACCCCGGCGAACTGGCCAAGGGCGTGGCCGAGCGCGGCTATGTGGATAACTGGCACCAGGGCTCGGCCATGGTGGTGACCGGTCCGGAGGAGACGCGGCATACGCTTATCCAGGGTAATCTGATTGTGAATGCCGCGCAGGGCATCGACCTGCACTGCGACTACGCGAACGTATCCGGCAACGTGATTGACCGCTGCATGATCGGTATCAAGGGCACGCATGGCTGCTTTGGTTTGGTCGTGGACGGGAACACCATCACGGGAGCCGACCTGTGGGGCATCCTGTTCAACCCCGGCGCGGCATCGCACGGCACAGCCCCAGCCGAAGTCGGCGGAGAACCGCGCGCCTGGAATGGCGACGCGGGTCTCGTCATCTCCAATAACCTGGTCGCGGAATACGGCTACGGCAACGAGTATTGGAATTGGGGCGGACGCGAGGCGGACGCTCCCAGCAGTTATGCCATCGCGTTTCTCAATGGGCAGCTTGCGAGCAATCCCCCGGTAACGGGTGTCGTGCTGAGCGGCAATAGTGTGCTGGCGGGTGGTCGCGATGTGGAGCCCGGCGCAGCGCAGCGCTACCGCTACGCCGTGTACATGGAAGGCTGGGACGGTGACAAGCGCCTGAACCCCACCGCCATCCGCGGCATCACCGCCACCGGCAATCATTTCGAGCCGGGCCTGCGCGGCGTGTGCAACGGGACGCTGGATGCGGACACGGAATCGGTCACGACGCCATGACGAAGTCAATCGCTAACCGCATTGAAATCACCCGGGGCGACATTACGCTGGAGGCGGTCGACGCGATCATCAACGCGGCGAACGAGACGCTGCTGGGCGGTGGCGGCGTTGATGGTGCAATCCATCGGGCGGGCGGACCTGCCATCCTCGAAGAATGCCGCGCGCTGGGCGGATGCCGCACGGGCGACGCGAAGATCACCAACGGCGGCAACCTGCCCGCGCGGCATGTGATCCACACCGTCGGCCCCATCTATCGCGGCGGCGAAAGCGGCGAACCGGAATTGCTCGCCAGCTGCTACCGCCGCAGCATCGAGGTGGCGGCCGAGCACGGCCTGCGCACCCTCGCGTTTCCTGCCATCAGCTGCGGGGTCTACGGGTATCCGCACGGTGCAGCCGCTGCCATTGCGCTGCGGGAGACCGCCACCGCGCTGGAGCGACACGACGGGATCGAGCGGGTGCGGTTCGTGCTGTTCAGCACGGAAGTGCTGGCGGTGTTTCAAGCGGCGCGGAAAGCGTTGGAGGCTTAGCTGCGTCCCAGCCCCTCCGCCTGCGCGCGGAATTTCTCGGCGAGCGCCGCTTGCCCTGCCGCTTCGAGGGTATCGGCCATGCCAAGATAGTTTTCCGACGCCTGCGGCTGCGCGGCGATGGCCTGCTTCCAATGCTGCAAGGCCTCGGCGGTGCGGCCTGCGCTGAGTGCCTCGCGTGCTTGGGCGGCGTGCGCTGCGGCATCGCGCTTGGCGGCCTGCCCCGGCTCGGGCAGGAACACGTTCCACTTGTCCATGTAGCGCTGGCGGTTCTCGCGCATGAGGTCGTCGTAGTGCGTGCCGGTGAGCCCGAGTCCTGCGAAGGTTTTGCCGCCGTGGTGGAAGACGAAGCATCCGGACGCCATGCCGAGCTCGAAGCCCGCGCGGCGCACGCGGGTGCCGTAGTCGTCGTCTTCGTAATTACCGATGCCGAAGCGCTCGTCGAACGGCCCGACCTGTTGCCAAACGCCGTCGCGAATGACCATGCAAAAACCCACGACTCTGTGCAGCGGTTCTACGGCCGCACCGTGCTGTTCCCACAAGGCATTGGAAAGCGCGGCCACGGCCTCCTCCGAGTCCAGTTCGAGGCCCTCGATGCACTGCGGCCCTGCGGCGTTGTTGGTGCGCGGACCGAGCATGCCCCAACGCGGCGCGGATTCGAGCGCGGCGACGAGCCGTCCGAGCCAGCCCGGCGGCACGAGGGTGTCGGAGTTGAGGACGATCAGGTGCCCTTCGGCCTCCGGCCAGCCCAGGTTCACACCGCCCGCGAAGCCGAGATTGCGCGGCGCATGGAGCACCGTCACGCCGTCGAGCGAATCGAAATAATCCGCCACGCCGTCAGTCGAACCATTGTCGACGACGACGAGCTTGTACGGCGCGCGCGTGTTGCGCTGAATCGAGGCGACGCAATCCCGGCAGTAGGCGAACTGGTTGTGCGCCGGTATCAGGATGGTCGCCGCAGCCGACATCGCCCTTACGCCGGGTTCAGCAGCTTCTGCACTTCGGGCGTATCGAGGTTATCGAGCGTGACCACAACCACGCCGGTGTCGATGCGCTTTTCCACGGGCTTGCCGGCCAGGGTATCGAGCGCGGCTTGCACGCCCTGGAAACCCATCTGGAAGGGGTTCTGCACGATGAGCGCGTGGATGGTGCCGTCCTTCAGCAGGGCGACCTGCTCTTCGGCGGCGTCGAAGCCGACCAGCTTCACCACGCCCGCGCGCCCGGCGGTCTTGAGCGCCTGGGCCGCGCCGATGGCGGCGGCTTCGCACGCGGCGAACACGCCTTTCAATTCCGGATTCGCCGTCAGCATGTCGCGCGTCACGTCCATCGCCTTGGCCACGTCGCTGTTGCAGAACTGCGTGCCGACGATGGCGATATCCGGGTGCGCGGCGATCCCTTCCTCGAATCCGCTCTGGCGCATTTCCGACGTGGCCGCGCCGGGCACAATCGGAATCTGCGCGACCTGGCCCGCGCCGCCGACAAGCCGGGCCAGTTCCTCCGCCCCCGCCTTGGCACCCGCCACGTTGTCGGTAGCCACGAACGACAGCGGCAGCTCGGACTTCACGCCGGAGTCGATGGTGATGACCGGAATGCCCTTGTCGACCGCCTTCTGGATGGTGGGCACTAGCGCGTTCTCGTCGCAGGCGGCCATGACGATCGCATCGACGCCGCGGTTGATCATGTCCTCGAGGATGCCGATCTGCTTGGCGATCTCGGTTTCCTTGGCGGGGCCCTGCCAGACGATGTCGGCGCCGAGTTCCGCGCCTGCCGTATCCGCGCCCTGTTTCACGGTCAGCCAGAATTGCTGCGCCAAGCCCTTGGGCACCACGGCGATTACCGGCTTGCCCGATTTTTCCGCGCCCGCCTCGGGGGCAGGCGCACTTGCCGGTTGACCGCTGCACGCGCCGAGCATGGCGGCTACCAGCGCCGCTCCCATCCATCGCTTCAACATATCGCTTTCCTCCCTTGGGCGCGCCGCCTAGAGCGGCACGTAGAACCGATCGCCGGTCGTGGCGATTTCGATACCGATACCGTGCCGCTCGACCGCAATGAGCCGGGCCTTGGTGCCGGGAATGACTTCGCCGATGTGGATCTTGTTGAGATTAATGACCGCCATCGCGGCCGGTCGCTGCGGCGCGGACTCGCGCAGGAAATTGATCCGCATGCCCTCGAGGCCGAAGCGCATGCGCTCGGTGCTGCGGAGTTCCGGCAGCGACCGCAAATCTTCGACCGGCGCGACATCCTTCGCGCGGAGCGTCATGGGTTCTTCGTTCGGCGCAGGAGCCGGCGCAGGCTCTGGAGCTACGGCCACGGGCTCGGGTTCAGGAGCGGGTGCCGGCGCCGGCGCGGGTTCCGGTTCAGGCTTGGGCAGCGGCACTGGCGCAGCGGCCACCTTCACGGGCTCCGGGGCCGGGGCGGGTACGGGGGCCGGCTTCGCGGGGGCTGGGGCTTCGGGCTTCGGCGAAGGCGCGGGAGCTTCCTCCTGCACGGGCTTCGCTGCAACCGGTGCCAGAGGCGGCGGCGGCTGGGTTACCGGTTCAGGGACCACGGCATCGGGGGGCGGCGTGGTGTTGGCGGGTTCCGCCACGGGCTCCGTGGCGGATTCCACCGGAACGGCTTCTTCCTTCGGCGCGGCCGGGGGCGCTACGGGCGCAGCGGGCGCATTATGGGCGACGTTCGCGGGGGCGGTATTGCGAAGCAAGACCACCGAGACGGAAACCGAGACGGCGATAAGCGCAACGGACATGATGCCGATGCCCAGCATGAGGGTACGCGGGCTGAGTGCGGGCGCGTGGGGCGCGGCCGTGCGCGGATGATACTCCGGCACCGGCGTCATAGGGTCCATCGGCGGCTTGGCGCCCCCTTCCTTCGCGCGCTTCGCCTTCTCCTCCTCGAGCTTCTTCAGGGCATCCAGAATCGAACTCATCGGAATCTCCCGCTCCCGCTATTCTGCCGCCGGTACCAGCGGCGAATTCCCATCCAGCGGCGGCGTTACTTCCTTCCGCGCGTCCAGTTCACTCGGCTCAAACGATTCACCGGCCGCGAAGGGCTTCGGCAATTCCTGCACGCTTACGAGTGCCCCATCGTCCACGGCCCCCTCTTCGATTGCTGGCGCTTCCGGCTCCGGCTGCGGTTCGGCCTGGGGTTCTGGCGCCGGCTCGCTCTCGGGGACGGACGGCGTTTCTTCCGCAGCAATGGCCGAGGGAAGCGGATTACCCTCTTCCGCGGTCGGGGCGGCCGGAGCATCGGCGGTCGCTTCGGATGCTTCTGCCGGGGGCTCGGGCATCGCGGGAGGCTCCGGTTCAGCCTGAGCCTCGACGGGTGGTTCAACGGTAGCAGGTTCGGTGGCCTGCGATGCGAGCGGCGCTGCTGGCGCGGGCGGAGGCGTCGGCTCTGCGACGGCGGCCGGGACGGTATCCTTGACGCTTACGGCCGCCGTCGAAAGCGCCTCGTCACCCGGTACCACCAGGTTTCCATCGGACAGGCTGGGCGCGCCGGAAGACGGCAGCCAGCTGGTCAGCACCATACGCACCTGACGCCCGGCCATGCCGTCGAGTAGCAGCCCCGTTTCCGATTGCAGTCGGGATACGGCCGTGGCCGTCTCGGTGTCGTATTCGTCGGAGGTATTCGCGGGACGGAGGCGGCCGAGTTTGCGCAGCTGCGCCTTGAACTTCGCGACCGCCGGGCTGCGGCGTCCTTGAAGCAGCGCCCCCGCACCGGGCGTGGGATCCGCCCACAGCACGAGCGCTTCCGAGGCATACACATCGCGCAAGGCGTCGCGGCTGGCCTCGATGCTCTCGCCCATGCCGCCCGTCAGCCGGACATTGCCGCCGCTGTAGCCGATCAGGCCGGCCCACCGGGTTTCGTCTCCGGTGCGGACGCGGATGAGGGCAGGCAGATCGAGCGCGAGCAACTGGTCGAGCGCGGGTTTGAGCAGTTCGTGAGCGAGGTCGTGCCGGTCGGCAAAGGCAGCGATGACCTCAACGGAGTCTTCCTGGGGATACTCGCCATCGAGGGTGCGGCCCCAGGCCGCCAGCATGGCCGCGCTCGCGGCACGGAGCGATTCGTCGGGCGCCGCCGTTACAAGCCTCTCGCTGAGGCTCGGCTCGGACGGAGGCACCGGTTCAGCATTCGGCTCGGAACGCTCGACAATCTTCTCCGCCAGTTTCCTGACCACCGGGCTGGGCTCGGCCTCGGAGGACACCGTGCCGGGCGCCGGGGTCTTGCGTTCCGGAGAGAGTCCCACCACTTCCTCGGGACCGTCGTCGGCCAACAAATGATTGAAGTCGCTCAGTTCCTTAGCGAGGTCGCGGATGGGCTGCGAGAGAAACGCGCCCGCCCCGGCGGCAACAACGAAAAACAGGACGGCAGCCGTGACAAGACGCGCCCCGGGCAGCAACTGGCCCCAGCGCTTCCAGCCGCGGGGCTGCGAACTGACGTAGGCGCCGCGAATCTCACGGATGGCCTGCTTGGCCACGGCCGCGTCGATGGTGTGAAGTTCCTTGGTGTAGCCAATCAGCAGGCAGCGGTCGCACACGGCGTTAATGACGCGAGGCGTGCCGCCGCTGAACTTGAAGATGGCCTTGACCGCGCGCTTGTCGAATCGTACGCGACGGCGGCCGCCTGCCACGTGCAGCCGGTAATTGATGTACTGCAGCGTCTCTTTCTCGGAGAGCTCGGCGAGGTGATAACGCGCGGTTATGCGCTGGTTGAGCTGGCGGAGTTCGTGCAGCGCCAGCTTCTCGCCCAGTTCGGGCTGGCCGATGAGGATGATCTGCAGCAGCTTCTCGGTCTCGGTCTCGAGATTGGACAGCAGCCGGATCTGCTCGAGTACGGCGGGCGACAGGTTCTGCGCCTCGTCGATAATCAGCACGCTGCTGCGCCCGTCGGCGAAGGAATTCAGCAAGAACTCATTGAGATGATCCACCAGCACGCGGATGTTGTCGGAGTCGGAACTGATGCCGAATTCGTCGTTAATCTTTTGGATCAGCTCGACGGGATTCAGCGCCGGATTGAAGATGAGCGCGAGGTCGATTTTGGGATCGAGCTGATGAATCAGGTTGCGGCAGATAGTCGTCTTGCCGGTGCCGATTTCGCCCGTAAGCATCACGAATCCGCTGCGGTTCTGGATGCCGAACAGGAGGTGCGCGAACGCCTCCTTGTGCTTTTCGCTCAGGTAGACAAACTTGGGATCCGGCGTCAGATTAAAGGGCCGTTCCCGCAGTCCGTAAAACGCTTCGTACATAATGCTCCGGCCGGTGCAAATCGCCCGCGTGCCAACCAACGCGGCCCCCGAGCGTAGCATTTTCCGAGGCAAGAATGCCACGACACGCGCCCCTAACTACCTACGAATCCGGAAGTTGCGAATATGATTTTGATTCTCGTTACACCGCTCCTACCCTCGTTACAACGCTCTGCGGTGTAACGCCCCCGCACGGCGCTCCGCGCCGCGTGACTTTGCATGTCGGATAGTGTTCGCGCGGATGTTTTATACTTTGGTGACTATGCCTACGAATTCCCCAGACACTTCCTCCCTCACGTTCCAAGTGCGCGGCCTGGACTGCGCGGAAGAGGTGGCGCTGCTGAAGCGGGCGGTGGGCCCCGTGGCGGGCGGGGAAGACTTGCTGGCCTTCGACCTGATCCGCGGCACGCTCACGGTGCGCGCCGGCGCGGCAGAGGCTGAGCCGGAGGCCCTTTTGCGTGCCATTGCCACCACGGGGATGCGGGGCCATCTGCTGGGTACGGATGCTCCCGCGCCGCGCGCCAATGCCTGGGCCGACCGAAGCCTGATTGTGGCGACAACGGCGGCGTGCGGCGGGGTCCTCGTAGGCCTATTGCTGCATGCCACGGCGTCTGGATGGCACGAAGCGCTTACCGGCAGCGGCGCGGCCCCCACTGCCGCAATCGCGGCCTATGGCGTCGGCATTGTGTTGGGCGGTCTGCACATCGCGCGCAAGGCTATGACGGCCATCCGATTCGCGCGACCCGACATGTACCTGCTTATGTCGGGGGCGGTCATCGGCGCGGTGCTGTTGGGAGAATATTTCGAGGCGGGCACGGTGACGGCGCTGTTTTCTTTTTCCTTGCTGCTGGAGGCCTGGAGCGTGGACCGCGCGCGCCGGTCGGTGGCCGCGTTAATGGAACTCGCCCCCGAAACCGCACGCGTGCGCTGTCCGAACGATGGCTGCCTCTCCGAGAAACCAGTCGACGCCGTGCAGCCGGGCGCGTGCATCGTCATCAAGCCGGGCGAGCGGGTGCCTTTGGACGCGCGTATCGTCCGCGGCGAAACCCTCGTCGACCAATCCCCCATCACCGGCGAATCGATACCCGAGCCGCGAGGACCGGGAGACAGCATCCTCGCGGGCACGATCAATCAGACCGGTCTGGTCGAGGCCGAGGTGACGGAATCCGCCGGCGAGACCTTGCTTGCGCGCATGCTCCGGATGATCGAGGAGGCGCGCGGGCGCAAGGCCGCTGCGGAGCAATGGGTCGAGGTCTTCGCCCGCTACTACACACCGGTCGTCTTGGGTATCGCGTTGGCCATCATGCTGCTTCCGCCGTTACTGCAATTCGGCGGCTTCGCCGATTGGTTTTACCGCGGACTGGTGGTGCTGGTCATCGGCTGTCCGTGCGCCCTCGTGATATCGACGCCGGTGGCCATGGTCGCCGGGCTGACGCGGGCGGCGCGTTCGGGCGTGCTGATAAAAGGGGGCGCCTATCTGGATACGGCCGCGCAGTTGAAGGCGATCGCCTTCGACAAGACCGGCACCCTGACGCTGGGCCGACCGGAGGTGGTCGATGTCGTGCTGCTGGAGGGCTCGCGCGGCGACGTCTTGCGGGTGGCTTTGGCGCTCGAGCAGGGCGCGCATCACCCGATGGCGTCCGCCATTCTCGAGGCAGCCCGCCGCGAGGACATTGAGGCCGTCGAGATTGAGGGCCATACGGCCGACCACGGACGGGGCGTGCGCGGCACGCTCGATGGCGAATCCTGCTGGCTCGGGAGCGCGGCGATGCCGGAGGTTGCGGGAGCAATGCGCAAGCCCCTCGATGACATCCTTCAACGTGCCGCCGCGGGCGGACGCACCCCTGTGGTGGTGGGGTGCGGAGCGCAGGTCCTCGGCGTCATCGCGCTTCAGGACCAGCCGAGGCCGCAGGCCCGCGAGACGCTCGCCCGGCTGCGCGCGCTGGGCATCGACCACCTGGGCATGGTGACCGGGGATCGGCAGGCCGTGGCGGATGCACTGGCCGGAACCTTGGGGATTACCGACGTGTTGGCCGAGTGCCTGCCCGAGGGAAAAGTCGATGCCGTGCGGGAACTGGCAGACCGCTATGGCACGGTCGCAATGGTGGGCGACGGCGTGAACGACGCGCCCGCGCTGGCGGCGTCGAGCCTCGGTATCGCGATGGGAGCCGCGGGCAGCGATGCTGCCCTGGAGACCGCCGACATCGCGCTCATGCGCGACGATCTGCGCCGGCTGCCGTGGCTGGTGGAGCACGCGCGGCGCGTACGCCGCGTGGTGCAGCAGAACATCGCCTTCGCGCTGGGCATCAAGGCGCTTTTCCTGCTGCTGGCCGCACTGGGCAGCGCGACGCTCTGGATGGCCATCGCAGCCGACATGGGCACCTCGCTGCTGGTGGTGTTCAACGCGCTCCGGCTGCTCTGGCGGCGTTAGGCGGCGTTTAACGCTCCGGCTTAAGCATGCCCTTGGCGAGTGCGGCGACCGTCTTGCGCGAATTGATGCGCGGCAGGAATGCGGCGATGGCGTTCAAGGTACCGTCGATGGCCGAGGGCTTTTTCCCCAGGTTGGCGAAACAGGTGTTCACGACCGCCTCGGGCTTGGCCCACAGGGCTTTCGGCGGCAGCGCGCGCACGTCGGCCACGGCCTGGAACTCGGTGAGCGTGTAGCCCGGCGATACGGCAATGACGTCCACGCCCGTGCCGCGGGTTTCCGCCCAGAGCGCTTCGCCCAACATGAGGTCGAAGGTCTTGGTGGCGCCGTAGGTGGCGAACCATGGCGTGGGCTGATAGGCCGCCGTGCTGGCGAGAAAGACAACCGCGCCGTTGCCCCGCTCGAGCATGGAGGGCAGGAACACGCCGGTAAGCGCCACGGGCGCGCGGCAGTTCACGTCGATCATCCGCAGCTGGGTTTCGATATCGACCTTGTGAAACAAGTCGTGGCTGCCGAATCCCGCATTGTTGATGAGCATGCTCACCCGCAGGCCGAGTTCGTCGCAGGAGGCCTTGAGCTTCTCGTGGCAATCCGGTTCCTGCAGGTCTTGCGGCACGGCGTGCGCGCGGATGCCGTGCGCCTTCTGGAGTTCCGCGGCCAGTTCTTCCAGCCGCTCGGCGCGCCGGGCCACGAGAATCAGGTCCATCCCCTCGGCGGCGCAGCGGCGGGCGAAGGCCTCGCCCAGGCCCGCGCTGGCCCCGGTAATCAGGGCCGCGCCCGGATAGCGTTCGCTCAACGTCTTGCTCATACCCGCATCTCCTGAGGTTGCGGCGGCTAGACCAGTACGAGGTTATCCCGGTGGACCACCTCGTCGACGCCCTTGTGCCCGAGCACGCCGGCGATTTCGTTGCTCTTCCGGCCGATGATAGCACGGACCTCGGCGCTGGAGTAGTTCACGAGCGCGCGGGCGATGACCCGGCCGGACTCGTCGGCAATTTCGACCGCAGCGCCCGGATCGAACTCGCCCTGAACGGCGACAATGCCCGCGGGCAGCAGGCTCCGGCCCTTGTCGACCACGGCGCTCAAGGCACCGCTGTCGATGGTAATGCGGCCTTTCACCGCACGCCCGTGCGCAATCCAGCGCTTGCGGTGCGAGAGCGCCTCGCCCGAAGGGAGAAAGGTGGTGCAGGGCGCGGTGCCGTCGAGCACTTCGCGGATGACGTTGGGCCGGTGGCCATTGGCGATGACCACGGGCACCCCGGCTGAGGTAGCGATGGCCGCGCCGTCGAGCTTGGTGTGCATGCCGCCCACCGAGGTCGCCGTGCCCGGACCCGCAGCGCAGGCGCGGATTTCGGGCGTCAACGCCTCGACCACCTCCAGCAGCTTGGCATCGGGATGTTCCGCGGGGTTCTTGTCGTAGAGGCCGTCGACATCGCTGAGGATGATCAGCAGGCCCGCGTTGATCTTGGCCGAGACGCGCGCGGCGAGCGTGTCGTTGTCGCCGAAGCGCAGCTGCTCCACCGCCGTCGTGTCGTTTTCGTTCACCACGGGCACCACGCACTTCAGGTCGAAAAGCGCATTGAAGGTGTTGCGGATATTGAGGTAGCTCTCGCGGTTGTCGAGGTCCTGCCGCGTAAGCAGAATCTGCGCCGCGCTCAAATGCTCGCCGTAGTGGCGGAAGAGCGTCTCGTAGTAGTGCACGAGCGTCGCCTGGCCCACGGCGGCCACGGCCTGCTTGATGGAGAGCACGGTTGGGCGCTCGGCAATGCCCAGGGTATTCATGCCGCAGCCCACGGCGCCGGAACTCACCAGCACGATGTTGATGTCGTGCTCCTTTTTTAGCGCGCAGAGATCCTTCACGACGAGTTCCATGACTTCGCCGGTGAAGGCGAGCTTGCCGCGCAGGAGATTGGTGCCGATCTTGACGACCAGTGTTTGCAGTTGTGACGGATCGAATCGCATGAAAGAATCCACCCCGGGAATAATGCGGGGCATTCTACTCCGTCACTCGGGGGTGTATTCCATTTCGACCCCGCCGATGACGATGGTATCGCCGGGAACCGCGCCGAGACGGCGGAGCGCCTCGAAAATACCCATGTGGCGGAAGGTGTCCTGCAGGTGACGGACGGCTTCTTCGTTTTCGAAGTCGGTCATGCGGACGGCGCGCAGCACGCGCTTGCCCTCGATGTGGTACTCGCCGCGCTCCTTGAAAATATTGTACGGCGGCTCGAAGGTATAGACCTTGTCCGGCTCGATGATAACCTTGCCTTCTTCGGCCTTGCGCACCTTATCGACCAGCTGCCAAAGCTGCTCGATGAGATCGATCACGCCCTCGCCCGTGGCGCCGGAGATGCAGTAGACGTGCTCGAAGCGCTTCTTGAACTCCTCGAAGCGTTCGCGGTTCTCGGGCAAATCGGCCTTGTTGAGCGCGAAGACGTGCGGCTTCTCGTCGAAGGCGTCGCTGTATTGCCGGAGCTCATTGAGCAGGATATCGCGCGTGCCGGCCGGGTCCTCGTCGCCCAGATCGATGAGGAAAAGCAGCACACGCGTGCGTTCGATATGGCGCAGGAACTGGTGGCCCAGGCCCTTGCCCTCGGCCGCACCCTCGATGATGCCGGGGATATCGGCGATGGTCAGGCTGCGGAAGCCCGGCAAGGGTACCACCGCCAGGTTCGGCGTGAGGGTGGTGAAGGGATAGGCCCCAATCTTCGGGGTGGCCTCGCTGATCTTCGCGGTCAGCGTGCTCTTGCCCGCGTTGGGCATGCCGACGATACCGACATCGGCAATGAGCTTGAGCTCAAGCGTGTACTCGACCTCTTCCCCGGGCTCGCCCTTTTCCGCGAAGTTGGGCAGCCGGTTGTTGGCGGAAACAAAGCGGGCATTGCCGCGGCCGCCCTTGCCCCCGCGCGCGCCGATGAATTCCTGCCCATCCTCGGTCAGGTCGGCCACTTCCTCGCCGGTTTCGAAATCCTTGACGACGGTGCCGCAGGGGACGCGCACGATGGTGGGCTCGGAGCACTTGCCGTGCATGTCCTTGCCCTTGCCGTGCACGCCGCGCGTACCCACGATGTGGGAGCGGTAGCGGGCGTCGAGCAGGGAAGTGAGCTGCCGATCGGCGCGGAGCACGACGTCGCCGCCATTGCCCCCGTCGCCCCCGTCGGGGCCGCCGAAGGGCACATACTTCTCACGCCGGAAACTGCGGCAGCCGTTGCCGCCGCCCCCCGCTGTAAGCTTTACCCGAACGCGATCGACAAACATGACTCAGGGATTCCAGCGCCGGGGGCGGGGTGGCAGAAAAGAAGTGCTACTCGGCCGCGGCCGGCAGCACGTCGATTACGCGCTTCGCCTTGGTGACGTAACGGAAGCTGACGATGCCATCGGCCGTCGCGAACAGGGTGTAGTCCTTGCCCATGCCGACATTCTTGCCGGGGTAGAACTTGCTGCCGCGCTGGCGCAGGAGAATGTTGCCCGCGAGGACTTCTTGTCCGCCCGAACGCTTTACGCCCAACCGTTTGCTCTGACTGTCGCGGCCGTTGCGTGAACTACCGCCTGCCTTTTTGTGCGCCATGTCTCGCTACTCCTCAGGCCTGGATGGCCGTAATCTTGATCTGCGTGTAATACTGACGGTGACCGATGGTCTTGCGGAAGTTTTTCCGGCGCTTGTACTTGAACACGCGGATCTTCTTGCGGCGACCATGTTCGAGCACCTGGGCCTGCACCTTGGCGGACTCAAGCGCCGCCGGGTCGACGACCACGCCGCCCTCGGTGGACACCATGTTGACCTTGGCGAATTCGACGGTCGCGCCGACTTCCTGATCGATCTTTTCCACGCGCAGCACATCGCCTTCCGATACCCGGTATTGCTTGCCGCCCGTCGTCACCACTGCGTACATTGCTCTGTCTCCGTCCTTCGTGCCGCTGCGCTTATCCGCCCGGCGGGGTCGTACTCTTACTGTGCCGCGCGCTTGCGCGAGGCAAATGCCTCGGCCGCTGCGCGCAATTCCGCCACCGCGCTCAGCGAGGCGAGATAGCTCGACTTCGCATTCCGCGGCGACGGCAGGTTGACTGTCGTCGTCTGCAACCGCCCGAACGCTCCCTCCGCCGTCACCTCATGCGAATTCTCCGTGGCCCGGGGGTCGGCAATGACCCGGACGCGCGTCGCCTTCGGGCCGATACCCGCGAGGCTGAGCGCCGCCGCCACATTCACATTCGCCGGAAACGCCTTCACCGCCTCGAGCGCATTGCCCTCGAACACCACCGTCGGCTCCGTCAGGGCGAGTACATCGATGCCCTGCTCCACCAGATAAGGCGCGCCGGTGAGCCCTTTCGGGGGCTTCCGCGTCGTCAGCGTCACCTGGTGCAGTCCCGCCTCCATGGCCGCGCGGATGCCGTCGAGCCCGCAAAGGGCGCCCGAAGGAATCCGCACCTGCACATTCGCCGCCGCCGCCTTCTCCAGAATCTCGGGGTGGGCCATCAGCCCGCCCACGCTCATAATCAAGCAATCCGTGCCCGTCTCAATCGCCTTCTCCGCCACCACCGGCGCGGCCGCCGAACCCGCGCACTCAATCAAGAAATCCGCGCGTTCCGCCGCCTCGTCGAGCGAGACAATCTCCGCCGCCAGCTGGAACGAGCGCTTGACCAGCGCCGCCCGCTCGGGGTCCAAATCCACGAGCGCCGCGATCTCGGCCGGAATCCCGCCGCGCTGCAGCGCGATACAGATATCGGCCCCGATATTGCCGCACCCCACCAGCCCGATGCGCATCATCGCCTTGGCGCCTTTCGCCTATCTTTACGCGCGGCCGCAGCCAAACGCTGTAAATGTAATCACAAGAAGCCCGTGTGCGTACACACGGGGCCACGTAGCATAGCGAATTCCTCCGTCCTGAGTCAATCTATTCATTCCGGGTCAGGATCGGCCCAGTCCGGACAGCATGGATTCGACAAATTCCTCGTCAATAGGGCGCTCATCGACGACCGAATAGAACAATCCGGCCTGTTCCTTGAAGGGGCGCAGGGTGCGGATGGTCTGCCGGATTTCGTCGGGGGTGGCATCTTGGCACAGATACCGCAGTCCGCAGCGTTCCATCAGTTCGACCGCGTATTCCGGGTCGTTCTGCTGTAAGTGGCTGATGACGTAAATCCCGAGGCCCACCAGATCGCCGTGAAGGAAGTGGCGGCGGGTGATGTGCTCCATGTTGTAGGCAACGATGTGCTCGGCGCCCTCTTCCGGCCGGCTGCTGCCCAGTTCCGCACAGAATTTCACCTCGCGGCGGTAAAGCTCCACCACGGTGTCGATGCCCTTGGCGGTGACGTTGTACACCTCCTCGGCATTCCGGTCGAGTTCGTCGAGGCAGGCCTGCGCTTCTGCGGCGATATCCGCATCGTAGGGCTCGCCCTTCTCTTCGTGCGCCAGCTTCCAGTCGTAGAGCGCCGTATGGATGCTGGCGATATCGCAGGCGCCCGCGCGGTTCAGTTCCTTCGGCGCCCGCTGGATGAGCGTATGATCGATGATCAGTTCCTCGGGAAAGATATCGCCCACGTAGCGGACGGTCTTGTCTACCCGGACGCCGATGGTATTGGTGAGCGGCGCATCGACCGAGATGATGGACGGCACGAGCACCATGCGTGCGCCGCGCTTCCAGGCGAGGTATTTGGCCGTATCGACGCTCGAGCCCCCGCCGACCCCCACCACGATATCGCATGCGGGCAGCGTCTCGTCGAGCGATTCGAGTGTATCGAGGTCCATGTCCTGAACGAAGTGAACGGCGTCGGGCTGCCAGGCAATCTGCTCCTGCAGGAGTTTCCAGGGCAGGTCCATGGTGCACACGAGCACACGCCCTTTGAGGTCCTTCAAGGCAGCGGCGGCATTCGCGCCCGATTCAATTCGGGGGGCTACATACATGATGGAATCTCCGCGCAAGTGAAAGCGCCCGGCGCGCTATGCGCCGGGCGCGTGCAGATTGGATTCAATAACTAGGGCAGCACGTCGGGCACCACCCGGATTGGTGTCGAGAAAACAAACTCGGGCGTGGGCGCATCGGGCACGATAACCGCCGGAATGACCGGGTTGGGGAAGCGCACCTGAATGTAGAACGCGGTCCAACCGGAAACCGGTGTATTGACCGTGCCGATGTAGGTGCCGTCGTCCTGGCGCGCCAACTGCGTCGAGGTCCAGCTGCGGCCCAGCGAATCCGTAATGGCCTTGCGGAAATCGCGGTGGGTCGGGTTGGTGATGCTCCACAGGCGCACCGTGGGCGTGCCCGCCGCCGGGTTGTCGAGGCTGACGACGATCGTGTTGTCGTCCGGGAAGGCCGAGCTGATGCTCGGACGCGGCACGTCTTGCAGGATGGCGAGGTACCAGCTTGCGAGCATGAACGAGGCGCTGTCCTCGTTGAACGGATCCGCCGCGTCATTGCCCAAGCTATGGCCGACATTCGGTATGTAGCTGATGTTCGTCTCGCCGAGCAGATCGTCGAGATAATACTGCGACGAATCGCTCGGGAAGAACTCATCGCCGCTGGCATTGATCAGGTACTTCGGAATGATCACCCGGTTGCGGTATTCGTAGGGGTCGACCTGCGCGAGCAGACCAAGTGCGTCGGCGGGCAGGTTCCCATTGGCGTCCGGCACCAAGCGGTCGAACACGCCGAGGTCGGTGTAATCCTGCACGGCGGTCGAAAAGCCGCCCGAGGTGCCCGTCGGCTGCGTGCGGTAGACCGCCTTGTGGTGCGCCAGGTTCTGGTCCATGTTAAGCACATCGATGACGATGGGCACCATGGCCTTCACGCGGCAGTCGGTGATACCCGTCAGCCAGGTCGTCCAACCGCGCTTGGACGCGCCCGTGACCACGAAGTCTTCGATGCGATTGCCCTGCGAGGCCGAGAACGCCTGCGCCACATCCATGGCACGTACGGCCGCGCGGGCCATGGTCTGCACGACCGGCCAGGGTTCCGCCGCCGCCGGGTAAACCGGGCGACCCGCGCGGAAATCGGTCAGGTACTTGTTGAAGCTCCACGCGATGATGGCGTCTTCGACCTTAGCGCCGCCCGTATCGCCGATGAAATCGATGGGCTGCGCGGGCACGTCGTCCAGGATGACCATCGGGGACGCGGTCGCGACGGCGATCTCGGCCAGGCTCAGGTCGCGCAGGTCGGCTTCCGTCGGCGGGTCGTCGGTACGGCTGCCGCCGCTGACAAACAGGAGCGCCGTGTCTTCAGTGCGATTCACCGGCTCGAAGATGGTGAGGTTGTGCTTCCAGGCGATGTAGTCCTGAATACCGGCGCCGACGGTAATATCCGCGTTCGTGCGCCAGGTGCCCGAAACCATGTACAGGTTGAAGGCCGTGCCGGCCGTCGTCAGGCCGATGGTAATCGGGATCGAATTCCCTACCTGGTTGAACGTGAAGCGCGGGTCCGGCGTGCGCACGTACATATCGAGGTCGGTGAAGTCCGCGACCACCAGGTCGAATTGCGTGGTGTCGGTATTGAACGGAGCACGCAGGTCGAGGTCGGTGACCGTCAGGGTCACCGTGTACACGCCCGGGCCAGAGTAGGTGTGGCTCGGCGAACTGGCACTGTCGGTGTTGTTCGGGCTGCCCGGATCGCCGAAGTTCCATTCGTAGCTATCGATTTCCGGCGCAGTCACGGCGGCGAAATTCACGGTGTCGCCCGTAAAGATGCAGTCGCTGTTCGTAATCGAGAAGTCGGCCGTCGGCGGCGTCGGGAAGGTCACCGTGATGAATCCGGTCTCGACCTTGTTCGCGGTGAAGGTGTCGCCCGAACCCGAGTGCTTGTAGGTCACCGTGAGTTTCACGTTGTAGGTGCCCGGCTCCTGATACTGGTGCGTGGGATTACGCGTGGTGGCGATGGTGCCATCGCCGAATTCCCAGCGGTAGGCCGAAATCGGCACATTGCCGGAGCCGGCGCCCGAGCGGCCTGCCTCGGTCGTATCAGTGAATTGCACGATGGTCGCCGTGGTCGCGGCGCGGGGCGCAGCCGTGAACTTCGGCGTGGTGACGCCATCCACGATCACCGGCATCGAGAAGACCTCACTGCGCGTGGCCGTGGAGACCGTCAGGCGCGCGTTGTAGGTGCCCGCCTGCGTGTATTGATAGGTCGGGTTCACATCGGTGCTGCGGTCGGTCGTGGTCGTGTCGAGACCGTCGAAATCCCAGGCGTAGCTCACGTCAGTCTCGGTGCCGATGAGGGTCTCGTTAATAAATGAAACGGGGCTCGAGGTGAAGGGGCTGCGCTGGCCGATACGGAAGCCCGGACGCGGCGGGTTCACGGCAACGATGTAGTTCTGCTTCGTCTCGGTGCCCAGGTTGTTCTGCGGCGCCGTGGTCTTCACGGTCAGGCTGACAGTGTACGTGCCGACCGCCTTGTAGCCGTGCTTCGGGTTGCGCTGATTGCTGGTGCCGCCGTCGCCGAAATCCCACGCCCAACTCACGATTGTGCCGCTGCCCGGATTCGTGCGATCGACAAACTGCACGGCCTCGGGGCAGGCGATGGGATCGGAACAGGTGGACGGATTGACGTTGAGCGCCTCGAAGTTCACGCTGGGCGCCTGGAAGTTCAGGGAAAGCGAAATGGTTGTGGAGTCGGAACCGTGCGGCGTGCTCACTGTGAGTTTCACCGTGTAGGTGCCGGCGCGCGAATACACGTGCGTCGGATTCTGCTTGGTACTCACCGTGCCATCACCGAAGTCCCAAATCCAGGCGGAAGCCGGCTTGGTGCCCGGCTCGCTGGCGTCGTTGAACTGGATGGCCTCGCCCACGAGCGGGTTCACCGTGCTGACGGCAATGGCCGCCACCGGCGGCACCTTGCGCTTCACCAGCACATAGCCCGGCTTCGAGCCGCTCGCGGTGGCGAATTCGGTGCTCACGGTCAACGCCACGGTCTTCAGACCGGGGCTGTCGTAGCGATGCGTGGGGTTCAGCGCGGTCGAGGTCTTGCCGTCGCCGAAGTCCCAGAGGCGGCTGATAACGCGTCCGGCATCCGTCGCGGTCTTATCGGTAAAAGCCACCACATCGCCCACAAAGATTTCGCGGGGCGTGCCGCTGAAATCGGGAGCGGGCTGCGGATCGCCTACCACCACGAAGTCTTCGCGGACAATGGTCTCAGTGCCGTTGGCGGCCGTCACCGTCAGGGTCACGTCGTACACACCCGGGCGACCGTACACGTGCGAGGGCGTGCGCTGCGTGCTGGTCGTACCGTCGCCAAAATTCCAGAGATAGGCGGTGATGGGACCCGACTGCGCAGTGCCTACGCTGGTATTGCTGAAATTGACGGCTTCGCCCACGCCGACCTGCCGTCGGCTCAGTTCGAAGTCCGCCTGCAGGATATCTTCGGCGATCACCGGCACAATCACGGGGGTAGCGCCGCCGCACTCGAGACGCACCGAGCCGCGGTTGGTGCCGGCGGCCGTCTTGGTCCGGTCCACGCTGATGGAGACCAGCGTCATTTCCGTGAGAGAGCCCGATAGGCAGTTCTCGGCGGGGTCGGTGCATCGGGCCACCACGATCCACGGATCGCTGGCCTTGATAACGAGCGGCTCCGGCGTGGAGGTGCTGAAGTTCGTTTTCACCGAGAGGGTAATCGTGGTCGACCCCGTGCCGAAATCAAGCTGCTGCGGACTGGGCAGCAAGGCCAAGCCCACGTTGGCCGTAGGACAGCCGCTCAGTATGCCCGCGAGTGCCGTGCAAAGCAGCAGCATGGCCGCCCCGCGCAACCCCTTGAATCCCTGGTGCATGAAGTCACTCCTAAAAATTAAGCTGCCCGGCGGGGCCACGGTCCCTCATCGCGACGCGCCCCGGAAGCCTGTGCAGGATAATCCACCCGTCCAGCGCGTTCGACCCGCCGGACGCCCACTCAATGCCACAAGCACACTGCTCCGAACTTACCGGCATGATGCCAATTTCCTTGTAACTTGTCAATAATATAGCTTCTGACTGCCTTCTTTGGAATCTACCGCGGGCGGCCAACGTTTAATACGGCGGGTGGAGTGGGGTATACTGAAGGTCTGCGGCGCGTGGGTTATTGCGTGGTAAGCCCGGCGCGAATACTGGAGCAAGATTAAACTCCCCTGTAACTGATTCCGGCCCCTGCGGTACTATTGATCGCGGTTTCCGTACAATTTGCCGCGGCATACCGAATCCCAATCCCTGAAACCGGGGGAATTGCACCCCGGTCGAATCGTAGGTAAACATTACGTGGTTACACCGCTGGACTCCCCACAACACCAACATTCCGACCCGGCTGGCACGGTGCCGAACTTTTCCGGAGGGGCCATGACCCGACTCTTTCTTCTACTGGCGACTGGGCTGATTCTCGTCAGCGTGACGGCTTGCGACTCGCCGGTATCGGGGGAGGTGAACGACCCTGAGAAGGATCCGAAGAGCAAGACCGAGGTCGAGGTGCGGATTCCGGTCGAGGCCGGGCTGCCTACCCACCGCGACATCGCGGCGTATTTCGAGACCACCAGCCGTATCATGGCCGAGGAACGCGTGGAGGTTATTTCGAAGGGCATGGGCGAATGCCTCGAGGTGATGGTGGAAGAGGGCGATAAGGTCAAGGAAGGCCAGGTTCTCGCCAAACTCGATCGCGACGAACTCGAGGCGCAGATTCAGCAGACGCGCGTCTCGGTCGAGATGAACAAATACCAGCTGGACAAGGCTCGGGAGCAGTCCGATCGCGGTATCCTGAGCCCCTTCGAGGCCGACAACGCCAAGTTCGCCTACGATCAGGCCGTGGCGACGCTCAAGTTGCAGCAGTTCCAGCTGGAGAACCAGACCATCCTGGCGCCTATCGATGGCGTCATCACCCAGCGCGCGATTCAGCGCGGCATGATGGTCGCCAACGGCATGCCGGCATTCTCGATCGTCAATCCCGATTCCTACGTACTGCCCATTACGCCGCCGGAGAAAGAACTCCGCAACCTGAAGGAAGGCCAAAAGGCCAACGTGACGGTCGATTCCGCGCCCGGCGAGGAATTTGAAGCGGTGGTGCGGCGCATCAGCCCGGCGGTCGACCCCGCGAGTGGCACGGTACGCGTGCTGCTGGACTTCAACGAGGCCGACAAGGAGAAGCTGAAGGACTCGGCTTTCGCCCGCGTGAAGCTGGTGATGGACATCCGCGAGAACGCCCTGGCAATCGAGAAGGACTCGATGCTGGAAGAAAACGGGCGTTCCTATGTAATGGTGGTGGAGAATGCGGACAAGCCGGAGGCAGTCGAGCAGGAGCAGGTCGAGGCGGCGCAGCCGGCCGAGACGCCCGGCACCGACAAGCCCGCCTTGGTGGCACGTAAGGTTGAAATCGAGACCGGCCTGGAAGACAGCGAGTATGTCGAGGTGGTCTCGGGCATCGACGAGAACACGCTGCTGGTCACCTTGGGCCAGCACACGCTCAAGCCTGGTTCGCCGGTGGAGCTGACCAACCTGCGCGACGCGGTGCTGGCGAACGTGAACATGACGGCGGAGGAAGCGCTGGCGCGGGCGAAGGAACAGCGCTTCAAGATCGAGCCGAAAGAAGACCGCCGCGAAAAGATGCTGCGCTAAGCGGCCCGGCATGCGGCGAGTAAACTCATGAGCGAACCTTCGGCCCCCGAACAACTCGATCCGCAGCGTTACCGTCTCGCCATCCGGCGGCCGGTCACGATGGCGATGCTTTTCCTGACCATCATCGTGTTCGGCTGGCGCTCCTATCAGCAGCTGCCAGTCAACCTGATGCCGGATATCTCCTACCCCACGCTCACGGTGCGCACCGAATACGAAGGGGCGGCCCCGGAAGACGTGGAGAAACTGGTCACCCGGCCGCTGGAAGAGTTTCTCTCCATCGTAAGCGGCATGGTGCAGATCAGCAGCATTTCCTCGCCCGGCCTGTCTGAAATCGTGCTCGAGTTCACCTGGTCCACGGATATGAACGTGGCGCAGCAGGACGTGCGCGACCGCATCGACCTGTTCAGCGCGCCCGAGGGCGTGACCGAGAAACCGGTGATTCTGCGCTACGACCCCACGCTCGATCCGGTCATCCGCGTGGCCATCACCGCGCCGCCTATCGACAATTCCGACGGCGCAGCGACACCGGCAGAAATCATGAAGCTGGAGCGCGTGCAGCTCACTGCCATCCGCGACGCTGCGGAACGCCACCTCAAGAGCGATCTCGAGGCCAAAAACGGCATCGCACAGGTACAGCTCAAGGGTGGTCAGGAAGAAGAAATCCAGATCCTCGTCGACGCCCAGAAGATCAAGAACTTGGGCCTCACGCTGGAGAACCTTTCGCAGAGCCTGGCGCAGCAGAACATCAATCTTTCCGGCGGCCGCCTGCAGGAAGGCCGCACCGAGTACCTCGTGCGCACGCTCAACGAATTCCAGTCGGTCGACGAGATCGGCGACAGCATCATCTCGACGCCGGCCGGAGCGCAATTCCGCCTGCGCGACGTGGCCGACGTGTTCATGGGCACCAAGGAACGCGAGTCCGTCGTGCGCATCAATGGCCGCGAGGCGGTGGCGCTGGACATCTACAAAGAGGGCGACGCCAACACGGTCGAGGTCTGCTCGGAGGTGAAGGAACTACTGGGCTTCGAGCGCGAACTCGGCCCCGTGGAAAAACTTCAGCAGCAGATCATGGCTCGGATGAAGCAGAAGCAGGCGGACGGAGGAAACACCGGCGCAGCTTCCGACGCACCCGTGGATACCAAGCCCGACAACCTGCTCGACCGGCTTCCCCCGGGGATTCACCAGACGCTGATCAGCGACCAATCCCGCTTTATTGTGGGTGCCATCGATGAAGTGCAGAACGCCACGCTGATGGGCGGCCTGCTCGCGCTTATCGTGCTCTTCCTGTTCCTGAAGGAACTCAAGTCCACGATGATCATCGGCGTCGCGATTCCGATTTCCGTCATCGCGACCTTTGTTCCCATGTACATGGGCGGCATCTTCGGCGATGTGATCTCGCTGAACATCATGTCGCTCGGCGGCCTCGCGCTGGGCGTCGGCATGCTGGTGGACAACTCCATCGTGGTGCTCGAGAGTGTATTCCGCTGCCGCGAGGAAGGCGACGGCGTGCTGGACGCGGCCGAGCGCGGCACGAGCGAAGTGGCCAGCGCCGTTACCGCATCGACCCTGACCACGGTGGCCGTATTCTTCCCCATTGCTTTCGTCGAGGGTATCGCCGGCCAGATTTTCGGCGACCTGGCACTCACTGTAACCTTCTCTCTGCTGGCCTCGCTGCTCACCGCGCTCTACCTGATTCCGCTGGTCGTGTCGCGCCGGAGCGTGGCCGTGCACGCCGACCGGCAGGTCATCTGGATGCTGCGCGCCTATCGCGAGAACCGCGACGAAAAGGGCATGGGTATGGCGGGCGCGGTTCTGGCGGCTCCGGCAAATGCCCTGCGCTACGTGTGGGACTACCTGCGCGAATCCAGCGGCGACACCTTTGGTCCCAGCCTGCGCGCAGCGCGCGGCATGGTTGCCTCGCGCTCCGTGGGCGGGGTGGTTGGCGGGTTGTTCGGAATCGTCTCGCTGCCGCTGCTGCTGCCGGTCTACCTGCTGCAGCTCGTTCTCAAGCTGGCGCAGGCGATCTTCGTCACGGCGCTGTTCGTGATTGTCGCCCTGCTCGGCTTGGCGTGGTTCGTCGCGGGCAAGGTTTTCTGGGTTATCCTGTGGCTGCCGCTGCGCATCTTCGATTTCTTTTTCGAGGGATTCCGCGAAGGCTACCGGATACTGCTTACGCATTCGCTGCGCTTCAGTCCGATTATCCTGCTGGCGATGACGGCGATTTCCGCGCACGCCTTCTATACCGCGACCGAACTGGGCTCCGAGTTGATTCCGCCCATGCAGCAGGGCGAGTTCGGCATCCGCATGGAAGCGCGTCCCGGCACGCGCCTGGAAGAGACCGAGGAGCGCGCCTCGCGTATCGAATCGCTCGTGCTGCAACGCGACGACATCGACACCGTGACCGTGGAGATCGGCCAGGAAGACACCAGCTCGAGCGAGGACCGCGGCGAGAACATCGCGCAGTTTACCGTGCTGCTGAAGAACCCGGAAGAAAACGCGGAACGGCAGGGCACGATCATCGACGAACTGCGCGAGAAGATCATTCAGTTCGCCACCTCGGAAATCAGCTTTACGCTGCCTTCCATGTTCAGCTTCAAGACCGCCATCGAGCTGCAGCTGGTCGGCGAGGATCTGAATATCCTCCGCGACGTGGGCGGTCTGGCGCTGGCCGAGGTGCAGAAGATTCCCGGCGTCGAGGACGCCGAGCTGAGCGTGAAGCCCGGCTATCCGGAAGTCGTCATCGAGCTCGACCGCGAGCTGCTTGCCGCGAAGGGTATCACCTCCGGCCAGGTGGCCCAGCGCCTCCGCGCCGAGGTACAGGGCGACGTGCCCACCCAGTTCAGCAGCTACGGCGAAAAAATTCCGATCCGCGTGCGCACCGACCAACGGTTCCTGCAGAGCGTGGAAGACCTGAAGAAGATGTCGGTCAGCACGGGCGCCAGCCCGATTCCGCTGGAAGCCGTGGCGAGCATCATCGTGCAGGAAGGGCCCAGCGAAATCCGCCGCATCGACCAGCGCCAGGTGGTGTTGATTACGGCCAACGTGTCGGGCCGCGACCTGGGGGCCGTGTCCAATGAAATCCTCGCGGCGGTTGAAACCGTGCCGCGTCCCAAGGACTACTACTTCCTGCCCGGCGGCCAGTTCCGCGAACTGGAGACCTCGTACGCGAGCCTGCAGTTCGCGCTCGCGCTGGCGATCTTCCTCGTGTACGTCGTCATGGCCTGCCAGTTCGAGTCTGTCTGGCACCCGGTGCTGGTGATGTTCTCCGTGCCGCTCGCCTTCGTGGGCGTGATTTACGCGCTCGAGTACACGCACACCGACGTCAGTATCATGGTCTTCCTCGGCGGCATCGTGCTGGCGGGTATCGTGGTGAACAACGCGATCGTGCTGGTCGACTACATCAACCAGCTGCGCCGCCGCGGCTACGACATGGAACGCGCGGTGGTCGAGGCCGGCCAGGCGCGCCTTCGGCCCATCATCATGACCACCGTGACCACGGTGCTGGGCCTGCTGCCCATGCTGGAAAGCACCGGCGACGGTTCTGAACTGCGCTATCCCATGGCCATCACGGTCATGTCGGGCCTCTCCTGCGCCACCATTCTTACCCTGCTCGTGATTCCGATGGCCTATTATCTGTTCGGGAAGTGGGGCGAGTCGGAAGTAACCGAGTGAAGTTCTCGCTCCCTGAATTCGCCCTCCGCAAGCCGGTCACCGTGGTGATGCTGTCCATCAGCATGCTGGCGCTGGGCGGCATTGCCTGGTACCGCATGCCGCTGAAGTTCCTGCCGGATGTGGACCGCCCCTTCATCGGCGTCTCGGTGCCCTACCCCAACGCCTCGCCGCAACAGGTGGAACAGCAAATCGCGATTCCGCTCGAGGGCGAGATGCGCACCATACCAGGGCTGCGCCGTATCCGCACCATCTCCGATGCCGACGGCTGTTTCGCGAGCTTGCAGTTCTCGCTCGACACGAACATCACGCAGGTGTCGGCCGAGGTGCGCGACCGCATGGAGCGCCTGAAACTGAAACTGCCTGCCGAGGCGGACAAGATGCTGCTGCAGCGGTTCAGTTCGCGCTCGATACCCGTAGTGGCGCTCGGCGTGTTCCGCAGCGGCGACGAGGAGCAGTTCATCCACGAGGTGCGTACGTTCATCGAGCCGCAGCTGCGACGGCTCGAGGGTGTGGCCAATATCGAAATCATTACGCCTATCCAGGAAAACGAAATCCTGATCGAGTTCGACCAGGACCGGCTGGAGAGCCAAAACCTCGCCCTAGGGCAGGTCATCACGGCGATCGGCGAAAGCAGCATGAACCTGAGTCTCGGTCAGATTCAGGACGAGGACACCAAATACTACGTCCGATCCGTGGGCGAATACCGGCGCATCGAGGACATCCAAAACCTGATCGTGTCGCCGAATGGGCTTCGGTTGAAAGAGATCGCAGACGTGACCTACAGCGACCGCGACCCGCAGGCGCATGTGGCGCTGGACGGCAAGGGCGGCGCGGTACTGCTCATCGTCAAGGAATCGGAGGCCAACACGGTGGACGTGTGCCGCCGTGTGAACAAGGAAATCAACCGGCTGCTCGGCACGCAGATGTTCAAGGATGTGCAGTTGCGCATCTTTTTCGACCAGTCCGAACTGATTCTCTCGGCGCTGAACAACCTCTTCAAGCAGGGCGTGTACGGCGGCGTCATGGCGCTGGGCGTGCTGTTCTTCTTCCTCCACCGCTTCCGCCCCACCATCATCGTGGCGCTGTCCATCCCCACCTCGCTGCTGGTCGCCTTCGTGTTCATGTTCTTCATGGACATGAGCCTGAATCTGGTGACCATGGTGTCGATGATCATCGCCGTAGGCATGCTCGTCGACAACGCCATCGTCGTCGTGGAGAACATCATCCGGCACCGGGAACTGGGCGAAACCGCCAAACGGAGCGCCATCAACGGCGCGGCCGAAGTGGGCCTGGCTATCTTTGCCGCCACCGCCACCACCTGGGTGGTGTTCGTGCCCATGTTCTACATGGAAACCGGGCAGATGTCGGTGTTCATGGAACAGCTCGGCCTGCCGCTTATCGTCGCGCTGGGCGGCAGCCTGGTCATCGCCCTGACCCTTGTGCCGCTTGCGATGAGCCGCATGGCCTCCTCGAAGGAGAACCTGTTCCAGCGCCTGCTGGCGCGCATGGCGGGCAGCCGCGGCGAAAAGGCCGCCGCCCAAGGCAAGTCCGCGTCTTCCTGGTTCCAGCCGGTGGAGTGGGTGGTGCAGGGCTACGGCAAACTGCTCGACTGGTCGCTGCACAACCGCCTTGCGACGATGTGCGCCTTGGCCGCCTTCGGCGCCATCACCTACTACATCCCTTTCCAGAGCGTGGGCATGCGGGAATTGCCCAAGCTGGACACGCGCGAAATCAAAGTCGACGTGGCGCTCGAACAGAACTACGACATGGCGATGGCCCAGGACTTGTTCGGCACGGTCGAGGAGAACCTCGATAACTGGCGAGACGAACTTGGCATCAAGAGCATCCTGACGTTCTACGAACTCGGCGGCGGTGTCATCGATATCTATCTCTACGCGCCGGAAGATCCCCACCCCTATGGCGCCAATCCGCCGTTCGTGACCGAGGACGTGATGAAGATTCTGGCGCAGCGGCTGCCCAACCTGGTGCCGGGCGCGACGCTGAACTTCGAGTTGACGGACACGAGCGAGTCGGGCAATGAATCGGCGGTGTCGCTGCGCATGCGGGGCGACGACACGGCGATGCTCGAGGACTACGCCAACCGGTTCAAGACGGTACTCAGCAATATCGAGAACATCAACGGCGTCGAGCTCGACACGGAAAAGGACCAGACGGAGATACAGCTGCATATCGACGGGGCGCTGGCCGAAGGCCGCGGCGTGAATCCCGAAGCGCTGGCGATGACGGTGCAGTCCGCGCTGCGCGGCTCGCGCCTGCCCTTCCTGAAGCAGGGCGGACGCGAGATTCCCGTGTGGGCGCAGTTCCGCGAAGAAGACCGCGAATCGAAGGCCAACCTCGACAATGTGAAGGTGCTCTCGGCCACGGGGGAACTGGTGCCCGTGAACCAGCTGGTGGAATACGGCAAGGCCCCGGCCGCCGCGACCATACAGCGCGTGGACGGCAAGAACATCGTCAACATCACGGCGCGCGCAGAGTCCGACGACATGGGCCAGATCAAGCGCGACCTGGAGGTGGCGGCGAAGTCCTTCGACCTGCCGGTAGGCTATGGCATCGACCTCGGCGATTCGCTGATGGAACTGGACGAGAATGCGTTCAGCTTCCTCTCGACCATGCTGATGGCGGTCATCCTCATCTACCTCGTGATGGCCGCGCTCTTCGAGTCGTACTTCTTCCCATTGTCCATCTTGACGACTGTGCCGATCGCGCTGGCGGGCGCGGTATGGGCGCTGTATTTCACGAACACGCAATTCGACAGCGTGACGCTTATCGGCTGCATTCTCATGGCCGGCATCATCGTGAACAACGGCATTGTGATTATCGACCACATCAACCAGGTGCGGCGCGAGACCGGCACACGCAATCCCGCGATCATCGAGGCGGGCTGTAACCGCTTCCGCCCCGTGATGATGACCGCTATCACCACCATTCTCGGCCTGGTGCCGCTGGCGCTCGCGACGACGGGCGGCGCGGCCACCTTCGCGGGGCTGGGCCGCGCGTTGATCGGCGGCCTGACCGTGGGCACCGTGCTCACGCTGGTCATCGTGCCGGTGTTCTACACCTTCCTCGACGATTTCCAGCGCTGGTGCTTCAATTTCTTCGGGGGCATCTTGAACCGGGGCCGCGCCGACGCCGACACGCCCTCCGCCTGAGCCCGGCAATACCGGCCAAGGCATATTCGCAGGTCCGCGGCGTGTTATCCTCACCACGCGCACAAGGCAGGGAGAATCTCATGGCGGAAAAGACGGATGTATTGGCCGCACTGAGCCAAATCATCGACCCCGACTTCGGCAAAGACATCGTGTCATTGGGCTTCGTGAAGAATCTGGTGATCGAGGGCGGTACGGTAAAGTTTACGATCGAACTGACCACGCCCGCCTGTCCGGTGAAAGAACAATTCCGCAGCAGCGCCGAGGCCGCCGTCAAGGCGCTGCCGGGCGTGAGCAGCGTTGAGGTGACGATGACGGCGATGCAAGCGAAGCAACGGCCGCAGGGGCCGTCCATCGATACGCTCAAGGGCGTCGCCAACGTGATTGCCGTGTCCAGCTGCAAGGGAGGCGTGGGCAAATCGACGGTGGCGGCGCACCTGGCGCGCGCCATTCAGCGCGAGGGACACAAGGTCGGCCTGCTCGACGTGGACATTTATGGTCCCTCGCTGCCCACGCTGATGGAGACCCGCCAGCCCGAGGTGCTCATGCGCCAGCAGCTCATTCAGCCGGTCGCCGTGGATGGCCTGCTGACCATGTCGCTGGGCTACATGATGGGTGACAAGCCCGCCGTGATGCGCGGGCCGATGGTGTCGAACTACACGATGCAGATCCTCAAGCAGACCGACTGGGGCGTGCTGGACTACCTCATCATCGACATGCCGCCCGGCACGGGCGATATCCAGCTGACCCTGGTGCAGCAGGCGGCGCTGGACGGCGCCATCATCGTCACGACGCCGCATCAGTTGTCGCTGGTCGACGTGGCCCGCGGCATCCTCATGTTCGAATCGGTCAACGTGCCGGTGCTCGGCGTGGTCGAGAACCTCGCCTGGTTCGAATGCGACGGCTGCTCGAAGCGCCACTATCCCTTCGGACAGCACGCGGGCACCCTGCGCGAACGCTTCGGCGTCGAGACCCTGGCCGAGCTGCCGATTCTGCAGGGCCTGCCGACGGCCGCCCGGAGGAATTCGGGCGAGAACATCCCTGAATTCGCCGCGCTGGCCGACGGATTGCACCGCGCGGTAGGTATGCGCCGGCTGGACGCAGAGGCCCTGCCGAAGGTGGAGACCTCGCACTCGGCGATCATCATCACCTGGCCGGACGGCACCCGCCGCCGCGCCGAGAACCGAGCCCTCCGTGCCTCGTGCCAGTGCGCGCTGTGCGTGAACGAATACACGGGCGTGAAGACGCTGGACGACGCGTCGATTCCTGCGGATATCCACGCCGAACAGGTGCAGCCGCTGGGCAATTACGCGCTGGCGATCACCTGGAGCGACGGACACAGCTCGGGCATTTTCACTTGGGAGCACCTCAAGGAACACTCGGTGCCGCTCGACAGCGTGAAGCCCGGCATTCTCAAGAGCCTGATCGGCCTCGGGAATTAATTCGCGGCGGGCGCCTCTTCGGGGGCGGGCTTCGCCGCTCCCCGCTGCATCAGCCACAGGCAGGCCTGTTTGAGTACTTCGCGATACTCGGGATTGCTGTACGTTTCCGGCAGGTGTCCGAGTGCGGAGTAGAACACCGTCCCTTCGCCCAGTTCGTGCCACCAGATGATCGGGTGGTCTCCCATGCTCAGGCTACCGAAGGGCCCCACCAGATTCGGAGAATAGGTGGACTCGTCGAGCGAGGCGAGCACATGCACGCGTTCGCGGGGCGAGGCGACGAAGCTATACAACTCGTCCCGGAACTTCCAGCGCTCGTCCAGGTGCTTCATGGCCGGATGGTCGCGGTCTTCCACCACCACGTCGGCTTGCTGGAACTGCGGGAAACCCGGGTGCCCGCGGAACTGCGCGCGGATGAATTCCTGGGGATACCACGGCCACACGTAGCTCGGATCGCCGCCGGTGGCATGAATGCCCAGCACCTCTCCCCCGCCCTCGATATAGCCCCGGAACGCGGCCCGCTGGTCTTCGGTCAAGACATCGCCCGATACGTTGCTCCAGACCAGCAGATCGAACTGCGCGAGGTTTTCCGGCGTGTGTACGCCCGCGTCTTCGGTGTGGTAGAGCGACCAGCCGAGTTCCTTCGCGAGACCCTCGAACATCGCAATCGAAGCCGGGATGCCCTCGATATGCCGGTAGCCGTTGGTCTTGGTAAACAACAGCACCCGAGGCGCGGGCCCCAGATCGGGCAGGGCCACCGGCGCCGGATCGTAGGTCGGTGTCTTGAACACATCGTGCCGCCAGAGCAACTGCGCGATATAGACGCCCGGCACCGCGACCACAACCAGCGCGGCGGCCAGAATGCCTATCAGCAGCTTCTTTCGCACGCTTTGTCCTACTTCGCCTTGGCCTGATTCGCGACAGCCTCGGCGGCTTTTTTTGCTGCTTCGGGATCGCCGAGGTAGCGGCTCGCGATCGGCTTCAGGTTCTCATCGAGTTCGTACAGCAGCGGGATGCCGGTGGGGATATTCAGCTCGATAATGTCCTCGTCGCTGATGCCGTCGAGATGCTTGACCAGGGCGCGCAGGCTGTTGCCGTGCGCCACGATAAGCACGCGCTTGCCGGCTTTCACATCGGGCGCGATCACGTTTTCCCAGTAGGGAACGAAGCGCGCGATGGTGTCCTTCAGGCTCTCGGTCAGCGGCAATTCATCCTTCGACAGGCCCGCGTAGCGGCGGTCGTGTCCGGGGTAGCGCTCGTCGCTTTCCTCCAGCGCGGGCGGCGGAATGTCGAACGAACGGCGCCAGATCTTTACCTGGTCTTCGCCGTGCTTCTCGGCGGTCTCGGCCTTGTTCAGTCCCTGCAGCGCGCCGTAGTGGCGCTCGTTCAAATGCCAGTCGCGGACGACCGGCAGCCACATCTGGTCGAGCTCGTCGAGGGCGATCCACATGGTGCGGATGGCGCGCTTGAGCACGCTGGTGTAGACCTGATCGAACTCGAAGCCCTCGGCGCGCAGGTCGCGTCCGGCCTGGGCGGCCTCGGCGCGTCCCTGATCGGTCAGATCCACGTCGTGCCAGCCGGTAAAGCGGTTCTCCAGGTTCCATGCGCTCTGGCCGTGGCGCAGTAAAATCAGCTTGTGCATGTACTGCTCTCTCTTGTTGGGGGTAACGGGAATTACACGCCCGCAGCGTCGACCACAGCGAGGGTTTTGTCCAGGCCGATCTTGGCGACTTCGCCGGGGTCCATTTCCCAATAGGTGCGGTTGAAGATTTCGAGGGACAGCGGGCCGGTATAGCCCGTGGCGACCATGTCCTGCAGCATGCCGGTGAGCGGCAGCACGCCATCGCCCGGCATCACGCGGTGCTCGTCGCCCGCCTGTTCGCGCGGGATGTCGCCGGGAACATCGTTGAAGTGCAGGTCCGCCGTGAACTTGCCCTGCAGCAGCTTCATGCAATTGAAGCCCGAGCCGCCGCGGAACAGGTGGAACGTGTCGTTAATCAGGCAGGCGCGGTCGTCGTTCGTGTCGAAGGCCACGGCCAGCGCCTGGCCCAGCCGGTGCACGCCCTTGAGGAAGCCGATGAACTCGAAGGCCACATGCACGTTGTAGTCGTTCATGCCGATGTCGAGCAGCGTCTTGTAGCAATGCGTGCCCCAGGCCAGGTCGAAGTCCTCGCGGTCGGGCGTGGGAATGGCCGCAGCGTGTTTGGAGCCCACCAGCGAAATCAGCCGCAGACGCTCGCGCGTTTCGACGAGCGAGGCTTCGAACTCCTCGGGCGTCGCCGGCATACAGCTCCACAGGCCGATTACGTCGTGCACGAACAGGCCGCGGTCGCGGATGTCCTTACCCAGGTCCTCGACATTGCCGCCGTCTTTCTCGAAGTTGGCGATGTCGTCGATCCACAGCTCGATGCCATCGTAGCCGGCTTCCTGCGTCACGCGGATCTTGTCCTGCAGCGACGCGGGCCGGATGGTGCTCGTGTTCATGATGATGGGGAACGGGCTGACCTTATTCTGGTAGCGCTTCTGTTTCTGCTTCGCGGCCTCGGCGGTGCCGCCCGGCAAGGCGGCCAATCCCGCGCCCGCAGCCGCAGCGCCCAGAAATCCGCGGCGTCCCATTTCCATGCCCATCGTTCTGCTTCCTTCCCGTTGGTGTCGCGCGTCTTACGCGTGGAAAACCGCGGTACCCTTCGCGCCGCGGAACGTGATCTCGATAACCGCCTCGTCGGCCTCCGGACGTTCGGTCAGGTCCATCTTGGTGCCGTTGTCCATGACCGTGGTGTAGAGCGTCTCGCCGCCGCGCTCGCCGTAGCACAGCTCCGCGTGCATCGTGCGGCGGCCCAGGGCCTCGAAAATGGCCGCGCGCCAGGGCTGGGCGCAAGCGCCCGCGGCGCGCGCATGCACGTAGTAAACCGGGCCGATATCCTGCACGCCCAGCCAGGCGCCCAGCGCTTCCGCCGGCTGCGCCGCAGCCATGCCCGGCACGGCCGCCAGTGCCGCCGCCCCGAGACTACCTGCCAAGAATGCTCTGCGTGTTGGCATGGTCCGTTTCCTTCTCCGCAGTCGAAACCGTGCTGGATAGTAGCAGATGCGCGCCGTACTGAACCAAGCGCTTTTTGAGGCCGGACGACATGAATTGCTGCCGCGGAAGAATTTCCGTGCAGTTTCTACCGGTCTGGTGTACAATGCAGACAGGAGTAAACGTTTCGTAATGTTGAACACGACCCGATGGATGGCTGCACTCGCCATGGTACTGGCCATGGTAGGCGCTCCGCTGCATGCAGCGGCGTGCGCCTGCGGCGATGCCTGCGCGGTCGAAAGCAGTTGCTCCGGATGCGCCACCTCTGCTGAAAGCTCCTGTTGCTCTGCACCTGCAGAGGAAGCAACGCGCACCTCCTCCTGCTGCGATGCCCCTCAGGGTGTCGAAACCGCCCACGCGTCGTCCTGCCATTGCAGTATGAAATCCTCGGATGGTGCGGACCCGGCGACCTTGCCCGACCGCAACCGCAGCATCGTGTCGCAGGAAAGCGCGCCGCTCAGCATGGTCGCGCTTGCTCCTGCCATCGCGCTGCCGGCGGAACGTACCGTCGTAATGCCGGTCTTTACGTCCGGCTGCACCAGTGCCGAGCGCTGTACTGTCCTTTCGCGTTTCCGTTGTTGACAAAGCCTTGATGCGCCCGGACCGCTGTTCCGACTGCGGAAATTCCGGCGCATCCCCCACCGAAACCTGGCTTTGATTTCAACAACTCCCGCATTGCGATGCGGAACGACGAAAGGTTCCTACCATGAAAAAGTGGATAGCTCTCTCCATCGTGTTCGCGGCCGTGGCCGTATTGGGTGGCTTTGCGTGGGCCGGTTCGGCCAGCTGCGACTGCTGCGGCGCAAGCTGCGCCTGTGCGGCATGCAACTGCACGGGTAACTGCTGCGCCGATGCCTGCGCGACGGCCTGCTGCAGTGCCAGCGCCGCCGATTGCTGTGTTGCCGACGCGGCTTGCTGCGCCCCGGCTTCGGCCTGCTGCGACGCTCCGAAGGCTGAATGCTGCACGGCCGACGCGGCCTGCTGCGCATAACGCGACCGAATAATTGACCACGCCGGGGCCGTCCCGATTCGCGGGGCGGCCCCGCTCTTTGTTCAGGATGCGCCCGCCAATAGGCGGGCCAGCGGTCCGGCCACATCGAGTCCGGTCTTCAGTTCAAAGGCCGCGAACATCGGCGAGGGGTTGCACTCCAGCAGCCAGGTCTTGCCTGCCGCCCGTATCAAATCGACCCCGCTGAACGGCATGTGCGTTGCAGCCGCCGCCCGGACTGCGATATCCGTCTCTTCCGGCGTAAGCTGCGTCGGTGCGACGGCCTCCTCGCCGCGACGGTAATCCAGTTCCTTTGAATGAATCTCGGCCGCCGCCACAATAGCACCCCCGACAACATAGACGCGGACCGGCACGCCCTCAATCAATTGCTGAAACAACACCGGGGCCGCGTCGAGCGCTGAAAGCCGCTCCTCGCACACGTCCTCCGGGGACACCCGTACCACGGTCGCGCCGCCGGCCAGCGGCTTGTAAACCGCCGCACCAATGTCCTGCAGCCAGGCCTTCAGGAGATCGGGGTCGTTCGTCGAAAGGGTTTCCGGCACCGGCAATTGGGCGGTCCGGAACAGCGCCAGCTGGTAAGGCTTGCGACTGTGCTGGGCATTGACCTCCGGGGAATTCACGAGCAGGGCCCCGCGGTCCCGGGCTATCAGCAGCAGAGAATGCAAGAACGCGCGCTTCTCTTCCATCGCTGCGACCACACGCCGGGGATGTTTCAACAGCGTTTCTTCCAGCGACGGCATCAGGGCATGGCAGGCGAGGCCGCGCACATACACCGAGCGCGGCCACGGCACCAGCGCACCCGCAACATGGAGTCCGTCGAGCGACAGGCTCCAGCGTTCCTGCTCCGGAAACGCGGCCGTATCGAACAGCACCAGACGGCTGCCCAGCGCTTTGAGCGCGGACGCCACGCGCAGCACTTGCGCATCGCCCGTGCCGCCGAACAGCCATACCGCGCCGGAATCTGAACCCGGCATGCGCTAGCTGAGTTCGGACTCTTCGCCGAGCGCGAACGTGGTCACGATGCCCTTGCTGTCGCCCTTGTCGCATTCTTCGCCGATGGCGAGCGTCGTCACGATGCCCGAATCGGCCGGTCGCGGGGTCTCGAGTTCCTCGATGAACAAGCGTTTCGTGAGCGGTTTGGTTCGCTTCATGGCAGTTACCTCCGGTTATTGCAGTATACAACGACACCCTCGCCGGGGTTACGCGGTCTTGTAAGCACGCCAAAGCGGACCGCGTCTAATGGAAACTGCGGATCACGCCCTTGAAGGAATGCGTCGCGCTGTAAACACTTGAAAAGCCTGTTTACGTTGCACCCTAGCGCCGACGCTGAGTAGACTTACCGAGTGTCCGCGACACCATTAAAGATGTGCGGCGAATATCTACAGAAGACCCGCCATTGTTCAGCGGGATACCCTCGCCGGGTCAGGAGTCTGGTAATGCGACAATTCCGAATTATTTGTAGTCTTGTTCTGCTCGCAGCGCTTCCCTTCGGCTGCAGCAAAGAATACACGCCGACACAGGAAATCACCGACGTGCGGCCGGCCAACGGCGAAGAAACGGCCGCACGCGACATGAGCACGATGGACCGCATGCGGCTACAGCCCATTCAGGTGGGCGACGTGAAGCCCGGCATGGGCGCCGCGCCGATGGCCGGAGGCGACATGAGTGCGGATTCCTCCGCGCCGGAGTTCACCTGGCAGGTACCGTCGGGATGGGAAGAACTTGCTCCCACGAGCATGCGCCTGGCCAACCTGCAGGTTTCGGGACACCCCGAGGCGGAGTGCTACTTCACCGTGCTGCCTGGTGATGGCGGCGGCCTGACCGAAAACATCAACCGGTGGCGACGCCAGATCGGCTTGGAGCCGATTACCGACGATCAGGTGGGAGCGATTCCCGAAAAGCCGCTGCTGCTCAAGAGCGCAAAGTTCCTCATGTACGAGGGGGCCTACACCGGCATGGGTACCGAGGCCGCGCCGGATTACATGATGTACGGCCTGATTCTTATCGACCAGGGCCGTGCCTATTTTGTGAAGATGACCGGCCCGAAGGCCGTGCTCGCCGACCAGTTGGCGCAATTCAATGAGTTCTGTCAGTCCATTATGGAATCCGGCGGATTGAGCGCTACAGCGGCCGCGGCGTCGCCGGCGACCCCGGCGGTGGAGCCGACTACTCCCCCGGTGCCGGAAGCGGGCATGGAACCGTCGGGCTCGGGCGCTTCCATCGACGCATCGAACGTGCAATACGAAGTGCCAGCCGGCTGGGAAAATGCCGGCGACCGCCCGATGCGTTCGGTTACGTTCAATATCAGCCCGAACACCGAGTGCTATGTGGCGGTTCTGGGCGGCACGGGCGGCGGCTTGGAATCAAATCTGAACCGCTGGCGCGGCCAGATGGGGCAGCCCGCGCTGGACAGCGCAGCCATCGCGGCCCTCGAAACCGTGGATATCGCGGGCGTGCCCTCGCCGATTATCGAAATCACAGGCGAATATACCGGGATGAGCGGGGGCGCCTCGGCGGGCTATATGATGTTGGGCACCGCGCGCGTGACGGATGCGCAGGCGCTCTTTGTGAAGATGGTCGGACCGGAAGCCGAAGTTGCGGCGCAGCGGGACAATTTCCGCGCGTTCTGCGCCTCGATACACTAAGCGGCCGGACGGCCCGTACTTGAGAAGTTTAACGTGCACATATTGAAACGAGTAGTCAATTTCCTTGCCTCGTACGGCCTGGCCTGCGTGCTGCTGTTCTTCCTTTTGTTGCTGACCTTCTTCGGTACCATCGAGCAGGTGGACTCCGGCCTCTACGAGGTGCAGCGCAAGTACTTCGAGTCGGTGTTCGTGATTCACGAATTCAACGACTGGTTCCACCTGCCGCTGCCCGGCGTGTACCTGCTGATGGTGCTGCTGTTCATCAACATGTCGCTCGGCGCCATTGTGCGCGCGCCGAAGAGCTGGACGCGGCCGGGCATGCTCATCGCCCACGGCGGCATTCTGCTGCTGCTGGTGTCGGGTTTCGTCACCTATGAGTTCTCGACCAGCGGCCATATGACCCTGTACGAGGGCGAAAGCGACGACCACTTCCAGAGCTACTACGACTGGAACATCAAGATCGTCTCGCTCGACACCGACCCGCCGATGACCTATACGATTCCCGGCGAGGAATTCGTGCACATGGGCCCCTCGGACACCCGTACGTTCTTCGCCGAAAAACTGCCCTTCACGCTGCTGCTTGAGGGCTACATGCCCAACTGCGCCCCGCAGCAGACCCCGCCCATCATGGCGATGGGCGTGGACGGCGTCATTCTGCAGCCGATGGAAATGCAGAAGGATGCCGAGCGCAACCTGGCCGGCGTGATCGCCACGGTGATGGAACGCCCGGCGGACGCCTCGGGCGCGGCGGCTTCGGCGCATGGCGCGGCTTCGACGATGCAGGGCGGCGACGCGCATGTGGGCCTGCTCTGGGGCATGGCCGCGGCACCGTGGATCGTGACCGTGCAGGGACAGCGCTACGCCATCGACCTACGGCATGACCGCTTCCCCGTGCCGTTCCGGATTACCCTGAACAAGTTCATCCACCAGAAGCACCCGCGCACGGGCATGGCCAGCAATTTCGAAAGCCGCGTGACGATGACCGAGGGCAATGCCTCGCGCGATGTCGAAATCAAGATGAATGAACCGCTCCGCCACAAGGGATTCACCTTCTTCCAGGCCTCCTTCGTGGAGGACCCCACCAATCCGCGCGCGCCGATCGCGTCGGTGTTCTCCGTGGTGAAGAACCCTGCGGACCAATGGCCCAAGTACGCCTGCTACATCATCGGTATCGGGCTTACCATCCACTTTCTGCAACGGCTCGCGATTTACCTGCGCGCGCAGAAGAAGAGGCAGTCTCATGAAAAAGCTTAGTCACGCCCTTGTAGTTCTGGGCCTGCTCTGCGCCGGCAGCGCTCTGGCGCAAGACGCCCCGGCGGCGGACGATGCCGCGAGCGCGGACGATGCCGCCCCGAAGGTCGTTACCTACGAACCCTGGGACCAGGAGACGCTGGACCTGTTCGCCACGCTGCCGGTGCAGGACGGCGGCCGCGTAAAGCCGCTGGATACCTATGCCCGCTTCGCGCTGCTGAAGATCAACGGCAAGTGGTCGCTCGACCTGGGCGAGGAAGGCAAGATCAAAGAGCCGGTTGCCTGGCTGCTGTACAGCCTCTTCTACCCGGAAATCGCGGCGGATTACCACCAGTTCATCGTGGACAACTACGAGGCCGTGGCGGCCATCGGCATCGACCCGGGCGACAAGAAGCGCGCGCGCTATTCGTACAACGAAATCGCAAAGGGCGCGCAGAAGCTCTTCGAGCTCGACAACGCCTACCGCCAGAAGGAACAGGCGGACCGCACGACGGTCGAGCAGCAGATCATCAATCTCGCCGAGAATTTCCTGCAGTACGATCAGATTCTGCATTACTTCGATTTCGCGCGGCGCACGTACACGGCGCCGGCCGATTCTGCGATGGGCGCGGCACTGACCGACCGCGGAGGCGCGAGCCTGAGCATGCTGCTGATGCGCGCGCCGGAAGTGTTGAAGGCGCTGCGCGAAGAGGGCACCAGCCTGACGCCGGAACGGGTAAACCAGGAAGCGAAGGCCATCGCCGGTGTGATGGACGAGCTGGAATTCGTCTTGAACCCGACCCACGGCATGGCGCTGATTCCGCCCCCCGAGCCGAGCCAGCAGGCCTGGATGACCCCGGCCGATATGGCCACGCGCGCCTTCAACGTGCGGGACCTCGACGCGGCCTCGAACAATCCCATCGAGATGCTTGGTCTGCTCGAGCGTCTGCCCGGGCTCGTGAACGACCGCGACGCGTTCAAGAAGATGGCCGCGCAATTCCACAGCAAGGTGACTGCCGCGGCCAGCCTGCGCGGCGAGTACGACAAGGTGCCGCTGGAGGTTTCCTTCTACCGGATGAAGTGGATTCCCAACAGCCAGGTGCTGTACCTGATTTCCTTCTTCATCGTGGCGCTCTCGTGGGTGTTCCCGTACAACCGCTGGTGGCGCTATGCGACGCAGGCCTCCGTGCTGGTTCCGACCATCCTGCTCATCGTCGGTATCACCATCCGCTGCATCATCCGCGAGCGGCCGCCGGTATCGACGCTGTACGAGACGGTGCTGTTCATCACGGCGTGCTCGGTGGCGACGGCGCTCATCATCGAATGGATGAACAAGGAGCGCATCGTAATTGCGCTGGCAGCCGTGCTGGGCACGGCGGGCATGTTCCTCGCGAACCGCTACGAGATGAAGGAAGGCGTGGATACCATGCCCGCGCTTATCGCCGTGCTCGACACCAACTTCTGGTTGTCGACCCACGTGACCACCGTGACCTTCGGCTACGCCGCGGGCATGCTGGCGGGTGCGATCGCGCACATCTACATCATCGGACGCGTGCTGCGCATCCGGATTGCCGACCGCAAGTTCTACCAGAACGTGACCAAGATGACCTACGGCGTGCTCTGCTTCGGGCTGCTGTTCTCCGTGGTGGGCACCATTCTCGGCGGCATCTGGGCCAACGACAGCTGGGGCCGCTTCTGGGGCTGGGACCCCAAGGAGAACGGCGCGCTGATGATCTGCCTGTGGAGCCTCTGCGTGCTGCACGCCAAGATGGGCGGCTACATCAAGGAGCTCGGCATCAACATGGGCGCCGTGATCATGGCCATCATCGTCACCTTCTCGTGGTGGGGCGTGAACAACCTCGGCGTGGGCCTGCACTCCTACGGCTTCGTGAAGGGCGTGTGGTTCAACCTCTTCCTCTTCTGGGGCTTCGAGGGCATCGTGCTGCTGGCCGGATTCGCGCTGTGGCTGATGGGCGATACGCTGCTGCCCAAACGCGCGGCGGCGAATCCGGAATCCGGCCACCACGGAAAGACGAAAAAACCCCAGACGGCGTAGGGAGCGGCAGCGGTACGCGCAGACTCGAGAGCCTACCAATCTGTGCCGGGCATGACCCGGCACATGAACTCATCGAATAGGGGCACCGTGAAAGCCGTATCGCCAAAGCTGGGACTCCAAATCATGCCCTTGTCGATCAAGTGAGCGCGTATCGGCGCGAGCGAAGTAACCCTTGTACCAAGCACGGCGGCGATATCGCCTGACCGGTGGGGGCCTGCACTAGGTGCATTGGGATTGGTAATTGGGTTCATGGTCAAATCTTATGACAACTTTAGCGTGATTACGAGATTCTGATAAACTTCCTAATCTCTTCATAATCACTCAAGCTGGGACGGGGCACATCTTTTGGAAGATATCGCGTTTGGGGCTATTCCGCAGGCTTATTCTTCTCTTCGACGCGCTTGAGGCGCTTGTTCCATTCCTCGGCGAGCCGGGGGCGCTGTTTCCAACGACGGTGGAACCAGAGCCAGTGACCGGGATGCTGGCGCACGAAGGCCTCGAGGGTATCCTGCGTCATCTGCGCGTTGGCCTGCATGTCGGCCATCAGGTTGCGGGTTTTCTGGAAGGGCATGGCCGGCTGCACGACGATGTGATAGGTGCTGTCGGCGCGGCGCTCGACCGTAACAAAATGCACGGGACATCCGGTACGGGCGGCCAGCATGGCCGGGGCCACGGTAGTCCAGCAGTCGCGCCCGAAGTACGTCGTGGGCGCGCCGCTCTCGCGGGGGCTCTGATCCACCAGCACGCCCACGCACCAGCCCTCTTTCAGGCGGGTCAGCAATTCCTTGGCGGCAGCGAACTTGTCGAGGGTTTCCGTGCCGGTGGCGCGGCGCGTGCTGTCCACATAGCGGTTCATGGGCGGGAAATCGAGCGGTCGCACCACTTCGAGCATCTTGGGGCAGTACACCGCTATTGCCCCTGCGAACCATTCCCAATTGCCAAGATGGCCCGAGATGAGTATTGCGCCCTTGGATTGATCGATGTGTTCCCACCCCTCGACCTCGGCGACGTCCTTGAAACCGTTGCGTGCCATCCGCGGCCCGTGGGCGAACTCGGCCGCCACTATGGCCAGGTTGTCCATCGCGTCCTGCAGAATGCGCCGCTTCTCCGCCAGCGTGAGGCTGTCGCCGTAGGCAAGGTCGAGGTTCTCCATGCCCACGCGGTGCAGCCTTGGCACCAGGGCCAGGGCCACGCGCGCAATGGCAATGGTGATGCCCCGCGCCGCGGGCATCTGCAGCAGCCCCATGATACCCGTGTAGGTGCGGGTCAAGCTGTAAAGCAGGGCTTGCAGGAGCGGATTGCGCTGGCTGGCCATGAATCAGGCTTCGAGGGTGATCGTCTGGCCGATGGTCGGCGCAAAATTCGCGCAGCCGTTGGCCGCGTTGTCCTGCATCCACCGGATGGCCTCTGCGTCGCCATGCACAAACACGACGTTCTTCGGACGGATGTGATGGATCACTTGCTGTAGCGCCTTGCGGGGCGCATGGGCGCTGAAATGGAAACGCTTGATGTTCTCGAGCTTGCGCTCCACCGGCTGGCGGCCGAGGCCGTAACGCAGCTTGTCGCCAATCTGCGAATGCAACAGCTTGTAGCCGAGCGTCTCGTGGTCGAGATAACCGACGAAGAAAATGCCGTGGTGATTGGCGCGGGTCAGGGCCTCGGCAATCAGCGCGCTCGGCGTGTTTTCGAGCATCATGCCGCTGGTGGCCACAATGATGCCGGGCTCGTGGAGCAGCTTCTCCATCGTTTCGTGGTTCCACACGTTGCCGATGCGCTTGAAGTCGTTCAGCGGCCGCAGTTCCGCGTTCGGCGAGAGATACTCGGGAAACTTCTCATAAATCTCGTAGATGGCGCGGCCGAGGCCCGAGGCGTAAATGGGTGCGCGCGGGATGAGACCCGCTTCCTGGTGGCGCGCAATGATGTTGGTGATCTCCTGGGTGCGCCCGAGGGCGAAGCAGGGAATCAGCGCCACGCCCCCGCCGCGCAGCACGCCCGCCACGGCGTCGGCCAGCTTGGGAATCTCGGCTTCGTAGACGCGCGCGTGCTCATCGTCCACCGCGCCGTGCGTGCTTTCGATCACCAGCGTGTCGATCTCGACTGATCGATCAAGCGGGCAATAGCGCGACATGAGTTCCTGATCGGTCTCGCAGATGTCGCTGGTGTAGAAGAGGGTGTGGCCGGGAAACTTGAGCAGCACGCTGGCGCTGCCGAGCACGTGGCCCGCGTGATTGAAACAGGCCTTCGTCTCGATGCCGCGCGTGGGCAAGTCGAACCATTCCTGATAGCCCTGCCCGCGCATGAGGCGCATGGCGTAACTGACGTCCTCGTGTTCGTAGAGCGGATACTCTTCGATACCGCGTTCCTTGCGCAGGGTATTCATCACCGACACGCTGTTGTGCAGCATGCGATCTACAAGGCGCACCGTAGGTACCGTGGCGAAGGACCGCACTCCCGGAAACTGCCGCAGCAGATACGGCAGCGAGCCGCAGTGATCCACATGGGCGTGAGAGATGAGTGCCGCGTCGGGGGCGCGCGAAAGCAGGCTGAACGCCGGCAGCGATTCGAGGCCTTCTTTCTTCGGGTGGGTGCCTGAATCGAGCAGAATACTGTGCCCGTTGCAGGAAACTTCGAAGCAGCTAGCGCCGATCTCGCCGCCGCCGCCGAGTACACAGAAATTTATTGGATTACCGTTCGACATTCGGCTTCAAACTGTACCTGACCCGATGTCCGTTGTCAAGCAAGCACCTGCTAAGTCTATCTTTTTCAGTGGTATAGCAGAAATAATCGCACCTGTGGAGACGATGCAGGCACGTTGCAAACGCCAGCGGAACAGGCGCATGATCCCGCGCATGTTCGCCATAAGTAGCCAGAGCGTACCGGGATTTCGCCGGGCGTGCGCCATTATTGCCGTCATTGTCGTTGCGGCGAGCTGCGGCGTTGCCGTCGCCGGACAACCGCTATACGACACGCAGGGCGCCTTCTGGGCGGCGGATGGTATCGGGGGCACGGCGGCCGTGGCCCCCATTCCGGGCGGCTCTGGAGACGGCTCCGGACTGCCCGGTGTAGCCGGCCCGGCGCTGATGCGCGCCGCGCTGGACGAAGCCCCGGTGGCCTTGTGTGTCTCGGTTACGAGAGACGCCTCGTATTCGATTACCGGCCGCGGTATTCTCGAGCAGCAACGACGCCTGCGACTGTGATGCTCCGCCTTTTGCAATCACAGTAGATTTCTTCCCCCTTCCCCTGGCTTTCCCTGCGGAAAGCCCCTCGCTGTGCCGGTGCCGCCATCGTTGCGCACCGGTGATGAAAGGCAGAACCATGAGCGAAAAAACGCTTCCTCTCGAATCAAATGCGCCGACCCTCTATTGCAGCCGCTGCAAGTGCGAGGTGACCTACACGGTTGCACCGCTAGACCATAAGAAAGAATTGATGCGGACGATAATCACCTGCGGAATCTGGCTGCCCATGTGGCTGCTGATGAGCTTCGCGCGTACGCGTACCTGTAATCAATGCGGAAACGCCATCGACCCCAGCTGAGAATAGTCTGATAGTCGATTCCGTGCGGCGGCGTCACTTGGCGCCGCCGCCTTGTTTTTGGTTGTGAGGCCGCGCCGCATGTGGTATAGATAGAGGCTTCAGGGTATCAGGGGAATCTGTCGGCTGCTCTTCGTGCCGCCGACAGCAAGCGGATGACAGATAGTACGCGTCATCCGTATACCGAGAGGAACACCGCCAATGAGAATCCCGCGCGCTTCATTCACATGCATGGTCCTGGTTGCTATTGCGGCATTTGCAGTACCGGCACTTGCGGTGACGCAAACAGAGACACAAGCGATCGGCGGAATCTATCCGGGGGCTTTCGATCAATTCGGGTATAGCACGGCGATTGCGGGCGACCGGGCCGTTGTCGGGGCCCCCTTCGAGGATAGCGTACTCTCGGGCGAAGGGGCTGCATACGTTTTTCTGCGGACTGGAGCGAGTTGGGCGCTGGAGCAGAAGCTCTTCGATTCCGATGCCGATACGCTGACATCCCTTGGTACCAGCGTCGCCCTTACCGATACCACGATTGTAGTGGGAGCCGCTGGGACTCCCACGGCACCGGGCCAGGTGTATGTGTACATCCGGGATGGCTTTGAATGGGTACTCCAGCAAGTGCTCACCGCGAGCGACGGTAGCGGGGGAAACCGGTTCGGAATCAGTGTGAGCATTGAGGGCGATACGCTCGTCGCAGGCGCCTCCGGCGATGCCAGCCAGCGCGGCGCCGCCTATGTATTCACGCGAAGCGGCGGTGTCTGGACAGAGCAAAAGAAACTGACGGCATCCGACGGTTCGGTGAGCGATGCCTTTGGCGGCAGCGTGGCCCTTTCCGGCACCACGATTCTCGCAGGGGCAAGCCAGAAGAACGTGCGGCAGGGCAATGTTTATGTGTTCACCGGCGCTGGCTCGTCTTGGAGCGAAGACCAGAAACTTACGGCGAGCGATGCAGACACGTTCGATTTCTTCGGTGAATCGCTGGACCTGTCCAATGACCTTGCCGTGATCGGAGCGTCGGGCAATGACTCCGATGGTGGTGCCGCGTACGTTTTCCGCCGGAGTGGCGGCGTCTTTTCCGAAGAACAAATCCTCTTGCCCACCGGCACCGAGGCCGCATCACGCTTCGGCAGCAGCGTCACGCTTACAGACACGACCATTGCCGTGGCAGCTCCCTTCGATGGCGCCGGTTCGGTATCGGTTTTCATTTACCTGACGGATAGCTGGCAGCTTCAACAGCGCGCAGTTTCGCCCGGGGCTTCCATTGGCGACCGTTTGGGCTTTTCCGTCTCGCTCGACGAAAGCACAATAATCGCAGGCGCGCCGCGCGCCGGCTTATTGGGCGATACCTCCGGTAGCGCGCATGTATTCAAGCGAAGCGGCTCCAACTGGGACCTCGAAGAGCGCCTGACCGCGGACAACGCCGCCGAACTGGGCAGCGCATTGGCCGTCGATGGGGATACGCTGGCCATTGGGGCGCCGAGCGAGGCCAGCCGCGGCGTGGTTTACGTCTACCTGCGTTCCGGCGAGTCTTGGGATTTCCAGGCCCGCATCGCTGCGGCGGATTCCACCCACGCACAGGGCTTCGGCCGCTCCGTCGCGCTCTCCGGCGATACGCTCGCCATAGGCGCGACCGCCGACGACGACAACGGCGAGAACGCCGGGGCCGTTTATGTGTATACCCGCAGCGGGGTGGCCTGGTCGCTGGAGCAGAAGCTCACGGCCTCTGACGGCGCGGCAGTCGATCTGCTCGGAACGGGCCTTGCACTGGAGGGCGACACCCTCATCGCGGGCGCCAACGCCGCCGACGCAGGCCAACCGAATGCGGGTGCGGCCTATGTGTTCACGCGCGACGCGGGCGTATGGACCGAACAGCAGAAGCTGACGCTGGACTCGCCGGGCTTCCAGGACGGCTTCGGCTTCCGTGTGGCGCTTGCGGGCGATATCGCAGCCATCAGCGCACCGAACCGAGACGAGGAGTTTTTCGACACGGGCGGTGTGTATATCTTCGAGCGGATAGGCGGCACTTGGGCACTGTCTCAGCGGGCGATCATCGAGGATCCGGCCACCAGCACGAAACTGGGCCAAGACGTCGCGCTGTCGGGGAATACACTGATCTTCACGACGACGGATGCCGAAGCGACCGGGGTGAACAGCGGCGCGGCCTACGTGTTCGTCAACTGCAACGGCAACTGGATTCAGCAGCAGAAGCTCGTGCCGGATGCCGGCAAGCAGGTTTTTGAGTTCGGCACGAGCGTCGCGTTGCTGGGCGATACCGCCCTGGTGGGCGCGTACCGTTCGGACGGCGCCGACAACACGAGTGGCGCCGCGTATGTGTTTTCGCGGAGCGCCGGAACCTGGACGCCCGGCGATGAACTGGACGCCAGCGACGGCGTGGCGCTGGACCGGGCCGGCTGGGATGTCGCGCTGACGACCGACGAAGCGGCCATGGGCGCGCCCTACCACAAGACCGTCGGGCGACGATCGGGTGCCGTGTATATCTACGATGTTGCTGCCGCACCGCCCGTGGAAGGCGAAGGCGAGGGCAGCCCGACGTGCCCGCTCGCGGAGGGCGAAGGCGCATTGGACGGCGAAGGAAGCGCGCCCTACCGGGTCGACTTGATTGCGGATATCGAGAACCGGCTCATAGCGTCGGAATTCGGCGGCGATGCCCTCGCCGCGCGCACTTATGTAACAGCGGTGCTCGACGAGGCCGCAGCCATCATCTTGCGCGATCTCAACATCGAGGTGAACGTCTGCCAGATTGTCGCGTGGAGCACGCCTTCGCCGTTCGAAGTGACGTCTGGAACAGAGCCCGATGCGAGTACGACGCTGGATGCGTACCGCAATTTCAATCTCAGCGAGCGGTCGGATGCCACGACGCATCTCTTCCACGACTTCAGTCCCGCGCTTGTAAGCTACGGCGCAACGGCAAGCCTCGCTTTTGTAGGCCAGCCGTGCACCGGCAGCGCGATGGTGACCGTACGTCAGGATGCCGCCTTCCCGCTGTCCGGCGGTTCGATCGACGTGCTCTCAGCCGCACGGTCGATCGCAACCAACCTGGGTGCGACGGCTGGCCAAGACGATACGATCATGGCGTCGAGCTTCACGGACGCAACGCCGCTGGTGTTTAACGCGACGACGCTTGCCCAAATTGATGCGGTTTTGGAAAACGTCACGTGTCCGGTGAACATCGACTGCGGACTCGCGACCGAGGGCGAGGGAGAAGGCCTGACCGATGGTGAAGGACAGCCCGAGGGCGAGGGCGTCGTGGACGGCGAAGGTATGGTGGATGGAGAAGGCGCCATGGATGGCGAAGGTGGCGGAGCGCTGCCGTCGCTAATCGCTTCCAACGGAAGTACCGACGGCGGCATCGCGATCAATGCGGACCTCCAAGGCGCGGAAATTCAAGTCCTCGGCTTCGACCTTGTGTTCGATCCCAACGTGCTTGAATTCGGCGGAGCGTCCATCTCTCCCACACTTAATGGCCAGGGCAAGGGTATACAATCCTTCCCGGTGTCGGCAGGACGAATCGGCATCGTCATCACGGACTCGAGCCAGACGCCGAACCTGATCGGCGATGGACTGGTTTGTCTCGTGTCGATGCTCCCCGGCGCGAATGCCATCGCCGGCAACAGCTACACGCTGGGCATCGAAAACGCGAGCGGCTTTGTTCCGGGGAGTAGCACGGTCACGCTCACCGGAGTCTCGGGCCAGGTGCTGGTGCCACTGCCCATCGAGGGCGAAGGCGAGGGCAGCCCCGACGGCGAAGGCCAGGGCGGCGGTGAAGGTCAGGTGGATGGCGAGGGCAGCGGCGATGTGCTGTTCTCTTCGGCGGATATCAACCAGGACGGCCTGCTGGATCTGTCGGAATTGCTGCGTATCATCCAGTTCTTCAACGCCGATGGCTTCGCCTGCGCGGAAACCCAACTGCCCGGCGAGGATGGCTATGTGATCGGTTTCGACGAGAGCGCGCAGCAATGCACCCCGCACACCGGCGACTACAACCCGCGCGACTGGATGCTGTCGCTGTCGGAACTGCTGCGCGCGATCCAGTTCTTCAATAACCTGGGCTACCATGTCGAGTGCGGCACGGAAGACGGGTTCGCCGCGGGACCGGGCACCGATGCACCCTGCGTTGGGCCGACGTCGGCCGACGTGCAGGTGGTGATGAACAACTACTGTTCGGGCTGCCACATCGGCAGCACCTTCGGCGGCCTCGACCTGACGGATGTGAATGCCGTGGTGAGCCAGCCGTCAAGCAACGCGGAGATGCTCCGCATCACGCCGGGGTCGCTGGAGAACAGCTACCTCTGGCGCAAGCTGGAAGGAACGCAGGCGCTCGTGACTGGCGGCAGCGGAGAGCAGATGCCGCTTGGCGGCACCATCGAAGGCGAAGACCTCGACATTATTTCCGCATGGATTCTCGCCGACGCGCCGGTGTGAGGGGGATGAGAAACTCGCGCAAAGATGGCTCGCGGGTACGCTCGCCCTACCGGGTATTATCCTGCAGCTTTACTGCCTTGGTGTGCGGCAGCGGGCTGCCGCTTTACTCAGGAAGCGCGCTTCCGTCGCTTGCACGTCGGTGCGGGTTCAGCCTTACGGCGACGGGAGCTGGCCGCTCCCTACGAAAAGCGGGAGCTTGCTCCCGCAGTCCAAGGCGGCTGCGCCGCAGCGGGCTGGGCTCCAAACCGTCCCCGCAACCTGAGCACGCGTTTTCCTTTCGCCCAGTTCACCGACATCGTCATTGCGAGAAGCGAGTCCCCGAGCGACGCGACAACCTCCTTGACGAAAGGACGGTAGGAGCGGGGACTACGCTTCGTGAGTTGTCATTCGCGCCGAGATGGCTCGCGGGTACGCTCGCCCTACCGGAGCGGATCGTACTTGGTAGGGCGAGCGTACCCGCGAGCCACCAACTACACGAAATCAGGCAGCATCATGGTGATGAAGCGCTTGGCCTGGGGTGTGAGGATTTTGCCTTTGCGGAGCACGACGCCGTAGGTGCGGTTGGGGAACCATTGGTTGGCGGGGATGACGGCAAGGTTCTCGCCGCCGGTGATGCAGATGCTCATGACCACCGAGATGCCGAGTCCGAGTTCGACGTATTTCTTGATGACTTCCCAGCCCCCCACTTCCATCGCGACTTCGTAGGGCAGGCCTTGTTTCTTGAACACGGAATCGACCGTGCTCCAGGTGCTGAGGTGGCGCGGCGGCAGGATGAAGGGGTACTTACTGATCTGCTTGAGGCTCAGGTTTTCTTTCTTCGACAAGGGATGCCCGGGCGCGGTGATGAGTAGCGGCTCGTAGGACACTATCGGATGGAAGTCGATGTCCTCGGGAATCTCGAGCAGCGGACCCACCGCGAAGTCGACATGGCCCGCCCGTAATTGCGCGAGGCCTTCCGCGCCGGTCACGTTGTGCAGCTTGAGTTCGATGTTGGGGTTCTCGCTGCGGAAGCGCTCGACGAACTGCGGCATGACGTAGAGGATCGTAGACCAGCCGGCGGCGAGGTCGATGCGGCCCTGGTCGATGTTGCCGCGCCGCTGCGCGAATTCGTCGGGCAGGGCATCCAGCTGCTCAACCAGCGGCATCGCCATTTCGAAGAGCAGCTCGCCATCGGGCGTGAGGTGAATGCGCGGACCGCGGCGTTCAAACAGCGTCACGTCCAGCTCGCGCTCGAGGGCCTGAATCTGCATCGACACCGACGGCTGGCTGAGGTACATGCGCTCCGCCGCCTTGGAAATGCTGCCATCGGCCGCGGCATAGCAAAAGCCGCGCAATTGCTGCACCCGGTTCTGTTTGTAGCGGAAGTCCTTGCTGGGCATAGCGTTACACCCTTTCACGCGGCGATAGCCGAGGCGATCCTACCTACCGGTAAATCACTATCAACCGGAATCGATACTCAATATAGCCAATCATAGAATCTGTTTATATTAAACATTGAAAGTTTTGATTTGTCAATCACTTAGAAACGGTGTTATCGTCCGATTAGCGCGGCTGGGCTTGCCTGCGCAGTGGCTGTTTTTTGTTTTTTTAGAGGCTTGCAGCTCTTTCGGGGGCGCGAGACCGGAAGGGCTGCTTATGGCTGATTCATTGTCTTTGCCTAAGGGTGTTGAACTGCGCGGCGCCGTCGAGGGCGCGCACACGGAAATCATCACCACCGAAGCGCTGGAATTCTTTGCGGCGCTGCAGCGGGAATTCAACCCGCGCCGTCTGGAATTGCTCGCCGCGCGCGTGCAGCGCCAGTCCGAAATCGACGCCGGCAAGATGCCCGACTTCGATCCGGCCACGGCCGACGTGCGCTCGGGCGACTGGAAGGTCGACCCGGTGCCGGCCGACCTGCAAGACCGCCGCGTGGAAATCACCGGTCCGGTCGATCGCAAGATGGTCATCAATGCGTTGAACTCGGGCGCCAAGTGCTACATGGCGGATTTCGAGGATTCGCACGGCCCGACGTGGGAAGCCACGCTGGACGGCCAGGTGAACATGCGCGACGCCGTGAACCGCACCATCGCGCTGGTGGACGAGGCGCGCGGCAAGGAATACAAGCTGAACGAGAAGACGGCGACGCTGCTGGTGCGTCCGCGCGGGTGGCACCTGCCGGAGAAGCACGTGCTGGTCGACGGCGTCGAGGCCTCGGGCAGCCTGTTCGACTTCGCGCTGTACTTCTTCCACAACGCCAAGACGCGCATCGCGCAGGGCAGCGGGGTGTACTTCTATCTGCCGAAGATGGAGCACTACCTCGAGGCGCGCCTGTGGAATGATGTGTTCGTGAAGGCGCAGGACCTGCTGGGCGTGCCGCAGGGCTCGTGCAAGGGCACCGTGCTGATCGAGACGATCACCGCGGCGTTCTTCATGGATGAGATCCTGTATGAACTCCGCCACCACAGCGGCGGCCTGAACTGCGGCCGCTGGGACTACATCTTCTCGTTCATCAAGAAGTTCGCGAAGAAGAGCGAGTTCCTGGTGCCGGACCGCGGGCTGGTGGGCATGACCACGCCGTTCATGCGGTCGTATTCGCTGCTGACCATCAAGACCTGCCACAAGCGCGGAGCGTTCGCGATGGGCGGCATGGCGGCGCAGATTCCGATCAAAAACGACGAGGCCGCGAACCAGGCGGCGCTGACCAAGGTGCGCGCGGACAAGAAGCGCGAGGCCGAGGACGGGCACGACGGCACCTGGGTGGCGCATCCGGGGCTGGTGTCCATCGCGATGGAAGAGTTCGACAAGGTGCTCGGCGACAAGCCGAACCAGATCGATCGCCAGCGCGAGGACGTGAACGTGACGGCGGCCCAGCTGCTCGAGGTGCCCACGGGCGATATTACCGAGAGTGGCCTGCGCCAGAACATCAGCGTGGGCATCCAGTATGTGGAAGCCTGGCTGCGCGGCGTGGGCTGCGTGCCGCTGTACAACCTGATGGAAGACGCGGCCACCGCCGAGATCTCCCGCACGCAGTTGTGGCAGTGGGTGCACAACCCCAACGCCGTATTGACCGACGGCCGCAAGGTGACCTTCGAACTCGTTCAGCAGATTGCCGACGAGGAGATGGAAAACATCAAGCAGGAGGTGGGCGAAGCACGGTACAACGGCGGCAAGTTCGCCGAGGCCCGCGCCATCTTCGAAGACCTGGTATCGAACGACGAGTTGGCAGAGTTCCTGACTCTGAAGGCATACGAAACCTACGCATAGGCGCAAGGCTGCATTACAAAGGGAAAACCTGACATGAGTAATCCGTTGATTGACCAGAATGAAGTGAAGGCGCTGGAAGCGCAGTGGGCTTCCGACCGTTTCGCGGGCGTCGAGCGCACCTACAGCGCCGAGCAGGTGCTCGAGCTGCGCGGCAGCATGGCGGTGGAATACACCATCGCCAAGAAGATGGCCGAGAAGCTGTGGGGCTACCTGACCGAAGCGGGCGACGGCTATGTGAACGCCCTCGGCGCGCTGACCGGCAACCAGGCCGTGCAGCAGGTGGAAGCGGGCCTCCGCGGCATTTACCTTTCGGGCTGGCAGGTGGCGGGCGACGCCAACCTGAGCCAGACCATGTACCCCGACCAGTCGCTGTACCCCTCGAACTCGGTGCCGGCCGTGGTCGAGCGCATCAACAACGCGCTTGCCCGCCGCGACCAGGTGCAAAGCCTGAGCGGCCAGCGCAAGGTCGACTACTGGCAGCCCATCGTGGCGGACGCGGAAGCCGGTTTCGGCGGCCCGCTGAACGCCTACGAGCTAATGCTGCAGATGATTAAGGCCGGCGCCGCGGGCGTGCACTATGAAGACCAGCTGGCCTCCGCCAAGAAGTGCGGCCATCTGGGCGGCAAGGTGCTCGTGCCCAGCCGCGAGTTCATCCAGAAGCTGATCACCGCGCGTCTGGCTTCCGACGTGGCCGGCACGCAGACCGTGCTCATCGCCCGCACCGACGCCGACGCCGCCGGCCTGCTGACCAGCGACATCGACGACCGCGACAAGCCCTTCTGCACCGGCGAGCGCACCGAAGAAGGCTTCTTCGTGACGCGCCCGGGCATCGACCAGGCCATCGCGCGCGCGCTGAACTACGCGCCCTACGCCGACCTCATCTGGTGCGAGACCAGCGTGCCGGACATGGCCGCCGCCCGCAAGTTCGCCGACGCGGTGCATGCCGAATACCCCGGTAAGCTGCTGGCCTACAACTGCTCGCCGTCGTTCAACTGGAAGGCCAAGCTCAGCGACGACCAGATTGCCAAGTTCCAGAACGAACTCGGCGCGATGGGCTACAAGTTCCAGTTCATCACGCTGGCCGGTTTCCACAACCTGAACCTGGGCATGTGGAAGCTCGCCAACGGCTACCGCGAACGCCAGATGTCGGCCTTCGTCGAGATGCAGCAGGAGGAGTTCTCCGAGGAAGAACGCGGCTTCAACGCCGTGAAGCACCAGCGCTTCGTCGGCACGGGCTTCTTCGACGCCATCACCAACATCGCCGGCCAGGGCAAGAGTTCCGTCGCCGCCCTCGCGGGTTCGACCGAAGCCGAGCAGTTCCACTAGACCGTTAGCCGATAACGTTCGGTATTACGAACCGCCCGGAGCCAAAGGCTCCGGGCGGTTTTTTTTGTTGGGTCTTCCTCCTCCTCGTTACACTGCTCTGCGGTGTAACAAGACGAAATCTCATGTTGCACCAGACCCCCATCTACTGTACAATTGTACGCATGGCAATGGTGATTGATACCAGCGCGCTGCTGGCGGTGGTATTGGGCGAACCGGAACGGCCGAAGCTCATCGCAGCGACCGAGGGCGAGTCGCTTACTGCTCCGGCTGTACTTCCCTACGAAGTCGGGAACGCCATCAGCGCCATGAGCAAACGTGGGCGCATAGCTCCCAACGAATGCCTGGAGATTTGGGGTTCCTTCGAATCAATTCCGATTCAATTGCGGCAAATCGACATCGCCGCCGCGATCATGCTCGCAGACGAGTTGGGAATTTATGCCTATGACGCATACTTCCTGCAACTATGTCTTGCCGCGAAACTACCGTTACTCACTCTTGATTCCGCCATGAACCGGCATGCAGCCAAGTTGGGTATCAACCGTTGGAGTCTATGAAATGAAGATGTACACCTACTCCGAGGCCCGTCAGCGCTTGGCCGAAGTATTGAACGAGGCGCGCACGGAAGACGTCATCATTTCGCGGCGGGGCGGTGATCGGTTTGTCTTATCCTACCAGAAGACCGAGGGCTCGCCGTTGGATGTGCCCGTGGTGCGGACTCGGGCGACGACGGCGGATGTTGTGCGCGCCGTGCGCGAGTCGCGCAAAGCGCGCTGAACGGCATCGCTGCAAGGTGTGCAGCGCGGGTTACCTCCCGTAGCGCCCGGCCCATGGAAACATTCGCACCAACGAGAACGCTGCGGTAGGGCGAGCGTACCCTCGAGCCATCATGGTGCCATCGTGCCAAGGAGGTCGCCGCGCTTCGCTCGCGATGACGGACGTGGACGATTTTGGTGTCGTGCCGTGGCCCTGATGAACAGGAAAGGCCGCCCAACGTCGTCTTTGCGAGGAGCGAGTCTTCGAGCGACGCGGCAGTCACTTTGGCGCGGTGGCGATGTTGCCAAGATCGAGCCTTGAATTCAGCCTATAGTCCCGGCCCATGCGGACATTCGCCCCACCGGCCCGGTGTCATCACCCCGCCGGGAGCGCCGCTTTCCAAAGCGGCTCTTGGTGCTACGACGCCGTTGCGTCAAGATGGCTCGCGGGTACGCTCGCCTTACCGGTCCTGCTTCCGCTGATGGCTCAGTAATATTCCGGCACGAAGTTCTGGTCGGACATGGGCGGGCGGACGTAGGCGCCGTCGATGTGGCGGGGCGGCAGTTCTACCGGTTCGGGCGTGAGGTCTTCGTATTCGATGGTGCTGATGAGGTGCGTGATGCAATTGAGGCGTGCGCGCTTCTTGTCGTCGGCGTTCACCACGTACCACGGCGCGTGCTTATGGTCCGTGTGCATGAAGTTCTCGTCCTTCGCCTTGGAATATTCGAGCCACTTGTCGCGCGCGGCGATGTCCATGGGGCTGAGCTTCCAGCGCTTGGTGGGGTCTTTCAGGCGCGACTTGAAGCGCTTCTCCTGCTCTTCGTCGCTCACGGAGAACCAGTATTTGATAAGGTGGATGCCGGAGCGGACGAGCATGCGCTCGAACTCGGGGCAGGTGCGGAGGAATTCCTCGTGTTCGGCCTCGGAGCAGAAACCCATCACGCGCTCGACCCCGGCGCGGTTGTACCAGCTGCGGTCGAAGAGCACCATCTCGCCGCCCGCGGGCAGGTGCGGCACGTAGCGCTGGAAATACCACTGGGTCTTCTCACGCTCGGTAGGTGTGCCAAGCGCCACCACTCGGCAGATACGGGGGTTGAGACTTTCCGTGATGCGCTTGATGACGCCGCCCTTGCCGGCCGCGTCGCGCCCCTCGAAGATAACCGCCACCTTCAACTTCTTCTCGCGGATCCATTCCTGCAGCTTCACGAGTTCGATCTGCAGCTCCGCCAGCTTCTTCTCGTAGAACTTATCCTCCAGCGGCTTCTTGCCGGACTTCTTGGCCTTGCGTTCCTGCTCCGCGGTTTCGGTCGATTCCGGCTCCGCGGTTGCGGTGCCCTTCCCTTTTTTCTTGCTCATCGCGCGGCTCCCCGTGTGTGGTTATCCACCCGCAGGGGTAGCGGGATTCATACCAGAATGAAGTCCCGCTCAGATTCCGTGGTAACCACCCGTCCAGCATACACTTGAGCGGCCATGCGGATTCCAGTCGCGAATCGAAAAGCCACCATGCCGTAGCCTTCTAGTGCGTATTCGGTACCGGAGCGTGCGATTGACCTGCTGGCAAAACTACTTCGCGTGGGCGAGCTGGGCCTCGGCGATGCCTTCGAGGGCGGCGTAGGTTTCGCGGAGGGCGGCCTCGGTTTCTTCCCAGCCGAGGCAGCCGTCGGTGATGCTCTGGCCGAAGGTCATGGCGGAGAGGTCGGCCTGGAGTTCCTGGCGGCCGCCGACGAGGTGGCTTTCGAGCATGGCGCCCTTGAGCGCGCTTTGGCCGGCGGCGCGCTGGCGCACGACTTCGCGCAGGACGATGGGCTGGTTCTCGGGCTTCTTGCTGGTGTTGGCGTGGCTGCAATCGACGATGATGCGCGCGGGCAGGCCGGCCTTTTCGAGCAGCGCCGCGGCTGCGGCTACGCTCGGTTCGTCGTAGTTGGGTCCGCCGCTGCCGCCGCGGAGAATCAAATGGCCGTGGGGATTGCCCTTGGTTTCCACGATGCACGTGCAGCCGTGCTCGTCGATACCGAGAAAATGGTGCGGGCTGTGCGAGGAGAGCATGGCGTTGATGGCCACCTGCGTGTTGCCATCGGTGCTGTTCTTGAAGCCGACGGGCATGGACAGGCCGGAGGACATTTCGCGGTGGGTCTGCGATTCGGTGGTGCGGGCGCCGATGGAGGCCCAGGCCACGAGGTCGCTGATGTATTGCGGCACGATGGGATCGAGCATTTCGGTGGCGGTGGGCAGGCCCAGCTCGGCCACGCGCATGAGCACTTCGCGCGCCGTGCGGATGCCGGTGGCGATGTCGTTCGAGCCATCGAGCCGGGGATCGTTGATAAGACCCTTCCAGCCGGTGGTCGTGCGGGGTTTTTCAAAATAGGTGCGCATCACGATGAGCAGACGATCGCCGAGCTCGGCCGCCAGGGCCGACAGCCGCTTGGCGTATTCCGTGCCTGCCTCGGTGTCGTGAATCGAACAGGGACCGCAGATAACCAGGAAGCGCGGGTCGCGGCCTTCGAGCACGGCGGCGATGGCGTCGCGGCCCGTGGCGATGGTTTCCACGGCGGCATCGGGCGCCGGCACCGAGCGCTTCATCTGCAGCGGCGTGACCAGGGGCTGCATGCCCGTTACATTCAGATTCTCGACCTTCGACTGCGACATGGGAGGGTTACCTAGCGGGTTGGATACTTCTCAAGCAGGAGGGGGAGTATAGCGTTTTTCCGGAGTTTACGGCAATTCAGCCTTCCATCCGCCCGAATATGCGCACTGCCGGAGGGGCATGACGGACGAAAACACGCAGCTTGACAAGGGAGACTGTTACTGATAATTTAATCAGACAAACAAAATCGGGAGACGGACCATGGCGAACGAAATGGAACTGCACGAAATCCAGACTTCAAAAGAGTTTTTGCTGCGCAGCGCATCGGCCTTCGAGGAAGCCGATTCGGGCTTCACGCCGCACGAGGGTATGTACACCGTGGCCGCGCAGCTGGCGCATATCGCGCTTTCGGTGGATTGGTTCGTCGATGGCGCCACGAATCCAAACGGCTTCGCCATGGACTTCGAGGAACATGATCGTGCGGCGCGCGCGGTGACTTCGCTGAGCCAGGCGCTCTCGATGATCGACCGGTCGTACGCGAATGCCGAGGCCTGGGTGTCGCAGTCCGATCTCAGCGAACGCCTGCCCGACGGCATGGTGATGCCGAACGCCCCCAAGGGCGAAGTGGTCTACGGGATTGTGGACCACACCGCGCACCACCGCGGCGCGCTGACCGTGTATGCCCGCGCGCTGGGTAAGGTCTCCCCCATGCCGTACATGGGTTGAGGCTTGCGCTGGTGCTGAGCCAGCCGACAGAATGCCGGGATGAGTCTTCCAACCGATATCCGCATCAAGTCTATTCGCCTGTATTTCCTGCCGGTAGAGACGCGCGTGCCGCTGAAGTTCGGCACCGAGACGCTGACGAGCGTGGTCTGCGCGCGGGCCTGCGTAGAGGTGGAGAACCGGCGGGGGGAATGCGCCGAGGGCTGGGGCGAGACCCCGCTCAATGTGCAGTGGGTGTGGCCGAGCGCGCTGCCCTATGACGAGCGCCTCGAGCGGCTGAAAGCCTTTTGCCGAGTGCTCGCAAAGGCGTGGTCGGGTTTCGAGAGCGAAGGCCATGCCTTCGAGATCGGCCACGACTTTATCGAGCACCTGCTGCCTGAACTGCTGGGACGCGAGTCCGGCGCCACGGAAACGGAGGCCATGCCGCTGCTCGCGGCGCTGGTGTGCAATTCGCTGTTCGATATCGCGCTTCATGACGCCTACGGGGTGGTGAACGACATCCCAACGTACGGCACCTACACCGGCGAGTATTTGTCGCGAGACCTGTCGCATTTTCTCGAACCCGCTGAGGACACCAGCGTTTCCTTTGCGGGGCTGTATCCGGCGGATTTTCTCGTATTTCCGCCGCCGGCGACGCTGCCAGCCTGGCATCTGGTGGGCGGCAAGGACTGGATAGACGCCGACGAGGACGACGGCAGCGTGCCGGACGACGGGTATCCCGTGCTGCTGCGCGACTGGATCGCGCGCGATGGATTGGAATGCCTCAAGATAAAACTGCGGGGCGACGACGCCGCGTGGGATTACGCGCGCCTAGTCGAGGTCGGCGGAATCTCCCTCGACACGGGCGTGCGGTGGCTGACGGCGGATTTCAATTGCACGGTGACGGAACCCGCCTATGTGAACGACATTCTCGACCGGCTGATGCGGGAGCACCCGGATATCTTCGACATGCTGCTCTATGTGGAACAGCCTTTTCCGTACGACCTTGAAGCGCACCGGATCGACGTGCATAGCGTCTCGGCGCGCAAGCCGTTGTTCATGGACGAGAGCGCGCATGACTGGCGGCTGGTGCGCCTGGGCCGCAGTCTGGGCTGGACCGGCGTGGCGCTCAAAACCTGCAAGACCCAGACGGGGGCGCTGCTCAGCCTCTGCTGGGCCAGGGCGCATGGCATGGCCCTGATGGTGCAGGACCTGACCAACCCGATGCTGGCGCAGATTCCGCACGTGCTACTGGCGGCCCATGCGGGCACGATCATGGGCGTCGAGACCAACGGCATGCAGTTCTATCCCGACGCCAGCGCGCCCGAGGCGGTCGTGCACCCGGGTCTCTATACGCGACGAAGCGGCCGCCTGGACCTGAGCACGCTGAAAGGAAACGGGTTCGGCTATCGCATACCCGAAATCGAGCGGACGCTACCGGAGCCCGATGGGTTTGCTTGAGGCCGAGCACAGCAATGACTGCCAAAAATCTGACACCTTTCTGATCAGCGCCAAGTATCTCGTATAATTGAAGTTACACCTTTCATCCAGCACGAATCTGCGAATTCAGGTAGAATTAGGTAGACGAACGACGAGGGTTCTGCTATAGTTAGGCGGTTGTAATCCATGGGCTTGAAGGTGCTTAGGGGAACATGTCGCCATCAAGTGCAGCCCGGTTGCGCTGCGTTCCCATGTTTGGGCAGGGTCACAAGTATACAAGGGGCTACAGGAAATGAGAAGCATGTTTCGTATCGTATTGGCTGCGGTCGTGACTGCGGCGGCATGGGCGCCGGGAGCCTGGGCGCAATGTCCCTCGGGCCAGCTCGACTTTGATTTCGACCTCGGCACGCTGGACGATCTGCTGGGCAACGTCTTGGTCGATGAGAACAACACGAACCTCTGGGCGGGCGGCGCGAGCCCGATCTGGACCAAGATTCCGGGTCAGGTGGGGCCCGGCTTTACCGGCGTCGATAATGACGACAACGGCATTGACGACGACGACCACTTCGACCTGCTCGCAGCCATCATCAATGGTAGCGACACGGAAGTGGTGCAGAACCTGAACCCGGCGAACGTGGCGGCCATCCGCGATGCCTTTTCGGCGGCGAAAGCCCGCGTGCGCACCTTCGAGGTTACGCTGAACAATATCAAGCTGGACGCGACGGCGCTCGGCTTCGTGAGCCTGCAACGCACCCTTTCCGTAACCACGGGCGCGACGACGTGTATCAGCGTACCTGTAGCGGGCGACCAGTGTTTCGACGTGCCGCCGCTCTGGGGCCCGGGCGGTATTCTTTCCGATGTGGACCCCTTGCTCGAGGAGCGCTTGGTCAACCTTGCGGCGGGCTACCTGACGATCGGCGACGCGAAGGGGATTGCCTATTTCCAGAACGTGCTCTCGCAGGTGACACTGGCGGCATTGAATGCCCTGGTGCCGCAGCTACTCGAAGGTCTTGGAAAGAAGAGCGTAGACGGGGGCCTTACCAAGGCTGTCGACTGCAACCAGATCGATCCAATCGACACCGATTTCTCCATTACCGATCCGCTTCAGGTTGATGGCAACATCCGCGTCGAGGCGATTGACATTTGTAACGCGCTCAATAATTTCATCAACAAGTTTAGCTGCTCGAATGGCTTCTCCTGCCAGACGGCGCTGCTGGCCGCTTCCGGCAACCTGAATGGCGCGGGCACGAACAATCTGACCTCGTACCTGAACGCCTCGCGCGACCGCCAGGCATGGATGATTAACGAAAGCATTTCGAATCCGCCGCTTCAGGTGACCACTAACCCCGTAAGCCAGACGGTATCGGCCGGTACGCCGACCACGATGAGCATGACGTTCACGGGTGGCAAGTCCGGCGCGACACGCAATTACCTCTGGCAGACGATGGACGGCGAGGCCTTCTCGCCGATTGCCACCGTCGCGACGAGTGAACAGCTCTCGCTGGCCTATCCGGTGCCGGCGGACAGCGGACTCTATACGGGCGTGGTTTGCGACGGCCTGTGGCAGCGCCGTTCGCAGCCCGCGCAGCTGACGGTGAACGCGGGAACGTTCCGAATCACCATACAGCCGCAGGGCGTGGCCGGCCTAGTGCCGGGCACCCAGCTGCAACTGACGGTGCAGGTGCGCGGCGGCAATACGGCCCCCTCGTATCAGTGGCAGTTTAACGATGGCGGCGGCTTTGTGAACGTGGGCACGAACTCCCCTGAGTTCACGATTCCGTCCGTGGATCTGCCCGATGGCGGCACCTATCGCTGCGTCATTACGGGCGACTCGACCCTCACGACCGACGAGGCCGTGGTGGAAGTGGTGGACAGCATCCGCTTCCAGACGCCGCCCCAGGATCGTGCGGTCTACGTGGGCACGCCGGTCAGCTTCACGCCCGAAATCATCGGTGCGGTGATTGGCTCGATCAGCTACCAGTGGTTCAAGAACGATGTGGCGATCGACGGTGCCACCGATTCGACGCTGGAGTTCGGTTCGGCGCAGTTGAGCGATAATGGCAACTACAGCCTGCGCATTTCCGACGACGTGTACACGGTGTTCTCGCAGGAGGCCTCGCTCGAAGTAGCGCTGCAGCCCTCCATCACGCAGCAGCCCGTGGGCGGCCCCGGTTTCGAGGGCAACGATTACACCTTCTCGGTGACGGTGTCCGGCGGCCTGACGTTCCTGAACTACCAGTGGTTCTTCATTCCGGCGGCCGGCGGCGAACCGCAGCCCGTGGGCGAGAATTCGCCGGTGCTGGAACTCACCGACCTCGTGACCGATGACGAAGGCAACTACTTCGTCGTTATCAATGACCTGCTGACGGAACTCACCTCGAACCAGGCGCTGCTGGAAATCTTCCCGCCGTTCGACATCGTGGGGCAGCCGGAAAGCACGGTCAAGTATATCGGCGACGGCCACACGTTTACCGTGGTGGTGGAAGGCGGTACCGGCACGCTGAACTACCAGTGGCAGAAGAACGGAGTGAACGTGGGCCCGAACAACCCGAGCTACACGATCGACCCGCTCTCGGTGAGCGATATCGGCACCTACCGCTGCGTGGTGTCGGACGACAACGGCACCAATACCTCCGACGAGGCGACACTGGATGTGAAAGAGCACTTGTCCTTCACGCAGGAACCGCTGGATACGGGCGCTTATGTGGGCCAGACGGTGACGCTGACGGCGGATGCCAGTGGTGGCATTGGTGACATTACCTACCGCTGGAAGCGCGGCTCGATTGTGGTCGGCTTCGGCAAGACGCTGACCATTGCCGACGCGACGCAGTCGGCGACGGGTAAGTACAAGTGCGAAGTCTCCGACGCCACCGAGACAATCACTTCGCGCGATGCGCAAGTGGCGGTGGTACCGCCGGTCACCTTCAGTGTGCAGCCGCAGGATGCGTACCGCTTCGAGGGCAACTCGGTGCAGTTCTCCGTGACGGCTAACGGCGGCCTGGGCCAGCTGAACTACCGCTGGCTGAAGGACAACGTGGAAATGCCGAATACGGGGCCGACCCTGTTCCTGGAGAAGGTGTTCCTTGCGGATAACGGCACCTACCGCTGCGAAGTGACAGACGACCTGTTCACCACCTCGAGCACGGGAGCGCGCCTGTTCGTGTTCGAGGCGCTGCCTACGGAAGGCGTCGACCTGTCGGCCACGCTCAATGGCGACCAGGTGGTGCCGACGAGCGGCTCGGGCCAGGAAACCTTCGCCGTGGGCACGTTGAAGCCGAATAACGGCGTGTACGACATGATCATGAACGTGACCCACTTCGTGCCGGGCGTGACGGGTGCGAAAATCCGCAAGGCCAACATCGGCTCGAACGGGCCGGTGGTGTTCAACCTCGGCAACGGCGTGAGCCCGATTATCGTGAGCGAGGGCCTGACGGCGCCGCAGGCAGCGGAACTGCTGGGCGGCTTCTACTATGTCACCATTGAGACCACGACCTTCCCCGACGGCGTGATCCGCGGCCAGATTCAGGCGACGGTTCCCGAGCCCGAAGGCGAGACCGTGGTCTGCTCGAGCAATAACCTCATCAGCGGCGAGCTGACGCCCTGCAGTCTGCACTACGACCGCATTCAGTCCTCGGCGAAGAGCCTGACGTGTTCGGCGATTGCCGACGAGACCGTGAACGACAACATGGCCTACAACGCCATCGTGTTCACCTCGGTCGCGCCGGTCAACTTTACGGCCGCGGTCCAGGGCGGCGGCACGTCGCTGTCCGACCCGGTACTGTCGCTTTACTGCGGCGTGTTCGACCCGCTGAGCCCGGAGCTGAACCTCGTGGCCTATGACGACGACGACGGTACGTCTCCCGGCATGCCGGCGTTCAAGAGCGGCGACGCCCTTGCCTTGTCGGTGGGCAGCACGTACACGCTTGTGATCAGCACGTTCCGCGGCAGCACGACGCCTTCGGACAATGCCGAGATTCCGCTGGACACGGACATCGTGGGCGACTACGGCACCTATGCCGTGTGTCTGCCGGCGACGGCCGTGGTGAGCGAAGTGCTGGGCGGCGGCGGCGAAGACTGCTTCGTGGCCATCTCCGAGGGCGAAGGCGGCAATGAGGGCGAAGGCGAAGGCATCGTCGATGGTAGCAACGAAGGCGAGGGCGAAGGCGGCGGCGAAGGCATCGTCGAAGGCAGCGATGGTGAAATCGAAGGCGAGGGCGAAGGTATCGTCGACGGCAGTATCGAGGGTGAAGGCGAAGGCGAGGGCGGCGGCGAAGGCCAGGCGCCCGCAGGCTACAGCGCCGACGCGGACGGCTCCGGCTGGCTGAGCCTCGAGGAACTGCTGCGCGTCATCCAGCTCTTCAACGCGGGGGCCTACTACTGCGCTGAGGTGCCGGAAGAAGGCGGCGATGCTTACTCGCTGACCGACGAAGGCCTTGCCTTCGGCGACGGCGACTGCGTGTACCACAGCGGCGACTACCGCGAGCCCTTCGGCGTGTTCCAGCTGTCGGAACTGCTCCGCACGATCCAGTTCTTCAACCTGGGCGGCGTCATCGCCTGTCCGAACGGCGACACCGAGGACGGCTTCTGCATTCCGGAAGTGCCGCTGCGATAGACAGCCTGTAAATCGAACCCTTGGCGCCGCGGCGGGCTTGGCTCCGCCGCGGCGCTTTCTTTTTCCAGGCCTGCCTTGGAAGCGCGCCACCGCATGCACTAGGATCACGCCTCGCGCTACACGGAACGAGATACCGCACATGCAAAAGAAAAAGATTCTACTCACGGGAGCGACGGGCATCCTGGGCAGCTGGCTGCTGGCCGAGGCGCTGCGCCGTGGCTATGCGCCCGTGGCCGTGATTCGTGGGGATTCCGAGGCAACGGCGCGCCGGCGGCTGCGCCAGGCGCTGGCCTCGGCCGACGTGCCGGGAGAAGAAGAGGCACGGGTGACCGTGTGGCTCGGCGACAATACCCAAGCCGCTCTCGGGCTGTCGGCGGACCAGTGGCAAACGGTGCGGGACTCCTTCGCCTTCGTGCTGCACAGTGCCGCACTGACGAGCTTCAGCCAGAAGAAGGCCGCGCTGATACACGACACCAACGTGCACGGCGTCGAGCAAGTGCTGCAGGGGCTGGGCGATTCCGGAGTGCCGCTCTATCACGTAAGCACCTCATACGTCGCGGGTACGCCGGGTTCGCCCGTGGCCTATGAGACCGACCTGAAAGACGAGGCGCACTGCCGCAACCCCTACGAGCATTCCAAACGCGAAGCCGAGCTGCTGCTGCGTGCCGCCTTCGAAGGAGGCCAGCCGGGCGCCGTGTTCCGTCCGTCGATCATTGTCGGCGCGGCGCAGAGCGGCAGCATCGCCCAGTTCATGAATTTCTACCAGATGCTGCGGCTAGTCGACTTGATTGAGACGGGGCAGCTGGTGGTGCCCGAGCGGGTGCGGGTGATGGCGGATCCGGAAGCCAACCTGAACATCGTGCCGGTGGACTGGGTGGCAGCCGCGCTCTGGGACATCATCGAACAGAGCGGAGCGACCGGCCTGACGTATCACCTGACGCATCCCGAACCGCCAACCTTGTGGACGCTGAGCGACTGGGCGCGCAAGCGCTTGGCCGTGAAAGGCTCGGAGATCGAGTTTCATGCGTCGTTGGCGCCAGAAGGACTCACGGAACTGGAGCAATATATCCACTCGCTCAGCAACATGTTCCTGCAATACATTTCGCGCAGCGAACCGCTGTTCGACCGGACCCATACCGATACTGCCTTGGCGGGCGTGGTACCATTCCCGGCGGTCGATGGCGCGCTGTTCGATAGGCTGCTCGACTACGCGCACCAACACCAATGGCTGAATGCCTTCGAACGGGAATGAACCATATGCAGTACGACTCGAGCAAGCATGTATCCGCCTACCTGTGCATGACGAAGGATATCGGGGTGGGCGGCAATCTCTTCGGCGGCACGATGATGGCGTGGATGGACGAGGCCGCAGCCATCTTCGCGCACCAATACACCCATTCCACCCGCATGGTGACCCTGCGCTATACGGAGCTGCTGTTCAAGGAAGCGGTGCGCGTGGGCGACATCGTGCATATCTACGCCGACAATCCGCGCATCGGCCGCACCAGTGTCACCTTCGACCTCGAGGGCCGCGTCGATACGCGGGTCGTTTTTCAGACCACGGCTACTTTCGTCGCGGTGGATGAAGCGGGCCGCCCGACCCCCATCGCCCTAGGGGATTAAGTACCCGATTTCTTCCCCGGCGGGAATCTCGTGGCTGAGACAATGCAGCGTGCCGAAGCCCCACACCAGGTCGACCGCATGGATGCCGATGACCCGACGCTTCGGGAAAAGCTCGCCCAGAATGCCCAAGGCATAGTGGTCGTTCGGATCGTTGAACGTGGGCACCAGCACCGCCTGATTGGTGATGTAGAAATTTGCGTAGCTCGCGGGCAGGCGGATGCCCCGGAAATTCAGCGGCGCGGGCATGGGCAGTGAAACGACCTGCAGCCTCTTCCCAAAAGCGAGTTTAACGCCCTGTAGACGCTCGCGGTTTTCCTGCAGCGGACGATAATTCGCGTCGGCCGGATCGGTCTCCTCACAAAGCACGACGGTATCTTTGGACACGAAGCGGCAGAGGTCATCCACGTGGCCGTGCGTATCGTCACCCGCGATGCCGTCGCCCAGCCAGAGCACCTGCTGTATACCGAGCTGCTCGCCAAACATCCGCTCGTAATCCGCGCGGCCCCAACCGGGGTTTCGCACCTGCACCTCCGGATGCAGCAGGCATTCCTCGGTGGTCAGCAGGGTGCCCAGACCATTGCTATCGATCGCGCCACCTTCCAGCACCACCAGGTCGCGGCCCTTGCGCGCCGGTGCCAGCGGTATTTGCAGGGCCTTGCAAATCGCAGCGGGCAGCTTCGCGTCTTGCTGCCAATTGGGGTACTTCGCCCACGCCGTAAATCCGAACTGAACACCCTTTACTTTCCCCCCCGAATGCACAAAGGCCGGGGCGCAGTCGCGCATCCAATTGCGATCCAGGGGAAGTACCCGCAATCGCACCGCACCGAGGTCCGCATGGGCATCGGCCAGCATGCGCCGCACCACGGCCTTGGTCTTTTCATCCGGCACGATGAGGTGCACGTACTCGCTTTCCGCGGCATGCCGGATAAACTCGACGAAGGCCCAACGGGCTGGCGTAATTTTTCCGGGCCAGTCTGCGGGATTATGCGGCCAGGCGAGCAGCGTCGCATCGTGATGTTCGAACTCGGCCGGCAGGCGTACGGCGGCCAAGGCTCAGGCCTCGTCGAGGTAGCGGCGGGTCACGCCGCCGTAGGCATCAATGCGCCGGTCGCGCAGGAAGGGCCAGTTGCGGCGGATGTATTCGAGATGCCCGGGGTCCATTTCCGCCAGCAACACTTCTTCCTTGTCGTCCGAAGCCTGCGCGAGCATGACGCCCTGCGGATCGCACACGAAGGACGATCCCCAGAACTGGATTCCCGCCTGTTCCGGCACCAGCCGCTCGAAACCCACGCGATTCGGGGCGGCATAGTAGACCCCGCTGGCGATGGCGTGGCCGCGCTGCACCGTAATCCAGGCGTCGCGCTGCTGGGTGCCGAATTCCTCGCGCTCGTAGGGGTGCCAGCCGATGGCCGTGGGGCAGCAGATAACCTGCGCCCCCAGCAGGGCCGTCGTGCGGGCGCCCTCGGGATACCACTGGTCCCAGCAGATGAGCGTGCCCACCTTGCCGAAACGCGTGTCGAAGGCCTTGAAGCCGAGGTCGCCCGGCGTGAAGTAGTACTTCTCGTAATACGCCGGATCGTCGGGAATGTGCATCTTGCGATACAACCCGGCGCGCGAGCCGTCCGCGTCGATCACCAGCATGCTGTTGTGATAAATGCCCGGCGCGCGCTTCTCGAATACGGGCAGCAGCAGCACGATGCCCAGTTCGGCGGCCAGCGCAGCAAATCGCTGGTTCTCCTCGTTGTCGAGCGGCTGCGCCAGCTCGAAAAGATCCGCGTCTTCCTTCTGGCAGAAATACTGCGACCGGAACAACTCGGGCAGCACCACAATCTGTGCGCCCTCTTTCGCGGCGGCCCGCACCCAATGGATCGCCGCGGCGACATTCAGCGCCGGGTCCGGGTCCATCGCCATCTGTATCAAACCAAGTGTCGCGCGCATGGCGGCTCCTGTGGGGTTGGTGAACCCCGATCATGCCCGGTCTGGAGGAGGCGGTGCAAAACTACGCCGTCAGGAGTGTTTCGCGTGCAGGCGGGCGTGCGGGGTAATCACGGTATCCACGTAGTCGTGCCCATCGTCGAGCGTGACGCCGGGCATCACCACGCAGCGCTCCAGCCGGGCCGGCTTCGTAATCTTTACGCGGTCGCCAAGGACCGTGTGGAGCAGGGTGACGCCGGGGTCGATCGTGCAGTGCTCCCCCACCAGCTGCGCGGTGCCGCGCCGTTCAAGCTCCATGCCGCAGCAGGTGATGAGATCACGGATGAACGTCAAGTTCATGTCGTATTCCACCACGGCCGCCGCGCGTACGGGATACTCATAGTCGAGCAGAATCTGGATCGAGTCGGTCAGTTCGTATTCGTCGCGCATGGCGGTTCGGGGCGTGCGGCGGATGGCATCGAAAATAGGCAAATCGAAAAGATAGAGCCCGCAGCCCTTGAGCATGCTGCTCACGTAGCGGGGCTTTTCGATGACCCGGCGCACGGTACCGTCGTCGTGCAGTGCGACCGAGAAATTCTTCTTCACCTCGTTCACGTCGGACTCTTCCTTCACCGAGAGCACGGCGGCGGGCTTGTGCGTCTCGAATTCCTCTATCAGCCGGGGCAACTCGTTGAACTGGAAGTAGAGGTCGCCCAGGAAGAGCACGAAGGGCCTATCCACATAGCGCTCGAGCTGGCCCACGGCATGTGCCAGGCCCAACCGCTGCTGCTGCTCGACATACCGGATGCGCACCCCGTGCGCAGTGCCATCGCCCAGCACCTGCGTGATGACATGGCCGAGGTGGCCGATGACGATGATGACATCGGTGATGCCCAGCGACTTGAGATGCTCGAGCTGATACACCAGCAGCGGCTTGTTGCAGATGGGCGCGATCGGCTTGGGCACCTGTTCGCCGAAAGGCCCCATGCGCGAGCCGTGACCCGCCGCCAGAATAACGCCAAGATACTTACTGCTGCTCATATGCACGCCTCCGTTGCAGAAGCATTATGCGGTCGGCGCGGGGCGGCGTCAACGCGGGCGGCGTTGCGGCGTTCCCGCGCGGACGGGTATCCTTCGCGCTCATCGAACCCCGGGAGTAAGCAGGATGGAAGTGATTATCCGGCCGGATGCGGATGCGGCGGCGGAATTGTGCGCGCAGTTGTTGGCCGATGCGCTGCGGGCGAAGCCCCGCATGGTGCTGGGCCTGGCCACGGGCCGCACCATGGAGCGGCTCTACGCGCGCCTGGCCGCCATGCATGCCGAAGACAGGCTCGATTTCAGCCAGGCGGTGTCGTTCAACTTGGACGAATACATCGGTCTGGCGGGCGATCATCCGGACTCCTACCGCATGTACATGAAGAAACATCTCTTCGACCGGGTGAATATCGACGAGCGGAACACACACCTGCCCGATGGCGCTTCCGACGACCCCGATCTGGAATGCGCGCGCTATGAGAGCGAAATCGAGGAGCACGGCGGCATCGACTTCCAGTTGCTGGGCATCGGCCGCACGGGCCATATCGGGTTCAACGAGCCGCTCTCGGCGATGCTCTCGCGCACACGCTGCAAGGCGCTCACGCCCGAGACGCTCGCCCAGAACGCCGGCCAATTCGCCGACCCGGCCACCATGCCGAAGCGCGCGATGACTATGGGCGTGGGCACGATTCTCGACACGAAGCGCGCCGTGCTGATGGCCACGGGCGAAGAGAAGGCCGCCATCATTGCGAAGGCGGTGGAGGGGCCGATTACCTCGATGATCTCCGCCACCGCGTTGCAACTGCACCCGCACTGCACGGTGATTGTGGACGAGGCGGCCGCCGCCAAGCTCGAGCAGCGCGACTATTACCGCTGGATTTTCGCCAACGAGCCGGAGTGGGAACCGTACCGGTAGCGATGGCTCGCGGGTACGCTCGCCCTACCGCGCAGGCATTTTCGTGCAGCTTGCTGCCTTGGCGTGCGGCAGCGGGCTGCCGCACGCCAAGGCGGCTGTGCCGCATGAAGACCACTTATCGCTGGGCCAGTTCGACCTTCGGTGTAATGAGGATGGGGTTGGTGTAGATCCAGGGCGTCCACTCGTCCATGAGCATAACCTCGGCCTCGAGGCGGTACTGGCCGGGGCCGGTGGGCTCGTAGCGGAGTTCGGGGCCATCGCCCTGATAGACCACCTCGCCATCGCGGACGACCGTGTAGCGGCAGGGGAAGGGCGCGTCGGCGCGGAGCTTCATGGTGGGCGAGAAAGGAATCGACTCGCCCATGGTGGCCTGGGTGGGACCGTCCTCGGCGAAAAACACGAAGCCTTCGGCATCGGCGATCATGTTAAACGCGATGAAGGCGCGGCCTTCGTGCAGCGCTCCCAGTATGGCGTCCTGCGTGAGTTCCTTCGCCAGCACATGCGTATTGACGAAGTTCAGGCTGCGTTCGTAGGGGTCGGCGTCGAGTCGGTAGAGGGTCGTGCCGGGTTCCAGTTTGCCGAACGCGAGCCGGGCCAACAGGCGCGTGACGGGATTGAGCGCAAACTTCTTGCCGGGCTTGGGGCTGGTATCGCCGATTTCGAGCATGCCGTCGAAGGTGTATTTTATGCGCAGGCCGATGTTCTGGTGGGCGTCGCTCGCGGCGAACCCGGTGATGTGGCGCGTCTGGTTCAATTCATCCCAGTGCTTGAGGATTTCCGTCTGGCGATCGAACAGCAGGCGATAGGCCTGGGCGCCATAGGTATTGGCCGCCAGCATCATGTTCGGCAGCATGTCGGCCAGCGACTCATCCTTGAAGTCCGTGTGGATATTGTAGATTTCCATGCCACCGTAGTAGGGAGAATCCCAGAGGCGGTCTTCCTCGCTGTGCGCGTAGAAAAGCGTGCCGTCGTTTTCGTCGATCTTTACGGCAAGCTGGTTGGCCTGCCACTTGCAGTCCAGGGTCAGGTCTTCCGGCAGGCCCCACACGAGGTAGCCGTAATTCATTTCGAATCCGGGCACGAAGAGCACGCCATCGTGTAGGCCGCGCCATTGCCAGGCAAAGGAGGCCTGGGTGTTCACGCAGTGATCGCTCATCATCAGCGCCTGCACCTTCGATTTCTTGGCCGCCGCGAGAATGTCCTCCCACTCCATTTCCGAGTCGTGCGAAAACTTGGAGTGCGTGTGCAGCGTGCAGCGGTACTCGGTCCAGGCGTCGTCCAGCGTCACGTCGCGATGCGTGGTCTTGAGTTCTTCCATCGCCTGCGCCATTCTCGGCAGGTAGATGTAGCGGTTGTAGAGCGCATCGCGCAGGAAGAACAGGACGACGCCGGCAATCAGCACCACGAGGACCAACACGATGCGGAAGGTCCAGCGGAGGATGCGGCGGAACAGGGACGGCGTGGCGGCGGTATCGGACATAAGAAAAACCTATTTGCGTTGAGCGTTCTCGGGTACTGCTTGGAATCTCAAGGGTCTACTAATGGCGGCCGGTAAAGGCCTTCATGCTGGTGTGCACGCGGAAGAGCCGCCCGACGATCAGATCGAACATCCGTATGGGCATCAGCGCGCGGAATACCGGTAGCAGGTTCACGATAATCGGCATGCATACCACCAGCTTGTCGCCCTTCACGGCGTTGAAGATACGATTCACGGCATCCTGCGGCTGCAGGATGGGCGTGAGCAAGGGCGCCTCTACGCCCGCGAACATACCGGTGTCGATGTAGCTGGGGCAGATGGCGGTGACGCGCACGCCGGTCTTGTCGGTTTCCTGCTCGACGCGGAGCGCCTCGGAGAAGCTCAGCACGGCCCATTTGCTGGGCGAGTAGGCCGACTGCAGCGGCACGGGCATCAGGCCGGCGGCGGAGGCAAGATTGACGATGTGCCCGCTCCCCTGCGCAATCATCGAAGGCAGGATGCACTTGGTCACCTGCATGACGCCGAGCACGTTGATGCGGATGGTCAGCTCGAGGTCGTCGTGCGTGTGATCGACAAACGAACCGCCACGGACAATGCCGGCGTTGTTAAAGAGAATGTCTACCCCGCCCATCGTTTCCAGCGTCTGCGCGGCGGCCGCCTTGATGCTGTCGAGGTTCGACACGTCGGCCACGAAGGTGTGGATGGTGCCGCCCTTGGCGCGGGCTTCCGCAGCGGTCTTTTCCATCGCCTCGGCGTTGATGTCCCACATGGCGATGGCGCCCGCGCCTTCTTCCACGGCGCGGAGCGTCATCAGGCGGCCCATGCCCATGCCGGCGCCGGTAATCAGGATGCGTTTGTTCTTGAAGGTCGACATCGTTCTTCTCCGGGGTTAGACCAGGGCGTCCAGCTCGTCCACGAGTTCGCGGAAGGTCTGCATGGCGGCATCTACCGCCTGGGGCTGCTCGAGATCGACGCCCGCATCGCGCAAAAGATCGAGCGGAAACTTCGAGCCGCCGCTCGATAGGAAGTTGAGGTAACGATCGCGCTCGGCCTTGCCGCCCTGCAGCACCATGCGCGACAGCGCGATGGCGGCGGAGAGGCCGGTGGCGTATTTGTACACGTAGAACGCGCTATAGAAATGCGGCACGCGCAGGCCCTCGAGGCTCAGCACGTCGTCGAGCACCACGCCCGGGCCGAAGTAAGCGTCGAGTAGGTCCTGATAGACCGCGCGCAGCACCTCGAGCGTGAGCGGTTCGCCCGCCTCGGCCAGCTGGTGGATGTTGGTCTCGAACTCGGCGAACATGGTCTGCCGGATGATGGTGCCGCGAATCTCGTCGATGGCCTTGTTGATCAGGTAGGCGCGCTCGATCTTGCCCTTGGCCTTGCCCACAAGGTGGTGGTGCAGCAATTGTTCGTTAAACGTCGACGCGACCTCGGCCACGAAGATCGTGTAGTGCGCGTACTGGTAGGGCTGGTTGCGTTCGCTGTGCCACGAGTGCATGGAATGGCCCGCCTCGTGCGCGAGCGTGAACATGCTGTCGAGCACTTCTTCCTTGTAGTTCATGAGGATGAAGGGCGGCGCGCCGAAGGCCCCGTAGGAAAATGCGCCGCTGCGCTTGCCCTTGTTCTCGTAGCGGTCCACCCAGCGGTCGGTGGTGAGGCCCTTGCGCAGGGTATTCACATAGCCGCTGCCGAGCGGCGCAAGGCTGTCGCAGATGGTCGTGACCGCCTTGTCGTAAGGAATCTTCGTCTTCGCGCGCTTCACAATCGGCACGGCCGTATCGTAGCTGCGCAGCTCTTTCAGCTTCAGCGCACGCTTGCGCACGTCATAGTACTTGTAGAGCGCGTCGAGGTTGTTGCGCACGCTGCTCACCAGGCTGTCGTACACCGCCACGGGCACGTTGTCGCCGTAGAGCGCGGCCTCGCGGGCGCTGGGGTAATTGCGCACGCGCGACACATACACATCCTGCAGCACCGAGGAGCTCAGCGACGCGGCCAGCGTATTGGCGTGGTCCTCGTACTCGGCGTAGAACTGCGTGAAGGCCTTCTGGCGCACGCTGCGCTTGGGCGATTCGAGCAGGCCGCGGATGGAGCTTTGCGAGAGCTCGACCTTGCGGCCGCTCTCGTCGGTCACAAAGCCGAACTTGAGGTCGGCGTCGTTCAACTGGCCGAATATTTTCGAGGCGGTACCGGCGACTTCGCCCTGCATGGCGAGCAGGCGCTCTTCCTTCAGCGAGAGAATGTGCTTCTTGTAGCGCAGCAACTTTTCCAGCGAGAAGCGGTAGGGCTTCAGCGGCGCGCTCTTCAGGTAGGCGTCCATCTTCGCCTTGGGAATCGCCTGGATTTCCGGGGCGATGTAGCTGGCGGCTTCGCCCGCGCGGGTGGCCACATAGGTGTAGCGCGCCACCATGGATTGCGCCTTGCCGTCGGCCACGTTTTCCGAGGCGCGCAGGTAGGCGTAGGCCGCGAGCCGCTCGCTCAGCTTGTCGAATTCGGTGTCGTATTCCAGCGCGGCCAGCAGCTGCTTCGGGCCCTTGCCCAGCGTGCCGCGGAACTTGCCGAAGCCTTCCACCCGGGATTCGAGCTCGGCGCAGGCCTCGGCCCAGGCTTTGTCGGAACGGAACAGCTTCGCGAGGTTCCAGGTATCGCCGGGCTTCACCTGGTCGCGTGTGGGAATCGCTTGGGTCTTCGCCATGGAAATCGTCTCCTTCGCGGGGTCGTCGTGTCGAAAGGGGTAGTATAGCGCGGCGGCGCGGGGCGTTGCGCGATCAATCGCCGCTGCGGAACCGGAGCGCGCTGCCGCCGTGTCCGGCGAACCAGGCGCGGGCCTCGCCCGCCAGGTAGATGCTGCCGGTCACCAGGACGGGCGCTCCATTTCCAGCGAGCCGCATCGCGTGCTCGAGTGCCGCAGGAAGTTCCGGCATTACGATGGGATCTGCGAGATTCGCGGCGAGCGCCGCGGCGGACGCGCATCGCTTGCCGGTATACTCCGTGAGAATCAGCGGCTGAGCGAAAGCGGACAAGACCTCCAGCATGCCTGCGGCGTCCTTGTCGTCCGAAAAGGCTGCCACCACGACGGCTTCGGAGAACAGCGTGCGGTAGTGCTGCATGCCTGCGGGGTTATGGGCGGCGTCGATGATGACCAGCGGCTGCTCGGAGACGCGCTCGAGGCGGCAGGGCCAGACGGCCGAGGCGAGTCCGTGCTGGATGTGTTCAGGCGTCAGGCGCGGATAGGTATCGCGAAGCGCATGCGCCAGCAGGACGGCCACGGCGGCGTTCGCGGCCTGGTGCGGCCCTGCGAGACCCAGCCGGGTCTCGGGCATATCGAGACCTTCGGCCTGCACCGAGATGGTCGGGTGCCAGGGATCGCCGCCCCCTTGAAAGGTGAAATCGCGCCCGGCCACGAAGGCGGGCGCGCCGGCGCCGGCTGCGGCTTCGAGCACCGGCTGGAGCGCCTCGGGCTCGAGCGGCCCCACCACGACCGGACGGCCGGGCTTGATGATGCCGGCCTTCTCGCCCGCGATGGCGGCCAGGGTATCGCCGAGGTATTGCGTGTGGTCGAGGCCGATGCTGACGATGGCGCAGGCTTCAGGGTCGAGAATATTGGTCGAATCGTATTTGCCACCCATGCCCACTTCGATGAGCGCGCATTCGGCACCGGCTTCCTTGAAGGCCAGGAAGGCCGCGGCCGTGCAGAGTTCGAAGTAGGTGGGCTGAATGCCTCGGGCTTCGGCCGAATCGAGCAGCCGCTCTAGCACACCATCGACTACGGCGTCGGCCAGGGGGGCGCCCTCCACGAGAAACCGCTCGTTCAGCGAGATCAGGTGCGGGCTGGTGAAGCGTGCCGTGAGGTAGCCGGCGGATTGAAGCATGGTATCGAGGAAGGCGAGGACGCTGCCTTTGCCGTTCGTGCCGGCGACGTGTACGGCCGGACAGGCCCGCTCCGGATTGCCCACGGCCGCCTGAAGCGCACGGATGTTGTCGAGCCCGAGCTTGATGCCGTGGAGGATGAGATCGTCCAGGCGCGCACGCGGCGTGCCGACAGCGGGTCCGGACATCAGGACTGCGGCTTCGTGGCGGCGGAGTCCGGCTCGGCCTGAGCGTCGAGCGCTGCATCCCCCCCGGCTTCTGTCTCCTCCGCGGGTTCCTGCGGCACAGCGCCCTCGGGATGCAGCAGGCGGACCAGCTGCGCAAGCGTCGCGCGCATCTCGCTGCGCGGCACTATGCGATCAAGCTGGCCGTTCTGATACTGGTACTCGCTGGTCTGGAAACCCTGCGGCAGCTTTACATGCAGGGCGCCTTGGATGAGCCGCGCGCCCGCGAATCCGATATAGGCCTTGGGTTCCGCCAGCAGCACATCGCCCAGGGTGGCGAAGCTGGCAAACACGCCGCCCGAAGTGGGATCGGTCAGCACCACGATATACGGAATGCCGGCCTCGTTCAGTTCGCTCACGGCGTCGGCGGTCTTGGCCATCTGCATGAGCGCCAAAATGCCTTCCTGCATGCGCGCGCCGCCCGATGCGGCAAACAGCAGCAGCGGCGTGTTGGCCTGAATGGCGTCGGCGCAAAGGCGGCAAAACTTCTCCCCCACTGCGCCGCCCATACTGGCCATGACGAAGCGCGAATCCATGACGCCGAGCGCCACGCGGTTGCCCTCGATGCGGGCGAAGCCGGTCACCAGCGCCTCGTTGAGGCCGGTTTCCTGGCGCGCGCGATCCACGCGGCTGGCGTAGGTGTGTTCGCCCGCTGCGAACTCCAGCGGGTCGGCTGCGGTAATTCCGCCGTGGGTCTCCTCGAAGGAACCGCGGTCGAAGTGCAGCCCGATGCGATCATGCGCGCCCACGCGGTAATGGTGGCCGCAGGTGGGGCACACGTGCAGCCGCTCTTCCACTTCGCTGCGGTACACGGTGGTGCCGCAGGAGACGCACTTCATCCACAGTCCGTCGGGTATGCTCTTCTGGCGCGTGCCCGGATTGGAAAAGGTCTTACGGCTAAAAAACGCCACGGCGACGGCTCCGGACGTTCGGACTATTCGGACTGCGCCGCGGACTCGACAGCATCCGCGATGGCTTCGGGATCGTAGAGGATGCGGCCGCACTGGCCGCAGGAATGCGCCTCGCCCGCGAGGATCTCGTTGACCACCTGGGCGCGCACGGCCATGTGGCAGCCGCCGCAGCTTTCGCCTTCCAGCGGCACGACGACGCGGCCGCCCTTCTTCGATTTCTTGATGCGGTCGTAGCGGCGGAGCATGCTGTTGTCCACGCGCTCGGAGAGCGACCCGCGCTCGGCCTCGTAGGCCTTGCGCTGCGCTACGGCCTCTTTCAATTCGGTGTCCACTTCGCCGCATTGCGCGGTAATCTTCGCGCGCTCCCCGTCGATGCGTTTCTTGTCCTCGGCCAGCTTCGAGCGCGCGCCCTCCATCTCCTCCATAATCATGAGGATGCGCTCTTCCTTCACGCCGATCTGCTTCTTGAGGATCTCAATCTCGTGCAGGAGCGCCTGATACTCTTCGTTCTTCTTCACACTGGCGAGCTGCCCCTCGTACTTGAGGATCTGCTGTTCCTTCTGGGCGATATCGCCCTCGCACTCGCGCTGCTCCACCTGCAGCCCCGTCACGTACTGCTCGCTCTTCTTCAGTTCCTCGTCCAGCCGCTTGCGCTGCACGTCGAACTTGTTCTTCTGCTTCGGAATCTCGGCTTCCAGTTCACGGCACCGCTCGATCTTAAGATCGAGATTCTGGAGTTCGAGTAGCTCTTTCACTGGCGGGTTCCTCCTCGCATGCATGGCCGGGCAGACGGTGTGACGCGCATCGGCGGGCAACAAAAAAGGCCACGGCCCAATCGGGCCGCGGCCTGTGCATCGCACCGCAGGGTGTGCGCGCTGCCCGCGGGGAAACCTTCCGGCATCCGGAAGGCGCCCGCCCGCCGGACAGTATCCGGTACGGTGGCGCGGCAGTGCTGCACGATTGCTGTCTCCTGTCCGATTAAATAAACGAAAGGCTATTGTACGCCTTACTTGGGGGATCGTGCAATGGCGATTTCGCCGGAACGCACAAGGTCCTCGATGCCGTAGCCGCGGATGGTGTCGATAAAGGCGCTGATCTTGCCGGCGGCACCCGTACACTCTACCGTCATGTACTGCGCGCCAACGTCCACCACCTTCGCGCGGAAGATGCTGGCCAGCTCGATAACCTCGCCGCGCTCCTTGCCCGACGCCTTCACCTTGGCCATCACCAGCTCGCGCTCGACGAACGACTCCGAGGTCAGATCGACCACGTCGATCACCTCGATGAGCTTGTTCAGCTGCTGAATAACCTGACCCAGGGCGGCGTCATCGGCCAGCACCACCACCGTCATGCGGGAGTAGCGGGCGTCGGCGGTTTCGCCCACGCACAGGCTGGTGATGTTGAACCCGCGCGTGCTGAACATGCCCGACACGCGGGCAAGCACGCCGAAGTGGTTATCGACCAGGACGCTGATGGTGTGTTTCTTTTCCGTCGACACGCTGATTTCCTCCCGCGTGGGGCGATTCAGTTAAACCGGTTCATCGCCGTCTCGAGGCCTTCGGACACCCAGGTGAGGATGCCCTCCGCCCCGCGTTCGCGCATTTCGGCCACGGTTTCAAATTCATCCGGCCGGAACTTGGCCAGCACATGCTCGACCAGCCCGGCGCCGCTTCCAGTATTGCCAACGCCCATGCGCATCCGGTGGAATTCCGGCGTGCCCAGGCGCTCGATAATCGACTTCAGACCGTTGTGGCCGCCCGCGCTGCCGCCCGCGCGGAACCGCAGCCTGCCAAGCGGCAGGTTGACCTCGTCCACCACCACCAGAATATCCGCCGGCTCGTGCACCTTGTTGCGCGCGGCCTTGGCTACGCAGTTTCCGCTCAGGTTCATGAACGTCTGCGGTTTCACCAGCAGCAGCTTCTCGCCGCGGTAGGCCGCTTCCGCCATCAGTCCCTCGTGCTTCTCGCGCCCGAAGGCCGTGTTCAGCTTCGCTGCCAGCGTATCCAGCGCCAGAAAGCCGAGGTTGTGCCGGGTAAACTCGTATTTCGGACCGGGATTTCCCAGCCCGACGATCATCTTCACGAGGCCGCTCCCGCAATCGCGGAGGATTACTCCTCGCCCTCGCCCTCACCGGCCGAAGTTCCGGCGGCCGCGCCGCCCTTGCCCTTGGCCACGCGCGGCGCCTTCACGCCCAGCACGGGACGGTCGATCGGCGTCAGCAGGGTGACGCCCTCGGGTACCACCAGCGACTCCACCATCAGCGTGTCGCCGATGCGGATGTTCGTGATGTCGCCCTCGATGAATTCCGGCACGGCCAGCGGCAGCGCGGTGATTTCCACCTCGTGCAGGTGCTGATCCGGCACGCCGCCTTCCACCAGGCCCACGCACTGGCCGGTCAGCTTGACCGGCACGAAGGTCTGAATCGCCTTATCGAGCTGAATGCGCAGAAAATCCGCGCTGAGAATCTTGTCGCTCACGGGGTGGTGCTGCACCGCCTTCACCAGCACCGGGCCGTTCAGCTCCGGCTGGCCTTCGACGGTCAGGTCGATCAGCGAGTGCTCGCCGCCCTTGCCGTGCACGATCGTCTCGAAATTGCGGAGATCGACAACGACCGAAACGCTGTCTTTCTTCTCGCCGTAGAGCACGGCGGGCACGGTGCCGGCGCGGCGCGCCTGCCGGGCCAGGCCCTTGCCGTCGGCAGTGCGGGGGCTGACTGTGAGGGTGTTCATCTTCATGGTTGGTAATCTCCGCGCGATGCTTAGTTTTTGAACAGGCTGCTGACCGATTCGTCTTTATGGACCCTGCGAATGGCTTCCGCGATGAGCGACGCAAGGCTAAGCTGGGTGATTTTGCCCACGCTTTGCGCTGCTTCCGACAGCGGAATCGAATCGCAAACAATTACTTCCTCGAGCTCGGAATTGGCGATGTTCTCAATCGCCTTACCGCTGAAAACCGGGTGCGTGGCACAAGCCCGCACGCTGAGCGCGCCGCGCGACTTGAGCGCCTCGGCGGCCTTGCAGAGCGTACCGGCCGTGTCAATCATGTCGTCGAGCATCATGCAGTGCATGCCCTTCACGTCGCCGATGATGTTCATTACCTCGGCCACGTTGTCCTTCGGGCGGCGCTTGTCCACGATGGCCATGGGCGCGCCCAGGCGGTCGGCGAATTCCCGCGCCCGCTTCACGCTGCCCATGTCGGGCGATACCACCAGGAAATTCTCGTCCTGAATCATGCCCGTCTCTTCCAGGTGCTTCACAAACACGACCTCGGCCGCCAAGTGATCCACCGGAATGTCGAAAAAACCCTGTATCTGGCCGCAGTGCAGGTCCACCGCGAGGATGCGGTCCGCGCCTGCCGCGGTAATCAGATTCGCCACCAGCTTCGCCGTAATCGGCACGCGCGCCTTTTCCTTGCGGTCCTGCCGGGCGTAGCCGTAATACGGAATCACCGCCGTCACCCGCTCCGCCGACGCGCGCTTTGCTGCGTCGATCATGATCAGCATTTCCATCAGGTTGCGGTTCACAGGCGGCGACGTGCTGTTGACCAGGAACACGTCGCGTCCGCGCACGTTCTCGCCAATCTGCACATTAATCTCGCCATCGCTGAACGTGCTGACGGAAGAACGGGCTGGCTGCACCTCGAGCGCCTCGCAAATACCCGCGGTGAGCGCCTGCGAAGCGCGCCCGCTGAATATCTTCATGTCTCGCGTGTAAGCCAACTGAACTCCCTCCGCAGCATAGTCTGCGCGCGTGGAAATGGCTGGGGCGGCTGGATTCGAACCAACGAATGCCGATACCAAAAACCGGTGCCTTACCACTTGGCGACGCCCCAGCAGACACTGACTGCGTGCAGACGGACTTCGCCCGGCACGCTTTCAGAGCGGCTGGGGAGTATATCAAGCGCCCGGCAAGCGTGTCAAAGTGTTGCCAGCCGGGCGCTTGCGGCTCGTTTAGCGGTCTACACCGAGGCGCAGAAACCGTCTTCACTCACTCCGGGACATAGGCCGAATTCCTGCTGGGCGTAGAGCTGTATCGCGCGGAGCAGTTCGCTGAGACTGATCTGGAAATCCCCGGGATTGTAGTCGCTGCTGTGGCGGGCACACGATTGGTCGGACCCGACGAGGACGAAGCCGTCTTCACTCTCGCCTTCGCCGGTGTAGCAGAAGAACACGCCTGCGTTATAGAGCTGGATGGCACGGAGCAGTTCGGGCAGGTCCAGCCGGTTGTTGCCGTCGGTATCGGCCGAGTGGCGTTCGCCGGGCACACAGGCGGTGCGTTCGGCATTCGCACGGGTACCGGGCTGGCAGATAATGCAGGCGATGTTGCCCGAGGTGGCCGTGACGCTGTTCTCTTCGCAGCGCTTGCACGATTCACCCAGGTTGGAATAGGTGCCGGGCGGGCACGTGACGCAGGTGCGGCCCTCGGAATCCGGCGCGGTGCCGAGGCCGCAATTCAGGCCGCCGCCCTCGCCGCCGCCTTCTCCCTCGCCCTCGCCCTCCCCGCCCGGCGCGCCTTCGCCTTCGTAGCAAGCCGTGTGTTCAGAATTCGGCGTGGTGCCGCCTTCGCAGAGGATGCAGTAGTCCAGGCCTGGCTCGCGATTGAACGTGCCGTCTGCGCAGGCCTTACACTCGGTGCCATCGTCGGAGAATGTGCCGGGAGCGCAGATGATACACACGGTTCCGGAAGAGTCCGGCGCATACCCGGCGGGACAAACGAGCCCCGCGCCTTCGCCGTCCGGCTCTCCTTCGACGGGGAGGCACTCCGTATGTTCGGCGTTTGGAGCAGTACCCGGAGGACATTGCGTACAGGACTCGGACTCCGCGTCGGGCGCGATCGTGCCTGCCTCGCAGGGACGGCAGGCCTCGGAGCCACCGGAGTAGGTGCCAGGCTGACAGGCGATGCACTCGGTCTCCTGGGCATTTGGCCCGAAACCCGGATCGCAATCTACAAAGATACCTTCTCCCCCGCCTTCGCCGTCCGGCTCTCCTTCAAGCGGGAGGCATTCCGTGTGCTCGGCGTTTGGAGCCGTACCCGGAGGACACTGCGTACAGGACTCGGACTCCGCGTTGGGCGCAATCGTGCCTGCCTCGCAGGGACGGCAGGCCTCGGAGCCACCGGAGTAGGTGCCAGGCTGACAGGCGATGCACTCGGTCTCTTGGGCGTTTGGCCCGAAACCCGGATCGCAATCTACAAAGAAACCTTCTCCACCGCCTTCGCCGTCGGGTTCGCCTTCAAGCGGGAGGCATTCCGTGTGCTCGGCGTTTGGAGCCGTACCCGGAGGACACTGCGTACAGGACTCGGACTCCGCGTTGGGCGCAATCGTGCCGGCCGCACAGGGTTGGCAGCCTTGGGATCCACCGGAAAAGGTGCCAGGCTGGCAGGCGATGCACGCGGTGTTATCGATGTTCGGACCAAAGCCGGGGTCGCAGTCAATGACACTGGTGCAGAAATCCGAGGGGTCCGTCACGGTGACGATGACCGAACAGGTGCTGCCATTGCCCGAAGCATCGATGAGCGTCAAGAAGATTTCGTTCTCGCCGAGGTCGTCGCAGGTGAAAACCGATTTTGAAAGCGTCCGGCTTTCGATCCCGCAATTATCGAAACTACCGCCGTCGACGTCTGCGGGCTCGATTTCGACGGTACCGCCGGCTCCCAGCTCAACGGAAATGTTTGAGCACACGGCGTTGGGCGAGACGAAATCCATGACCGTGACGACCGCACTGCATGTGTCGGTGTTGCCTGCCGCATCGGTCACCGTGAGGTCGACGTTGTTCGCGCCGATGTCGTCACAAAAGAACGTATTTTCCGATATTTGGTACGAAACGATGCCAATGTTATCGGTACTGCCGGCGTCTATGGCCTCGGGCAGAAAAGACACGCTGCTGGCAGTATCCAGAAATAATTGAAGATTCGTGCACACCGCGGAAGGGGGTTCTTTATCCACTTGCAGGCCGACCACCACCTCTGTCTCCGGCTGCAGCACGTCGTCCGAGTGCAGTGTGAGCGTCACATTGGTCGAATCGCTCACCTCGGCGCACTCGTAGATCACCATGACTTCCTGCGAGTCCCCCTCCGGAATCTCAATCAGGCCCGTAGGGTAGATCGTCAGCCAGTCGTTGCCGCCGGGCACGTCGATCTTCGATACATTGAGCGTGGCATTGCCCGTGTTGCTGATGGTGAAGGAGTCCATCTTCAAGTCAATGGGGGTGATGCAGGCCGTGCGGCTTTCCATGTAGTCGCGGATGGCGCCGCGGACGGCGGTCTGATCGAACTTCATGGTAATGGAGCCGCCGAAGATCGTGTTGCAATAGCTCATGATGGTGCCGACCGCCGGGACCTCGGGGCTGCAGGTGGGGCAGCCGTTGTCGTTGGCGCAGCAATCGATACCATAGCAATGGGAGTGTTCGGCGCCGCAGTTGTGGCCGATTTCGTGCGCCACGGTCGTGATGTCTTCGATGTAGGCCAGGGTAATGGGCAGCGTAAAGGATTCTCTCTGCATGCTGCTTAAACCATAGCCCTTGTTTGGTGTACGGCAAAGTCCCTTGAACTCGGCAATGCCTTCGCCGAAGAAGCCGATGGTGGTGAACAGGTGGAACACATCGCGCTGGATGCCGGTGCGGTTGGTGTTGCCCTCCGCGATATAGTTGTCCAGCAGGTCGCTGATGGGATCCTGCGACCCCTCCAGTCCGACGTTGAAGGGGTCGGCCGTGGTCCATACCGTGGCGCCGGTCAGGGTGATGTGCACGTCCAGGTCTCGGCGGTAAATCGCGGATACCGCCGCCATCACATCGATAACATAGCGCGCGGCGGCCGCATCGTCGCTGGCGAAGGCCGTCGTGTACATATCGAAGTCGAGATCGACATAGACTTCCAGCTCGAGCATCTGCTCGTCACCCAGATTCTTCTGGTGGCTCCGCGCCTCGTCGAGGGCCCGCAGCATGTTGCTGGGCACTTCGCCGGCATCATGGCGCGCTCCGCGGCACTTGCTGCGCTGCATCACCCCCTGCTTCGGCTGCGCCATCCAGTATTTGCCGCCACTGAGCGGCTCGTAGATCACCGGTTCCTTGCCGGGGCGCTCCACAAAAGCGTGCAGCGAAGCACCGTCTTCAACGGACACCATCACGAGCGACTCGGGATCGCCCTCGACGTAGCCGGAGTAAACCGCCACCGCCGGTATCTCGATAGGGGTTTCTTCAAAGCCATTGTTGGCCACGATGGCGGCGCCGGGTCCAAGCACTGGCTGGGGCTCGACGATCAGGTTCATGGTGCCGCCCTCAGGCAGCGGCATCCCGATGAGACGCTTGGGCCCGGGCCAACGGCCGAGCGATTCGATTACCGCAGGATTGGGTTCCAGCTCCTGTGCGTATTCCATCGATTCCGCCTGACGGCTTTTCACCGGCTTCGGCTGTGCGCCTGTGGTGAACAGGCCGGGCAGATCCTCAATAATTTCGGCGGACTTCGGAGCGCTGCCGCAGATAATGCCCACTTGCTGCCGATTGACCGAGATGACCGGCGTAGCGAGGACAGAGCCCTTCGCACGGAGGCCGAGGGACTGATAGTCAGGAAAGTTCGGCTTGATCGGGAACCAGCTCGCACCATTGGTCGTGGAAAGGTACCCTTCCTGCTGGGGCGTCTCGGGAGAGGTATCCGCGCAGAGAAACATGTCGGTAGCGAAAATCGGGGTATTCCATTTCACCCCGAGATAAATGGAGCCCTCGGTGACTACCACGGCATTGCTCGCGAAACCGTGCTGGTCAATCGCGCCGTCGGAATCGATAAAGGCCTGACCCTTCGCGGCACGGTACAACTCGGTGCCCGGCTGGCCGTCGGTGCCATCGTCGTCGAAGGCCAGCAAATCGAAGCTCACCTCGGTCTCGGTGTCGCTCCGCCAGCAAACGCACAGCGCCTCGTAGGTGTAAGGATACGACGGCGGCGTGAACTTCTGCACGAAGGTGCTGGTTTCCACGCTGAGCAGATAGCCGTCCTCGAAGCTGTTGTCGTCGGGGATATCGTTCGCGTTGCAGGTTTGCGCATGGGCAGACACACCAAGCCCCGTTAGCGCCACGAGACACAGCATGGGCGCGATAATTCGATTCATGAACGGGCTCCCCTTCAAATGACCGCGGGTTTCACGGAGTTCGCACTTGCGGCGGAAACCCATAGTGCCGGTACTCTGAAGATATTACAAGGCTTTTTTCGGTGGCCTCATGCTTACCAAACAAAAAAGGCCGCCCCCGCTGAGGGGACGGCCTTTTGAATATCGTCCGGCTGCGGCTTAGAGGATGCCGACTTCCTGGAGACCGGCGATGCCGCTCTTCACTTCCTCGGCGGACTTGTGCAGCGCGGCGCGCTCGGCATCGGTGATGTCAAGCTCGATAATCTTCTCGACGCCGTCTTTGCCCAGCACGCAGGGCACGCCCATGTAGATGTCGTTCAGGCCGTACTGGCCGGTGAGGTGAGCGGCGCAGGGCAGCACCTGCTTCTCGTCGCGGATGACGGACTGCGCCATGCGAACGGCACTGGCGGCCGGGGCGTAGAATGCGCTACCGGTCTTGAGCAACTGCACGATTTCGCCGCCGCCCTTGCGGGTGCGCTCGACGATGGCGTCGATGCGATCCTGCGGCATCAGCTTGGTGATCGGAATGCCGGATACGGTCGTGTAATGGGGCAGCGGCACCATGTCGTCGCCATGCGAACCCAGCACCATGGTGTCCACGTTCTTCATGCTTACGCCCAGTTCCATCGCCACGAAGCTGCGCATGCGCGAGCTGTCGAGGCAGCCGGCCATGCCGATGACGCGGTTCGCCGGAAACTCGAGCTTCTTGTACGCCAGGTACACCATCACGTCCAGCGGATTCGTGATGACGATCACGGTGGATTCCGGAGCGTACTTCTTGATGTTCTCGCAGATGCTGGTCATGATCTGCCCGTTCTTTTCGAGCAGGTCGAGGCGGGTCATTCCGGGCTTGCGCGGCAGGCCGGCCGACACGATGCACAGGTCCGCGCCCTCGATATCGGCGTAATCGTTCGTGCCCGTGCACTGGCTGCTATACCCACGGATGGGGCCCGCTTCGGTCAGGTCCAGCGCCTTGCCCTGCGGGAAACCCTCAAGGATATCCGTCAGCACCACGTCGCCCAGTTCCAGTTCCAGGCAGTACTGCGCCGCCGAGGCGCCCACATTGCCCGCGCCGATGGAGGCTATCTTGAATTTCTTTCCAGTAGACATGATCGTTCCCTTCGGGTTGCTGTAAATCGCGCCGCCGCCGTCGGCTCTACCGAACGTTCGTTAGCCGCAGCCCAGTAGTATACGCCGCGAAAACCGGCAGGTAAAGCAGGGGATGGGGGTGGTAGAGGAGGCGGCTTGGAAGGAGAAGAAGATGGGTCCCCGCTTTCGCGAGGATGACATCGCGGGGACAAACACAGCCCTTGGTTCCGGACCAGAGCGGTGATCGCGACCGTCCCCAAACCGTCATCCCCGCGAAAGCGGGGACCCATCCTAGTTTCACGCTGGTAATCGTCAGTTACTCGAATTGCACCGCGTTCGCGTGGACTGTAATACTGCCGACATGGCGCGCATGGAAGCACTGGGAGCGGAGGAGTCGGTCGTCATGCAGGAAATCATCGACGACTCAGAATGCATCGCCGAGTTGCGGCCTACCTCTGATGCGGTGGCGAGTTTACGATGGGAAAATCGACGCTACCTATGGCGAACAGGGTTCGCTTGCATTCCTTATACCTATGCGGCAACGTTTAGTCTATCGGCCTTCATTTTTCCGTATCCGATGGCTGTTCTTCATGGAATTGTGATGTGCTTATGTATAACAGCACAGATTTTCGTATTGATGGCGCTAGGGTATAAGCGCGGTTACTTCAACACCTCATTACCGTCTCGTATTGGGATTAGGCGGTCCGGGTTAGAATTGGAGATCGCGAATCGCGCGTACGGCACAGGATATCAGCCGTGGGATGCCATAGAGCGTGTTATAGGGCATGCGGGCGGGAGCGAATCGCTCATCATACTGCGCGATAGAAAGAGAATTTACTTGCCCGGATTCGACGGAGACGAGCTCCTTTGCGCTTTGGACTCCGTGCAGGACGGCGAAGTCCTGCTAATTCGCCGCGTTTGGAAGTCCAGCCATCGTCCTTGGATGTACGATGCGATCTGGTATGGGGGAATTGGGACTGCGTTCGTGTCGAGCCTCACGCTTGAAGGGCCGCTTCTCACTTTTCCCCTGCTTGTACTTGCCGGTACACATCTCCTGCTGATAGGGCTGAGCCGCCAGTACGTCGATACCGAATACGCATCGTACGAGAAGAACGTGGCAGGCTGAACACCTACCTGCCAGCGGCCATTCGCGCCGAGACCTTTTCAACCACATCCCTTCGGATAGGCAGCCGCGTGTCTCCCGCCACGACATAGCGTAGCCGACCCTCGTCCATCATCTTGTGAATGCCTTGGACGGTGACTCTCATGGCCTTGGCGGCATCCTGGACGCTGGCGAGTTCCGCCGCCACGATACGGGTGGCGTCGTGCGTGGCACAGTGCTGTCCCAACAGCCGCGCGATACGCTTTTCCGACGCGAGCGACCAGAAGCCCTCGCCGCAGGCGTCGCAGAATTGTCCTTCAAGCGCATCAATGTCCAAGGGGGGATAGCCCTGCGGATGGAAACGCTCCTGCAACTGCTGCTTCACGCGCATGCTTTTTTTCGTCCCGCACACCGGGCAATCAATCCATTTCTTTTCGCGCATTTCAGTCCTCCTCCAGTCGTTTGAAGGAAATGACGACCGTCGTCTCGTCGACAATCTGTAGTTTCAAGTAGGCCGGCATAGCATCGACTTTCGGGTGGTAGACGTCTTGCCAGATTTTCGCATCCTGATATGTCGTCATGGACTTGTAGAAGCTTGCGGCATTCAATTGAAGCACGCATGCAGCGAGTTGCTGGGCGTCGGTATATCCGTAGTCGCGCGTGGCGGACTTGAGCGCCGACGCCGTAACCCGGTACGCGCCCTGGCTTACGAGTGCTTTCACACGCTTCAGCGGGAAGTGGGGCTTCCGCTTTTCCATGCATCAAGTGTACATTATGGCGTTGAAAAACGCAACCGGAAAATGGGTCTACATTCTGGGGCCGATGGTCAGTCTGGGAATTCGCATGCCCGCCCTCAGCCTTGGCTGCATCTGCAGCCCTCGGCTCATGGGGACATTCGCCCCACCCCAGACGCGCTTGGCCGGGCTTACCGCATCTCGGGAAAGTAGTGCGCTTCGATGAGGCAGCAGAGGGTGTGCCAGAGGGCGATGTGGGCTTCCTGGATGATGCGGGTGGTGGCGCCGGGGGCGCGGAGGACGAGGTCGCCGTGCTCGGCCATCTTGCCGCCGCGGGGTCCAGTGAGTACTGCAGCCGTCGCGCCGTGGGCCTGGGCGACGCTCATGGCCATGAGGCAGTTGGCCGCGTTGCCGGAGGTGGAGAGGGCCAGCAACACGTCGCCGGGCCGTACGAGGGCGTTGAGTTCCTGTGCGAAGGCGATGCCGGGCACGGGAATGTCGTTCTCGACGGCGGTCTTGAGCGCGCCGTTGAAGCCGAGGGCGTGGGAGCGGAGGCCGGCCTCGAGGTGCGCGGCGAGTTCTTCGCCATAGGGCAGTCCGGCCAGGCGTTCCTGAAATTCGGCGGGCAGCGTGCGCTTGCGCTCGAAACTCTTGTTGAGTTCGCCCACGATGTGCAGGGCATCGGCGTTCGAACCGCCGTTGCCGCAGGTGTAGAGCGTGCCCTCGTTGTCGTAGCAATCCACCAGCCGCGCGTGCAGCCGGAGCAGATCCGGCACACAGTCGGCCAAATCCGGCCGGCGGGCTTCGAGGTCTCGGACGAGTTCCTGTTCGATGTCGCTCAGAATCATGGGGTTAGCTCCGAAGTGTGGCGCGCATTCTACCGGAGCGAGGCGCTGCGGGGCGAGGCAGTTGCCCCGCGCGGTGCGCCAGCGCCATACTGTCGCGATGGCAACGATAGTCACGGTCGAGAAAGCGCGCTCGCTGCTGCCCAAGCGGGCGTCCGACGCCCACAAGGGCGATTTCGGACACGTGTTCCTGCTGGCCGGTTCGCGCGGGTTCGCGGGCGCGGCCAAGCTGGCGGCGCGCGCGGCGGAACGTTCCGGCGTCGGCCTGGTCACGCTGGGCGTGCCGGAGCCCTTGCAGGAATCCGTAGCGTCGGGACTGGCGGAAACGATGACACTGGGCCTGCCTGCGGGTAAGGACGGCTGTCTCGCGGCGGCAGCGGCCATGCCTGCGCTGGATTTCGCCCAGCAGAAGAGCGCCGTGGGCCTGGGGCCCGGTCTCGGCCAGGGCGAAGGCGCCAGCCAGTTTGTCGAAACCTTCGCGGTGCGCTGCCCGGTGCCCTTCGCGCTGGATGCAGACGGACTGAACGCCCTGAGCGGTCGCGCCGATCTGCTGGCGCTGAAGCAGGCGCCGTGCGTGCTCACCCCCCACCCCGGCGAGATGGCCCGGCTGCTGCAGTGCACCGTGCCGGAAGTACAGGCCGACCGCGAAACGGCGGCGCTCCGGCTGGCGGAGAAGGCGCAGGCCGTCGTGGTGCTCAAGGGCGCAGGAACGCTGATTACAGAGGCCGGCGGCCCAATCTACATCAACCCGACCGGCAACCAAGGGCTGGCCAAGGGCGGTTCGGGCGATGTGCTGACCGGCCTGCTTGCGGGGCTGCTGGCCCAGGGCATCGCGCCCCTGGGGGCGGCGCAATTGGCCGTCTTCGCGCATGGTCTCGCCGCCGACCTCGCGGCCGAGTCGATCGGCGCGCGCGGCATGATCGCTTCCGACGTCATCGCGCATCTGCCTGCGGCCTGGCGGAGCATCGAATCCTCATGACCACCCTTTCCGAGCTCGGCGAGTTCGGCTTCATCGCCCGGGTAACGGCCGACCTGCCGACCGGGGGCGAAGTGCTGGCGGGCATCGGAGACGACTGCGCGGTGGTGCGCAATGGCGGCACGGTGCTGCTCTTCTCCTGCGATGCCAGCATCGAGGACGTGCACTTCGCGCGCACGCACTGCGCGCCGTACGATGTGGGCTGGAAGGCGATGGCCTCGGCCTTCAGCGATATTGCGGCCATGGGCGGCGTCGCCCGGTATGCGCTGGCCTCGCTGGCCTGTCCGCCGGACACGCCGATTGAACTGCTAGACGAACTTTCCAAGGGCGCGTACGAATGCGTCGCGGCCTGCGGGGCCGTGCTGCTGGGCGGCGATACCACCCGCTCCCCCGGTCCGATCATGCTGGATGTCAACGTCATCGGCGAGGCGCCCGACGGGCGGTATCTCCTGCGAAGCGGCGCGAAGCCCGGCGATATCCTGGCGCACACGGGCTCGCTCGGCCGCTCGGCGGCGGGGCTCGCTGCGCTACAACGCGGCGACGCGCCAAGCGATTTTACCCGCGCGCACCTGCACCCCGTGCCGCGCCTGCGCGAGGGCCAGTGGCTGGCCGCAGGCGACGCCGTTCACGCCATGATGGACATCAGCGACGGACTGGCGCAGGACGCCGGGCACCTGGCCGAGGCAAGCGGCGCGTCGGTCGACATCGATTCAAACGCCGTGGATACCGCCGGCATCGAAGAGTTGGCGGTGGCGCTGGGCGCGGAGCCGCTGGACTGGGCCTTGGCGGGCGGCGAAGACTACGAACTGCTGGTGGCGGTGGAGGCCGGCGCCTTTGCCCAGGTCCAGCGGGATTTCGAGCGCGAGTTCGGACTGCCGCTCACGGCGGTCGGCCGGTTTGCAGCGGGGCAGCCTGCTGTCACGGTGGACGGCGCGACCCGGGGCGGGGCGGGTTTCGACCACTTTCGCTAGGACACCGCCAGTAGCCGGAGTTTTGCAATTTTTTCAGCGTTCCTGCATGCTGTAAACGGCAGCAACATACAACCGGAGGCGGGATTTCGCCCGCGTGGTCTCCGGAAATAAAGGGGTACGATCATGATGCGACACCTTCGTCTGGCCGGGCTCGCGGTACTGGCCGCGGCCCTGCTTCCCATGTCCGGGTGCTTTCGCCCAATCGAGGCCATCGACGTCAGCAATCCCACGCTGGACTTCGCGCTGAACACCCGTCCGCTGTTCATCGACGTGTGGAACAACAACCCGGACGCGGGCACGCTGGAAATTTCGGTGGGCTCGAACCGCTCGTGGATTCTGTTCGACGTAAACGGCGTGGTGAGCGCGCCCCCGAATTCGACGGACGGCCCATTCGACAAGCAGAGCGTCCGTGTGACGATCGATCGCACGCAGCTGGGCAAGGGTGACTTCACCGGGCGGATCGACTTCACCGCCCGCGGTGTGGTCACGCGCTCAGTCGACGTGCTGGTCAAGAGCAACCAGGACAACAGCGGCGTCCCACTGAACATCGTGAACCCGAAGGTGACCTTCTCGTCGCCCTACCTGCTCGATTTCAATTTCGCCTTGCGCGATGCCAACGGCGGAGCCGTGGTGGCCGAGCCCGCGCAGTTCAACCTGAGCGCGACCGAAGGCGACACGGCGGTGACGTTTGAATCGGGCCTGCAGTTGCAGCGCGCGGCATCGCGCCAGCTGCTCGTGGAACTGGTACTCGATTACTCGCTCACGCTGCAGGCGGTGCCCGGCGCGATTGCCGCCATGGAAGACGCGGCGAAGAACGTTTTCCTGCCCGCGCTGAACGACGACGCACTGGTGGGCGTGACGGAATTCCACGTGGACGACCGCGATGCGCAGCGCGTGGCGGAGTTCACCACCGACCGCGATTTCCTGCGTGCGCAAATCGATACCATCCAGGACGACTTCGTCGGCGGGTTCGCGGGCTTCGCGCGCATTTACGACACGATTATCCAGGCGGTCACCCGCTTCGATGGCGAGGACCCCGACAAGGAAGACCGCTACATCGTGCTCTTTACGGACGGTAACGATACGTCAAGCGTCGCGAGCCTGAACGCCGCCGTGGGCGCGGCCAACGCCGCGGGCGTCAGCATCTACACCGTGGCCGTGGGGCAGAACATCAACGAGGTGACGCTGATCGATATCGCCACGCGCACGGGCGGCCTCTATATTCCGGCGAACACCTCGGCCCAGCTGGCCGAGTCGTTTCAGCAAGTGGTGAACGACCTCGAGGCGCAGTATACGGTGCGCTGGGCGTCGGGCCAGCGCAGCGGCGAATTCACGCCGCGCTTCACGCTCGGCCTGAACAATGCCTCGACGAACTACACGTCGCCCGACAAGTTCCGCCCGTCGAGCTATGCCGGCGACGTGCGCAAGGGCAAGCTGTTCCTGGTGCAATCGGACAACACGCAGACGACCACGGTGTTCCTGCGCGCGCAATACGTGCCGCGGCAGATTACCCAGCTGGTGCTGAACGTATCGAGCCCGCACAATTTCGTGGTGTCGCTGGTCGAGAAAGGGCAGAATGGACTGATTGGCGACTGGAGCATTGCGACGCGCAACGTGAAGGCGCGCGATATCCGGATTACCCTGACCAGCACGGACGATACGCCGCTGCCCTTCGCCAGCCTCGGGCCGCTGCTCCGCTTCGACTTCCCCGTGCTGCTGGCGCCGGAAGACGATATCTTTACCGACATTTCGGTGGACAACGGCATCTATACGCAGGGCCAGACCTTCGAGATCGACGGCTTCTAGCCCGAATCCGCTACAATACGCGCGCGGCGGCCTACCCCGCCGCGCGCGTTTCCATTTCCAATCCCAAGAGGCCGCTCTTTGAAGAAACGACTGTGTGCGCAATGCGGCGCTGAAATCGTGCCGGACGAACTCGCGGGCGCTCCCGGCGTATCCGCATGCGGGGAATGCGGGGCGCAACGGCGCGAGGTAACCGAGATTGCCCCGGCAATCGTGCGGCCCGGCGCCGGCCCGGAGGCGGGTGGCATTCCGCCCGAAGCCGAGGTGTTTATCCGCGGCATGCGCGGCGGGCGGCCCTTCGTGTTTCAGCAGTATACCCGCACCTACTCCGGGGGAAGTCCCGGCTGCGGTTGCGGCTGCGTGGTTGTTATACTGATGATCTACCTGATGCTGCGGGGATTCTTTTCCCTGTTCTAGCCGGTGTGTCCATGGGAGTTGCTGCATGAGCGAATTGGTGCTGGTATCGAGCGATGCAAATGGCGTCGCGCGGGTTTCCCTGAACCGTCCCGACAAGCGGAACGCGCTCAACGTGGCGCTGCTCGAGGCCCTCTGCGGCGAGCTTGATACCTTGGCCCAGGACGACGCCGTCCGTGTGGCGGTACTCTCCGGCGAAGGACCGGTGTTCTGCGCCGGGCTCGACATGTCGGAGGCCCAGGATCCGGAAATCGCCCACCGCTCCGCCGAGTTGATTGCGCGTTCGCTGCGCACGCTTTACCACTTCCCGAAGGTCGTCATTGCGCAGGTGCGCGGCGCGGCCATCGCGGGGGGGCTCGGCCTGGTGAGCGCGTGCGATTTCGCCCTGGCGGAAGTCGATGCGAAGTTCGGTTACCCTGAAGTGCGCCGCGGGCTCGTGGCCGGGCTGGTGATGACCTTCGCGCGCCGGCAGCTGCACGAGCGGCACGCACGCGAACTGCTGCTTACGGGCGAAATCATTTCCGGCGAGCGCGCCTGCGCCATGGGCCTGCTGAACCGGGCGGTGCCCAGCGATTGCCTGCAGGAGCAAACCGACCTACTGATCGACCAGATTCTGATGGGTGCGCCCGAGGCGCTGCAGATTACGAAGGAATTCCTGAACGGGCTCTACCCGGTGGAGGTCGATACCCATCTGGAAGCGGCACTGGGGCTTCACGTGCGCGTGCGCCAGAGCGCCGCGGCGCAGGAGGGCATGCTCGCATTCACCGAGAAACGGCCGCCGAACTGGCAGGCTTAGCAAACCGGCGCGCACGAGCGCGAACGAAAGGACCGATTACGATGTGGAAACTGACCTTGGCCGCCCTGCTGGCGGCCGGCGTGGCGGCGGCCGCCGAGCCCTCGCTTGTCGAGCGGCTGGGCTTCGAGCCCGACGCGCGCCTGCTGATCGTCAATGGCGACGACTTCGGCATGAACCAGGCGACCAACACCGGCACGGAAAAGGCTTACAAGGGCGGCGGCCTGACCTCGGCCACCATCATGGTGACCTGCCCGTGGTTCCTGCAGGCGGTGGATTTTGCGAAGAACCATCCGGTGAGCGCCGGGGTGCATACCGTGCTCACGAGCGAGTGGAAATACTACAAGTGGGGCCCGGTGGTGGGCGCCGAAGCGGCCCCCTCGCTGGTGGACAAGCTGGGCTTTTTTTATGAAGACGTGCCGGCCGTGTACCTGAACGCCGACATCGTGCAGGTGGGACATGAAATCCGGGCGCAGGTGAAGCGCGCGCTGGACGCCGGCCTGGACGCGACGCACATCGATTCCCACATGGGCGCGATGCAGTACGCCCCCGGCTACCACAAGCTCTACATCGACATCGCGAAGGAGTTTAATCTCCCCTGCCGTATCGCCAGCCGGGAAATGATGGCGCAGTTCAACGCCGAGGACTTGGTGGACTATGCCGACGAGAACGGCGTGCTGCACTGCGAGGAGCTCATCATGGACGGCCCCAAGGACACCAGCATGGAAGGTACGGAGCAGTACTGGAAAGACGTGATGTCCAAGATTCCCGCGGGCAAGGTGACGGAAATCCTCATACACTGTGGCCAGATGACGCCGGAAATGCAGGACACGACGGGCACGGCCGCGCGCCGCACGGCGGACGCTGAGTTCTTCGCGCTGCCGGAGACGCGCGAATGGATGATTGCGCAGGGCATTGAGCCGATTTCGTACCGCGAGCTGCGCCATCTGCAGCGCGAGGGCAAGCCGATGCCGCGCGTGGAGCGTTACGGCTGGGAATAGATCTACAAACGAATGGGCTCGCGGCGCCTACGACGCGCTTCGCGCCCAGCACGACGGGTTACTTGCACTTGGGCCACGTCGCACACGCCTTGTTCGTGTGGGGCGTGGCCCGTGCTGCAGGGGGCCGCGTTCTCATTCGAATCGAGGACCATGATCAGTCGCGCCATCGCCCCGAGTACGAGTCGGCCATCCTTGAGGATCTAGCCTGGCTCGGGTTCGAGGGCGATGCCTGGCACGGACAATCGGTATTGAACCAGCGCGACCGGGACGCGCGCTACCACGAGCTCGCCGATCACCTGCGCAATGGCCGGGCGCTATACGCCTGCACCTGTTCGCGCGCCGATATACTCGCGCGCACGGGGCCGCAGGAGGGCGAGCTCCGGTACGACGGCCATTGCCGCGATCGGGGCCTGCCATTTTCCAACGACGCAACGTGGCGTCTGCGCCTTCCAGAATCATCCGTCGAATTCAGCGACCTGCGGCTCGGCAGCCTGAAACAGAGTCCATGGCGGCAGTGCGGCGACGTCGCGATTCGCGACCGCCATGGGCACTGGACCTATCAGTTCGCCGTGGTGGCCGACGACTGGGACCAGGGTATTGATCTCGTCGTTCGCGGCGAAGACCTGCTGGAATCTACTGGACGCCAGATGCTGCTAGCACAAATGCTGGGGCGCCAAATAGCGCCGCAGTGGCTGCACCACCCGCTCCTCCTGGACGATACGAGCGGACAGAAGCTGAGCAAACGCGCTGCCTCGGCCGCCATCCTGCAGCGGCGCCTCGCGGGCGAGCCGCCAGAAAATCTGCTGGGCGAGGCCGCATGGCGCGTCGGCCTGACGGAATCACCCCGGCCGATCCGGGCCAGCGACGTCCCAGATTTATTTCGCCGAGGCTGACGCCGTGCGTTTCTCGGCGGCCTGGCGGAGAGCATGTACCATCTCGACCGACTCAAACCGGGAAGCCAAATCGAGCGGACTCTGCAAATCGCCCTTTTCATCTTTCTGAAGCGGATCGGCATCGAATTCCAGCAGGACTTCTACCAGCGGCAGACTGTTGTTCATGACCGCGCGATGCAGCGGCGTCCAGCCCTGGAAAAAGTAATTGGCAAACTCCGGGTGCAGTTCGAGCAATTGTCGCAGCTCATCGGGGTCGGCCTTGCCGATAAGTTCGGTAACGTATTCGCACATGGCCAGCCGCAGGTAATTGTGCGTGATCTGCATGGCCAATTCGCGGTCCGCCAGGTCCGGCGTGCGGGACACCTCCCAGCCGAGAATCGGCCGCGACGCCTCGGCAACCATGATGGGCGTCATCCCGTCCTGGTTGAGGGCGAGCAAATCGGAAGACTTACCCGCCAGCAAGGACGCCGTGCGCATGTAACCAGCGCGAGCGGAAAGGTGCAGCGCGGTGTCGCCGTTGGCGGTCGTGATATCAATCGGCTGCCCGCGCAGAATGAAGTACTGGATGGGGCCCCAGTGCCCGTGGGCGGCGGCATGATGAATAGCGTACCAACCATCCTGGTCCGGCATGTCGAACCGCGCGCCGAGCTCGCCCAGTTCCTTGACCATGAGAATATGCCCGCGCGCGGCGGCCAAGTGCATCGGCGTGCGGCCGGCGGGATCGGTAGCGTCAATCGGCGCACCGCGCTCCACCAGCAGCCGCGCCGTCGGCGGCGAACCGTAACGGGCGGCTTCGTGCAGCGGCGTGCGCCCGCCGAAATCGACGTCGTTCGCCGATAAGCCCTGATCGAGCAGCCAGAGCGCGAAGGCCGTGCTTTCCGCCTGAACCGCCGCATAGAGCAGCGAACGTCCCTGAACATCGCGGACATTCATATCGGCGCCGCGCTCGGCGAAGAGCCGGGCGGACTGCATCGATGCGACATCGAAGGCGGTCCACAGGGGACCATGGCCTTCCTCGTCAAGTTCGTTTACGTCGGCGCCGGCGTCAAGTAATTGCACCACAATCTCGTTGTGGTTGCCCGCCGTGGCGTGATGGAGCGGCGTTCGGCCGTGCAAGTCGCGCTCGTTCACCGGCGCGCCGTGGGCCAAGAGCAACGTCACGATTGAGGTATGCCCCAGCCGCGCGGCTTCCGCCAGCGCGGACCGGCCGCGCTGGTCCTCGAGTTCGGTACGCGCGCCATGCGCCAGCAGAAGGTTGGCGATTTCGTAGTTTCCAGCGAGGGCGGCCAGGTGAAGAGGCGTCCGACGAGCCAAGTCCCGTTCGGAAACAGGCGCACCAAGTTCGAGCAGCGAAGTCACCATATCGATGCGCTGCGACTCGACGGCCACATGCAGCGGGGTTTTGCCATCATTCATCCGGAACGCGGGATCCGCACCCGCTTCCATCAGCACCTTAAGTTTTGCATGCAGACCATCCGCCACGGCCAAATGGAGCGGGGTTTCACCGAGGGCATTGGTACCATTGGGGTCCGCACCCAGTGCCAGCAGCTTTTCCAGCATCGCCTGGGAACCCTTCATTACGACGGCGTGCAATGTGCGGTTCTTCGCGAAGGAAGCATCCGCGCCGTTCAGGTCCGCTCCTCGCTCAAGCAAGAGATCCACCATGGGGCCGTCGTCTTGAAGCGCCGCGATGATTATCGGGGTGACGCCATCGACACCGTTATGATTCGGGCGCGCGCCGAAATCGAGCAGCATCCGGGCCACTTCGAGATTGCCCGAGCGCACCGCCTTGTGTATCGGCACTTCCCGGATACCATCGGCCTCGTTAACGAGATCCGGATTCTCATTGAGCCGTCTGCGCACACCATCGATATCGCCGTACACCACGAGCTCGAAAATGGTGGACACCAGCCCAATGCCATCGAACAACTCGATGGTATCCGTCTTGCCGGCCTTGGTGGCGATCAACACGGCAGGCTCCGGCGCCTGGGTCAGCGTAACCCCGTCCAAGTTGGCGCCGTAATGCAGCAGCGCATGCACCGATTCATAGCCGCCGGCCTGCGCAGCCACATGCAGCGGATAGAATCCGTCGCGCCGGGGAAAGTCCGGATTGCCCCCGTGCCGCATGATGGTATCGATGGTATAGACGCGATCGGCCGCGGCGGCCAGATGCAGCGCGGAGCGGCCCAAGGCATCGAGCGCGTTGATGTTGGCTTCCTCGCGCACCATCTCCGCCGCGATTTCGGGGCAGCCGCCCTCTGCGGCCAGCCGCAGCATCTCTTCCTTGGTCTCGCCGGGCAGCGGCTCTTCGGCCTGTATGTGCTCCAGCGCGCCATAGAGGTCGCACGCTTCGACGGCTTCGCGGAGCGTGGGGTACAACATCACGCGCGCGAGGCGTGTTGAAAGCGGCGGCGTGATGGCGCGATCCGGGTCCGCTGGCGGCTGCAACGCTGCTACGGGCTCAGGGGGGGCCTGTGCCAATACCTGCCAAGCGGCCAAGGCGGCTGCACAGCTGCATATCGCGAGGGCCCAATGCTTCACGAGTCCATCCCCCACCGAAAAGTGACCAACGACCGGCCAGGAATTGTTGCACGGAAATGTTTATCCCCCAGATGCACGGAGAAGGTGCGGTCCGTCCGCATCGGGTTGGCGGCCACCACCACGATGCTGCCATCGGGATTCTTGAAGCCGATGCGGTTGAACCGGCGATCACCCGGCTCTGAAACAAGGCGCTCGGCGCCGCGGGCGATAAACTTGGTGAAATGGCCATACATGTAATAATCGAAGTTGTAGGCGACCGTGCCATCCTTCTTCAGTTCAACCGAAGTCTGGCTGGCCATGTGGGGGCCGTTGTTGGGCTTGCGGTCCTCGTCGAGCATGACCACCCAGGCGTTGTAACTCCGCGACCAGTGCTGGAGTATCTCGATGATCTGAACGGCACCACGGGTCCAAAACGTTGACCCCTCGGTGAAGTAAACGGCCTTGTCCGGGAAGGCCTCGTGCACCTGGGACTGCGCCTCGGGCTGGCCTTCATAGAGATGAAAGGCCGTACCGCTCACATACTCGCGGGCAACCGGATCGCCGTAGATGGTCTCCGGGAAATCCAGCAGATTCCAGTTGTGGTCGAGGCACCAGATTTCGGTGGTCGATCCCTTGGCTTTCATCAACGGCCCGAGGTGATCGCGGATGAAAATCATCTCGTCCTCGGGCTTGTAGAAGCAGGTGGGATACTTGGGATTCGGAAAGTCCGGTTCGTTTTGGGGCGTAATGGAGTGAATCGGAATGCCCTCGGCGGCGTAGGCCTCGATGAACTTGACGAGGTATCGGGCGAAGGCGTCGTAGTATTCCGGTTTCAGCTTCCCGGCGAGCATGCTTCCGTTGGTCTTCATCCAGGCGGGCGGGCTCCAGGGTGCCGCGATGAACTTCAGATCCGGATTGATACGCAAGGCGGCGCGCAACGCCGGCAGCACATAGGCGCGATCCTTCTCGATGCTGAAGTGAGTTAGCTCTGGATCGGGCGCGTTGTCGGGCGTGTCGCAGTAGGAATACCAGTCTTCGCCCACAAAGTCGGACGTGCCGATACAGATCCGCATCAGGTTCATCCCGATGCCGTCGGCCGGATGCACCAGCTTCCGCAATACAGCGTCCCGGTCCGCGTCGCCGAGGAGCGAGAGGTTGTAGCAGGTGGCGTGCTCGAGCGAGGCACCGAGACCCAGAATGGACTGCGCGGTCTGACCGGGGTCGATGAAGAGTTGCCCTTCGGCTTCGCAGGGTCCTTCGGACCACGCCAGCGCCGGCTGTTCGGCCAGCAGATGCGTGCCGTCCTCGGACGAAATCCACGAAGACACCGGCGACTGCGCACTCGCCACGGCCGTTCCCGTCAAGGCGAGAAACAGCATCAACCGCTGCATGGCATGCATAAAAAGCAGACTCCCGTCAGTGTGTGCTACACCCCCGGGAGTCTACTCAAAGCCTTCAATTCGGCGCAATGCCGCCGTCTACGGCGACTGGCGCTCCGCCTCTATCGCAGCGCGCATCTCCTCGACGACGCCCTCGTGGTAGCCAACAAAGGAATGCTTGACCACGCCATCGCGCCCGATAACAAAGGTGCAGGGAAGTCCCTCCACCTGGAATGAACTGCCTGCGCCTTCCGCGCCCCAATACACCTTGAGCGCCGGATCGAGCTCGTCGGCAATGGGCTTTGCCGCCGGAGGCGAAGCGTCGAGCGATACGGCGATGACCGACACGCCCTCGACGCCCTGATACTCCTTGGCGAGCCCCGCGATCTCAGGCAACTCGACCCGGCACGGCGGACACCAGGAAGCCCAGAAATTGATCAGCACGACGTCTTTACCGATGGTGGCGGAAAGATCGACCGGGTTGCCCGCGAAATCCTGCACGGCCGCCTTGGGGGCCGCCAGTCCCTGCAAGGGATGGACCCCCGGTATTGCCCGGTACAAGACCACGGCCACAATGATCGCCAGCCCGCCATAAAGCAGGATATCGATCAAGCGCTCGCGCCGTTCTTTCGATTTCGAGGCCACTATTCCGCCGGGGCTTCCGCGGGCGCTTCGCTGAGCAGCCGCTCCAGCGTCTCGTCAATCGCGGCACCGATTTTGTCCTCGCCGATGGCGACCGCCGCCACCTTGCCATCCTTGCCGATGATGACGACATGCGGGATGTAATCGACCCAGTAGGTATCCGACGCTTTCCGCTCGGAATCGAGCGCCATGGGCACCTTGAGTTCCTTCGCCTCGACAAACTTGGCGACGGGTTCCTTGCCCTGGCCGACGGCAACCATGTAGAAATCGACGCCCTTGTCCTTGTACTGGTTGTATCGCTCGACCACGTGCTCGGTGGACTTGACGCACCAAGGGCACCAGGTGGCCCAGAAATCGAGCACGACCACCTTGTCGCCCTTGAGGGCCTCGGTGTCCAACTCGCCGCCGTCCAGCAGGGGCAGCTTTACGGCTGCCGCGTCCTTGCCGACCCAGTCCATGGGGTTGCCCCAATCGGAATCGCCCTGCGCCGCTGCCTCTTCCTGCGCCATCGCTGCTCCGGCACCCAACAACAGCATCAGCACCAACACATAAGAAAAATACCGTTTCATATCCGCTCCACTCTCGGTTGAGGTTCGGCCCGAAGGCCCTTGTTTGCACGGCTCTCAAGTATAGCATTCGCCCGGAATACGCCTCGAACCTCGTTGTGTATTCGCGACCGGGGCCCTCCCCGTGTCAAAGGATGCATGGCTCCGATTTCCTCTGCTAGCATCCCGCGATGTTTATTCTCCTCCCCCCCAGCGAAGGCAAAACGGACGATCCCGGCGAAGGCCAGTTCCGTGCCGCCTACCCCGAGTACGCGCACGATGCCGAGCCCTTGCTCCGACGCATGAAGGCCTTGAAGGCCGATGCCTTGCCGTCTTACTACGGACTTCGGGATCCCGTTTCGGCCCGTTCGGTCCATCTCGCCAACCTCAAGTGCCTCGATGCGGGGATGCTACCCGCGCTGCAACGCTATACGGGGGTGGTTTATCAACACCTGGAGTACAAGACCCTGCGGCAGAAAGCGGCAGCACGCGAGCGGATTCTGGTGGTCTCGGCGCTGTTCGGGCTCGTGCAGGGCGGCGATGGACTGCCTTGGTACCGCGCGCCCATGACTCCCGAGGCGATCCGGTACTGGCGACCTATCAATGCTTCCCGGCTGGAGACGCTGGCCAAGGGACGGCCGGTTGTGTCGCTGCTGCCCCAGGCGCACGCCAAGGCGGTGGCGTACCAGCCGCTGATTAACATCGATTTCCGAACGGCGGGCGGGGCGAAATCGGCGGGGCACTTCGGCAAGGCCATCAAGGGCAAGTTCGTTCGGTTCCTTATCGAGAATAAAGTGACGCGGCCGGAGGACTTCAAGCATTTCAATGAGGACGGCTACCGCTTCGACGGCAGCAACTTCGTCAAGGCTTAGGCGGCTTCAGGGTATTGCCGACGTGCTTTCCGCCGCGCGCCTGGGCCAGTGTTTCCTGCCGGTGGCGTTCCCGGCACGACGCGCGCCGCTCCTCGGTCAGGCCGGCCGCGCAGTGATGACAGCTTACGCCCTCTTCGAATTCGGGTCGCACGCGATCTTCCTGCGTGAGCGGCATGCGGCAGCCGCGGCAGAGCACGTGGCCTGCGGGTTTCAGGTCCGGCCCGACGGATACCCGCTCGTCGAAAACGAAGCAGTCCCCTTGCCACAGGTTTTCCTCTGGCGGCGTGTGCTCCAGGTAATTCAGGATACCGCCGTCTAGCTGGAACACCTGTTCAAAGCCCTGGTCGAGCAGATAGGCCGAGGCTTTCTCGCAACGGATGCCGCCGGTGCAGAACATGGCGATGGCGCGATCGCGCTTGGGATCGAGGTGTTCGCGCACATAGGTCGGAAAATCGCTGAATGCCTCGGTGTCCGGATTCTCCGCACCGGGAAAGGTGCCGAGCGCGATTTCATAGTCGTTGCGCGTATCGATGAGCCGCACGTCGTCCCGGGCGATGAGCGCGTTCCACGCTTCCGGAGAAACGCGTTTGCCGGTGCGCCGGGCGTCGATTCCCTCCACCCCGAGCGAAACGATTTCCTTTTTCAGACGCACCTTCATGCGGTGAAAGGTGTCGGGGGTGGCAGGCGATTCCTTGTGGCGCAGGGTCTCGAAGGGAGAACGCGCGCGCAGCCACGCCAGCAAGGCCTCGATTCCCGCGCGGGGGCCGGCCACGGTGCCGTTGATGCCTTCTTCGGCCAGCAGCAGGCTGCCTTTCAACCCGTGCGCCGTACAGACCTCGAGTAGCGGCTCCCGCCAATCCCGGTAATCCGGCAGCGGCGCGAAGTGATACAACGCCGCGGCGATAAATTCGGACTGCGGATCCGCTTCGGGCATGGCGCGCCTACACGTTGAACCGGAAGTGCATGACGTCGCCGTCCTTGACGATGTAGTCCTTGCCCTCGACACGCATCTCGCCCGCTGCCTTTGCACCCTGTTCGCCGTTGTGCTTCACATAGGTGTCGTAGGCAATCACCTCGGCACGGATGAAACCGCGCTCGAAATCGGTGTGGATCACGCCGGCCGCCTTGGGCGCCGTCCAGCCGCGGCGGATGGTCCACGCGCGCACTTCCTTCTGCCCCGCCGTGAAGTAGGAAATCAGGCCGAGCGCGTCGAAGCCCTTGTGGATGATCTGCTCGAGGCCGCTCTCCTCCACGCCGGCATCGGCCAGGAATTCGTGGCGCTCCTCGTTGGTCATGCCGGTCATTTCTTCTTCGAGCTTGGCGCAGAGCTTGACCACCTCGGCGCCTTCGGCCTCCGCGATACGCCGCACCGTCTTCACATAGTCGTTGTCCTCGGCGAGCCCGGCTTCATCGACGTTCGCGGCGTAGATCACCTTCTTGTCGGTGATGAAGCGCATCTCCTCGCAGAGCTCCTCGCAGGCAGGATTGTCACGGTCCGGATAGGAAGCCACGCGCTCGCCGGCCGACAGGTGCACCTTCAACGCCTCGGCCGCATCCATGATGGGCTGCAGCTTCTTGTCGCCCTTGAGCATGCGCGAAAGGCGATCAATCTTCTTTTCCAGCTGCTGCAGATCGGCCAGGATCAGCTCGGTATTGATCACGCCAGCATCGTCCTCGGGGTCCGGCTTGGCATTGACGTGCACCACGTTATCGTCCTCGAAGCAGCGCACGACATGGACGATGGCGCTGGTCTCGCGGATATTGCCGAGGAACTGATTGCCCAGGCCCTCGCCCTTGCTCGCACCCTTCACCAGGCCGGCGATGTCCACGAACTCGACGGTCGCGTGTAGGATCTTTTGCGGGTTGACGATCTCGGCCAGCTTGTCGAGGCGCTTGTCGCGCAGGGGCACGATGGCCTTGTTCGGCTCGATGGTGCAAAAGGGATAGTTCGCCGCCTCGGCGTTCTGCGCGTCAGTGAGCGCGTTGAACGTGGTGCTCTTGCCCACGTTGGGGAGGCCGACGATGCCGATGCTCAGGGCCATGCTGAAATCTCGCTTTCCGGTTCGGGAGGGTTGCGGGCGGATGCGCCCTTCAGACAAAACGCCCCCGGAGCGCGGGCTCCGGGGGCGGATAGTGTAGCGCAGAAAGGCCTAGGCGTTCACGGTTTCCGCCTTGCCGCTCCCGGTATGTTCGCCGGCGCCGTACATTTCGTCCACGAGGTGCTGCCAGTTCTTGATGATCACGTTCCGCTTCAGCTTCATGGTCGGGGTCATCTCCCCTTCCTCGATGCCGAATTCGCGCGGGACGATGCGGTATTGCTTGATCTGCTCGTAACGGGCCACTTGCGTGTTGGTGTCGGCGATGATCCGATCGATGCGCGCCTTGATGGCCTCCTCGGTCAGCCCCTCGGACTCGACGTAGTCGGGCGACAGGGCGATGAGTGCGGTCAGGAAGGGCTGACGGTCGCCGATGACAACGGCCTGCGACACGCAGGTCTCGCGCTTGATGAGGGTCTCGATGCCGGCCGGGGCCACGTTCTTGCCGCCCGCGGTGATGAGCAGGTTCTTCTTGCGGTCGGTAATCCGCAGGAAACCGTCCTCATCAATCTCGCCAATGTCGCCGGTGTGGAACCAGCCATCCGCGTCGATCACCTCGGCGGTCGCGTCGGGCAGGTTCAGGTAGCCGGTGAAGATCAGGTCGCCGCGGAGCAGGATTTCGCCGTCTTCGGCGATCATCTGTTCCACGCCGCGCATGGGCTTGCCGACCGTGCCGATTCGGAAGTCCTCAGGCAGGTTCGCATGGCTGGCGCCGCTGGTCTCTGAAAGCCCGTAAGCCTCGAGGAACTTGATACCGAAGGCCATGAAGAACTCGATGAGTCTGGGGTCGATCGGGGCGGCCGCGGTGAACATGATGCGGACATTGCCGCCAAGACGCGCGCGCACCTTAGAGAACACGAGCGCGTCGGCGATGGCATGCTGCAGCGCCAGCGCCGGGGGAATCGCTTTCTTCTGTTCCTTGAGCCGCACGACACGCGTGCCGATATCGTGCGCCCAGTGGAAGATGCGCTTGGCAGCAGGCGAGCCGTTGTCGACGCCCTGCACGATCTTCTGGTGCACTTTCTCGTACACGCGCGGCACGCCCAGCAGCGCGGTCGGCTTCTTTGCGGTCAACGTGCCGGGCATTTTTTGGAAGTCGTCGCAGAAATAAGCGCCCACGCCGCAGATGATGCGCGTGAGAAACCCCATATACTCCGCCACGTGGCTGAGCGGCAGGTAGGCGATGGTCGTGTCAGTATCGTCGAAAAAGGGCGCGTGCTCGCAGGCATTCACCGAGGCCGCCACGCAGTTGCCATTCGACAGCACCACGCCCTTGGGCGGGCCGGTCGTGCCGCTGGTATACACCAGGTTGGCGTAGGTCTCGGGGGTCACCTTCGTCAGCATGGTGTCGAAGAGTTCCGGCTGTTCCTTCAGGATGCGGCCGCCGTCCTCATAGACTGCGTCGAGCGTGGTGTAGTTGTCGCCTTCGGTCTGGGCCTGTCCGCTCCACACCACGAACTTCACCACGTTTGGAATCTGCTCGCGGATCTCGAGGATGCTGTCCAGCCGCTCGGGGGAATCGCAGCACAGCACGGTCGCGCGGGAATCGTTGATGATATACGCCGCCTGCTCGGGGGTGCAGGTCTGGTAGATGCCGGCCACGTGCGCGCCCAGCGCCAGCGTGCCCAGGTCAAGCACAGTCCACTCGGGGGTCGTATTGCCCCAGATGGCGACGCAGCTGTCTTTCTCGATGCCGAAGCTGTGCAGCCCGAGCGCGGCCTTTTTCACCTGGATGGCGTACTCGTCGTAGGTGACCGCGTGCCAGATCTTTTCCTCGTCCTGATACTCGTAGGCAACCAGCGCAGGCGTAAGCCGGGCGCGCGCCATAAAGAGTTCGGGCACCGTCTTCGCCTGGCTGATGGTCGGGTGTACGGCCATGGAAATGTCTACCTTTCGTTACACCGCGCGGCCCGATTCGGTCCCGGTCGCGGTTCCCAAGATGCTGCCACACTTTTCGTAGCTCGAATGATACCGTCTTGCGCCTTTATTCGCAACCAGTTAGGAATTATTTCACCCGTCCGGCTGGACGCGGCCCCCTCGGCTGGGGTACTTTTCCGCGCAATCGAACCCGCCGGCGTTCTTGACGGACCGGCCCACTGGAGGAATCACCGCGTGCCCCTGCCCAAGCCCCTGAACCGGCTCCGCGTACCGCATTATCTCGCCCTGAAGGCGGGAATTTTCTGGTCGCTTATCCTGCTGGCCTGGCTCAATTATCCGGCCGACCACCATTATTCCATCATGAGCCATACCTTCAGCTTTTTGGGCAGCTGGGACCCGGAGCACAACCCGGATACCTGGTGGATCTTTTCGCTGGCGATGGTGTTCTGGGGCATCGCGACCGTGCCGCTGGCGGGCTACGCCTTTCGGCGGTTCCGGCCGGTGTCGGGCTGGGGCGCAGCCGTGGGGGCGGGCTTCATGCTGCTGGGCGGCGTGGGGGTATTTCTTGTCGGGCTGATTCCCGATGCACGCGACATCCTGCTGGGCGAAACCAAGTACACCGAGGTGCACGAGATTGCCGCGCTCATGGTGGCGGCGGGCTTTACACTGTCGATTCTCTGGTTCGCCGGGCTTATCGTGCGCGACAGATTCGGCGCGCGGCACTTCGCGCACGGGCACGGTCTCGGGCGGCACGGCTTCGCCTGGCCTTACCTGGCCTGGGCGGGCATGCTCGCCGTCGCGGTGGGTAATCAGGTGCGATGGGGGCTGATGTACGAGGCGCGCAAGGCCGAGGCTGCCGCCGCGGGCACCACCATCCGCAGTTCCTGGGGCGAATCGCTCAACACCGTCTACGCCTTCCCGCTCTGGGAAAACCTGGTCATCTACACGCTCTTCGCGTTTCTGATTTGGTTCACCATCGTGCTGCACGCCACGGAAGACGCGCGCGACTAATTATTGGCCCAGATGGGCGACGAAAGTGCTTCATCGTTGCGGCCGTTGTTGTCGTTGTCGTCGGTCTGGGTGACGATCACGTAGTAGTAGTCATAGCCCGTGGCGCCTGCGTCTGAGAACTCCGCAATATCGGATGCGCCTTCCAAGGCCTGCATTGCGAGCGGTTGCCCGTTCTTGAAGAAGCGCGCTTCCTGAAAGGCATCGCCGCTGCCGTCGGTCACCGTGATGGTAAAGTTCCGCGCGACACCGTCCAATCGCGCGCCCATGGGATAGCCGCTGCAGCGGAAATCGAGCAGCAGGTCCTTGTCTTCCGTGGCGTAGAAGCGGCGGGCGCGGAAGGCCTCGGCCAGCCCCTGGCGGGTCAGTTCGGTGGCGAGCACGCCCGTGCGGAAATCGTTGAGGAGTCCCCAGTCGCGCTTGTGGTTATCCTGGGCGCCGAGCGCTCCCAGCATCCAGCCGCGCTGGTTGGCGACGTCGATGTAGGGCACGTCGCTTTCCCAGCTGCCCGCGTAGTAATAGCGGTCGAATCCCACGTTGGTGTTCCATTGCTCCATGCCCATCACCTGGGCGACCGCGCGCGGAGCATGGCGCAGGTGGCCGAACTCCAACCCGATAAAATCGAAATCGCCGGGGTGGTTAAGCTGCGCATAGGCATCCGGATGCGCCTCGAGCCACTTCAGCAAGGCCTGGAATCGGAAGGTCTTGAGCGAATGGGTGAACTCGTCGGTATTCATGACGCTCACGTGGCCGAGCACGGGATTGCTCCATTCGAAACCGTAGAGCGCCACGAATTCCCCAGGCGCATTGTGCGCGTCGGCGGCAGCGAGACCCCGCTCCCACTTGTGGTCCCACGGCCAGAGAATGAGGAACTCGGCGTGGTCGGTTACGCCCATGAAATCCAGCCCGGCTTGATCCCGCGCGACGGTATAGGCCTCGTCGATGGTGCCGCTCTGGTCGGCGTCGAGCGAGAAATGGGAATGCGTGTGCAGGAAGCCGAAGTAAGTGTTGTAGGCCTCATCGGGCACCTGCGTGCCCAGCGGCAGCGACTTGTCGGCGGGTTCCACGGCCGCATCGTCGTCGGCTAGTTCCGCAGCAAGTTCCTTGGCAGGCCGGGCGGCCAACGCGCGTGCCTTCAGGCGTACGGCGTCATTCGTAGCAAACGCGTCGGTGGTCTTGCTGGCGAGGAAGTCGCGGCATGCGGTCCAATCCAGCGTATCGCTTTCCGCCGCTAATGCCAGGCCGAGCACCTCGCTGCGCTTCAGGCCGGGGTGCTCGCGCATCATCCGGAGGGTCGCGAACTCCACCAGCGAGGGATCCCGTCCCTGCGCCGCCCGGAAGCACAGCACGACGTGATCGCCCCAGGGCACCGACACGGCGTAGGCGGGCGAATCGAGGTTGGCTATCACGGGTTCCATCAGGGCCTGAATCAACACGTGGTCCGGAGTCTGGGCCGCGCGCGGACAGCCGGAGAGCGCAAACGAGAGCATTCCTGCCGCAATGATCCGCCAAAGTCGTGATTGCATCTTGGGTGCCTCCTGCCAGCAAGCTAACGCCACGCTAACACATTCCGCAGCGGCGATACAGACCCATTGAAATGCGCATAGCAGTGCAGGGATAGTGTGCGCACCACCATGAGGAGACCACCGGCATGAGCGATTCCCCCCTCAATCGCGGCGACTCGCAGGCGTATATCGAGGCCCTGCTGGCGTATCTCGGCGACCGGAATCCCCTGGATGCCTTCGCTGCGACCCCCGCCGCGCTACGCCAGGCGGTTGCCGGACTCGATGACGCGGCACTGCGCACGCTCGAGGCCCCCGGCAAGTGGTCCGTGATCGAGGTGGTGAAACATCTCGCCGACGTGGAGATCGTGCTCGGCTTCCGGTATCGGAAGACCGCGGGTGAACCCGGCACACCCATACCCGCCATCGACCAGGACCTTTGGACCCAGGAACTGAACTACAGCGCGGCAGACCTCGAGGCGACGCTCGAAGACTTCGAGGCGGTGCGTGCCGTAAACCTGCGGTTTCTGCGCGGCCTGCCGGAATCCTACCTGCAGCGTTATTGCCTGCACAGCCAGCGGGGAGAAGAGACGCTGGGAACCATGATGCGGCTGTACGCCGCGCACGACTGCTACCACCTGGAGCAGATTGCCCGCATCCGCAAGGCCATTGGAGCGTAGATCATTGCGGCATCCGGGCAGGCCGATGCACAATGCGCGCCATGTCCGCCCCGCCCTACGCCGTTGAGCATCCCGGAAACCGCTGCGCATGACCGCGGCTGTCGCTGTATTCGCCCTGGTGTATGCGGGCATGGTGCTGGGCCGCATCCCCTGGCTCGCCATCGATCGCACGGGCATCGCGCTGCTGGGCGCGCTGGCGCTCATCGCGCTCCGCGAAGTCACCCCCGAGGCGGCATGGGCCTCCGTGGATGTGCCCACCATATCCCTGCTATTCGGCCTCATGATTGTGTCGGCGCAGTTCAGGCTTGGCGGTTTCTACACCGAAGTCAGCCGCCGTGCAGGCGCAGCGGACGCATCTCCCCCGGCCCTGCTCGGGCTGGTCATGGCGTGCGCGGGCGCGCTCTCGGCACTGCTCACCAACGACATCGTATGCCTGGCGATGACGCCCCCGCTGATCGACGCCTGCGCGCGCCGGCGCCTCAATCCGGTCCCCTTTCTGCTTGGTCTCGCCTGTGCGGCCAACATCGGGTCCGCAGCGACACTTATCGGCAATCCGCAGAACATGCTCATCGGGGAAGCGCTCGACCTTTCATTTGCTCGCTATACGCTGGAGGCCGCGCCGGCCGTAGCCGGAACCATGGCTGTGGCGTGGATCATACTTTGCCGGTTGTACCGCACCGCCTGGCAAGCGGACTCGCCGGCGGGCTATTCCGAGCCGGTGCCCTTCGACCGGCTTCAGACGATGAAAGCCTTGACCGCGCTGGGCATAGTCCTGCTGGCTTTTGTTTTCTCGCCGTGGCCGCGCGATGTGGTGGCGCTGGGGATGGCTGGCCTGCTGCTGCTGAGCCGCCGCATGCATTCCCGGGAAACGCTCGGCCTGGTTGATTGGCACCTGCTGGTGCTGTTCATCGGTCTGTTTGTGGTGAACGCCGCCTTCGAGGCCAGCGGTGCCATGGATGCACTGTTCGGCGTCCTTCGCGACAGCGGGGTCGACCTGTCGCGCCCATACGTTCTCTTTGCGGTTGCCGCCATGCTTTCCAACATCGTTTCGAATGTGCCGGCCGTCATGCTGCTGCTGCCTGCATCGGACTACAGCGGCGCGGGCGCCGTGCTCGCGCTCTCCAGCACCCTGGCGGGCAACCTGATTATTGTCGGAAGCATCGCCAACATCATCGTGGTCGAGCAGGCTCGAGCGCGCGGCATAGTTATTTCCTGGCGCGAGCACGCGCGCGCCGGGGTGCCGATTACGCTCGCCACCTTGGCCTTGGCCGCCACGTGGCTGGCGCTGCTTCACGCCGCACGATAGGTCATCATCCCCCGAGGCAGTAGCCGTCTTCCGTGCCGCTTCCGGGGCAGAAGTTGAACGCGCCGACGTTGAATATCTGCACGATACGCAGCATCTCCGAAAGCGTGATCTTCCAAGCCTTGGCGTTGTAGTCCGCCGAGTGGCGCAGGCAGTTGAAACCGCCCACCGGCCCGATTTGGTACCCGTCCTCCGAACTCGGTCCGCACGAAATGGACGGGGCGTTGTAGAGCTGCACCACGCGCAGCGTTTCGCTCAGCGTAATGCTGCCGTTGTGGTCCGCGTCCATCGCATGCGCGCCGGCTTGCGGGTTGTACTGCGGCACCATGGTGAACGTCATTTGGTCGGTGCCCTGCGCTATCTGCCGCACCTGGGTCTGGCTCTGGAACCCGGTCGCCTTGACCGTAATCGAGTAGAAACCCGCGGTGATGTTTGCCGCATAAACGCCCGCCGTGCTGCTCTCGTCGGCCGTGGCCGTGCCTTGCGCGAGCGCGGTGACGGTGGCATTGCTGATCGGCACCAGGTTTTCCGAGCGCACCGTGATGAAGAGCGTGCTGAGCGCGAAGGCCTTGGAGAGCACGCCCCCGAAGCCAACCGGGCCGAACACGTTATCGCCGACTTCCTGCGGGTCGGGCGTGCCGAAGTCGTTGTTGTCGGCCAGCACGGTCGCATAGTCCAAGTTGCGCACGAACAAGCCGCCGATATCGACGAAGCTGTTCGAACCCGTATCGCCGGGGAAATCGGCGTCGCCCAGCACGAGTGAACAGGCATCGCCCTTGCGCGCGTTCTGCAGAATGGTGATGGCATCGCCGAGGATGGACTCGAACAGGCAGCGGAAGAACATCGCGCAGGAATCGATGGCGCGCACGGCACCGAACAGGTTGACGAATTCGCTGTCCACAATGAGCGTGCTCGATTCACCCTCGCCAAAAAGCTGCAAGCCGATGGAACTCAGCGCACCGCCACCGTCCACCAGCACACGATCGATCAGCACGCTCGCCTCGTTCACGCGAATGCCCGTGCGGCTCGGCGGCGCATCCTCCGGAAGGTAGATCGCTATATCCTGGAGCAGGCAGCCTTCACCCAGATCGACCACAAAAGATTCGCCGAGCAAGGTATTGGCCGTCGGTGCGATGATGGAATCCTCCACACCCAGGCCGATGATGCGTGTATGGCGCGGCACCACAATGGTCTCGTCGTATACGCCCGGAAGCACCACCACGGCGGCAGGACGCACGGATGTGCCGAGTCCCTCGACCTGCGACAAGGCGAAACCGATCGTCCGCCAGGGCAATCCGGGCGTGCCATCGCCCGTACCGTCAGAACCTACCAGTTCCGAAACATACACCTCGATGCGCAGGTTGTCGGTCGTACCCTCGCCTTCGCCCTCGGGCGCACCCTCATTGCAATCGCGCACGACGACATCGCGCGTCAACAGTGCCTGCTGGCCGCGCGAATCCTGGGCGGTGTAGGTGATGACGTAGGCGCCGCGCTTGTCCGGATCCACCGCGTCGCCGGCGTCGGAGGCCACAGCGACGTCGCCTTCGCAGGCATCCACGGCCACGGCACCCGGATCGGTAAAGGCCGCGCCGCAATCCACGAACAGCGGGTTGGCGCCCGACAGGGTGATCACCGGCGCCGCGTTATCGACGATGTTGACCGTGCGGGTCACCTGGGCGGCGTTGTTGCTCGCGGCATCGGTCACGTCGTAGGTAATGGTATAGCTCGCCCCCGCGACACTTGTGTCGACCGTATCGCCGCCGATGGTGACGCTCGAGGTCAGGTCGCCCGAGCAGGCGTCGGTGGCCGTGAAGCCGGGATCCACGAAGACCTCGCCGCATTCGAACGTGATACTGCTGCTATCGATGAGGTTGATGACCGGCGCGCTCGTGTCGGAAACGATGACCGTACGCACGACTTGAACGGCGCTATTGCCGCTGGGATCCTGCACATCGAAGTACACGGAATAGGTGCCCGGAGCGGCCGTATCGACCTCGCTGCGATCCGTCACGATGAACCCGGTGAGATCCCCCCCGCAGCTGTCGGTAGCCGTGGCGCCTTCGTCGCTGTACGACCCGCCGCACTCGACCGTCGCCACCGAAGCGCCGATGAGGGCAATCGACGGGGGCGTGGTATCGGAAACCGTGACGGTCCTGATTTGCTGCACTGCGCTGTTGCCGGAGGCATCTGCCACATCGTAGGTAAGGACGTAATCCCCGGGCACGTTGATATTGACCGCATCGCCGCCAATGGAAACGAAGCCCGTCAGGTCGCCGCCGCAGCTATCGTTCGCTGCAGCGCCCGGCTCGAAGTACGTGTCGCCGCATTCGAGGAGTACGAGGGATGCGCCATTCAAGGTGATGACCGGCGGAGTAACATCTTTCACGGTTACCGTGGCCGTGCAATTGGCCTCCTGGCCGATGTCATCCGTCGCGACCAGGGTCACCGTATTCGGACCGAGGTTCGCGCAGGTAAACGAAGTGATATCGATATCCAGCGTCGGCGTGCTGAGGTCGTCGGTGGTACCCCCGTCCACCTCGGCCGCGGTCAGCGTTGCGTTGCCGAATTCATCCAGCTCGAGGTCGATATCCTGGCAGACCGCGCTGGGCGGATTGTCTCCTTCCACCTTCACCGTCGAAGCCGATGGCGAAAGCAGCGGCGAGAAGGAGCCCAGTTCGGCGCGCCAGCGGAGGTCGTTGCCCGGGCTCGGAAAAATGAAGGACCTGCCGGAATCCACCTGGAACCATTGTGCGCCGCCGTCGTTCGACAAGTAATAGTTGATGGGCAAGCCGGAGGCGGTGGTATCCGCCGCCGTAAGGCGCGCTGCCGAAATGGACTCGCCGGTGTTCGTCGCGATCGACCGCACTTGCCCGAGCGCGTTGCTGAATCGCCGATTGAGGAAGAGGGCGCTCCCGACGTCATCGCTACCAGCCACAAAGTCGAGGTCGCCGTCGAGATCGACATCCCCCACGGCAACACAAGTCGCCGTGGCCACCGTACTCGCCACGGCGCGCCCATCGTCCGATGCGGCGAAGCCGGAGTCGCTCGCGTTGAAGTGGATCTTGTGCGAAGCGACTCCGTTGGTCGTGAGGACGTCGGGGCGGCCGTTGCCGTCGAAATCACCGACGGCAAGTCCGGTGGTGTCATCGGTGGAAGTGCCGACAGGCGTGATGGGAGGCGTGGACGAGAAGGGCGTCTCTGAGCCATCGTTCAAAATGATCTGGTTTACTTGCCCAAGATTGCCGGTAATCACGTCGAGGTCGCCGTCCAAGTCGGTGTCTGCCAAGACTATCGCCCGGGTATTCAACGCACTGCCGGACAAGGCAACGCCGTTGGTGATAACGGTGAAGCGATTGGCGTCGCCCTCGTTCGCATAGAACCGGTCCACCGCGCCATCGTTGCCGGCGACGAAATCAATCAAGCCATCGCCGTTCGCATCGGCCACGGCAATCGCGAGGGTGCGCTCCGTGTCGGTTCCGATACCTTCGCCATTGGTCACCCCAGCGAAGGGATCCGCCGTGCCCTGGTTCAGGTAGAGTCGATTCAATTCACCCGAGCCACCGGCGTTTCCGGTCAATACGTCGGGGAATACATCCGAATTGATGCGCGCGATGGCGATGGCTCGCGTGTCGTCGGCATCGGTGCCGATGTTCAGGCCGGTACCGGCGGTATCGAACGGATCTCCTGCCCCATCGTTTAGAAAGAGCAGGTTGGTCTTGTTGCTACGGCCCAGCACCAGATCAGGCAGACCGTCCGCATTCACGTCGCCCGCCGCCGCGCAGGTCACATTGCTGGTGTCGTCTCCGATCGGCGTGGGCGTCCCCGAAAAATCGGCCGCTCCGGGCGCGCCCGTGTTCCGATAGAGCAAGGGTCCGGAACTTCCGGTGTTGACCTCGACCAAATCCAAGTCGCCATCGGCATCTAGGTCGTACAGCAGGGTCGCGAGGGTAGTCTGGGTCCCTGCCCCGACGAGCACACCGGTATCTGCGAAGCCGAAGCTCCGAGTGGTGGTCAGGTTGCGGAACGTAGTCGACCGGCCATTCGAATGTCCGGCCGCCCAGTCGATACCGCCGTCGTTGTCGAAATCGGCCAGTACCACCTCCTCGGTCTGGCTGGCCCCGGCGCCCGCGACAATGAGGCTGGAGGTCGTATCCAGCGGGGCATCATCTCCGTCGCCCAGGAATACGCGATCGCTGCCGAAGCAGCCTGCCAGCACATCGAGATCGCCATCGCCGTCGATATCGGCCACGGCAAGCGAGGTCGCCTGGTCGGCCGCCAAGCCGAACTGCTGGGCGATAACGCCGTCGAAGGCGGTGGCCGTGCCGTTGTTCAGATAAAACTTGTAGCGCTGGTTGAGGGCGCTCGACGCCGCGAGCAGATCGGGCCGGCCGTCGCGGCTCATGTCGGCGACAACGATAGCCGAGGTGGCGTCGGTATCGCTCCCCACCGCCGTGCCCGCGCCGCTGAAGGTGCCGCTGTTGTTGAAATGCACGCGGTTGAGCTGTGCCACGTTGCCCGAAATCACATCGGCCCAGCCGTCGCCATTCACATCGACCGCCGCGATCGCGCTGGTGTTGTCGGTGCTGGTGCCAATCACGTCCCCTGAGGTGGCGGTATCGAAGGGCGAGCCGATGCCATCATTCAAGTAAACACGGTTCGAGGCGTTGTTGGCGACGCCCTCTACCACATCCAGGAAGCCGTCGTGGTTGATGTCGGCCAGGGCGATGGAGGTGGTATCACGGCTCGACGTGCCCAGCGTCAGGCCCACACCCGGCGAATAGGGATTTGTGGGTGCGCCACTGCTGATGAAGTACCGGTTCTGCTCGCCGAAGTTGCCCAGGACCACATCCGGATTGCCATCGTTATTCAGGTCGCCGACCGCCACGGACCGCGTCACCTGATTGTTACCGAAGAACTCCGGCGTTACGCCAGAGAATGGCGTTTCGCTGCCGTTGTTGTAATAGACTGCGCTTGGCGCGGGGGTGCCGCCGGAAAAATTGCCTGCCTGGACGATATCCGGTCGGCCATCGCCATTGATATCCGCCACGGCGATCGCGGCACACTGATCCACCGTGGCGCCGACGTTATCGCCCGCAACCGAGGGGTTATAGGGCGAGTCTTCATTGCCGTTGTTGATGAAGCTTGTATTCGCCTGGCCGAAGTTGTTGATCGTCACGATGTCCGGAAGGCCGTCGTAGTTCAGATCTCCCGCAAGAACGTTGTAGCCGTTGTCGGAGGAGAAATTGAGCGGCTCTACCAGCGATGCGGCGCTAAAGGGGGTGGCGGCACCGTTGTTGTAGACGATATTCGGCGACCCGCTGAAGTCCGATACCGCAACATCCAGGTCCCCGTCGCTGTCGATGTCCACCAGTGCGATGCCATGCGTATCGAACACGTCATTGCTGATATCAATCTGCGGACCGCCGAAGGGCGTGAGCCCGCCCTCGTTCAAGAAGTAGGTATTCGCCTGGTCCAGCTGACCGCAGACGATGTCGAGCAGCCCGTCGTTGTTCAGGTCGCCCAGCGCGATATCGAGGGTGTCATCGCTGAACGAGGAGAAATCGAAACGGACGGCATTGTCGAAAGGATCGCCCGCGCCGTCATTAAAGTAGACGGTATTGCCCGCGCCGAAGGTATCGAGGTTGCCCGCAGTCACGATATCGATGAGCCCGTCGCCATCGACATCGCCCGCAGCAAGGCCGGTCGTGTTTACAAAATCGCCATGCGCTATGCCATTGCCCGCCGCGGCGAAGGGATTCGCGGAGCCGTCGTTGTAGAAAATGCGGTTGTCGCTCTGCAGCTTGCCCGCATACAGATCGAGGTCCCCGTCGCCGTCGAAATCCGCGAGCGCCATTTCGTCGGTTGTGGTGGAGGTATCACCCACGACAATGGACGCCACGAAATTAAAGGGATCAGAGCTGCCGTTGTTGAGGTAGAGGCGGATCGGCGCGCCAGCCTGGTTGCCGAATACCACGTCGATGTCGCCGTCGTTGTCCACATCGCCCGCGACGACCGACTCGGAATTCTCGCTCTCGGTTCCGATATTGAGCCCCGTGCCCACGGCGTCGAAGGGTTCGGCGCTGCCGTCGCCGGGCACCAGCCGGTTGGTGGCCCCGTTGTTCGCCACGGCCAGGTCGGGATAGCCGTCGCCGTTAAAGTCGGCAAGGACGCCGGCAGTCGAACTCAACGCATCGGTGCCGGCGTTAAATTCACCCATGAAGGTGTTCCAGCGCGTCCGCCGCGATTTCAGGAATTGCTGCCGGAGTTCTGCCTCGCTGTCGACCCAGCGGGTATTGGTAAAGGCGTCATCGCGGAGCGTCGACTCCGAGAAATCCTCGATGACCGGCAAGCCGGCATTCGCCTTCTCTAGACCGGATTCCGCCTGCGACGGCTGGGATGCAAGCAGGGAAAAAGCGCACAGTGCGCACGCAAGAAAAAGAGAACGACGCACGGAAACTCCCCGGGAGCCTCCCCTGCGCCGCACACGTGTCCCCGGCGGCGGGTGGCGCCCGATGCGCCCGCTTGCTCCACCCGCAAAGTATCTCACACAATCCGCATCCGCGCAAACGAGCGGATGCCCGGCGGTACTAGGCGGTCTGGCGCTTCTCCACCCGCTTGCGTTCCTCGGCATTGAGCACGGCCTTGCGCACGCGGATGCTCTTCGGGGTCACCTCGACCAGTTCGTCGTCGGCTATCCACTCGAGGGCGGTATCCAGCGTGAGGCGACGGGGCACGTCGAGCCCGTCGTTGTGGTCCTTGCCGGCAGCGCGGTGGTTGGTGAGCGCCTTTTTCTTGGTCGGCTTGCAGGGCATATCCTCGGGGCGGGAATTCTCGCCCACGATCATGCCCTCGTATACTTTGTCGAGCGGCCCGACGAACAGGGTGCCGCGCTGCTGGAGGTTCTCCAGGCTATAGCTGGTGGCCTCGCCGGTTTCCATGCTCACCAGCGAGCCGCGCGTGCGCGGATTAATCTCGCCCGCCCACGGCATGTAGCCCACCACGCGGGACGCCATGATGCCGAGGCCGCGGGTGTCGGTCAGGAATTCGTTGCGGTAGCCGATTAGACCGCGCGTGGGGATCATGAACTCGAGACGCACCAGGCCGCTGCCCTCGTTGTGCATGTGCTTGAGTTCGCCCTTGCGCTGGGCGAGGCGCTCGATAACCGTGCCCTGGAATTCCATCGGCACGTCGATGGTCAATTCCTCGACCGGCTCGGTCAGGTGGCCGGCCTCGTCGCGGCGGGTGATGATTTCGGGCGGCGACACGCAGAGCTCCATGCCCTCGCGGCGCATTTCTTCGATGAGGATCGCCAGGTGAAGTTCGCCGCGTCCGGACACCTTGAGTCCGTCGCCGCGCTCGGCATTTTCCACACGCAGGGCCACGTTGGTGCGCAGTTCCTTGTCGAGGCGGTCGCGCAGGCGGCGGAGCGTAGCGGCCTCGCCCTCGCGCCCGGCGAAGGGACCGGAGTTCACGAGGAACAGCATGGACACCGTGGGCTCCTCAATCTCGAGCGGCGGCAGCGCCGGGTTCTCGAGTTCGAGCGCCGAGAAGGTATCGCCGATGTTCACGTCCTTGGGACCTGCAATGGTGACGATGTCGCCCGCATTGGCAACCTCGGCCGGCACGCTGTCGAGACCCTGGTTCATCCAGAGGTAAGCGACCTTCTCCTCGAAGGACTCGCCGGCTTCCCAGCTATCGTGCTCGCGGGTGGGCTGCGCCAGGTGCGCCTCCGGGTGCTTCCAAACGGAGCCGGTGCGGCGGATACGTTCGCCCGTGCGGACGCGGCCCTGGATGATGCGGCCCGTACCCGTGCGGCCGATGTGGTCGGCCCAGCCGATGGCGCTCACCTGCATGAGGAAAGGCTTCTCGGGGTCGCCCGCCGGGGCCGGTACGTGCTGCACAATCGTCTCGAACAGCGCCTCCATGCCCTCGTGCTTCTCGGTCTCGAGATCGCGCACGAGCCAGCCGTTCAGGCCGCTGCCGTAGAGCACCGGAAAGTCGCATTGCTCGTCGGTGGCGCCCAGTTCGACGAAGAGGTCGAAGGTCTTATTCAGGGCGCTGTCGGGCTGCGCATTCGGACGGTCGACCTTGTTCACGATGACGATAGGGGACAGGCCGAGACGCAGCGCGCGCATGAGCACGTAGCGGGTCTGCGGCATGGGGCCCTCGTTGGCGTCCACCAGCAGCAGCACGGAGTCGACCATGGAGAGCACGCGCTCGACTTCGCCGGAGAAGTCCGCGTGGCCGGGCGTGTCCACGATATTGATGAGGTAGTCCTGCCAGCTGACCGTGCAGTGCTTGGCCCGGATGGTGATACCGCGCTCGCGCTCGATTTCGTTGCTGTCCATCACGCGCTCGTGCACGGCCTGGTTGTCGCGGAAAATGTGCGCCGAACGGAAGATGCTGTCGATCAGCGTCGTCTTGCCGTGGTCGATGTGGGCGATAATCGCAAGATTGCGGATTTTTTCTATCGGTGTCATGAACGGGAAATCCGGGGGTAGCGGGCGCAATGGCCCTGATTGCATACGGGGGAGGGCGGACCGGTAGTGTACTTCAACCCCGGTCGGAACCGCAATGCGGACTACGGCGCGATGCGGTAGAGCACCCGGCGCCCGCCTTCAAGCACCGGTTCGAGCGCGATATGGGCGCCTTTCGGCGCGAGCACATAGGCGATATCGTACCGCTCTCCGAGCGCCTGCCATTCCTCCGGCGTGCGTCTTTCCCACACCGATACGTCCTGGCTCCATGGCTCGCCGAAGCGGATGCCGTAGGCATCGGTCAGCATCTGCTCGATCGTCGGCGCGATATCCCGCAGGTACGGAATGAACAGGTAGGTTTCGAAGGTGGCGAAGACCGGCTGGCCCAGTTTCTCCTGGTAGTTGATGGTGGTAAAGGGGGCCAGCAGCACGTCTTCCGGCGCGGCATGGGCCTGCAGGTAAGCGCGCGCTTCCTGCTCAAAGGCATCGCGCGGCAGGTGTTCGCGCGTCTGGTATTCCTTCGCCAGTTGCCCTGCCACGACGAGTGCAATCGCCAGCGCCACCCCCCGGTAGGGCGAGCGTACCCGCGAGCCATCTTCCTCCGGCAATCGGTAGGGCGAGCGTACCCGCGAGCCAACCGCCGCCAGCACGAAATACGCCCCGGCGCCACACACGACCAAGGCCGCCAGAAACTGATTGTGCCAGGCGGCGTAGGCCCACACGGCCGCACACGCCGCGAGACACCCGCGCAGGAACCCCGGAGAATCCCGAAGTTCCACGCCGACCGCCGCGAACACGCCGCCGAGCAACAGGAACAACGGCCCCTCGGTCGGGGCGATATAGCGCTGCTGGACGGCCTCGGGCAATATCCAGGCACCCAGCGGCGCCAGCGCCAGCCAGGCTACCGCCACCAGCGCCACACCCCGCGCCCGGCCGGACAGGGCCATACCGGCACTCAGGGCCACCAGCAGCGCGCCCGCATGATTCGGCAACCGGTAAGGCAGCCAGCCGATGAGCCAGAACGGCGTGTCCGGCCCGATCAGCCCCTGTCCCGCGCTGGCGATCCACACGGCACCGCAGCAGGCGAGTGCGTAGTGAAAGAATACGGAGGCTACCGCCACATCTTTCATATTGACCGGTTTCGGCGGGCTGTCTTGCCGTGCGCGGTGCCTCCACATCCACCCAATGGTCAACAAAGGCAGCGCCAAGAGCGCCAACTGGCTATGCGCGAAAGGTCCGAACCGCGGCGGCACGCCCGGCCGCCGGTGGATGTCTTCGTAGAAGGTGAAGCGCTTCCACACTTCGATGCCATCGCCGGAAGCCGCGTAGGGCCCATCTGCGGCATACGGTGCATGCAGGAAGTGATGCAGCACGACGAACAGGGCCGTCACCGCGAGCCCGGCACCCAGGCCCAACACCATGCGGCGGCGTTCTTCGGGCTGGCCATAAACCAGCAAGCCCGCAGCCATCGCGATGCCCACCGCCAGCACCGGCGGCATCTGGCCGATGTGCACCACGGGCATCATGCCCAGCATAAAGAAGCCCAAGCCCCAGCGGCCCCAGGCCCACCCCGCTGCCACGCCCAGCGCCCAGCCGAAGCCGATCTCTCCGGAGGTGAACATGAACGGCCAGACGTTGATGGAGTAGTAGCTCCGGAATATCTGATGCGCGTTCGCCAGGATGAAGGCCGCGGCGAGGTGGCCGCCCCAGGGATTCCGCGCCACACGCGCGCCGAGGAAGTAGACGGGCAGCAGCGCCGCCCAAACGCACAACAGATCCCGCACGCCGCACACGAGCAGCGGGCTGTCCCACACGCGCATGACGAGTGCGCTCAGGTAGTAGTGAATCGAGAAAGCGTTCCAGCCGTAGACATAGAGCGGATGGCCGTGGTCGTAGGGGATGATGCCTAGCATGGCCTGGGCACGCTCGTAGCTCTCTTCCCAACGCACGCCGCGGAGCGCGATGCCCACGACGCCGACCGCCAGCCAGAGCAGCGCGCCGCGCCTCAGGCCGCGCATGCCGGAGGCCGTCACGTCACCCACCGACGAAACTCCGCGACGAAGGTTTCCAGCGGCGTCAGCGCCTCGGATTCGGCGGACACAAAGTTCCGGAGCGGTCCCCGCCCGGGCAGCTCGAGGTCCGGGTCGATATCGAGCAGGCAGCGCACGAGAAATGGACGCTCGGGAATGTCCGCGTCCGGCACCTCCACCCCCGGCTCGTCGATCACGCGATCGCCGTAGAGCAGCAGATCGATGTCGATATTCCTTGCGGCGAACTTATCGGGACAGCGCAAGCGCCCGAGGTCGTCTTCAATCGCCCGCAGCACGCCGTACTTCAATTCGCGCGGCGGCAGCATGCAGTCGAATCGCGCCACGGCATTGAGGTAGGGCGCTTGCTCGGGCCGGCCGATGGCGGGCGTGCTGTACACGCCTGAAAGGGCGTCGATGCGGAACTGCGCCGCAAGGGCTTCCAGGGCGAGGGCGAGGTGCCGTTCCGGCTCGATGTTGCCGCCGAGCGCGACGTATACGGCCTCCCCCGCCGCCACGGCTCAGCCCTCTTGATAGCGGGTGATCTCGACCGCCACGCTTTCGGCGAACCGCAGCGCGCCGGGCTTGTCGACCACCACGTCCACACGCCGCACGCGCTTGTCCTGCAGGCACACGCGCGCGGCCTCGTCGGCCAGCCGCTCGATGAGAAAATAGTCCGACGCCTCCACCATCTTGAACAGCGCCTGCTTGATGCCCTTGTAGTTGACCGTGTCGTCGATATTGTCTGACGCGCCGGCCTTGCGCAGGTCCGCGTGGAGCGTCACGCCGAGGCGCACGTCCTGCTTGTTCTCGCGCTCGTCGTCGTTGATGCCCACGATGCACCGCACCAGCAGCCCGCGGATGTGAATGCGGTCCAGCGGAATGTCACTCATACATGCTTCCCTTGAGATGATTGCCACCGTCAATATAAATCACTTGCCCGGTCACATAGGTACTCCGCGCCAGGAACACCGCCGCCTCGGCCACGTGTTCGGGCGAACCGTAGGCCTGCAGCGGCGTCTCCGCCCCGCGCGCCTCGAGATAGGCCGCATCGGCATCGGGCGGCGGCAGCACCGGCCCCGGCGCAATGCCGTTCACCCGCAACCGCGGAGCGTATTCCACCGCGGCCATGCGCGTCAGGCTGTACAGCGCGCGCTTGCTGAGGTGATACGCCACGTGCCCTCGGTCGTAGGTCTTCATGGCCGAGTCCAGCAGGTTAATGGCGCAACCGGCGCGGTCCGAACGCGCCATGCAGCGAAGCAGCCCGTGCGGCGCCAGCGTGTTCACGCGCAGGTTCCCCAGCAACGTGGCCTCATCGAGGGTATCCAGCGTGCCCGCCGGGAAGATGCTGGCGGAATTCACCAGCACGTCAATATTGCCGGAGACTTCATGGGCCGCATTCCAGAGCTTTTCCGCCGCACCCGCCAGCGCCAGGTCGGCCGCTAAGGTCCATGCTTGCACGCCGGCATCACGGACCTCCTGCGCGGTGGCCTCTGCGGCTTCTCGCGACTGCCCGTAGTGGATGACGACGTCGGCGCCTTCGCGCGCGAAGCGCAGCGCCATGGCGCGGCCTAGGCGTTTGCCGCCCCCGGTGACCAGCACCGTCTGTCCGCGCAGGTCTGCGATTCGCGCTTCCGGAATGATGGCCCCGCTCCTACTCCGTCTTGGCTTCTTCGCGCGGCGGCGCCTGGCTGGCGCCTTCCTGAACTTCGGCCGCGGGCAGCAGAATCAGCGCCATGGAATCCTGCATGCCGCCGCCCAGCGCCGACATCATGCCGCCGCCGTGGTCATTGCTGCGGATCATGCGGAGCATCAGCACGCCGACGAGTTTGCCTTCGGGCGTGAAGGCCGGCGCGCCCAGGCCGCCGGTAGACTGCGCGTAATCGGTCATATAGAAACGGCGCGGCTTTTCCACCAGCGACGCCACCCGTGCGAGCACGACGCTGGCCGCGCGGTTCGCCACCTTGCCGGTACGGTCGAGAATGACGACGGAGTCGAGGATGTCCACATCCACGCTATCCGCCAAATCGACGTGCGCCAATTCGGCCTCGGGTTTCGCTTTTGGGCGCACGAACGCGAGATCAAGATCACGGTCGCGCAGGAGGATTTCGCTCGGCAGCTCCGCGCCGTCGTCGAGGATGATCTTGACGTCCGTCACCTCGGAATCCATGTCGAACTGATCGTCCATGCCCGCGGGCATCATGTTGGCGAACATGCTGTTCGGGTCGGTCGCCGTCAGCGACATGACCGTGAGGCCGTCCGCCGCGATGACCGTGCCCGTGCCGCTCACCTTCGATTCGGATTCATTCGAGGCCTGGCCGAACATGCTCATCTTTTCCTTGATGACCAGCTCGACCGTGACGACTGCGGCCTTGTTCGCCTTAAACACGGCCCGCGCCTGCTCCACCGTTTCGGGAGACTGCGCCGATGCGACGCCCGCCGCAACGCATGCGATGAAAAGAATGCCGCGAATGCTCATGCCGATCCTTTCTTGGTGTCCAGCGTATTCCACTTGGGCTCGATTTCGATGTAGAGGGTATGGATGCCGCGCAGCACCTTGAACACGATGGCCTTTTCCATGCGCTCGCGCACGGCGTGCATCGCCTTTTCGATGTCTTCCACGCTGCCGATGCCGTCGGCGGCCACCTGCACAATCAGGTCGCCGTTGGCCAGGCCGCCCAAAGCCGCCCAGCCGCCGGGGTTCACCTGGTGCACCATCACGCCGCGCTGGCTCTGCGCCCATTTTTCCGAAGACTTGTCGAAGAAGGTAATGTCGCGCACCGTGAACTCGAAGTCCTCGTCGCGGTATTTCTTCATCTCGCGCTCAACCGGGGGCGCGCGTACCAGCTCGACCTCAATGTCCTGATCCTTGCCGTCGCGCCGCACCTGCAGGGCCACCTTCGTACCGGAGCGGTACTGGCGGATGAGCGCCTCGAGCTCCTCGTAGTGCTCGGGCGCGGAGGCCGTCAGGTTCTCTCCGTCTACGCCGAGAATCAGGTCGCCCACTTCGAGGCCCGCCGTATCGGCGGTCGATTCCTCGAACACTCGCGTCACCCGGAACCCCGTCATATTCTCGTCGCCCAGCAGCTTGGCGATATCGCGCGTGATGACCTGCGTCTCCACGGGCAGCCAGGCCTTCTTCACCTCGAGGCCCGGGTCGGTAATCTCCTCGACGCCCACCTCGACCACGGTAACGAACTGGCCGGTCTTGCGCTCGAAGCGCGTGAGCACGCTCACGGGATCGGCGGCATTCTCGGTCAGCGCGTGCGTGGCATCCACCAGGTCCGCCACGGTCTTCACGTCCTGCTCGCCTACGCCCACGATCACGTCGCCTTCGTTGAGCGTCGGCTTGGCACTGCCCACCGGACCGCCCGGGCGCACACTCGTAATGAGCACACCATCGGCGCTCGAGCGCTTCATTTCCTTGGCCATCATCTCGGAGAGATCGCGGACGGTGATCCCCCACTGCTTCATCTCGAATTCTTCCGGCTCCTGCGGCTCGCGCACCTTCGGTGTGGCCGTCATTTGCTGCTCGGCCCCTTCGCGGCGAACCCGAAGCGAAACGGGTGTATCGATGGGCAGTTGCGCGACCAGCATGTTGAAGTCCGGCAATTGCTCGTCGAACTTGACCGTGACCGGCGTGTCGCCGACGGCAAGCAGGATATCGCCAGAGAGTACGCCGGCGGCATCCGCCGGGGAATCCTTCACCACGCCCGACACCAGTACGCCGTCTTCTTCGCCGGAATGCTTGAGCAGGGGCTGCACATCGAGCCCCAGCCAGGCGCGCTCGACGCTGCCTTTAGCGATGAGGATATCCGCCACGGACTTGGCCAAATTCCCCGGAATGGCGCCGCTGAGCCCCAGCCGGATCTCATTGATGCCGATAATCTCGCCGTCGAGATTCACCAGCGGACCACCGGAATTGCCGCCGTAGATGTCGGCGTCGTGCGCGAGCCAGCGCACGAGCGCGCCCACGTTCTCGCCGTCCAGCTCGAGGCCGCCGCCGTCGCCCATCCACGAGGGCAGGATCATCTCGGTGTTGCTCATGATGCCCATGGTCACCGACTGCGACAGCGCCTGCGGGCTGCCCATGGCCAACACGGCCTGGCCCACGCGCACCTGGTCGGAATCGCCGAATTTCGCCACGGGAAACTCGCGCGGCGTGTCGGGCGTCAGCTTGATGATGGAAATATCCGTAAGGGGATCCGTACCCACCAGTTCCGCGGCGATTTCTTCCTTGTCGGAAAAGGTGCAGGTGATCAGCTTCGCATGGCCTGCCACGTGGTGATTCGTGATGACATGACCCTCGGGCGTGATGACCGCGCCGCTGCCGGAGGCCTCGTACTTGAGCTCGCGCCCTTCACTGTAATACGTCTCCACCACATGTATCCGCACCAACGCAGGCTTGACGAGCGCCACGGCGCGATCGATCTGATCGGCCGAGACGCCGATATCCTGGGCGTGGAGCATTGGAGCGCAAAACAGGGCGGCCGCGAGAACGGCCAGAAATCGGCGGGGGGTGGCGTGTGGAATCATCGGTTCGCGGGTGTCCTTTAAAGCGCGCCGGCGCGGACTGCGCGGGAAGCGCGAAAGCAGGACTATACCAAACTGGTGCGTGCCTCTCAATGCGGACGCGATGAGGCGGGAATTGCACGGGAAAAAGCGTTGAAACAGGGCCGGAAGCTAGGCTGCAGGTACTCTTGGGGAAGGAGTGACGTGAGGCAGAATGGTCGCCATGTCGCTTCCGGCCCTGTTTCCACTGATGAGGGCGCTGTCAAGCGGCGTATCAAAGAGAGCGGGCCCGGCGCAGAACGCGGCTGCAGGTACTCTTGGGGAAGGAGTGACGTGAGGCAGAATGGTCGCCACGCACCGTCCGGACCCGCTTCTCTGTAGAAAAACGCTTGACGCGATTGTGAAAGAAAAAGTGGAAGCGGACCCCAGAGGCTCATAGGCTG